>JAFUZO010000008.1 GCA_017476575.1 Bacteroidales bacterium | reverse complement strand
TGTTTTCTTTTCCATGTTTGATTATTTTTAGTGTTGAAGATTTATGGAATATCATAATAAGCCCAACCGGTGGCGGGGAGGAAGTAGTTCTCCTGGTCGCCGGAGGGGGTGTCGGGGCCTTCGTGGCAGAGGCGGAGGCCGATGCCGATCCGGGCATGGCGGGGCAGGGTGAGGGTGCCCATGTCGAGGCGCCATTCGAATTCGACCGCATCGCCGGAGATGGCGCCGCCGCACGGGTAGCTGCCGTTGGAGGCGAAGAAGTAGCCCGCGAAGAGACTGGCGTTGGCGGAGATGAACGGAAGGCCGTCCCCACCGAGGAAGCTGAAGAAGATGGAGCCCTGGCCGGAGGTGTTGAAGCCTCCCTCGCTTCCGTTGGTCACACGGATGTAACTGCTGGCATCCAGCCCCCGGAAGACCCAGGCGTAGGGACCCGTCGTCTGGTCTAGGTCGGTGTCGAAGTACACCTGCAGGAAGTATTTGTAGACGCCCCACTCGGTGAAGAAGTCGCGGCGCATCTTCGCATACAGGTAGATGTCGGTACCTGCCGTATAGACCTTGAAGCCGTAGACCGGGTTCGAGGAATCCTGGCTGTAGCCCTCGATAGAGGCCCAGTCGTCGAACTTGCCGTCGATGGTGACGGCGGAGTCGACCACCGCGGCTGCGATGGAGGCGGGAAGGAGTTCCAGCACGCCCCCGGCATAGCGGAAGAGGTAGCCCGAGACGGCGAGGAAGGCGCCGAGACGGCCCGACAGGTCGCCGCGGACGGTTACGATGTCCTCGTCCGTATTGAAATCACGCAAGACGTACCGGCCGTCCGCTTCGGCCACGATACCCTCGACGACGACATAGCGGAGGTTCAGGAGGCCCGGGACCGATCCGTCCTTCCCGGCGAGGGAGGCTTCCAGCGAGCGGGCCGACGCGGCCGTCAACTTCTCCGCCCCGGGCAGGACCACTTCGGCCGAACCGTTACGGGAAGTGCGGACCGGGACGATGGAGGTCAGGAAGTCCTCGG
This sequence comes from Bacteroidales bacterium, assembly GCA_017476575.1. GTDB lineage: Bacteria > Bacteroidota > Bacteroidia > Bacteroidales > UBA932 > Cryptobacteroides. The sequence goes on along the minus strand of JAFUZO010000008.1, from coordinate 97,247 downwards.
TGGAGAGGTTGCCGATGACATCCATCACCGTGCCGACCTCCGGCGCCGCTGCCCGGACGAAGACCGCACCGGTCGCATCGGCGAGGACATACCCTTCGGCATCGAGGGCCGTCACCGTACCCTGCACCCGGGCGAACGGGAGCGAAACGGCCTCCGCAACCGTGGACACCACAGGCACGAAGGCATCCTGGTAGACCCTGACCCGCTGGCGGACGTCGCCGTAGACGACATAGACATTGGCCATACGGTCGTCGAGGTCCGTATTCTCATCCACCTTCAGCGCATAGGCCCCGGAGGCATCGGGACCTTCGACCCGCAGCCAGGACTCCGCCGTCTCGAAGGAAGGCGTGCCGGCCGCGAGCACCTCGAGCGGCTCGCTGCCGCCCGCGCTCGGGAAGATGAATTCGAGGGGCGACACCCACAGGACGACTGCTGAGGGGTCGTAGGGGTAGGCCTTGCGGGCCTCGATGGCGCCGAGGTAGTCGGCCCGCTGCGCCGCGATGGACACGGCATCGCCCACCTTGTAGCCGCCCATGTCGTAGATGCGGCCTCCTCCCTGGCTGGACCAGAGGCCGTATACGGTCACCGATGCGGTGCCGTCATCCAGGATGAACTGGGAATAATGGCTGTCGGAGACGGAGGCGACCTTGCCCTTCAGATGGTAGTAGGTCGAGCCGGTCTCCAAGGAGAGGAACTCGGCCACGGTCACCGTCTGGAAGCGGGGCATGCCGTCGTCCGGCACGCCCGGGGTGTCGCCCCCCTCCTTTCCGCAGGCCACGGCCAGGAGGGCCGCCAGACCTGCACCAATCAATCGGTATGCTTTCATCGTTTTCATCAGTTACGTTCGATATCCTGCCAGCCGGGATTCTGGAGGAGGGCCCGGTTGACGGACAATTCGGTGGTCGGGAGTGGGTTGAGGTAGTCGCGGCCCTCGTCGAAGGTGCGCGAGATGCCCGCATGGGGATCCACATAGCCAGAGGTCCCGCCGGAAAGGATGAAATAGCCTTCTCCGACCTTCCAAGCCGGTACGCCGGCCGGGCCCTTGTCCTTGTCGGCGGCATCCTGGTAGATGTACATCTCGTCACGCAGGGTGCCGTCCTTGCCGACCACATGGTCGAAGTCGTAGGCGCCGAGCCTGGGGAAGTACATGCCGTACATCTCCTGCTCCACGCATTTCCCTTCCTTCCAGCGCAGGAGGTCGTAGTGCCGGAAATCTCCTTCCATCGCCAGTTCGACGAGGCGTTCGCGGCGGATTTCCAAGATGGTTCCGCGGTGCTTCCCGGCCACGTTGCGGTAGCCCCAGCGGGCGGAGCCCATGTAGGTGTCGTCCGGTGCGGCGTCCATCACGGACACGGCGGCCATCGCCGGCATCCCGGCGCGGTGGCGGAGCGGGGTGACGGACAGAGCCAGGTCTTCATCGGTGATATCCCGGTCGGAGCGCTCCGCCTGGGCCTCGGCATAGTTGAGGTACACCTCGGCGGCGCGGAAGATGGGGAGGTCGTTGTCGGTCGGTCCCCAGTTGAAGCTCGGATATTCCGTGTAACTCAGGGCGTACTTGACCGGCTGGAACCCGGTGAAGGTGTGGTTGAAGTCGGCGCAGAGCAGGGAATCCAGCCCCTCGCGCCGGTAGCCGGGCGTACGGATGATTTGCCCCAGGCGCGGGTCGCGGCCGGTCGTCTCGTCGTAATATTCCATCGTCTGCCAGCCCGCGCGGTCGGTGAACCGCGTGCCGTCGGCCATCAGGAAGGCGTCGACGAACTTCTTGCTGAACGAACTCGCCGTGGTGCTGCCGAAGGTGTTGTAGGTCGCGGTGTGCGACACCGACTGCGCCAGGGAATAACTCTTGGCCAGGATGACCTCGTCGGCATCGGCCGTCGCCTGGTTGAAGACGTGGCCATAGTCCGACTCGGGATGCCCGGTCTCGTAGATGGTGTAGGGCGATGTGCGGATGAAGTCCTCCGCCACGGCAGCGCACAGGCCAAGGTAGTAGTCGGCACCATGCCCGTAGGTCTCGCCCGTCACCGGGTCGATGTTGCCGTGGTACTTGCGCCACGTGCCCTCGAACAGGCAGAAGCGCGACTTGAAGGCCATCGCCGTCCACCGGGTCACCCGATAGAGCTGCTTGCCGGAGGGCAGGTGGCCGATGGCGAAGTCGATGTCCTCCAGCATCCGCTCCATCACGTAGTCGCGGCTGTCGCGGCCTTTGTAGAGTTCGGAGGATTCGGCGGCGTTGAGTTCATGGTCATACCAGGGCACATCGCCGAAACTGCGGACCTTCAGGTAGTAGAAGTAGGCCCGGAAGAAGCGGGCCAGACCCTCGTACTCCTCCCGTACCGCCGCGTCGGAGCAGCGGTCCAGGTGGTCGAGGAGGGCGTTGATGTCGGCGAGGGTCCCCCAGGACCAGCCGCCGCCGGAGGACGGGACCGTACGCAGGTTGCCGCCGCGGATCCAGGTGCTGAGGCTGGAGGCGAGCAGGAGGTCGTCGGTGCCGTCATGGAACGGGCCGGTGAAGAGGTCCTTGTAGAATGAGTTGGAATAGGCCTGCAGTTGGGCGGCGTCCTGGAAGTAGGAGCCTTCGGACTCCTTGTCCAGCGGATACTGCTCCAGCCCCTGGATGGAAAGGTCGCAGGAGACGGCCCCCAGGGCCAGGGCGGCTGTCATGAGTAGGGTTCTGTATCTCATAGCCATCAGAATGTTATGTCAAGGCCGAACACGAAGGGCTTCTGCCACGGGTAGCGGAAGCCGAGCGTCCCGCTCGAAATCATCTGCTCGGGGTCGATGTAGGGGTTGATGTCCTTCAGGGCACAGAAATAGGCCAGGTTCTCCCCGGTGAAGTAGACGCGCACGTTCTCCAGGCCGACCTTGTCAACGAAGCGCTGCGGCAGCGTATAACCGAGGGTGAGGTTCTTCACCCGCAGGTAGGCCATGTCCAGGAGGAACTTGTCGTTCGGCGTGCTGATGTAGGTGCCGCTCTGCATGGCCATGCCGCCGCGCGGACGCGGATAGTAGGTGTCCGGATGCGCCTCGGACCAGCACTTGTCCAGGAAGTCCTTCTGGATATAGGAAGCTTCGCGGTTGTACGGGCCCCAGAACGAGGTATTGTCGAACTGCGGCCACAAATCCATCTTGCCGATGCCCTGGCAGAACAGCGAGAAGTCGAAGCCGTTCCACTGCGCGGTGAGGGTCAGGCCGTACTGGTAGCGCGGCCGGGAGTTGCCGATGACGGTCCAGTCGCCCGGCTCGTCGACCGTGACGCTGCCCTTGTTGATGATGCGGTTGCCGTCGAGGTCGAGGAACTTCACGTCGCCGGCCTTCCAGCCGCCCGCGAGGGCGGCGGACACGGCATCGCAGTCGATGCCGCCGTTCCAGTAGTCGGTATAGGCGGCCGCCTCTTCGTCGGTGGCGAAGAACCCGTCGGTCCGGTAGCCCCAGATTTCGCCGAGGGTCATGCCCTCGTAGTAGGTGTTGAGGATACGGGTCGGGTTCTGGTACTTCGTGATCTTGGCGATGTCGTCGGCCAGGGTGGCGGTGATGCCATAGGTGAAGGGCTTGCCGAGGAAGCCGAAGGTGTCCTTCCAGGTCACGGACAGTTCATAGCCCTTGGTGCGGAGGTCGGCGGCATTGCGCTCGGGGGCGCCGCGGCCGTACACCGCCGGCAGGACCTCGCCCGTCACCACCATGCCCTCGGTGTCGCGGATGAACAGGTCCGCGGTGAACAGGAGGCGGTTTGCGAAGAAGCCCTGGTCAAGGCCGAGGTTGTAGTGCTTGGTGGTCTCCCAGGTGATATCCGTGGAAGCGGGGTCGCTGAGGGTCGCGCTCGTGACCTTGCCGTCACCGCCGAACAGGTAGTTCTGGCTGCTGAGGCTGACCGTCCGTACGAACTTGTAGTATTCACCGATGCTCTGGTTGCCGAGGGTGCCGTAGGAGAGGCGCAGTTTGTTGAGCGACCAGACGTCGCGCAGCAGCGCCCAGAAGGGCTCCTCGGAGAGTTTCCAGCCGCCGGAGACGGAGGGGAAGAACCCCCAGCGGTGCCCGTCGGGGAACTTTGAGGAAGCATCCTCGCGGAAGCTGAACTCGAAGAGGTATTTCTCCAGGTAATCGTAGTTGACGCGCCCGAAGACGCCTTCGAGGACATAACGCCCCTGGCCGCCACCGACGCCCGTGGACTTCTCGCCCGACCCGCTCGTGGAGAGCAGGGTGTTGAAGTCGTTGACATAGGGTGAGGAGAGGTTGTCGCCGTACGCGTACATGTTCTTGTAGTAGTGGCCCTCGTAGTTGGCACCGAGGACGGCCTTGACGTGGTGGGCGCCGCCGAAGGTCCGGCCGTAGGTGGCCCAGAGGTTGGCGGCGTTGTAGGTGCTCACGTTGCGCGTCTCCTCCAGGCGGTTCATGAAGCGGCCCTGGGTGTCCTTGAGAATCTCGCCGGGATACTTGGAATACTCCATGTTGGTCCAGCGGGAGGTGTAGACGGACTGGTTGAGCTTGTAGGAATAGTTGGCCCGGATGTCCAGCCCTTCGAGGGGATGCAGGGAAAGTTCCAGGGTGTTGGCGAAACTGTACTTCGTGCGGCGGTTGTACTTGGTGTCGTCGCCCAGTTCGATATGGCAGCCGTTGGTGACGTTGTTGCCGCTGAAGATGGTCTGGTAGACCCAGGTCCCGTCGGGGTTCTTCGGCGGGAGGGAGGCCATCGCATGGACGCTCGAATAGGCGAAGGTGTAGTCGACGGAGGAGTTGCCCGGATAGTCGTAGTCCTGGTTGTAGAAGCTCATGTTGTCCGAGAGCGACAGCCAGGGGGTGACGTTCACGTCCAGTTTCGAGCGGAGGTTGTACTTGTTGAACTTCTCCGGACGGACCTGGAAGGTACCCTCCTTGTGCTCATAGCCGCCGGAGAAGTAGTACTTGACCTTCTGGTCGCCGCCGCTCACCGACACATTGTGCCGGGTGAAGGGGTTGAAGTCGGTGTAGAGGGTGTGGTACCAGTCCGTGTTGCAGTAGTAGATGTAGGAGAGGCGGCCACCGCGTTCCTCGGTGAGGATCCAGGGGCGGTCGGGGTTCTCCGTCTTGTCGTTCCGGCGCGCATACAGTTCGGCCATGTCGGCCTCGGTGTAGTTGGAGTAGTTGTGCCCCTTCTGGGCGTTGATGAACAGGTCCAGCATGTAGACCGAGTCATAGCCGCGGGTCTCGTAATCGGTATCGGTGGTCGGGACGGAGAAGCCCACATGGCCGTTGTAGTGCACGACCGGACGGCTGGCCGTCCCCGACTTGGTGGTCACGAGGATGACGCCGTAGGCCGCCCGGGCCCCGTAGATGGCCGAGGACGAGGCGTCCTTGATGACGGAAACGGACTCCACGTCGGAAGGGTTGACCTTCGCCAGGTCGCCCTCCACCCCGTCGACCAGCACGAGGGCCGAGCCGGAGGAGTTATTGATGGAGGCATAGCCGCGGAGGTTGATGGAGGCCTCGTCGGCCGGGTTGCCGGAATAGGTCTTGACATACAGACCCGGCACCGATCCCTGGAGCATGTGCGTGAGGGTGTTGGAGGTGCGGTTGGCCAGTTCCTTGGACGTCACGGTGGAGACGGCGCCGGTGAGGTTGACCTTCTTGGCCGTGCCGTAGCCGATGACGACAGTCTCGTCGAGGGTCATGTCGTCGGTGTCGAGGGTGACTTCCACATAGTCGTTCATCGCCGGAACGTCCTGATGGACTGTCTGGTAGCCCAGGCAGGAGAATTCGAGGGACACGGGACCGTCGGCGACACGGAGGGAGAAGGTCCCGTCCGCCCCGGTCAAGGTGCCGGTCTTGGGCCCGGCAAGGACCGCCACCCCTTCGAGGGGTACGGCATCCTGGTCAAGGACCCGGCCGCGGACCTCCCGTCCCAGTACGGGAAGGGCGGCGCAAAGCATCAAAAGGGAGAACAACAGCTTTCTCATGGCCTATTCAGCGGTGAAGGTGGTAATCAGGTTGGCACCGATCTCTGCATTCCAGATGCCCTTGTCGGCGAAACGGATGCAGTATTCGGGGCGGTCGTGCAGGGTCGGCTCCGCATCCGCGATCCGGACGTACAAGTTGTACTTCCGGCCCCGGACGAGGTCTTCCGGGAGGATGAAGCGCTCGGTGTGGGTGTAGTAGTGGCTTCCCTGCCAGATGCGCGGGTCGGTCGCGGACTTGTAGGTCGTCCCGGCCGCCGGGGCGTCCGCCGGGGCGACGATGAACTCGAGGTCATGGGCATTGATCAGGGAGGCGTAGCCGTAATTGGCCAGGCAGAGCCGGACGATCAGGTCCTCCCCTGCCGCGAAATCACCCTCGAAGGCCGCTCCGTTCAGCACGTAGCGGTAACCCACGCGGGCAGAGGCATCGTCGTAACAGCCCATGCTCTTCCAGATCTTGATGATGTCGTGGTGGTTGGACAGGTAGGACCAATGGAAGGTGCGGAGGTTGGTGTACGAGGGGATGCACTCGCAGTAGGTGTTGCTGCCCTGGTAGCAGGATTCGCCGCCGAGGGTCACGTAACGGGACATCACGCGCCACAGGGTGCGGTCGACGTTGTCGCCGTAGGTGCCGCCGTCGTTGTTGTTGACGAAGGCGCAGTCGTTGAAGCACCCGAGGCGGGACTTGTACGAGCCGTCGAAGGCCGTCGCCGCCGTCAGGGTGTCGCGCAGTTTGAACGGGGTGCCCATCGCATAGTCGAGGGCCTCGCGCATGATGGTCGGGGTCCGGACCGCGACGTTCCGCCGCGTCGGCACGGCATCCAGCACCGCCTTGATGATGGCGGTCTTCTCCTCCGTCGTGTTCACGTTCGTGGTGTAGGCGAACTCGCCGTAGGTGCCCACGAAACCCATCTGGACGACATAGATGATGTCGGCGAACTCCTCGAAGATGGGTTTGAGCTGTCCGATGTGCCGGAGGATCATCGGCGCGTCAGGCTCCTGCTGGGTCTTGTTGGAGGCGTTCCAATACCAGCTGTAGGCCGCCCGGAAGATGGTCTTGCAACCGGCCTCCCGCACGTTGGCGAGGTGCTGGGCGATGTGCTCCAGGACGGCGTCGGAGATGGGGCTGTCCAGGAAGTCACACAGATAGAAGAGCGAGAACATCAGTGAACAGCCGCTCTCCCGGGTGCGGGCCATGGACGAGACGGACTGGAGCCCGGGAATCGCCCCGTTCTGGTAGGCGTAAGAAACCGGGTTGTAGGGGCCGCGCTCCGGGTTGGGGAAGTTCGTGTCGTCGTATTCGAAACGGACATCATAGCGGAACGGGGCCTCCGGGAAGATGTAACTTTGGACATCGATATCCGGCTGCTCGGGCATGCTCCAGGCGAGGTCACCCGAAGATGTCACCTCCGGGATATCCGGCCCCGGGTCGGGCACCACCGGTGTATCCGGTTCGGAAGCCTTCCCGCAGGCGACCGCCGAAAGGGCAGCCAGCATCCAGATGATAGGTTTGCTTGTCATATCAGTCAATGTTTGTTCTTACGGAAATAGGGAATGCGATCCAGGGGGACCTCGATCTCGACGGTCTGTCCCCCCTCATAGACGGTGCCGTCGTCGGCCGTCCAGCTGCCTTCCGGCAACACGACCGTGCGGACGGTCCCCGGATCGAGCATCGGGGCCACGAGCAGGTCCCGGCCCAGCATGAACGCGTCCCGGACCTCGGCATAGCCGCCATGGGGGAAGACATATTCGAGCGGGGCTACGACCGGTTCGCCGGTCGCAGCGGCCTTCTCGAGCAGGGCGATGATCTCGGGGAGGACCGCCTTCCGGACCGCGACCGCCTTCAGCACGGCATCGAGATGGGCCTGGTCCAGGATCCGCCAGGGGGCCACGGAGAACTGCATCATCGGCATCAGCGCATGGGTCTGCGCCGAACGGACGATGAGGTCCTGGTCGATGGGGCAGCCGGGCAGGAAGGAGGCGAAACTGCCGCCGCCGATCATGTCCGGACAGGAGAACCAGTAGCCCAGCAGGTTCTCGGCCATCATCTCGGGCAGGAGCACCGTCAGGGCGTCCCAGGTATGGGACTTGTCATGGAGCCGCTGGACGATGGGCTTGCCGCCCGACTTCCACGAGGCCCGGTACTCGTTGTAGGGATACCGGTCGGCGAAGGCCGTGAAGCGGGCGCAGAGGTCCCAGGGCTTCGCGGGCTCCATCGCCACGGCATCGGCCGGGAAAAGGTTGAAATCGCCGGCGTCGAACTTGAAGCCGTCCACCCCGTAGGCATCCACGAGGTTCCGGAGCTGACGGTCGAACCAGTCCACCGCTTCGGGATTCGTCAGGTCCAGTTCTCCGGACACGCCGTTCCACCATTCGACCGGATAGACCCGGCCGTCAGGCTGGCGGAGGAAGCCGCCGAAGGAGTTGATTTCGCACCAGATCGGGTACTGGTCCATCGACACGAAGGGGCAGACCCAGAGCATGACCTTGAAGCCCATGCGATGGAGTTCGTCGCACATCGCCTTCGGGTCGGGGAAACGCTCGGGGTGGAACACCCACTTGCCGTAGTCCTCCATCCACGTGTCGTCGATCATCAGGATACCCGGGGGCAGGCCGTGGTCGAGGATGCCGCGGGCGTAGCGGAGCACGTCGGCCTGGTTCTGGTTGTACTGGAGTTCGATCCAGGTGTTGTATTGGGGGTTCTCGAAGAATTCCTCGGGCGGAAGCGTGCCTTCGGGCGGGAAGAAGGTGCGCATCGCAAAATGGTAGACGCCCGGCAGATCCTCCGCAACCTGGGCCGTTTCCAGTTCGGCGCCGAGACGGCTGACGACCAGGTCGCGTCCCTCGATCCGGAACTCGAACGGCTCCCGGCTCCAGACATAGCGTCCCGCCGATGTCATCAGGAGGGGCATCACCTGGTTGCCGCTGTTCTCGAAAAGGGTCGTGGAGAAGCCGTCCGTATAGGGCATGTTGCGGCCGTCGGCCACCCGGCCGCCCCAGACCTTCTCACCTTCCTCCAACGGAATCCGCCGGTCGGACAGACGGTCTTCGGTGATGGCTGGCAGGATCTCGCGGACCGAACGGGCACCCCGGTAACGGACGATGCCGTTTTCCGATACGAGGTACAGCGAGGGAATCATCCGGGTGTCGAAGGCGCCGCCGAAAGAGACAGCCCCGTCATCCCGGACGGAGGTCCATCCCGGCAACCGGCCGGACATCTCCCGGAACGTGGCGAGGTCCTCGCCGGTATACAGGGCCAGTCCGGTCACCTTCCCTTCGTCCATCAGGCGGGCGAGGGTCCGGTCGGAGCGCAGTTCGTCCGAGAGGTGGTCGCAGGCGGCACAGGAGGGGCCGTAGATGAACAGGAGGGTCTTCCGGTCGCACAGGGTGCGGAGGTGGTGGACGCCGCCCTCGGCATCCTCCACCGGGAAGTCCGACACGGCCCGGCCCGGAGCGTTGAGCAGGAGCCGCTCCCGCTGGAAGTTGATTTTCCGGAAATCAGCCGGTTCCAAGGACCGGCACAGCACCTCGCGGTCGAGGGCCAAGGCGAATTTCTCCGCGTCCCGCCAAGGCGAATCCACTCCGTCGAGCCGGTCGGCGAGCCCTTCCCGGAACAGGTAGAGGGCTTCCGAAGCAGGGTCGGCGGCCGACAGGCTGTCCGCCAGCGTGTACCCCTGGTCCAAGAGGGCCGCCGCCCCGGCCGCATCGCTGCGGACAATGGCGCGGGCATAGGCGTCGAAGTCCCGGTCAGAGAGGCGCAGCGTCCCGTCCTGGGCCGGGGCGAACCGGAGGGAAGGATCCCTCCCTCCGGTGCAGCCCGCAGCCACAAAACCCACAATGCCAACTATCCAGATTCCTAACCGCCTCATCCCTACTGCGTTATCGTTCCGGTTGTCCAATCGACCCGGTAGCCCCTGCGGGACGCGGTCGTCGTATTGCCCATGCCGGTCGCGCTGCCGTAGAACTGGACGTTGATCCAGAACGTGTCGGCAGTCAGGCCGGCCGAAGCCTTGGTGAAGGAAATCTCATATTTGAAGACTTTCTTCGCGGTGTCGACCCAGCCGTGGCCGGTAGCCGGGGCCTCCCCGGTCTGCGCCACCCATTTGGAATCCCACTTGTAGAGGGTCGGGGCATAGGTCTGGTCGCCGAGGCCGTTGTGGCGGCCGGTGATGAGGGTCTCGGTTCCGGTACCGCTGTGGATCATCCACACGTCGGAGCCGTACTGGCCGGAAGAGACACCATCGCCGTCGATGAAGAGCTGGACATAGTCCTGGATCTTGTCGGAAGGCACCTCCATGTACAGGGAGCACGTCTCGCCGTCGACCTTCATCTTGAGGGTCGTGAAATTGCACCAGGAACCGGCGTTGGGGTTCGTGGTGTCCGATCCGCCCTCGTTGTTCTTGTTGAGCGGAAGTGCCTCGACGTCGTTCCATTTCGCGAAGTTGTAGATGTCCTCCAGGTCGGGAATCTCATCGGCAGAGAGCATCGGGACGGCGAAGCCGCCGCGGTCCGGGACCATCCCGGACTTATCGGCCGCCGCATAGCCGCCGGCATCGAAGGAGACGCCGATGCGCGGGGTGGTCACCCGGGCGGCGACCAGCGAGGCCTTGTCGATGCCCACGAGGGAGCGCAGGATGCGGAACTGCCAGCGGAAGACACCGGTCTCCGGATCCAGTTCGCCTTCACCGAAGGCCTCCGTATCCGTCAGGTCGGACTGCACACGGGAACCGAAGGAATCGGAAGAGGTCGGGACCCGGAGATGCTTGTCCTTCCAGTCGATGGGAGAACCGTTCTCACCCGCCTGGCCCCGGACGATGTACTCGAAGCCCATGTAGTTCACCAGGAGCCATCCGCCCTTGTTGCCTTCATTGATACCGTTGTTGTCGACCCAGACATTGAAATACTTGAAGTTGTTGCTGGTCATTGAACTGGAGCGGTCGATCTCCATGTAGCCGTAAAGGTAGGTATCGTCGTAGGTGAATTTTGTCGCGAGGTTCTTGCCGCCGTTGTACTGGGTGTTGCCGGTGACGGTCGCGGCCTCGATGCTGTCCCACCGGGAGAAGTCCTTCTGCACGGGGAGGGAGATTTCGTAACCGCCGCGGTGCGGGATGACCATCGAGCCCAGCTTGAAGCTGCCGGCGTCGAAACTGATGCCGATGCGGGCGGAAGAGGCCGATGCCAGGCCGACCTTGTCGCGGGCGATGGTGAACTTGTACTTGAACACGCCGGAAAGCACCTGGCCTTCGCCGGAACCGGCTTCGATGACAGATGCATCGGCGGTGCCGAAGTTGTCGCCGGACATGAGGACGCGATATTCGGGCGTCCACGCCTTGGGACGGCCGGAAGCTGCCGACACGCCCCGGAGGACGATGTCGTAGGCTGCCGGGTTGTTCAGGGCCGAGCCGCCGCCCTCGCCTTCGTGGATGTCGTCGTTGTCGATCCAGACGTTGAGGTTGTCCAGATTCGTGAGGTTGGCGGCGCCGAGGGTAGCGATATCCACCTCGACATAGCCGTAGATGTTATGGATGTCGGCATAGAACTTGACGCTGCGGGCACCCTTGACATACTCGGCATCCTCGCCGGTCGCCGCCGCCTGGGCACTGAGGGAATTGAACATGGAGAAGTCTACGTCCGTATCCTGGGGGAAGCGGTAGGAAGGCAGGACGGAAACACGGTTCGCCCTGATTTCGGTCTCGTAAGAGAAGTCCTTGGAAAAGAGTGTCGAACCGTCCTTGGCGAAGACCGTGACCCGCTTGTAACCATAGTTGGCCTGGGGAGACAGGGGAATGTAGGCCGTCGCCGTACCGGCGGCATCGCGGGCCACAGAGACGGCAATCTGCTGACGATAGGTGATATCGCCGCGGTTCAGCTTGTAGCCGTCCGCGACCTCGGCCTCGGTGAACTCGACCTTGTCATGGACCATCTTGCCGTTTTCCACCGGGAAGAGGCCGTTGGTCGAAATGGCAGAGGCGAAGACCACCCGGTCGATATCCTCGGGTGCCAGGAGGTAGGTGAATTTCATGGCGCCGCCGACCGCCTTGAAGCGGTAGGTGCCGTCTTCGCGGGTGGCGACCATCGGGATGCAGGAGGCCCCGCCCGTCTCGTCGTATTCCTGCCGGATGTTGAACTTGACTTTTTCTCCGTCATAGTAATGGCGGTCGTCGGCCGGATAGAAGGCCTTGTCGGCGAGGGTATACCCGTCCGGGACCGTGCCGGTGAATGTGGCGGTCGCCGCAGAGGAAGTGGTCGTGAAGGTGCGGAGGATATAGTCCGTCCCGTCGGTCAGGGCGACGGAAATCTCGTCGCCGGGGGTCCAGCGGAGCGACTGGTCGTTGGTGAGGGTGGTCTTCGTGTCCGGCTCCTCCGGGAACGCGGCCTGGATGGTCACGACGTTCTCCGGGACCAGGGACATCTCGGCTTCCTTCGTGCAGGAAAGCGTCAGGGCGGCAGCGGCCGCCGTCAGGGCGATATACTTTTTCATAGTCAGTGTCCGCTTACCATTCCCAGTCATACGTCTTCGGATCGTCCAGGTCATCCAGCAATCCATCCCCGGAGAGAGGGTTCGAGGCGAGGAAATTCTTGTCTACATGGGTTTGTACATACCGCAGGGTCGGTATCAGGTATTCTTTCTTCTTCATGGTTGTGTGGTAAAAGTGTCGATCAGGTTGTAGCCCCGCTCTGCATCCCACATGCCGGTGTTGGCGAGGCGGACGCTGAATTCAGGCCGACCGTACAAGGTCTCGGCCGGATCCGGGAGGTTGAGGTAGAGACGGTACTGCGTTCGCGGCCGCAACCCGGCGGGCAGGGTGAAGGTCTCTACCCAGAGGTTCCTGCTGCCGCCCTGCCAACGGCGCGGGTCCGTCTCCAGCGGGATGACGGCGATGTCGCCGGGGTCCTCCGGGTTGTCGACCACCAGTTCCATCCGCCGGGGATTCATCAGGGAGGCGAAACCGCCGTTGCACATGACGGCTTCCATGCGGATGGTCCCGCCGGCCTTCCAGTCGCCCGTGAAGGCGGCCTTCTCCAGGTAGAGCCGGTAGCCGAGCCGCCTGTACACGTCTTCGAGGCAGCCGCCATCCTCCAGGAGGCGGAGCGAGCGGGTGTTGTAGGCCGAATTGAGATAGGACCAATGGTAGCGCACGAGGTTGTCGTAGGCGTTCTCGCAGTTGCAGTAGTCCGGGTCGGGGAGGCAGGTCTCCCCGCCCATGATGGTGTACTTGGTGTCAGCCCGCCAGAGTGCACGGTCGACATTGGTAAGGTAGGTGCCGGCGTCGTTCCCGCTGGCGAGGAAACAGTCGTTATGGCCGCCGATGCGGGAATTGGCGGAGCCGTCGAAGGCCGTCGCCACCGTGACGGAGTCGCGCAGCTTGGTGCCGAGCACCCGGGTCTTGAAGGACGGGGTGCGGAGGGCGACCTGGCGGGTCGGCGGCAGGGCATCGAGCAGGGCCTCTATCACGCGGGTCCGGTCGGCATCGTCGCCGAAATGGGTGGTGAAGGACCATTCGCCCCAGGAGCCGATGAATCCCGCCTGGAGGACGTAGATGATGTCGGCGTACTCCTGCAGGAGGGGCTTGACCTGGGCGATGTGCCGCAGGACCAGGTCCACCTCGGGCTCCTTGGGCTCGTCGCTCTCGGTGCCGGTATAGGTATAGCAGAACCGGACAATCGTCTTGAGACCTGCATCCCGGTGGCGGGCGAAGTCGTCCCGGATGGTGGCGAGCACCGCATCCGACAACTCCTTTTCCATGAAGTCCATGAGGTAGAACTGCGAGAAGCTCAGGCTCATGTTCTTCGCCCGGAAGGAGCGCATGTAGTCGACCGGGACGGCTTCGGGGACGTTCCCGTCCCGGAAATAGTAGACGTTGGTGAGGTACATGCCCTTCTCGGGGTTGATGAAGTAGGTGTCGTCATAGGTGTAGGTCACCTCGCCGGGGGGATCCCCGGCCTCGGGAGCGGACTTGCCGCACGCGCCTGCCGCGGCCAGGAGGCCGCAACAGGCGACATACGGAAGCAGGTGGTTCCAGTACATGCTACAGTTTCATGGTGAGGGGTCCGAGAAGGCCGCTGAAACGCCAACTGGCCTTCTGGGAACCGTTGTCGTGCATGGCGCCGAAGGCGACCTTGTCCTTGCCGAGGTTGGTGATGACGCTCTTCTCCACGGCGAACTCGATGCGGGCGACACCGCTGGCCACGGCCGAGGCGAAGTTCTCCGGGCGCGGGGTGATATTGTCACCGTCCGGATAGTCCCATCCGCCTGCCGGATCCTTGAGGCTGGACCAGCTTCCCTGCTGGTAGTAGTCGCCTTCGCAGGCATACGGTTCCCCGCTCGCCGTCAGGCGCGGGGCACGGACACGCTGCGACCAACCCAACTTGCACTTGCCGTCCTTGGCATCGACGAACAGATAGAGTTCGAAGCCGTTCTCCAGGCCGAGTTCCGGAATATACGGGTTGCCTTCGCCGTCAGCATGGGTGTAGAATCCGGTAGCAGGGTTGCCGTCGGCATCGAAATAGATCCGGAAGGGACCAGGCGAGGAGTCGCCGTGGCCGTCGTTGGAGTTGCCTCCCTCGTGGGCCGTCTCGGAAACCTGGATGTATTCAAGGGAGATTTCGGCGTAGAAATAAATGTTCATCTCGTCGGACCAGCCTTTCAGGGCACGGATGGCCTTATGGGTGTTGTCCGGGCCGAGGAAAGTGCACACGGCCTTGTCGGTCGCCGTCTCCGCCGTCAAGGCGTCCCAGTCGCTGAACTGGCCGTCGATCTTGACACCGGTGAACTCTTTCGTGGTTTCACCACCGCCGTTATTTCCATTGTTGTTGGTGTTGTTGTTGTCATCCTTTCCGCAGGAGACCGCGGCGGCCAGGCCCATCACCAGGGCCGCAGCCATCAAAGTCACATTCTTTTTCATATCTATTTGTTCCTTGGTTTTTTAACGCATGGTCCCGTCGGCGAAGGCATACTTGAAACCGTCGGTCTTCTGCCAGCCGCCGCGGGTGAAATCCGGCACCTCGACCGGGGCGCAGCCGTTGTCCATCGACAGGGCGCCGAGGGGACCGAGGCAGCACCATTCCGCCAGGTCATAGACATCCATGTCCAGCGGGAGGCCGTAGTGGAGGCAGTAGATGAGGCGGTAGTCCATCAGGTAGTCCATGCCGCCGTGGCCGCCGACCTCCTTGGCCTTGTCCTCGAGTTCGGCGCTGAGGATCGGGTTCGGGTACTTTGCCTGGAGCTGCGCCGCCACCTGGTCGGGCAGGGCCGCATGCTGGTTCTCGATAGTGTATGCGATGCCCGCGGCATCCAGTTGCTGCTGGCGGAGGGAATACTGCTCGACCGGGTACTTGGCCGCATAGCCGAGGGTGCCGACCAGCTGGTACATCCGGTTGTACGGGCGCGGGGTGAGGACGTCGTGCTCGACGAGGACCGACTTGCCGTTCTCGGTGCGGATGAGGGTGCAGGTGAGGTCGCCGTTGCGGAACGCCCCGGCCTCTTCATCCTGGAAATACGTACCTTCCGCCTTCTTCTGCTCGAAGGAGGCCTGGCCGTTGACCGACTTGGTGTCCACAGCGACGAGGGTCTTGAAGCGGTCGCCGCGGTGGATGTCGAGGGCCTGGGCAATGGGGCCGAGGCCGTGGGTCGGATAGACGTCGCCGCGGTGGCGGTAGTTGAAGTCCAGGCGCCAGTTCTCCCAGTAGTCGTTCCAATAGTCGCTGAGGTTGTGCAGGTAGGAGCCTTCAGCATGGAGGATCTCGCCCAGGACACCCTCGCGGGCCATCTGGAGGGAGGCCAGTTCGAAGAAGTCGTAGCAGCAGTTCTCCAGCATCATGCAGTGGCGGCGGGTGCGCTCGGCGGTGTTGACGAGGGCCCAGCACTCATCGAGGGAGGTCGCGGCGGGCACCTCGATGGCGACATGCTTGCCGTGCTCCATCGCGTAGAGGGCGACCGGGGTGTGGTGCGCCCAGTCGGTACAGATGTACACGAGGTCGATGTCGTCCCGTTCGCACATCGCCTTGTAGCCCTCCAGGCCGGTGTAGGTGGCCGGCTCGGGGAAGCCCTCTTCGAGGAGGTAGGCCTTCGAGCGCTCGACCTTCTCGGGGAGGACATCGCAGAGGGCGACCAGACGGGTCCAGGGCACGTTGGTATAGCGGTAGACGGCGAAGGAGCCGCGGGCGCCGAGGCCGACGAAGCCGACGCGGACCGTGTCGATGGGGTCGGTCCTGAGGCCGATGACATCCTCCTGTCCGGCGGGGCGGGCGGGGACCTCCGTCCGGATGACTCTCACTTCCCGGGGGCCGCAACAGGCTGCGAGCAAGGCAGCCGCACTGGCGAGGCAGGCAATCCTGCCGATGGTTGATTGACGCATGGTTCTATTTGATAATCAAATTCTTTCCTTCTTCATAGGACATCGCCCAAGGACCCTTGCGGACCTTCAGGTATTCCTCCAGTTCCTCCGGGGTGCGGGCGGGATGCTCCTCGCCCGGCATGCCGGCGATGCCCCAGACATGCTTCCCGTAAGGGTAGCCCATCGCCTCGTAGATGGCGGCGCTGTGGTCGAGGGCGGCCCGGAAGCGGTCCCAGTCGCGGGCGCCGACGGCCTCCCACTGCACTTCGGCGAGGGCGGCGAGACGGGGCAGGAGCATGTATTCGAGGTAGTCGTCGCTGCCGATGAACTCGGTCCAGAGGTTGGCCTGCACGCCGATGATGTGGTCCTCCGCCCCTTCGGCCACGCCTTCGCAGGGCTCGTAGGAGTAGAGCAGTTCCACCGGAAGGCAGGCACCGATGGACACCGGCTCGCGGTCCCACTCCTCGGTCTGGTAGCGGTCGATGTACATGTAGTAGTTGGGGGCCATGATGGCGTCGAAGCCCCGGGCGGCGGCCCGGATGCCGGGCTCGATGCCGCGCCAGGACATGATGGTGGCGCCTTCGTCCAGGTCGCCTTCCAGGATTTCCTCCCAGCCGATGATCCGGCGGCCCCGGGCAGCGAGGAACTTCTGGATACGGTTCGTCACGTAACTCTGGAGGTACTGCTCGGCCGTGTGGCCATCCCGGTCGGCGAGGCCGAGTTCCCGGATGCGGGCCTGGCAGCGCGGACATTCCTTCCAGCGGACCTTCGGGCATTCGTCGCCGCCGATGTTGATGTATTCCGAGGGGAAGAGGTCCAGCACCTCGGTGAGCACGTCTTCGAGGAAGGTGAAGGTCGCCTCCTGGCCGGCGCAGAGGACGTCGGGCTTGACGCCCCAGGTGGTCGCCACCTCGTAGGGACCGCCGGTGCAGCCGAGTTCCGGATAGGCGGCGAGGGCGGACATCATGTGGCCGGGCAGGTCGATCTCGGGGATGACGGTGATGCCGCGGGCGCCGGCGTAGGCCACCACGTCGCGGATCTCGTCCTGGGTGTAGAAGCCCCTGTGCTCCCGGTGGTCGAGGCTGTCGCGCCAGTGGGCGACCTGGGTCTCCCGGCGGAAGGAACCGACCTCGGTCAGGCGGGGATATTTCTTGATTTCGATGCGCCAGCCCTGGTCCTCGGAGAGGTGCCAGTGGAAGCGGTTGACCTTGTAGAGGGCCATGACGTCGAGACAGCGCTTGATCTCCCCGGCGGAATAGAAGTGGCGGCCCACGTCGATGAGCACACCCCGGTAGGCGAAGCGGGGACTGTCCTCGATGACGGCATAGGGGATGCGGTAGCGCTGTCCGCGGGTGTCGCGGTCGAAGAAGGAGGCGGGGAGCATCTGGGCCAAGGTCTGGACGGCATTCAGGAGGCCGCTGCGGGTCGAGGCCGTGACGGTGACGCCGGTGGAATCGACGGTGAGGCGGTAGGAGTCGGGCGATGCCGTCACCGTGCCGGATACCAGGCGGACGGCCGGACGGCGGGGCGTGCCGACCTTCACCCGGCTCCGCAGGTACGAGACTTCGCAGAGCCGGTCCGCCAGGCCGCGGGCCACCTCCACGCCCGCGTCACCGAAGGCCGGGTCGACATAGAAGTCAGCGCCCGTCAGTTCGAACCATCCGTCCCCGAGGGTGACGGAAGCCGGCTGCGGGATGACGCTGAAGGGGACATCTTCAAATATATATCCGTCCGCCTCCCGGCCGCAGGCGGCTGCGGCGAGAAGCGACAGGACCAGGAACCCTCTTTTCGCATTATCCATAGTGGTCAGTCGTAAAACCTAAAGACAGGCGAAAAGCGGAAACGGGTAGTCAAAAAAATGAAAAAATTTTGTTTACTCCGTGTAATATCCGATCATGCGGGTAATCGCGCGCGAGCAGACCGGGCAGAATTCCTCGCATTCGTTGATCTTCATGCGGCACTCCTGGACCGGCCGGTAGACACCTCGGGATTGGTAGCCGCCGCCCTCATAGACACCGACCTTGAGGTTCAACTGCGCCTTCTGCGCCGGAGTGAAGGTGTTCCAGACCCGCCGGACATCCTGCTTTTCCAGGTCGTCGACCGGCGTAGGGACGGCCGTCCCGACAGGGAGCATATCCTTCCACTTGACGTCGAAATCCTTGAGGGTCGTAAGGTTCGGTTCCCACGGCTCCGTGTCGGAGGGATACATGGAGGAATACATGTCGTCGTAGAAATACTCGTCGCCGAGGCCTCCGAAGGCATGGCCGAATTCATGGACCAGTACGGCATCGAAGGTCGGGTGGCCGCTGTTCATGATGGTGACGGAGTTGTAGATGCCGCCGCCCCCGTAGATGGCGGTGTTCGCCAGGACGATGATGTGCTCGAACGGGATGGTGCCGAGTGCGTCGTAGACCTTGCGCATCGAGGAGGTCGTCAGGTAGCGCTCGGAGTAGAACGTATCGAAGTGGCTGGATGCCACCGTGTTGCGCCACGCATCCTCGTGCGGGACGCTGACGCCGGAATCCTGCGAGGGGGCGAAGACGGCGGTGAAGTTGAAGCGGTCCTGCCGGCTCCGGAAGGGCTCATGGCCCAGGAGCGCGCGGACAGCCCGCCGGGCATCGGCGTAGAACTGCGCCTTGTCCGCCTCGGCGTAGCCCTCGGCCAGGATGGCGATGTCGACGGAGCGGTCCAGTCCCCCGCCCTGCCAGAGCACCGCCCGGGACAGGCCGTTGTCATGGACCTTCCGGACCAGGATGTCCGAGGGGTCGATGCGGTGCCGCAGCCGCGCGGTCACCTCTCCGTGGACATCGGTCAGGTAGAGTTCGATGTCCACCGGCCGCCTGGGGAAGGGCACCTGGAAGCAGTTCTCGAAGGCCCGCTGCACTCGGGAAGCCTCCTCGTAGGACTGCCACTCCTGGAACAAGGTGGAGAACGAGTTGGCATACAGGGCGGCGCCGGTCTCCGGGTCCAGGACGCGGACCTGGCCGTTCCCGGCAAGGAGCGGTTCCGACAGGTTCGAGCGGCGCCCCGCCCACCGCGAGGTCCGGTACGCCTGCTGGAAATAGATGGCCTGATGGTGCGCATCCCCGCACAGTACATAGTCCAGCCGGAGGGTCGCGTCTTCGAAATCCCGGTCGAAATCCTGCGACCAGGCCGGCACGGACCCGAGCAGGCCCGCAAGGAAGAGGAACAGTTGCTTCATGGACACAAACATACGCATTTTTACGGAGATTCCAAGGTCAGGGTTCGGAGATGCCGTCACTCCAGCCGGGGTTCTGGACGAGGGAGCGGTTGAGCGCCAGGTCCGCGGTGGGGATGGGACAGAGGTAGTCGCGGGCCTCGTCGAAGCGGTGGGAGACCCGGCGGACCGGGTCCACGTTGCCGCTGAGGCCGTCCGAGAGCACCATCTCCGAGCGCAGCCGGTACTGATAGGGCGCCGTCGTCGCGGGCGGGACCGGATTGCCCGATGCATCCCGTGCACACAGGTCGGCATTGTACAGGCTGATGTCCACCCGCCCGTCTCCGTCGAAGTCGTACTCCTCCTGCACCCCGTCACCCGGCCCACGGAAATACATGCCGTACATCGGCTGTCCGATACACAGGCCCTCCCGCCAGCGCATGAGGTCATACCAGCGGAAATCTCCCTCCTGGGCCAGTTCGATGCCCCTTTCCCGGCGGATTTCCAAGATCACGCCCCGGTCCGGGCCGGTGACGTTGCGGTAGCCGTATCGTTCCGAGCCCAGGTAGGCGTCGTCCGGATGGGCATCCGCCTCTTCCAGCAGGAGCGGAGGCATTCCTGCCCGGGCCCGGATGGGCTGGATGGAAAGGTCCAGATCCTCCTGCGTCAGGGCCACGTCGGTCCGCTCGGCCATGGCCTCGGAATAGTTGAGGTAGACTTCGGCGGCCCGGAAGATCGGCAGGTCCGCATCGGTCGGTCCCCAGGTGTCGCCGAGCACGGTATAGCTCTGGGCGAACTTGACGACCTGGTAGCCGGTACAGGTGTTGCCGAAGTCGGGGACACGGACCTGGTCGTCGTCGATGCGCGTATAGCCGGGCAGCCGGATGATCTGCCCCAGGCGCGGGTCCCGTCCCTGCACCTGTCCGAAGTATTCCTCTGTTTCCCAGCCTTCCCGGTCGGTGAAACGCGAGCCGTCAGCCATCAGGAAAGAATCGACGAACTTCTTCGCCACGGCCATCTGGTTGGGCCCGAAAGTGGCGTATGTCGCCTCGTGCGACAGGAAGAACGAAATATTGTAGTTCCGGGCCAGGACCACCTCGTAGGGATTGCAGGTCTGTCCGGCAAAGAGCATCAGGTAGTCCGACTCCGGATGCCCCGTCGACCAGATGCCGTACGGGCCCTCCCGGATAAAGGTCTCCGCCGCCTCGGCCGACCGGGCGAGATACCAGTCGGCATCATGGCCTTCCCCTTCCCAGCCGTGATATTTCCGCCACGTACCTTCGAACAGGCAGAAACGGGATTTGAGCGCCAGCGCCGTCCAGCGTGTCACGCGATAGAGCTGGGGCCGGTCAGACAGGTGGGCGGCGGCGAAATCGATGTCCTCGATCATCTTCTGCATCACGTATTCCCGCGAATCCCGGGGCCTGTAGAGGTCCGCATCGGTCGGCCCGAGTTCCCGGTCGTACCAGGGAACATCGCCGAAGTCCCTGACCTTCAGCCAGTAGAAGTAGCAGCGGAAGAAGCGTCCCACCGCCTCGTATTCCGTCCGCACCTCTGCATCGTCACAGCGGTGGAGGTTGCCCAGCATCGTGTTCACGCTCCGCAGCGTCTCCCACTCCCAGCCGCCGCCGGAGGAAGGGACGCTGCGCATGTTGCCGCCCTGGACCCGCCCGGAAAGCGTCGTCTTGAAATAGATGTCGTTCTCCGCATCGTAGAACGGGCCTGTGAACAGGTCCTCGTAGAAGGTGTTGGAGAACTCTTGGAGTTCGGTCGCGTCGCGGAAGAATCCGTCCGCATCCACCCGGTCCAGCGGCCCGGTGCCCAGGAAGCCGTCGCAGGCGCTGCCCGTCAGGAGCACCGCCACGATCACCGGTATGAAGTTCCGCCGCATCGTTCAGAAAGTGATATCGACCCCGAAAGTGAACGGGCGCTGCCAAGGGTAGAGCCATCCGTTCTGACTGTTGACATAGCAGGCCTCCGGGTCGATGTAGCGCGTCGTCTTGTCGAGACCGGAAACATAGGCGACGTTCTCGCCCGTGAAATAGAGCCGTGCTGTCCCGAGGCCGGCCTTCCGGACCCAAGACTGCGGCAGGGACCAGCCGACGGTGAGGTTCTTCAGACGGCAGTAGCCGAGGTTCTGGAGATAGCGGTCGTTGACTTCCGTCAGTTGTGTCGTCCCCGCCAGGGCGGTTCCGCTGCGCGGCCGCGGGAAGTAGGCGCCGGTATTGTCCTCACTCCAGCACCGGTCCAGGAAATCTTTCTGGTAATACGTACAATAGGGGTGGCAGTAAGGCCCCCAGAACGGCATGTTGTCGCTGCCCGGATACCAGTTCATCCGGCCGATGCCCTGGAAAAAGGCGGACAGGTCGAACCCGTTCCAGGAGGCCTGCAACGTGAGGCCGTACTGCCAGCGCGGCATGCTGTTGCCGATGACCTTGAGGTCGCCGGGATTGTCGACCGTGTAGCCGCCCTTGGAGATGATGCGGTCGCCGTCGAGGTCGCGGAACCTGAGGTCGCCGCCCTTCCATCCGCCGGAAAGGCCGCCGGCCAGGTAGGACTGGTCGATACCGCCGCCGGCATAGTCGGTGTAGCGGGCCGCTTCCTCATCGCTTTCGAAAAGGCCGTCCACCACGAACCCCCAGATTTCGCCGATGGTCTCGCCTACATAGTGGGAGCCGAGCACCTTGGCCCGGTTGCCGAACTTGGTAATCCGGGTCGTGCAGTCGCTGACCGCCCCGGTGATGTTGTAGCGCAGGGGATGCCCCGCCAGGTTGAAAGAGTCCGTCCACACCAGGGAGAGTTCATAACCCTTGGAGCGCAGGTCGGCGCAGTTCATCAGCGGCGAGGAGGCTCCGTAGGCTGAAGGCAGGTCCTCCCCCTCGGTAAGCATGTCGATGGTATCGCGGATGAACAGGTCGCAGGTCAGCTGGAGACGTTCCTGCAGGAAGGCCAGGTCGAATCCGAAGTTGTAATGCCGGGTGGTCTCCCAGGTCAGGTCCTCCGCATTCGGCGACGAGATGAAGGCCCCTACCGGCAGGTTCTTCTCGCTCTCGAACAGATAGGAAATCGCATGGGTCGAGACGGTACGCATGTACTGGAAGGGCTCGACCTGCTGGTTGCCGAGCGTCCCGACCGAGAACCGGACCTTCCCGGATGGGATGGTTGCCCGGAACGGCCGGAAGAAAGGCTCGTCCGAGAAACGCCAGCCGATGGAGACGGACGGGAAGAAACCCCAGCGCGACCCTTTCTGGAAGGCGGAGGAACCATCGTAGCGGCCGCTGCACTCGAGCAGATAGCGGCCCTGCCAGTCATAGTCGACCCGGCCGAAGAAACCGACGGTCGCATGTTCGCCTTGTCCGCCCCGGATGTCGAGGAGATAGTTTCCTTCGGCATCGCTCTGTTTGAGGTCGTAGTCGCTCACCAGGTCGGAACCGATGTTGTCGGCGTACGTATAATGATGCTTGTAATAGGAGCGCTGGGCATTGAATCCACCGGTGATGCGGAGGTGATGCCGCTCCTGCAGGGTGCAGGCGTACGTGCCCCAGATGTTGTAGTCCCGATAACGGTCCAGGTCCATGTAATCCTCCAGCCGGTTCATGAAGCGGCCGGACTCTTCGCGGACGACTTCGCCCGGATACAGGGAATACTCCATCCCGGTCCACCGGTAGCATTCCCGGGACGCATTCAGCATATAGGTCATGTCCGCCCGCAGGTCGAGCCCTTCCAGCGGGGAATAGCGGAGTTCGGCCGTATCAGAGAAGTTATACCGGTCGACATTGTTCCGCTTGGTGTCCTCGCCGAGCTCGATGTGGCAGCCGTTGGTCAGGTTGGAGTCGTTGAAGATGGTCTTGTAGACCCAGGTCCCGTCGGGGTTCTGCAGCGGGAAGGAGGCCAGGCCGTGGAAGGAGCCGAAGGCGAAGGTGTTGTCGGGATTCCGGTTGCCCGGGTAGTCGTACGTGGAGGCGTAGAACCCCATCCGGTTCGACAGGGACACCCGGGGAGAAAGGGCGAACTCAGTCTTGCCGAGCACGGTGTACTTGTCATAGCGCTCGGGGCGTACCCGGAAAGTCCCTTCCTTGTGTTCATACCCTGCAGAAAGGTAATAGCGCACCGTCTCGTTGCCGCCTGTGACGGACACGTTATGCCGCTGCAACGGATTGTAATCTGTATACATCTCGTGGTACCAGTCCGTATTGCAGTAATAGATCCAGCTGAGCCGCCCGTTCCGCTCCTCCTGCAGGATCCACGGCCGGCCGGGCTGCTCGGTCCGGTCGCCGCGGCGGCGGTACAGTTCATCCATGTCCTTCTCGGTGTAGAAGGTGTATCCGCGCCCGGTCGTCTCCTTCATGAAGAGGTCGCTGATGAAGACGGAATCGTAGCCCCGGGTCTCGAAGTCGGTGCGGGTCGTCGGCGTACTGAACCCGATGCAACCGTTGTAGCGCACCTGCGGGCGTCCGGCAGAAGCCGAGCCCGACTTGGTGGTCACGAGGATGACGCCGAAGGAGGCCTTGGCCCCGTAGATGGCCGACGATGAGGCGTCCTTGATCAGGGAGATGGATTCGACATCGGCGGCATTGACCTGTGCCAGGTCGCCTTCCACCCCGTCGACCAGCACCAGCGGGACGCCGCCGTTCACGGAAGGATAGCCCCGGATCATCATGGAGGGACTGTCGGCCGGATTGCCGGAATAGGTCTGGACGAACAGGCCGGGGACCGTTCCCTGGAGCATATGGGTCAGGGTCGGCGCGGCTCTCCTCTGCAAGTCCTTGGACGACAGGGAGGAGACAGCGCCGGTGAGGTTGACTTTCAACTGACTGCCATAGCCGACCACGACCGTCTCGTCCAGTTCTTGTGATTCGCCCTGGAGGACGACCCGCATGCCAGGCCGTGCAGGCATCTCCACCGCCCGCAGTCCCAGGCTGGACACCTGGACCAGGGTACCGGCCCGTGCCTCGAGCTCGAAAGTCCCGTCGGGCATGGACAGGACCCCCATGCCCGTCCCGAGGACGAGGACGACGGCGCCTGCAACCGGCGCTCCCGCCTCGTCCACCACCCGTCCCCGGATGACGGAAGGCATATCTCCTTCCCCGGCCTCCGGAGCCGGTATCTTGGACAGGATGATGCTGCGGTCCTTGACCGTATACGTCAGCCCCTGCCCTTCGAGCAGCTGGTCCAGGGCCTCCGGCAATGTCGATGCATGGATGTTCACGACCTTGTCCGCTGCCAGGTCGTGGGCCTCATAGACGAAGGACAAGCCGCTCTCATGGCGGATCCGGCGCATCGCCTGCTTGACGGTCATTCCGTCCAGATCCACATGCAGGTTCTGGGCGCCGAGGGCCGTACACAGCAACAGCAGGACAACGGTCATCCGTCTCTTGCGGGCATCCATGCAGGGACTGTCAATAGATTTCCACCCGGTTCCCGTCGAAGCGGTAGCGGATGTGATGGGTGCCGGACAGCACTTCGAGCACTTCTGCGAGAGTCTGGCCCGACACATCGAATTCTGCCGAGAAATGGAGGTCGTCCAGCACAGGGTCGGCCACGGAGATTTCCGCGCCGTAGCTCCGGGCCAGCTGCCGGACGATTTCCCCGAAGGCAAGGTCTTCAAAGACAAGGATTCCATCCG
Source organism: Bacteroidales bacterium (assembly GCA_017476575.1). Lineage (GTDB taxonomy): Bacteria > Bacteroidota > Bacteroidia > Bacteroidales > UBA932 > Cryptobacteroides. The sequence continues at coordinate 72,179 of JAFUZO010000008.1, read as the reverse complement.
TCCACTGGCGGGCGGCGGCAGCATCTTTCATCCCGACACGCACCTGGCCCGTCACCTTCTCGAAAGTCGCGCTATGGCCGGGCTTCAAGACATACTCATCCTGCTTCCGGTCCAAGACATGCAACGAGACGCTTCCCTCGGACAAGGTGACGACCGCCTCCCCGTCTTCAGGATAGTCACGGAAATCGAACTTCGTCCCGAGCACCCGGACCGAAAGGCTTTGCGAGGTGATGGAGAAGGGCCGGTCCTCGTCGCGGACCACCTCGAAGTAGCCTTCTCCGCTCAACCGGACCCGGCGTTCCTTCACGCCGAAATCCTGGGAATACGACATCCGGGATCCGGCGTTGAGCCAGACTTGCGAACCGTCGGGGAGCGTCATCTGCGTCCGAGAACCGGCAGGTACCTCGACCACGATATCGGTGAAAGTGCCGGTCACCCGGCGCTGTCCCCATCGGAAAGCCAGGACACCGGCGATGACGGCGACAGCGGCACAGGCCGCCGCCGCACGGGTCCAGATGATGAGCCGGTGCCTCCAGACGGCCGCCTTCGTCCGCTTCCGGAAGGAGGCGTAGGCCTTTTCCGTGTCGAAACGGCCCAGGTAGAGGTCCTCCTGCATCGTCCCGTCCACTTCGCCAGAGAGATAACGGGAGGTGATGTCGTCTATGTCGTATTTCTTTTCCATTGGATCGGCTTTAAATCAAATAGACAGCCGGGGCGCCGGGAAGGGTAGCCGTCGGCCGCAAAAAATCACAGGAAGGCAGACGGGAGCACCAGCAGGGACAGGAGCAGATAGCGGCCCAGGTCCGTCCGGAGGGAGGAAAGCGCCCGTTTGATATGGTATTTCACCGTATTGACCGAGATGCCGAGTTCTGTGGCAATCTCCTGATATTTTTTTCCTTCGAAACGGTGCATGCGGAAAACCCGGCGGGTCTCCTCGGGAAGGCGGCCGACCGCCTTGCCGATTTCTCCCTCCAGTTCGGAATAGAGCAGTCTGCCGAGCGGGAATCCAGGGTCGCGCAGTCCGTCCACCGGATCCTCTTCCAGCGTCGTCGTGCTCCGGACCGATGGAGAGGTCAGGTAGTTGAGACAACGGTTGCGGACACTGCGGGCCAGGTAGCTGCGTATCGAAGTCCGGATTTCAAGGTCCTGGCGGATCTCCCAGATATGGAAGAAGACGTCCCCCACAACGGTCTCGGCCAGAAAGTCGTCATGGAGCAGCCGCGAAGCAATTTCGCACAGGATGGCATAATGTTCCTCATACAGATATCTGTATGCCCGTTCATCGCCCTCGCGAAGCAGTTCTACGATACGTAGTTCTTCCTTGTCCATGACTCTCCCATACGACCATGTGGTGGGCAAATATAGTGAATTATTCGATTCGCACCAACATCCGGCCCCCCCCGCCCGGTGAAAAGCGGGGAAAAATCCGGGGCGGGCTTGGTTTTTCCGGATTTATCGTTAACTTTGCAACCAATATGGACGGAAAACGCAACAACTTCAACCATCATCACTACCCTGTTTCACCGAGATAGGGCGGGTTGGTTGCCGTATTCCACACTCCATGGAGATTTGCAAGCATTGCGGACCCCTGCCCTCCCCGAAGGCAGGGATTTTTTTTCATATCAACCTAACGGACTTGAACGGATGATACGGATTGCCATCCAGTCGAAAGGACGACTGAACGAAGAGAGCCTCGCGCTCCTGGGGAGTATCGGCATCGATGTCGACACTCCCAAACGGAAACTGCTGTCCCGGTCGCAGAACTTCCCCATCGAAGCCCTGTACCTCAGGGACGACGACATCCCGCAGGTGGTCGCGGGCGGGACGGCCGCCCTCGGCATCGTGGGCCTTAACGAGGTGGAGGAACGGGGCGCGGACGTGGACATCGCCGCCCGCCTCGGATTCGGCGCCTGCCGCCTCAGCCTTGCCATCCCGAAGGGAACGGACTACGACGGGCCCGCCTGGTTCCAAGGGCGGCGGATTGCCACCTCCTGCCCCCGCATCCTCCAGCGGTATCTGGACCGGGAGGGCATCGCAGCGCGCATCGAGGTCATCACCGGCTCGGTGGAGATCGCCCCGGCCATCGGTATCGCGGACGCCATCTTCGACATCGTGTCCTCGGGCAGCACCCTCGTCGCGAACGGGCTCCGGGAGGTCGAGACTGTGCTGGAGTCGGAGGCCGTCCTGATTGCCCGGAAAGGGCTGGACGCGGAGGAGCAGGCTCTGCTCGACGACCTGCTGTTCCGCATCGAGTCCGAGACCATCAGCCGCGGCAAGAAGTACCTGCTGCTCAACGTGCCCCGGGCCGCCCTGGACGAGGCCATCCGGATCCTGCCGGCGATGCGGAGCCCGACCGTCATGCCGCTGGCCACCGGCGACTGGTGCTCCCTGCATTCGGTCATCAATGCCGCCGACCTCTGGACCAAAGTCCGCCAACTCAAGGCCATCGGGGCGGAAGGCATCCTGGTCATGGACGTAGACAAAATTATCCTATGAACCTCATCGTCAATCCCGGCCGGGAAGGGTGGGAAGCCCTCATCCGGCGCAAAGGCATCGACTTTTCCGCCCTCCGTCCCCGGGTCCAGGCCATCCTCGACCGCGTGGAACAGGACGGCGATGCGGCCCTGCGGCAACTCATGCAAGAAATCGACGGGGTCACGGCGCCCCTCGAAGTCGGCGCCAACGAAATCCGGCAGGCCGCCCGGGCCGTCACACCCGAAGTCCGCGAGGCTATCTGCACCGCCAAGGCCCACATCGAGGCCTTCCATCGGGCCCAGATGCCCCGGGAGGTCTGCGTGGAGACGGCGCCGGGGGTCCTCTGCATCCAGCGGCCCATCCCCCTCGCGAAGGTCGGCCTGTACATCCCCGGGGGCAGCGCCCCGCTCTTCTCCACCGTCCTGATGCTCGCCGTCCCCGCCGCCCTCGCCGGTTGCCGGGAACGCATTCTCTGCACCCCCTGCCGCTCCGACGGCACCGTGGCCCCGGAAGTCCTTTTCACCGCGCAGGAATGCGGCATCACCCGGATCTTCCGTATCGGCGGAGCCCAGGCCGTCGCCGCCCTCGCCTTCGGCACCGAGACCGTCCCCAAGGTGGACAAGGTCTTCGGTCCGGGCAACCCGTATGTCACCCTCGCCAAGCAGCTCGTCGGCGGGCGGGAGACGGCCATCGACATGCCAGCCGGTCCATCCGAGGTGCTGGTCCTCGCCGACGATGCCGCCTCGCCGTCCTTCGTGGCCGCCGACCTTCTCTCGCAGGCCGAGCACGGCGCCGACAGCGAAGCTGTCCTGGTCTGCGCCAGCACCGCCTTCGCCGACCGGGTCCTGCAGGAAATCGAAGCCCAGCGGCGGGAACTCCCCCGCACCGCCCAGGTGGACGGGGCCCTCTCGCACAGCCGCATCCTCGTGTTCGACGACCCGGAGGAGGGCCTCGCCTTCGCCGAAGCCTACGCCCCGGAACACCTCATCCTCGCCCGGGAGGACGCGGAGGCCGTCAGCCGCCGGGTCACTGCGGCCGGCAGCGTGTTCATCGGCCCCTGGTCCCCGGAAAGCGCCGGGGACTATGCCTCCGGAACGAACCATACGCTGCCCACCAGCGGCTGGGCCCGGTCCTGTAGCGGGGTCAACCTCGACAGTTTCCTGCGCAAGATGACCCTCCAGCGGCTCACCCGCGAAGGGCTGGAAGGCCTCGCCCCCACCATCACCGCCATGGCCCGGGCCGAAGGGCTGGAAGCCCATGCACGTGCCGTCACCCTCAGAATCCGGACCCTATGAGCCGCATCACTCCCCTCATCCGAGAGAACATTGCCGCGCTCACGCCCTATTCGACGGCCCGCGACGAATATACCGGTCCCCTCGGCATCTTCCTCGATGCCAACGAAAGCCCCTACGAGAACGGGTACAACCGTTATCCCGACCCGCACCAAGCCCGCCTCAAGGCCTGTATCGGCGCCCTCAAAGGCATCTCGGCAGAGCATCTTTTCCTCGGCAACGGCAGCGACGAGGCCATCGACTTGGTTTTCAGGATTTTCTGCGAACCGGGGCGGGACAACGTCGTCGCCATCGCCCCGAGCTACGGGATGTACACGGTGGCCGCCGCCATCAACGACATCGCCGTCCGTTCCGTCCAGTTGGAGGCGGATTTCAGCCTGGACACCGGAAAACTGCTCGCCGCAGCGGACAAGCGCACGAAAGCCCTTTTCCTCTGCTCGCCGAACAATCCCTCCGGCAACGCCTTCCCGCGGGAGCAGCTGCTGGACATCGCCGACCGGTTCCCCGGCGTTGTGGTCGTCGACGAGGCCTATGCCGACTTCTCCGACCGGGGAAGCCTCGCCGGGGAAGCCGTCAAACGAGACAACCTCGTCGTCCTCCAAACCTTGTCCAAGGCCCGCGCCATGGCGGGGCTGCGTATCGGCCTCGCCATCTCCAGCGACGAGACCATCCGGCTCCTGTCCATGGTCAAATACCCTTACAACCTCGGCACTGCCGCCATGGAGAAGGCCCTGGAACTGCTCCAGAGGCCCGTCGACAGCGAAATCGCCACCGTGAAGGCCGAACGTCGGCGCCTTTCGGACGCACTGGCCGCCTTCCCTTTCATCCGCCGGATCTTCCCCAGCGACGCCAACTTCCTCCTGGTCCGCACCGACGATGCCGACGCCCTCTACGGCCATCTGCTCGAAGCCGGCATCATCGTCCGCAACCGGACCCGGGTCCGAGGCTGCGAAGGCTGTCTCCGGCTCACGGTCGGCCTCCCCGAAGAAAACGACGCCCTCCTACGGGCCCTCAACACCTACCAGCCATGAAGAAAGCCCTTTTCATCGACCGTGACGGGACCATCCTCGCCGAGCCCGCCGACGAGCAGATCGACTCGCTCGCGAAGTTCGCCTTCGTGCCCGGCGCCATCTCCGGCCTGAAAGCCCTCGCCGGGCTGGGTTACGAGCTCGTCCTCGTGTCCAACCAGGACGGGCTCGGCACCCCGTCCTTCCCGGAGGAAGACTTCCTCCCCGCCCAGAACCTGATGCTCCAGACGCTCCGGGGCGAAGGGGTAGTCTTCGACGCCATCCTCATCGACCGGAGCTTCCCCGCCGACAACGCCCCGACGCGCAAACCCCGGACCGGCCTTCTCACCGCCTACCTGGACGGCTCCTGCGACCTCGCCGGAAGTTTCGTCATCGGCGACCGGGAGACCGACCTCCAACTGGCCGCCAACCTCGGCGCGGAGGGTCTCCAGGTGGGGCCGCTCACCTGGGCGGAAATCGCCGAGACTGTCCGGCGGAGTTCCCGCCGGGTCACCTTGACCCGGACCACGCGGGAGACCGACATCACCCTCACCCTCGACCTCGACGGCAACGGAGAGTCCCGCATCGACACCGGCCTGCACTTCTTCGACCATATGCTCGACCAGATCCCGCACCACGGCGGGGTCAGCCTCGACCTCCGCTGCCGGGGCGACCTGGAGGTGGACGAGCATCACACGATGGAGGACGTCGGCATCGTCCTCGGCGAAGCCGTCGACCGGGCCCTCGGCGACAAGCGGGGCATCGACCGCTACGGGTTCGCCCTGCCGATGGACGAGAGCAAGGCGCTGGTCCTGGTGGATTTCGGAGGCCGGGCCGATTTCGTCTGGAAAGTCCGCTTCACACGGGAATACGTAGGCGACACCCCGACCGAAATGTTCTCCCATTTCTTCAAATCCTTCTGCACGGCCGCCCGGTGCAACCTGCGCATCGAAGCCGAAGGCGAGAACAACCACCACCTCGCCGAGGCGGTCTTCAAGGCATTCGCCCGCACCCTCCGCCAGGCGGTCCGCCGCGACGTCTTCCGCGATACCCTTCCCTCTTCGAAAGGTCTGCTATGATTGCCATCATCGACTATGACATGGGCAACCTCCGCTCGCTGGAGAACGCCCTCGGCCGCCTCGGCGCGGCCTATACCGTGACGTCGGACCCGGACGAGATCCGCCGCTCCGACAAGGTCATCCTGCCGGGCGTCGGCCATGCCGGGCGGGCGATGGACAACCTGGAACGCCACGGGCTGCCCTCCGTCATCCGCGCCCTTCGCCAGCCGGTCCTCGGCATCTGCGTGGGCATGCAGGTGCTCTGCCGGGACAGCGAGGAAGCCCCCGGAAAGCCTTGCCTCGGCATCTTCGACGCCCATGTCCGGCAGTTCGCCCCCGAACCAGGCATCAAGGTGCCGCACATGGGCTGGAACACCCTCGGCAACCTTGAAGGCAGACTGTTCCGGGATTTTCCGGCACCCCAGCCCTATGTCTATTTCGTGCATTCGTACTATGCCGGACTCTGCCCCGATACGGTGGCGACCTGCCGCTATGGCGGGACGCTCTTCAGCGCCGCCTTGAAATACGAACAGTTCTACGGCACCCAGTTCCACCCAGAGAAAAGCGGCCATATCGGCGCACGCATCCTTCAAAACTTCCTGGCCCTATGATTGAAATCATCCCTGCCATCGACCTCATCGAAGGGCGCTGCGTCCGGCTCTCCCAAGGGGATTACGCCACGCAGAAGACTTACGGTCGCGATCCGGTAGAATGGGCCCGGCGCTATGCGGACTGCGGCGTGCGGCGCCTTCACCTCGTCGACCTCGAAGGGGCCAGGGCGTCGGCACCCCGGAACCTGCGGGTGCTGGAGAAAATCGCCTCCCTGGGACTGCTGCGCCTGGAATGGGGCGGCGGCATCAAGGATGAGGCCGCCCTGTCCTCGGTCTGGGGCGCCGGTGCCGACTGGGCCATCATCGGCAGCGTGGCTGCCCGGGAACCGGAGCGGATGCAGCAGTGGCTCGGCCGTTACGGAGGACGGCTTATCCTTGGCGCAGATGTCCGGGACGGGCGGGTCGCCGTCGGCGGCTGGCTCCAAGACAGCGGCATCGCCCTCGCCCCCCTCATCGGGACCTTCCTTCCGGTCGGCCTGGAGCAGGCCATCGTCACGGACATCGCCCGCGACGGCATGCTCCAAGGTCCTTCCTTCAACCTTTACACCGACTTGAAACAGCGGTTTCCCGGCCTGAAAGTCATCGTCAGCGGCGGCGTGTCCGGCGTGGACGACCTCCGCCGGGCCGACGCGCTCGGCCTCGACGGCATCATCACCGGCAAGGCGGTCTACGAAAACCGGATCACCCTCTCCCACCTCTCCCGCTTATGCTCGCCAAACGCATCATCCCCTGCTTAGACGTCCAGGACGGCACTGTGGTCAAAGGCACGCGGTTCGTCGACCTCCAGGAGGTCGGCGATGCCGTCGCACTCGGCCGCCGCTATGCCCTCGAAGGGGCGGACGAACTGGTTTACCTCGATATCAGTGCCACCCGGGAGGGCCGGGGCACCTTCGCGGCACTCGTGGGCCAGGTCGCCGATGCCGTCGACATCCCCTTCACGGTGGGCGGCGGCATCCGCAGCCTCGACGATGCCTCCCGCCTCCTGGACGCCGGGGCGGACAAGGTCACTCTCAACAGCGCCGCCATCGCCCGGCCGGACCTGGTCGGCGAGATCGCCGCGAAATACGGGCGGCAGTTCGTCGTCGTGGCCATCGACGCAGCCCGGGACCCGTCAGGCATCTGGCGGGCGACCACCCACGGCGGTACCCGCGCGGCCGGCCGGGAACTCTTCAGCTGGGCCGTCGAGGCGCAGGAACGGGGGGCAGGAGAAATCCTCTTCACCTCCATGGACCACGACGGCACGGGAGCCGGATACCCTTGCGACGTCTATGCTGCCCTCGCCGACTGCCTCAGCATCCCCCTCATCGCTTCCGGAGGTGCCGGGAGCATCGAGGACATCGCAGCCGTGCTCACGGAGGGGCGGGCCGACGCAGCCCTCGCCGCCAGCATCTTCCATTATGGCAGATACACCATCAGGGAGGTCAAACGCCGCCTCGCCGACCTCGATATCCCCATCCGCCTATGACTTTCGACGATTTCAACCTGGGCAAGACCGGAGACGGCCTGCTGCCCGTCATCATCCAGGACGCAGCCACCCTCAAGGTGTTGATGCTCGGATACATGGACCGCGCCGCCTTCGACAAGACCGTCGCCGAGGGCCGGGTCACCTTCTTCTCCCGGACCCGGCAGACACTCTGGACCAAGGGAGAGACCAGCGGGAACTATCTGACGGTCAAGCAGATGTATGCCGACTGCGATGCAGACACCCTGCTCGTCCAGGCGGTGCCGTCCGGACCGGTCTGCCACCGCGGGACGACCGCCTGCTTCGACACCCCGGAGGACGAGGGGTTCATCCGCACCCTCTCCGCCCTCGTACAGGAACGCCATGCCGCCCTGCCTGAAGGCTCCTACACGACCCGCCTGTTCATCAAGGGGGTCAAGGCCGTCGCGAAGAAAGTCGGAGAAGAAGCCGCAGAGGCAGTCATCGAGGCGGTCGACGGCAACCGGGACCGCTTCCTGTACGAGGCAGGCGACCTGGTGTACCACCTGCTCGTCCTCCTGGAACAGATGGACTGCTCCCTTTCCGACCTGGAGGGCGAACTGGCCCTGCGTCACCGCTGACGCATCACCGCCTCCACAGCCTCCGAGGCCTCCTCGTAGGGATAGCCGCGGCCGAGGATGAACTTCAGCAGCTTGAGACGGCACTGAGGGTCGTCCTTCCAGATGCGATACCGTTCCGCGGCCAGCCGTTCCAGTTTCGAGGCGGCACGCCCCGGGTCGATTTCCCGGAGGGCCTCGTCGACGACATCCCGGGCGATGCCCTTCCCCTGGAGCATGAAGCGGATCTTGACCTCGCCCCAGCCCTGGAGCGCGGCCTTCTCCCGTGCATAAGCGGCGGCATAGCGCCGGTCGTCCACGAAGCGGTCGGCCACCAGGGCTGCCGTCACCCGGTCGGCCGCCTCGGCATCCCCTTCCAAGGCCTTGAGCGCTTTCCTGCGGACGTCCTGCGTACAATACTCGGCCCGCGAACATTGCCGCTGCAGCCGGTCCAATATCTGTTTCTCTTCCATGTCAAAAGTCGAAACCGAGAGAGAGATAGACGCCGACGTGATGGGTCAGCGACGACCAGTACACCTGTCCTTTGAGGGGGCCCACAATGGAATCGTAGGCATAGCCGAGGCCACAGCCGAAGACATCCTCACCCAGTTCGTACTGGCTGAAATTGTAGAAGTCGCGGGCATAGTTGAACGTACCGGTCAAATAGTTGTTGCGGGCCACTTCGAACCGGAGATCCATCCGTGTGTCGATGAGGCAGTTGCGGCGGAAGGCGGCGTTGTCGATGCCGATGAAGGGAATCTGGTGGTCCACATACCGCCCGCGCATGTCGCCACCGAGGACGTTGGCATAGGGAATCGGGATGTCGTCGCCGAAGACCAGGCGCATGTCACCCTGCGGGATGAGGGTGAACCGACTGCCGACCGGGACGGCAACCCGGCCGCCGAGGGCAAGGATGCCGAAGAAGCCGGGATAGTCCGGTCCGTCGCTCATGCGGGAGATCAGTTCATAGCGCAACTTGGCCGAGAAACCCTCCTTCGGAAAATAACCGTCGTCCAGGTTGTCCGTCGTGGCGTCGATGAACAGGGCGGGATAGTCCATGGCCTCGAGGTTCCGGGCATAGTCGCCGACCACATCGCTGGACAGGAGTCGGTGCACCTTGAAATAATCGTTCCGGACACCGCCCCGTACATCGAACTGCGACCAGTGCATGTTGGAGACAAAGAGTTCCTGGGAGGTCATCAGATAGGAGATGTTGTAGCGGTTGCGGCCCGAGATGAAGTTGTTGCGGTCGGTCCAGCGGATACCGGCGCGGGCATTCAAGGTCGGAGCCTTCTGCATGTTGTAGGCGTAGTGCGCATTGAAATAGGGATTCGCCCCCACCTTGGCCGTCATGTCAAGGGAGGAGCCGCGCAGGGAGTTCGTATTCAGGCCGACATTGAGCAGGATGGACACCAGTTCTTCCGTATCCACCCGGAATCCGACGCCCAGCTGGTGCTTCGGACCTTTCTTGCAGTTGATCCGCAGGCGGTAGGAATCGCCCGTGCCGAGCAGTTCGTAATTGACATAGTCGTAGGCGCCCTTGCCGTAGATGGTGGCGATGGCCTGCTCGATCCCGCGCCGGTCCACCAGCCGGCCTGGCTGTACGCGGATGGCGGACAGGATGTATTCCCGCTCGCGTTCCGACACGCCCGCAATTTCGATGTCGTCGATGTACACCGGATGTCCGTTCACGTCCACAGCTGGTTTCCCGGAAAGCCGGAGGGTATCCTTGCCCAGCCAGCGCCGGATGGCGGAAAGTTCCTCATCCTTCGCCTCGGCCGCCTCGTACCCCCGCACGAGCATGGAGTCGATGCTCTCGGCGGAAAAGCTCATCATGTTGTAGCCGGAGAGTTCCGGCTTGATGCGGAGGTCCACCATCGCCACATTGCGCTCGAAGGAATCGCCGCCGAACATGTCGATGCCCCTCCAGACGATGTCGGCAAGGTTCTGGATTTCACCGTAGCCCAGTTTCGCGTCGGACAGGTCGATGCCGATGACGATGTCCGCGCCCATGTCGCGCGCCACGTCGACCGGGAAGTTGTTGCGCATGCCACCGTCGACGAGCACCATGCCGCGGGTGCGCACCGGTGCGAAGAGACCCGGGATGGACATCGTGGACCGGAGCGCGGTGTTGATGCTGCCGCTGTGCCAGACCTTGGCCTTGCCGGAGACGATGTCCGTGGCGATGCAGGCGAACGGGATCGGGAACTGGAAGAAGTCCGTCGAATCGGCATACCCGGCGGTCAGGCTGGAGATGATGTATTCGACGTTCTGCCCGTAGATGAAGCCGGACGGAAGGACGCCCATCAGGTTCTGCCGGATCATCTTGGACGCGCCATCCTTGTCTGCCGACAGATGCAGGTGCCCGTCGCCGCCCCCGGCAAACTGGATGTCGCCCGAGATATGGTCCTGGAAGTCCGGCTTGCTGTAGTAGAACGGAATGGACAAGGCGAACTTCTCCCTGTATCTGACCTTGGAATAAGGGATATACTCCTTCGGCACATCGTCGCTCATCGCCACCGGCCAGTCGATGCTGCGGATGAGGGAGTCCAGATATGCAGGCGAGTAGCCCAGCGCATAACATCCGCCCAGGAGGCCGCCGATGCTGGTGCCGACGACCATGTCGACGGGTATCTTATAGCGCTCCATGTAGCGCAGGGCACCGATATGTGCCGCTCCCTTGGCGCCGCCGCCGCTCAGCACGAGGGCGACGGTGGGCCGATGGCGCCGGATGCTGTCCATCCGGGCGCGGATGGCCTTCACGGCCGCCTCGTCGGAAGGGTCCAGCCCGAAGGTCGCAGAGGAGCGGTCCTGCGCGGAGAGCGCCAGGCCTGCCAAGAGTCCTATGGTAATCAGAAGGTATCTTCTCATGGTGCATGGTGTTTGCCCGCCAGCATGCCGCAGGCGGCGAGGATGTCTTCGCCCCGGGAGGCGCGGATGGTGGCGGTGACCCCGCCCCGGGCCAGGCGGTCGCGGAAGGCCTCCATCACCGGCTGGGAGCTGGTCCCGTACGGGAAGTCCGGGATGCGGTGGAACCGGATCAGGTTGACCCGGCATTCCAGCCCCTTCAAGAGCTGGACGAGGGCATCGGCGTGGCGCTTGGTGTCGTTGAAGCCGGCGAACATGGTGTATTCGAAACTGACCCGGCGCTGGCCGGTAAAATCGTATTGACGGACCAGCTTCAGGACATCTTCTGCGGGCCAGACCTTCTGGACGGGCATCATCTCCAGCCGCTCTTCCGGAAAAGGGTTGTGGAGACTGACCGCCAGGTGGCAGCGGCTCTCCTCCAGAAAGCGTTCCAGGGCCGGGACGACGCCGATCGTCGACAGGGTGATGCGCTTGGGGCTCCACCCCAGACCCCAGTCGGCGGTCAGGACCTCGATGGCTCCTTTGACGGCCTCCCAGTTGTCCAACGGTTCTCCCATGCCCATGAAAACGGCATTGGTCAGACGGCCGGCCTCGGCGATGCCGAACAGCTGGGAGAGGATGTCCGCGGGAGAGAGGTTGCCGTGGAAACCTTGGCGGCCGGTCATGCAGAACTTGCAGCCCATCCGGCAGCCCGCCTGGGAAGACACGCAGAGGGTCCGCCTTTCCTGGTCCGGAATCATCACGGCCTCTACGGCATTATCCGGGTTGCCGCCGACCGGGAAGAGGTACTTGACGGTCCCGTCGGAGGAGACCTGCGACCCTAGCGGCGTTGCCACGCCGACCTCATAGCGCTCCGCCAGGCGCTCCCGTCCGGCCTTGGAGAGGTTTGTCATCGCATCGAGGGTCCGCACGCGGCGGCTATAGATCCACTGCGCCATCTGTCGGCCGGCGAAAGGCGGCAGTCCGGCGTCCACGGCGATGTCTTTGAGTCCGGCGGGGTCCAGCCCCAAGAGTCTTGTCTTCATAGCTCGCAATTTCTCTGCAAAAATAATACAAATTTCCCGGGAGATTTTATAACTTTGCGACAATCGGACATATTTCATCCGGGAAACACAACAAACATGACAACATTATGGCTAAAGCAGTAGAAGAAAAGACCGGTGCAGATGTCAATGCCGCCAAACTGAAGGCATTGCAGGCCACGATCGACAAGATCGAGAAGGATTACGGGAAGGGTACCATCATGAAGCTGGGAGATCAGCCACAATGGGATGCGTCGCAGGTCATTCCGAGCGGTTCCATCGCGTTGGACCATGCCCTCGGGATCGGCGGTTATCCGAAGGGCCGGATCATCGAGATCTACGGTCCAGAGTCCAGCGGCAAGACCACCCTCGCCATCCATGCCATCGCAGAGGCTCAGAAAGCCGGCGGCATCGCCGCCATCATCGATGCCGAACACGCTTTCGACAGGACCTATGCCAAGGCCCTCGGCGTCAACCTCGACACCCTCCTCATCTCACAGCCCGACAACGGCGAACAAGCCCTCGAAATTGCTGACAACCTCATCCGCAGCGGCGCCATCGACATCGTCGTCATCGACTCTGTCGCCGCCCTCACCCCGAAGGCCGAGATCGAAGGCGAGATGGGCGAGAACAAGGTCGGGCTCCAGGCCCGCCTCATGTCCCAGGCCCTCCGCAAGCTCACGGCCAACATCTCCAAGACGAACACCTGCTGCATCTTCATCAACCAACTCCGCGAGAAGATCGGCATCATGTTCGGCAACCCGGAGACCACCACCGGCGGCAACGCCCTCAAGTTCTACGCCTCCGTCCGCCTCGACATCCGCCGCACCACCCAGATCAAGGACGGCGACGAAGCCCTCGGCAACCATGTCCGGGTCAAGGTCGTCAAGAACAAGATGGCTCCGCCGTTCAAGAAGGCAGAATTCGACATCGTCTTCGGAGAAGGCATCTCCCGCAGCGGCGAGATCGTCGACCTCGGTGTCGAACTCGAAGTCATCAAGAAATCCGGTTCGTGGTTCAGTTACGGCGAAAGCAAGCTCGCCCAGGGACGCGAGGCCACCAAGCAGCTCATGGTCGACAACCCTGAGCTTGCCGAGGAGATCGAGGCCAAGATCCGCGAGGCGATGAAGAGCGTCACCGACTGATGAGACGGTTCCTGTACCTCGTGGCCGCATGCCTGGCCCTGGTCGGTGCCGCATCCTCCTGCGATGTCGACACCGACCTCTCCGTCGATGCAAGGGCCGACCTGCTCTATGCCAACGGAGACGTCATCCACATCGACCCGGTCCGTTACGAAGGCTTCCACCACAACACGTTCTCCGACAACGACTTGGAGTACATCTTCACCGACCTCACCCGGCACGTCAGCCCGGACTTCCAGACCGCCCAGCTCACCCTTGACGTCTACGACGCCATCTCGGGCGAGTTCCTGCGCACGGAAGCGTACGGCGTCGTCTACGACACGCGCGGCCACCTCAACTTCGCCGACCTCTCCCGCCCGTACTGACGCGCCCGGTCGTCACCCGGTTGCCCGTCGTGCACCCCCCTGTCATGCCCGGTCAGGGCCGGGCATGACGGGAATGGATGGGCATAACGGGGGCAGGAAACGAGATGCCCGGTCGGGCCGGGCATGACGAGGGCAGGGAACAGGAAGGACGGGGGTGGGAACAGGACAGGAGGGGGAGAGGGGGCCTTCCCAAAGCAGGGCAGCCGGCCCCATGCACTCCGGAGGATACACTGAAACAATCACTCCCGGGCCTCATGGTCCGGGAGTGAGAGGTCTATGAAGTGTGGTCCGGACACTATTCAATCACCATCTTCCGAATCCGCTTGTTGCTGTTCTCCGAAATGTACAGGATACTGTAATCGCCGTTGAATGCCAGTCCAGCCGGATTGTTGAATGCCGCTGCGGCCCCGATTCCGTCCGCATACCCGTTGGAACAAAGTGTGACGAGGGTGCCGTCCTCAAGGCCATCCGTCCCCCGGACCAGTTTGCGGACTACAATTCCATTGGCCAGATACAGATTCCATTGCGCATCGAAAACCATATCCCACATATTGGCTGCAAATGTCGAGGCAGCACTGCCCCCGTCGACAATCCCGTTAAAGTCTGTGGCCTTTGTTCCGCTTCCGAAGATGGCGACCGGGGTCGCACCTTGCCCGGATATCCGGTACAACTTGAATGCCTCCTTAGGGGTGCCGCTCGATGTGCTTACGAATACGACGAGAGAGCCGTCCTTGTCCTGCGCCATCGAAACCGGCCAAGCCTTGCCGGCGGACAGGGTCACCTCGCTGAAGTCGGCATAGACCTCACGGGTTCCAGATTCGATGCCCCCTTTGTAGATGTAGATGACGCCGGCATTGCTTCCATCTCCACGGGCCAGCAAATAGGCATCGTCCCCGAAATACTTCACCTGCATCGCCTGGTTGAAGCCAGTCGCCGTTGCCACCATCTTCTCCTCGGACATGCTATAGGTAAGCAATCCGTTGACACCCGTACCCACCTTGTTGGCGATATGGATATTACCGTCGTGTACACAGACGCCATACGGATACTGGAACTGGCCGGAACCGTCCACCGTTCCCACCATCGCCCCGTCTGCCGTCGATACATATTGCAGATGATACTGTTCGCAAGCCACCACCAGCATGTCATCCGATACCAGGTCCATGTTGTGCAGGGTATAGGCCATACCGCTCGCCAAGGTGGACACCGCATAGGTCTTCATCTTGATGGGCTTGAGGGTCTTTACGGTGGCACGCTCGATCGGAACGTCCTTGGCGGCGACGGCGGAGCCCGGGACGGTCGTACCGTCGGCAAAACGCAGTTCGATGTCCAGTTCGGGGTACTTGTGGTCATCACCGGGGCCGACGGGGAGCGGGACATAGAAGGACACGCCTTCGACACGCTGGGCATGGGTCAACTTGGTCGTGGCGAAATTCAACGTCACGGAACCGGATCCGGCCACGGCCTGGATGTAGGGCTGCTCCCCCGTGACACCCTCGGCATTCCAACCGGCGGCCAGGGGGATATTGCCTGAGACCTGATAGCCAGGGGCGCTGACCACCATCCGGGTCACTTTCGGAGGTATATTCTGGTAGGTCACCTTCAGAAGGCCGCCCAGGTGGGACAGGGTGATATCCGTCGTCGATTCGACCGCCGCGAACATCGGCGCCTCCACGTTCCCGACGAAGAAATTGGTGCCCGTCGCGCCGCCATAGGTATTTTTCAACCCGATGACCAGGTTGTCTTCCGACATGGAGACCCCGACGGCAGGATAGACGGCAAAGCCCGTCTTGCCGACGACCACGGTACCCGGCGTATTCTCGGGAGCCCGGTAGAACTTGGCTTCGCCATCCGTATCGTCACCCGTATAGGTAAGGGCCGTCGTTGCATGCGTTCCGTCCTCCTTCAGGATATGGACCGAGAGGTTGTCCCCGCTTTTCCAGACATAGCGGGCCTCGCCGTCCACGAATGCCGTCTTGGTCTCGGGCGCAAAACGGGCAGTCAGATAAGCGACGCCATCGGCAGGGACAGTCTCCTGCACGGTGTCGTTCTCCTTGGTGCAGCCGGCCAGGATGGCGGCGAGGGCTGCGAATGTCATTCCATATTTCTTCATGGTGCCGTCCTCCTTATTTCAGTTCCCAGTCCGTCTCGTCGGAATCCCAGTTCCAACCTTCGAGTCCATTCTCCCCATCGGTGTAGAGGGAGGCGCAGAAATTCCGCTCTGCCTGCAGCGGTGCCCGCCGGAGCGACGGAGCCTGATAGACTTTCTTCTTCATCGTGTTATTGTGTTTGTAGGGTCAATCGTGTCATGACGGGGCAATGGTCCGAGGGATAGTACCCGCCGTACCGGGTGTCGACGACCCGGTAGCGGTCGACCGAGACCGTTCCCCGGATATAGATGTAGTCGATCCGGAGCCCCTGGGTGTCCAGATAGTCGTCCGGGGTGTAGTTGTGCCCGTTGAAAGAGCCGCGCCATCCCTCCCGGACCCCGGCCGCCTCGGCGGCGAGATAGGTGTCGGTGAAGGTCTTCCGGAATATCGCGGCGCTGGTCTCCGTCGGCTTCGAATTCATGTCGCCGACGAGGATGACGGGCAGCCCCGACGGATTCAGCGAAGGAAGCATCGCCGCGATGAGTTCCGCCGACTTCTGGCGGATGACCACCTCATCCGTCTTTCCGACCTCCAGGTGCGTGGACAGGGCCAGGAAAGACACGCCCGATTCCAGGTGGGTCAACACCGCCCAGGCCACGACACGGTTCCGCCCGGGGTCGGACGACGTCCATCCGGGATAAGGGCTCGACACCACATCCGGCGTAGCCGACAGGAAGAAACGGCCCTTGGAGACCGCCCGGAACGCATCCTTCCGCCAGACGATGCCGACAGACTCTCCCTTGGAGACGCCGTCTTCCCGCCCGACGAGATGGAAGTCATATGCGGGAAGGCCGTCCGTAAGGTCTTTCACCATCCCTTCGCTTACCTCCTGGAAGCCGACCACGCCGAACGCCTCGTCCTCCACGAGGGCACAGACGTTCCCCTTCCGCCAGGACCAGGCCTTGTAGCCGGTGTCCTCGCTCTTGAGACAGCGGATATTGTACGTGGCCACCGTCACCTGGGCAGACCGCCCCGAGGGCTGCGGTTCCACGGCCGGCGCATCCGGTCCGGGGTCGGGTGCCGGGGTTTCCGGGGACGCCTTCCCGCAGGAAAAGGCCAGGGATAGGATGGCCGGGATAAAAAGACAGGATTTTCTCATAGCATGAAATCGACAAGGACAGGCAGGTGGTCGGAGGGGTGGCAGAAACGGGTGGCGGGGTCGCGGACCGGGTCGGTGTAAGGGTCGCGGACGATGCGCGCCTCCGTGACGGCCGGATACAGGTCCGGGGTGCAGAAGACATAGTCGTAGCGTGTGTCGTCGATGGTCGACAGGATGACCTCGTCGGGATAGCGCGCCTTGATGATGTCCAGAAGGGGCGTCTCCTCCAGCATGTAGTCCTGTGCCCAGAACTTGGAATCATCCTCCGGAAGGCCGTAAAAGGCGTTGTCGGTCCGGGAAATCGAGTTGAAGTCGCCCATCACGAGCCAGTTCCCGTCCACAGCGCCGCCGAGGGTGTGCCGGATGATGTACTGAAGTTCCATCCGCCGGTAGGCGTCGCCGCCGTGGGCGGCCTTCGAAGCGGCCGGGTCGGCGGCCCCGTAGGCATACGGATGCGGCCAGGTGTGGAGCGAGACGAGGTTGAGGGTCCGGCCCGCCACCGTCACCTGCGCCCAGCCGGCCCCGTGGGAGACCAGGCTGTCGGGCTCGGCACCCGTAATCCGTGCCATCCCGTGCAGGGGCGTCTTGGAGGTGATGACCTGCGGGTAGTTGTCCCGCATGCCGCCGACGAACACGTACGGATGTCCGTAGCGGGCGGCCAGTTCGGGCCAGTGCTCCACGAGGTATTTCTCCTCGACGGGCATCTTGTCCCGGGTCCCGGTGTAGTAGATGGTGCGGGCCTCGCACCAGACGCACACGTCCGGGTCCTGGGCCTTCACCCAGTCCACGAAGGCGTCGTAGTGGTCGCCCTGCCCGGACCACATCCCGTTCTGGATGTTCCAGAACAGGAGGCGGAACGGGGTCTTCTGAACGGCGGAGGGCCGGCAGCCCGGGAGGACCGCCAGCAACAGCGCCAGGAGCCAGGCCTTCTTCATCGGATGTTCACCTTGCGGATGAGACAGTTCTGCGCGTCGCAGACGTACAGGGTGTTGTCGTCGTAGACCAGCAGGCCGTCCGGCTCGTTGAACTTCACGTTCAACCCCTTGCCGTCGGCATAGCCCTTGACGCCGCCCATGATGGTCTCCAGCGTGCCTTTCGCATAGTCGCCGGAGGCATCCGGGACCAGCCGCCGGACATTGTGGAACTTCATGTCCGTGAAGTACATCACGCCCTTGGAGTCGAAGTCGATGCCCTGGGCGGAGCCGATGGTCGCGGTGAGCGGGTCGCCCTCCAGGCCGTCGGAGGCCTCGTCACCCTTCACGCCGTCGCCGACGATGGTCCGCAGCGTGCCGTCCGGGGCGATGGAGACAATCTTGTAGCCGTTCTGCGTACCGGAGACCAGGTTGCCCTGCGGGTCGAAGGTGATGTAGGCCGGACCGTCCGGGACCTCGGCGAAGACGGTCTTGTTGCCGCCGTCCTTGTCGAACCGGTAGACGACCTTCTCGTCGCGGGCCGGGACGTAGATGTTGCCAGCCGCATCCACGGCGACGTTCATCGGGGACTTCATGCCGGTCGCGACCGCGACGGTCTTGCCGTCGGCGGGGTTGTAGCGTTTGAGGGTGCCGTTGGCCTTGTCGTTGAACCAGTAGTTGCCCGCCGCGTCGAAGCAGCCCTGCCATACGGCGGCGCCGGAGGCGGAGGCGTCCACGACGGTCGTCACGGTGAGGTCGGGGGCGATGCGGCGAACCCGGTTGCCCCCGCGGTCGGTGAACCAGAGGGTGCCGTCGGGGGCCTTGTTGATGCCGGTCGGCAGGTAGGTCGAGGCGCCGGTGCCGACCCCGTCGACACACGTGCGGACGCCCTGCTGCCCGACGACCGTCGTCACCAGGTACTCATGGTCCGGGGTCTTGAGGTAGTTCACCGACAGGCCCTCCAGCGAACCGGACGGGGCGGTGACCGCAATCGGGTACTGGCCCGGCTCGTTCTCCGGAAGGATCAGGAGGAGGCGGTCCTTGTAGGCCTCCAGGACCTGGGCGCGGACGCCGCCGATGGTGACGATGTCCTCGGCCGGGTCGGTGGAGAAGTTGCGGCCCAGGAGGGTCACCAGGTCGCCCGGATAGCCGTTCTTCGGGTCCACGGACACGAGCCGGAGTCCGGTCACGCGGGCGGTGTACTTGTCTTCCTTGCAGCTGGTGAGCACGACCGGCAGCAGGAGTGCGATATAGAGGGACTTTTTCATTACTGGATGGTTATTTCACGGATCAGGTAGTTGTTGGAGTCCGACAGGTACAGTTTGTTCCCGTCCGGATGGACGATGATGCCGTGCGGCGCACTGAACAGGGCCACGGAGCCGTCCCCGTCCGTCTTCCCGGCCTTGCCGGCCGTTCCGGCGATGGTCTGGACCAGGGCGTCGGCATAGCCGTTCTCGCCCGGAGCGACCCGGCGGAGGACATGGTTGCCGTTGTCGGTCACGTAGATGACCCCTTCGGCATCGACGGCCATGCCCCAGAGGTTCGGGCCGAACTTGGCCGTCAGCGGGGCGCCGGGCTCGCCGTCGTCCACCGCCTTGGCACCCTTGATACCGGCGATGACCGTGGCGGTGCCGTCCAGGGTGACGGAAAGGAGTTGGCAGCCGTCCGTCGCGACAACGAAGTTCCCGTCCGGCAGGAGGGCCATCGACTGCGGCTTGTCGTCGAAGGCAAGGAGGGTCTCCTGGGCGGAGAAATCGCCCGCAGGGTACTTGTACAGGGCCTTTTCATCGCGGACCAAGATGTAGGCGTTCCCGGCCGCGTCGAACTGGATGTCCATCGGGCTCTTGCCGCTGAAGGTCGGGGCGAGTTTCTCCACGTTGTCCGTGGACAAGTTGTAGCGGAGGATGTTGCCGTTGCCCTTGCTGACCAGGTAGAGCCAGCCGTCCTTCACGCATCCGCGCCAGGGGGCGTTCAGCAGCGTATGGCCGGCCTGGGTCGTCGTCACGGTCCCTTGGGCGAGGTCGATGAAGCGGATGACGTTCGTGCCCTCGTCGAAGGAGGCGATGCGCCCGTCCGGGAGCCAGACCAGGCCGCGCGGCAGCCGCCACTTGGCGGTCGAGAGCGCACCGTCGACCGACTCGGTCGTCGTAGGGTTGCGCCCGGCCGTCCCTGCGAGGGTCCGCACCGTGTAGGTGAGCGTCTTCTGGACATACAGGAAGGACGGGCCGGTGACGGTCTTGTCCCCCACGGTCACGACGACCGGGTAGGCGCCCTTCGGGTTCTCCGGGACGACCACCTGGAGACGGGTCGTCGCGGCCTCGGCCACCTCGGCCCGGACCCCGTTCAGGGTCACGATGTTCTCGGAAGCCACCTCGCTGAAGCACAGGCCGTTGATGGTCAGCACATCGCCCGCCGTGCCGCTGCTGGGCGAGATGGACGTGACGGTGAGTTCCGGTTTCTTGTCGTAGGTGAACATCGGGCCGGTCACGCTTTCGCCGTCGACCGTAACGATGAAGGGATACTGTCCCGGCTCGTTGTCGGGCAGGACCACCACCAGTTTCACGTCGTTGGCCGAGACGATTTCCACCGCCTTGTCGTTGATGGTCACGCTGTTGCGCTCCTTCTTGTTGGAGAAGAGCTGCCCGCTGATGGTGACCTCGTCGCCCTCGATGCCATGGTTCGGGCTGTAGGACCAGACGGCGAGTTTCTCGGGCTCGACGGGTTCGGCGTAGCGGAAGGAGAGCCCTTCGACCGTCTTGCCGCCGGTCGTGACGGAGACCGGGTAGGCGCCGAGGTCCAGGGACGGCATGACCACGGTGATGCGGTCGATGGTAGTCGCGGTCACGGTGGCCGGTGTCCCGCCGACCGTCACGACGGCGTCGTCGGAGAACCAGTAGCCGGAGATGACGGCCTCGGTGCCGGGATAACCGGCCTTCGGGATGATGGAAAGGAGTTTCGGGCTGTGCTCCACGGCTTCGGGAGCATCGCTGCCGCATCCGGCCAGGGCCAGGACGCCGGCAAGGAGAATCAGATACTTTTTCATACGCTACGGTTCATCTACGGTGACCATCCAGGTGTTGACGACCGCCCGCTGGGCCCCGTCGGAGGCCCGGTTGCGGAGTTGGTAGATTTCGGCGGAAGGATGCCGGATCACGAGTTGGGCGGAGCCGCCGCCGTCGAGGTTCGATGACCATACGCAGCCGAGGCTCTTCATGATTTCGCCCATCTCCCAGTAGAGCATACCGTCGGACCAGAGCGGCTGACGGCCGTCCGCGATCATGAAATAGAGGGTCCTGCCGTCGGCCGTATACCCCACGACGTTGCGGGGATGGCGGTTCGGCGAATAGGCGGAGAAGGAGGCAGGAACCTCGCCGTTCCGGACGATGACGACCCCGCTTCCGGTGCAGTCGCGGAGGTCGCCCTGCATCGGCCGGTACTCCACGGAATCGCGGATGACGGGGATCCCGTCATAGTCGAAGCCGAAGAAACTGATAGCCTGGTCGGTAAGGGTCGGCGAGAAGATGAACGAATCCTTCAGGACGCGGCCGTTGCGGTGGATCGGGCCGCGGATCTTCCCGTTAGATGTGTCCCAGAAATCGGCATTGACCACGGCGACAACCCGCTGTCCGGGCTTGTCGACGTACTCGACCATGTCGGACGGGTTCTGACGGCTTCCGATGACATAGGCATCCTGGTCGTAGGGCATCCCGACCTTCATCTTGAGGCCGGGCGTGGCGAGGTCGACGCGGAGGAAGAAAAGGTGCTCCACCTTGGCCTCGGCCGTCTGGATGTGCAGGTCGGTCTCCTCCACGCCGGTGGCGACGAGGAAGGTGGTGTCGGCATAGATGTGGCCGACGGACGGGCAGTCTGCGAGGACCTTGCCGATGGCCGTCCGGGGTTCGTAGGTGGTGTCCGGGATGTCGGCGGGCGAGGTCGGGAGTTTCTGGCAGCCGCAGGCGGCGGCAAGCGCCATCAGTATATAGATTCTTTTCATGGTGCTATTCCTCCTCTGTCGGGGTGGAGGCGACCCAGAGCGGGTTCTGCTTCAACAGTTTGTTCAACGTAAGTTCACGGGCGGGAATCGGCAGGACGGTGAACTTGTGGTCCACGCCCACCTTCGCCTCGTACTTGCCGGTGCGCACGAGGTCGAACCAGCGGAAGCCTTCGCCGAAGAGTTCCAGGCGGCGTTCGTCCAGGACGGCATCCAGGAAGGCATCCTCCGTGGCAGGAGACACAGCGGGCAGCCCCCGGAAACGGCGCAGCTCGTTCAGCCGGTCGATCCCGCGGGCCAAGCCCTGCCCCTCGGCGCTGATAAGGTACATCTCCGCGAGCCGGGTGATATAGATCGGGTCATGTCCCGCATCGCCCTGGCAGTACTTGTTCACGACATTGTTGCTGCCCTGGATATCCACCGAGACGGTGCGGCGCTTGTCGATATGCTGGAACATGTCCATCGCCTCCTCGGTGGGGCAGAACGTGTAGCTGCCGCCGACGGAAGACTCTTTCGTATAGTAGTAGGAGCCGATGTTGAAACTCCCCTCCTCCAGCAGGTTGGAGAAGGTGAATATCTCCTCCTTGTTGGCCACGCCCCGGAAGATCTCGGAGAAGTCGGCAAGGGCGAACCGGCCGCTGGCGATGACCTCCTCGGCGAGGGCCGCAGCCTCCGCCTTCTTCCCCATCGCGAGATAGGTCCGGGCCAGGAGGGCCTTGGCGGCGTCCTTGGAGACATAGTTCTTCGTCGTAAAGTCGGGGGCCATCTCCATCGCCAGGCGGAATTCGGAGGCGACGAACTCCCAGGCCTCTGCCTCGGGGGTCTGCGGGACGTCTTCTGTCGTCGGTTCCGTCACGATGGGGACGTCGCGCCAGCGGGCGACGACGTTGTAGTAGTACAGGCCGCGGAAGAAGTGGCCGGTGCCCAGCATCTCGTCCTTGTCCTTGGAGGCGGGCAGGCGGTCCACCGCGAGGATGAAGTTGTTGATCTGGTAGAGGCCGGCGTAATAGCCGTTCCACGGGCTGGCGACGATGCTGAGGTCCGGGGCGATGGCGCCCTGGATGACGAGGGCCGGGGTGTTGGTCGAGGTCGCGCCCGGGCGGATGAGGTCGCCGCCGATAATGTCGAAGAGGGCATAGCCGTTGAAGGTCGGCTTGTACTGGGCGATGTTGTACACGCCCACCATCAGCAGGTGCGCATCGTCTTCGGTGAGGCTGTCGCTGGAGACGGCGTTGTGCGGATACTGGTCCAGCAGGCTGTCGCAGGAAGCCAGGGTCAGGACCGTCAGGATGAGGGATATCGTGCGTTTCATGGTCGTTAGAATCTGAGGTTGACACCGAAGGTGACGGCACGCGGCTGCGGGATCCACATGCAGTCGAGACCCATCTTGGTCGCATCCATGGAGGTGTTCACTTCCGGGTCGAGAAAGCGGAACGGGCTCCAGAGCCAGAGGTTGTCGCCCTGGACGTAGACCCGGAGCCGGTCGATGCCGATGCGGCGGGTGAGGCTGCCCGGCAGGGTGTAGCCGAGGGAAGCGCTGCGCAGGCGCAGGTAAGAGGCGTCGTGCAGGAAACGGGTCGTCTTGAACATGGTGGAGTTCCAGGTGTAGCCGTAGATGGCGCGCGGGGTGGTGTTGGTGGTGCCGGGGCCGGTCCAGCGGGAGAGGGCCTCGGACTCCTGCGCGGGCCAGTTGCCGTTGCCGAGGCGCAGGCCGCCGGTCCAGTACTCATAGAGTTGGGCCCCGTAGGAGAACGTGAAGAAGATGGAGGCGTCGAATCCCTTGTAGGTGAAGGCGTTGGAGAAGCCGCCGGAGAACTTCGGGTTGGCCGAGCCCACGAACTGGGCGTCGTCGGCCGTGGTGATGTCGCCGTCGCCGTTGACATCCTCGTAGATGCAGTCGCCGGCGCGGACGCCGTAGTTGTCGTACAGGTAGGTGGGCACCTCGTCGTCGCTCTGGTAGATGCCGGTCATCTTGATCATGTAGAAACTGCCGACTTCCTCGCCGACCTTCAGGGCATGGTAGTCATCGGTCTTGAGGATGTCGTCATCCCCGATCAGGGAGGTCAGCCGGTTGCGGATGAAGGAGATGTTGAAGTCGCCCTTCCAGTGGAAGTCCCCCTTGCCGAGGTTGCCTCCGACAGCCAGTTCCAGGCCGGTGTTCCGCATGGAGCCGATGTTGCAGGTGTACTGCGTGAAGCCGGTCGTCGCGGCGGTCGGCATGTTGTACAGGAGGTTGCCGGTATCCTTCAGGAAGGCGTCGGCCGTGAAGGTCAGGGCGCCCTGGAAGAACGAGAGGTCAGTGCCGAGGTCGTACTGGTCGGCCTTCTCCCACTGGAGGTCGGGATTGCCCTGGGTCATCACCGCAAGGCCGTTCTCGTTCATGTAGTTGAAACCGCCGTTGGCGAGGGCCTGCCAGGCGTAGGCGCCGATGCTGCCCTGGTTGCCGGTCGCACCGTAACTGGCGCGGACCTTGGCATTCGTGCCGGCATAGGTCCAGAACGGCTCTTCGGACAGGTTCCAGCCGAAGGAGAGGGACGGGAAGAAGCCGTAGCGGTTCTTCTTGGCGAACTTCGAGGAGCCGTCGGCGCGGGCGTTGACCGTGACCAGGTAGCGGTCGTTCCAGTTCAGCGTGGTCCGGAACAGGAACGACTGGATGGCCCAGGCGCTCAGGCCGCTGGTGACGGAGGTGAATTCGGCCGCGACGGAGTTGACGTCGAGCGACTTGGACGGGAAGCCCTGGCCTCGCTGGAGGGCGGTGGAACTCTGGTCCATCTGGAAGGAATGGCCGGCCATCGCATCGAGAGAGAGTCCGCCGAAGGCGTGCCGGTAACTGAGGATGTTGTCCACGACGATGGACGCGTAGTTCTTCCGGGAGTCGGTGAGGACACCGGCGGAGTTGCCGTACATGTGGTCGGACGAGTAGTAGACATGGTCCTCCGCCGACATGAAGTCGCCGCCGAAGGAGGTCTTGAAGTCCAGGTCCTTCGTGAACTTGAACCGGGCGAAAGCCGTACCGTAGGCCCGGTAGGTCTTGTTGTAGATCTTCTGCTCGTTGAGGGCCTGGAGCAGGTTGTAGTGCAGCAGGTCGGAGTCCTTCAGCGAATAGGTGCCGTCCGGGCGGAACGGGGTGTCCCAGGGCCGGTGCTCCAGGGCATGGGTGAGCATGGAGGTGCCGATGTTGCCGTCCGGGACGCGGTTGGCGTTGGTGTAACTCAGGTTCAGGGTCATGCCGACGGAGAGCCAGGGCTTGACATCGGCGTTGACGTTGGACTTGACCCCGTATTTCTCGTAGAGGGAGCCGATGCCCACGCCCTCGTTCTGCTTGGCATGGGCGGAGATGTAGTAGTTGGCGTTCTCGCTGCCGCCGGACACGGAAACGTCGGCCTGCCAGGTCTTGGCGGTGCGGAAGACCATATCCACCCAGCTGAACTGCGGCTTGCCCGGGTAGGGGTTCTCCAGGCGGGCGATGGCGCTGCCGGTCTGGAGGTTGTAGTTGTCGATGGCCTCGTTCTGGACCTCCAGGTAGAGATCGGCATCGGCCACCTTCAACTTCGAGAGGTTCGGCAGCCAACTGAGGCCGAAGGAGGCGTCCGCCGTAAGTTTCGGGGCGCCTTTCGTCCCCTTCTTGGTCGTGATGATGATGACGCCGTTCGTACCCCGGGAGCCGTAGATGGCGGCCGAGGCCGCATCCTTGAGGATCTGGACGGACTCGATGTCGGCCGGGTTGATGTCGCTCAGGCCGCTCAGGGACTCGCCGCCGTAGGCCCCGGCATCACCGGAGGTGTTCGACATGGGCACGCCGTCGACCACATAGAGCGGTTCGTTGCCGGCGGTCAGGGAACCGATGCCGCGGATGCTCACGCGGGACTTGCCGCCGGGGGTTCCGGAGGCGGCGGTCACGTTGACGCCCGGCACGCGGCCCTGGAGCAGGGCGTCCGGGCTCAGCACCTGCCGCTCCCCTGCCTCGGCGGGCTTGTAGGTCGCGATGGAGGAGGTGATGTCGCGCCGCTGCATGGTGCCGTAGCCCACCACGACCGACTCTTCGAGCAGGGTGATGTCGTCCTGAAGGAGGATCTGGATGTCGCGGGTGCGCGTCCCGACCGTGTAGGCGGCCTCCTGGTAGCCGAGCATGGAGACCACGAGGACGTCCCCGCGGCCGGCCTGCACGGTGAAGGCGCCGTCGAGGTCGGTGGTCGCCGCCCGGCCGGTCCCCTGGACCAGCACGACGGCGCCGACGACGGGTCCGGCCTTGTCCACGACCACGCCGGAGCAGGGGCCGGCGGGGGCCGGGGCGGCCTTCTTGACAATCAGGATGATCTTCCCCTTGACGACGGCTTCGGTGCCGGTGCCTTCCAGGATGAGCGGAAGGATGTCCATGAGGTTCTTTCCGCTGGGGGTGGAGACCATGCGGCCCAGGTCCAGCAGGTTCTCGTTGTAGGCGATGGACAGGCCGCTCTGGGCCTCGACCACGCCGAGCGCTTCTCCGGTCGTCATCCTGTCCTTCGGGAAGGTGATGACCGGATGCTGTGCCGACAGGCTCCCCGTCCATAGGAAGCCGGTCAGCAGACAGACCAGATAGAGGATTCTTTTCATAGAGAAAGAGGGATTATTTCAGGTAGATGGCATTCCCGTCCCGGACGTAGGTCATGCCCGGGACGATCATGCAGACGGCGTCCATCAGTTCGTCCAGGGTCTCCCCGTGGATGAACTTGGCCGTGATGAGGGCCTGGTCGTACTTGCTGCTGGTCAGGAAGATGCTGACATCGTAGCGGCGCTCGACTTGGCGGATGAGGCTGTGGATGGAGGCAGACCGGAAACACAGCTCGCCGCTTTCCCAGGCGACGGCTTCGAGGGCGTTGGCCTGGGTGACGGCCGCCGTTCCGGTCGCCCGGTCATAGGTGTAGTTCTGGTTCGGGACCAGGGTGACGGCCTGCCCTTCCGCTCCGTTGGGCCAGGCGGTGATGACGCCGCGGCAGAGGGTCGTGCTGACGGCGTCCTCGTCGAACCAGGCGCTGACGTTGAAGCGGGTGCCGTGGACCTTGACCGTCACGTCGGCGGTGCGGACGTAGAAGGGGTGCTCCTCGCTGGCGGTCACGTCGAAGATGGCCTCGCCGGACAGGTAGACGGAGCGCTCGGCGCCGAACTGCTCGGGGTAGATGAGCACGGACTCGGCGTTCAGGACGACCTTGGACTGGTCGGGCAGCACCACCTCGGCGATTTCGCCGCGGGAGGTCGAGAACTGGGTGTAAGTCAGGGCGACAGGGTCGGGCTCATGGTCCTGCACATAGCGCCAGGCGGCATAGGGAACGGCCAGGAGGGTCGCGACGGCGGCGGCGACAACAATCCACCGCCCCCAGGGACGACGTTGCTGCGGGCGGTGCCAGGTCCGGGACACCTCGATCTTGCGCGAGCGGGCCATCACGGCCTGGAATGCCGCATCGATCTCTTCTTCGGTGACGGCGGAACCGTCGATCCGGTCCCATCCGGGAAATTTCTGTGTCTTCATACACCTTTATGACTTTCCCGGAGCCGTCTGCACCCAAGCGAATTTACGAGGAAACCTTGCGGAGTTCCTTGAGGGCGGCGTTGATGTGGTTCTCGACCGTCTTCTTGGTGATGCCGAGGGCTTCGGCAATCTCGGCGTTGGATCTGCCCTCGACCCGGGACATCAGGAAGACCTCACGGCGCTTCCCGGGCATCCGGTCCACGCGGCCGGCATACCGGCAGGAGAGTTCCCGGGCGAAGAACTCCTCGTCCAGCGGATAGGAGGACGGTTCCTCGTACTCGTCGGCGAGGGGAATCTTGACCTTGTGGCGCTTGCAGTAGTCGATGGCGGCGTTGCGGGTCATCCGGTAGAGATAGGCACCGAACGAACGCACCTCCGAAAGGGTGCCGCGCATGAGCCAGACCTTGACGAAGATGTTCTGGGAAAGGTCTTTGACGTCGTCCTCATTGTCGATGAATTCGCCGAGGAAGACCTTCACCTTCGGGTAGTAGTGCGCAAACACCTCACGGAAGGCGGTTTCATCCCCCTCCGATACTTGTTGCAGAAGTATCCTTTCATCGGTCGACATGGATGTAAATGTAGCGAATTTCCGGTTATCGGTCCAGTGTCTATATCTATAAAGACGCATTTTCCTGCGACCACCCCCAAGATTTTTCCGACAAACGGCGGGCGCATAGACGGGCGGGGCGGCCTTCACGCACAGGCGGAAAACACTTTTTTCTTTCGTTTTTTCCTGCTATTTTTGCCGCCGACATGGAAACCGTCGACGAACAACAGATCCTCACAGCCCTCCGCCGCGGAGACCCCAACGCCTTTGCCCTCATCTACAACATGTATGCGGGCAAGAGTTACAATTTCGTGTTCTCGCTCGTCAAGGACGAGGACACCGCCAAGGACCTCGTGCAGGACGCCTTCATCAAGGTCTACCTCAAGCGGGACACCGTCTCCAAGGTGGACTCGTTCAACGCGTACCTCTTCCGGATGCTCAAGAACGCCGTCTTCGACCACTTCGAGTCGGAGGCGGTCCGGCGCCGGTATGCCGCCCGCATGGCCCTCACCCAGGAGGAGTTCGCCGAACTGGTGAACCAGAAGGTGGAGGCGGACGACCTGCGGGACCTCATCGCGGAGACGGTTTCCCGGATGCCGGAGCAGCGCCGCACCATCTTCACGCTGAGCCGGTACAAGGGCGTCCCGAACGCGGAAATCGCCAAGCAGTACGGCATCAGCATCCGTACGGTCGAGAACCACCTGTCCAATGCCATGCGGGACATCCGGAAGGCCATATCCCACAACATGACGTGCTTCGCCGCCTTCCTCTGTGCGTTGATGGCGACACTCCCGTCTTAAAATATATCTGCATGACCATGGAGACTGAAAAGGAAATTGTCGGACTGTTCGTCCGGAACGAGATGGACCCCGAGGTTCGGGATGCTTTCTCCCGCTGGATGACAGATCCCACAGACGCGCAGAAGAAGGAACAGGCCCTTCGCGATGTCTGGGAAGAAATGCCTTCCGACACAGATGCGGACCTCCCCGCCGCCTCAGATGTCTTCAAACGGGCCAAGGCCCTGGAAAAGGCTTCGGCCGGAACATATTACCGGAAATCCTTCCTGCTGCCGGGAATCGTTGCCGCCGCGTGCCTTGCACTCGTCGCGCTTGTTCCTTTCCTCTTCCGGCCGCGGCAGGTGACGACACTTGCGTCCTCCGAAGAGGCGAAAAGCCGCTTCGAACTGCCTGACGGCTCCACCGTCTGGCTCAACGCCGACAGCCGCCTCACCTACACGGGCCGCCTCGACGGCCGCACCCGGAGCGTCACCATCGACGGCGAAGGCTACTTCGATGTCGCCAAGGACCCCGCGCATCCGTTCATCGTGCGGACGAGCGACATGGACATCACCGTCCTGGGCACCCGCTTCACCGTCTCCGCCTACGCCGGCAAGCACGTCTCCGCCTACCTGGAGGAAGGGTCCATCCGCGTCAAGGGCCGCGACTTCCCCGAGGTCTGGCTGGAGCCGGGACAGTGCATCGCCTTCGACGACAACACCCTCCGCTGGTCCAAGTCCGTCGTCCCGGTCGCGAACCACACCGCATGGATCCGCCCGCAACTGGAGTTCGGCAACACCTCCCTCGGCGACATCCTCGAAAACCTCTCGCACTGGTACAACCTCTCCTTCCGGTGCACCGACACCGACTTCCTGCGGGACACGCGCCTGTCCATGACCATCCGCCAGGAACCGGTGGAGGAAATCCTCGACGCCATCTCCGCCCTGACCGGCCTCCAGTACACCTGGACCGACGACAGCATCCTGCTCTCCCGCTGACCGGTTCCTTGTGTGTAGGGCCGGAGGGGGCCGTCTTTTAGGAAAACCACTGCTTCTATGAATCGTATCCAACGCTTCTCCCTGACCCTTCTCCTCGTGGCGGCCGGCCTCCCGCTCTCCGCCCAGCAGCAGAAGGTCACCGTGAAGGTGAAGGAAGCCCCGGTCGCCGAAGTGCTCAAAGGCATCGAACGGCAGACCCGCCTGGCCTTCTTCTACAACAACGCCGACCTGGACGACGGCCGCACGGTCACGGTCCAGGCAGAGGACACGCCGGTCCAGGAAGTCCTCGAGAAGATGCTTCCGGACTTCACCTTCCGCTTCGACAACAAGAAGGTCATCCTCACCCGGAAACCGGTCCCGGTGCGGCAGCAACGCACCCCGCAGGAGCCGGTCCGCCTGTCGGGCTCCATCAAGGACGCCGCCGGCGAACCGCTGCCCGGCGCCTCCGCCATCGTCACCGTGAACGGGCGGAAATACGGGGCCACCACCGACCTGGACGGTGCCTTCACCCTGGACCTTCCCGTCCGCCTGGAGGGGACCGAGACCCTCACGGCCTCCTTCCTGGGCTTCGACGACGTGACCCTTCCCATCGGCAACCGGTCCCGCTTCGACATCGTCCTGGAGGAATCCAACCGGGTCCTGGACGAGTCCGTGGTCGTCGGCTACGGCACCCAGAAGAAGGTCAACCTCACGGGTGCGGTCGCGGCCATCAGCGCCGAGGAAATCCGCAACCGTCCGGTCGCCACCGTCGGCCAGGCCCTCCAGGGCGTGATCCCGAACCTCAACATCACCCAGACCTCGGGCCAGCCGGGTGCCGGTTCCAGTTACAACATCCGCGGCAACACCTCGCCGAACGGCGGTTCGCCGCTGATTCTCGTGGACGGGGTAGAGACCTACCTGGAGCGCATCAACTCCAACGACATCGAATCCATCTCCGTCCTCAAGGACGCCTCGTCGGCGGCCATCTACGGGGCCCGGGGCGCCTTCGGCGTCATCCTCGTGACCACCAAGAGCGGCAAGGCCGACACCCCGGCCCGGGTCACCGCCGACGCCCGCTTCTCCGTGTCTGCCAACACGATGTCCACCGACTTCGAGACGCGCGGCTACTATTCCGCCCGCATCGCCGACCTGTTCATCTCCACCTCGCAGGGGGTCCCCTACACCAACTACACGGAATACGACTACCAGCGGCTCTGGGAGCGGCGCAACGACAAGGTCGAGAACCCGGAGCGCCCCTGGGTGCTGACCGAGATGCGCAACGGCAAGATGTCCTATGTCTACCTCGCCAACTTCGACTGGTACAACTACCTGTTCGACGAGACGCGTCCGACCCAGGACTACAACGTCAGCGTCAGCGGCGGCTCCAAGACCGTCTCCTACCTCGTGAGCGGGCGCTTCTACACCCAGCAGGGCATCAACCGGCAACTGCCCGACCGCTTCTCCTCGTTCAACACGCGCGCCAAGGTCAGCGTGAAGGTCAAGCCCTGGCTGACCCTTACCAACAACACCAAGTTCTTCAACTCCGGCTACAACTACTACGGCTACAGTTCGGAGACCGACAACTTCCGCAAGCCGACCCTCCATGCCCTGGCCTCCTTCGTCCCGGTCAACCCGGACGGGACCGCCGTCTCCCATACGTCGATGACCGCCTCCTCCGCCCACTACCTGATGGACGGCTACAACGCCATGCTCCAGAAGGGCAAGGCGGGCGGCAACAACCGCACCACCGAACTCACCTCCACCTTCGAGGCCCAGGCGCGCATCACCGACTTCCTCCAGTTCAAGGCCGACTATTCCTACAAGTTCGGCTACCTGCGGAACGGCTACCGGTCGACCACGGTCGAGTATTCCCAGTATCCGGGCGAAATCCTCCAGGAATCGGCCTCCAGTTTCGAGGACTACCTGTCCGACGTCGTCTACGAACAGAACAACCACACGGCCAACGCCTGGTTCCTCTTCGACCGGACCTGGAAGGAGGCGCACCATGTCACCGCGACGGCCGGGGCCAACTACGAGTCGCGCCACTACAAGGACCTCAAGGTGCAGCGGAAAGACCTCCTGTCGGAGGACCTGTCCGACTTCAACCTCGCGAGCGGCGACCTCAAGGCCCTCACCGGCGGCATCTCCGAATACGCCATCATGGGCCTCTTCTACCGCCTCACCTACGACTACAAGTCCCGCTACCTGTTGGAACTGGACGGGCGCTACGACGGGTCCTCCCGCTTCCCGGCCGGCCATCG
Source organism: Bacteroidales bacterium (assembly GCA_017476575.1). Lineage (GTDB taxonomy): Bacteria > Bacteroidota > Bacteroidia > Bacteroidales > UBA932 > Cryptobacteroides. The sequence goes on along the minus strand of JAFUZO010000008.1, from coordinate 40,084 downwards.
CTGGGGCGCCTTCCCTTCCGCCTCCGCCGCCTGGCGCATCAGCGAGGAGTCCTTCTGGGCGCCGCTGAAGGAGGTCTGGAACCAGGCCAAGGTACGGGCCTCCTACGGTTCGCTCGGCAACCAGGACATCGGCTACTACGACTTCTACCAGACCGTCAACACGAAGGGCACCATGAGTTATTCCTTCGACGGGAAGACCCTCGCCGGGCACGCCGTCGTCGACGCCCCGGTCTCCAGCGGCACCTGGGAGAAGATCGAGTCGAAGGACATCGGCCTCGACCTCGGCTTCCTCCAGGACCGGCTGACCTTCAGCACCGACTTCTATATCCGCGACACCAAGGGCATCCTGACCACCGGCAAGAAACTCCCCTCGCTGTACGGCGCCTCCGAGCCGACGGTCAACGCCAACGACATGCGCACCCGGGGCTACGAGGTGCAGTTCGAGTGGAAGGACTCCTTCAAACTGGCCGGGCGGCCGTTCCACTACAACGTGGGCGCGAGCCTCGCCGACTACACGGCCTGGTACACCCGCTGCGACAACCCCTCCGGCCTCATCGGCGAGCCCTATGAAGGCAAGCGGCTCGGCGAGATCTGGGGCTTCCGTGTGGACGGGCTCTTCCGCAACGACGAAGAGGCCGCCGAATACGCCTCCCGGGTGAACATGGAGCAGGTCTGCAAGAACTACTACACCTCCGTGGGCGAATACGGCAAGGGCGTCCGGGGCGGCGACATGCGCTACCTCGACCTGGACGGCGACGGGGAGGTCACCTTCGGGCAGGGCACCCTCGAAGACCACGGCGACCGCGAGATCATCGGCAATTCCCAGCCGCGCTACAGTTACGGCTTCCACTTCGGCTTCGACTGGAACGGCTTCGACCTGGCGGTTTTCTTCCAGGGTATCGGCCACATGGACTGGTATCCCGGCAACGACAACCAGCGCTTCTGGGGCCCGTATTCCCGCCCCTACACGACCTTCGTCCCGCGGGACTTCATGGCCGACGTCTGGAGTGAGGACAACCCCGATGCCTATTTTCCCCGTGCCCGTGGCTATGCCGCCCTCAACTCCAGCAACGGCTCCCTCTACTACACCAACGACCGCTACCTCCAGAACCTCGCCTACCTGCGCCTGAAGAACCTCACCTTCGGCTGGTCCTTCCCCGAGAAGTGGGTACGCCGGGCCGGGCTCTCCTCCGCCCGTCTGTATTTCAGCGGTGAAAACCTGTGGTGCTGGAGCGCGATCCACAGCCGTTTCGTCGACCCGGAACAGGTCGCCGTCGCCTCCAACAAGGCCGGCAACACCTACACCTGGTACAAGACCTTCTCGTTCGGACTCAACCTGGAATTCTGACATGAAAACATATCTCATCCCCCTTCTCGGCACCGTCCTCCTCGCCGCCTCGTGCGACGACCTGCTTACGCGGGACCCGAAGGACCGCCTCTCCCCGGAAACCTTCTTCCACACCGAAGAGGAATGCCGCCTGTACACCAACGACTACTACACCCTGTTCCCCGGCGGGAGCAGCATCTTCAGCGAGACGGCCGACATCATCATCAAGAACGTGCTGGACAACGAGGTGTCCGGCCTCCGCATCCCGAACGCCACCGACAGCCACTGGAACTTCGACGCGCTCCGCGACATCAACTTCTTCCTCGAACATGCCTCGCAGTGCAGCGACGAGGAGGTCCGGAGCCGGTACGAAGCCCTTTCCCGCTTCTTCCGGGCCTATTTCTACTTCGAGAAGGTCAAGCGCTTCGGCGACGTCCCCTGGCTCGACCATACCCTCACCGCCACCGACGACGAACTCTACAAGGGGCGCGACGACCGGAAGGAGGTGATGGACCACGTGCTGGAGGACATCGACTTCGCCATCAAGTACCTGCCCCGCGAGAAGGCCGCCTACACGGTGACGCGCTGGACGGCCCTGGCCCTCAAGTCGCGCATCTTCCTGTTCGAAGGCACCTTCCGCAAATACCACGGCATCGAGGGTTGGGAGCCCTGCCTGGAGGAATGCGCGGCCGCCGCCCAGGAACTCATCCAGAGCGGCCCGTACAGCCTCTACACCACCGGCAGCACCCCGTACCTGGACCTGTTCAACGCCCAGGACGCCGTCACGGACGAGGTCATCCTGGCCCGCGCCTACAACTCCTCGCTGAAACTCACGCACGACGTGAACGGCTACTTCACCTCCATGTCCATGGGGCGCTCGGGCCTCCTGCAGGACGTCGTGGACATGTACCTGATGAAGGACGGCTCGCGGTTCACCGACCGCCCCGGCTTCGACCGGATGTCGCTCGTGGAGGCCAGCAAGGACCGTGACGGACGGCTCGCCCAGACCATCCGGACGCCGGGCTACCACCGCGTCGGCTCCACGGCGGCGGCCGCCCCGGACCTCTCCGCCACGATGACGGGCTACCAGATCGTCAAGTATGTCGGGGCCGCCGCCTACGACGCCTACAACACCTCCACCAGCGACCTGCCCCTGTTCCGTCTCGCCGAGACCTACCTCAACTTCGCCGAGGCGAAGGCCGAACTCGGTTCCCTGACCCAGGGCGACCTCGACGCCACCGTCAACCGGCTCCGCGCCCGGGCCGGGGTCGCCGCCCTGTCGCTGGAGCAGGCCGACGCCGACCCCGACCCGTACCTCCTCGACCCGGTGACGGGCTACCGCAACGTGACCGGCCCCCACCGGGGCGTCATCCTGGAAATCCGCCGGGAACGCACCGTGGAACTCATCTGCGAGGGCTTCCGCTACTGGGACATCATGCGCTGGAAGGAGGGGGCCCGCTTCGACCGCACCTTCAAGGGCATGTGGTTCGACGGGGCCGGGTCCTACGACCTGGACGGCAACGGGACCGTCGACCTCACCATCTATGACGGCACCGCACCCGCGGGCGACGACGGGGTGGTCGCCTACAGCCTCAAGGAGATGAACCTCTCGGAGGGCAACCGCGGCCACATCATCCGCTTCGACGACATCGAGCGGCACTGGAACGAGGAGCGCGACTACCTCTATCCCATCCCGACCGACGACATCGTCCTGACCCACGGCGCCGTGAAACAGAATCCCGGCTGGGTGGACGGCATCAACTTCTAAACGATTGAACCATGACAAGATACAGCCTTATCCTCGTACTGGCCGCCGTGAGCGTCGCGGCCTGCGCCTCCAAGGGAGACAACTCCGACTTCGACTTCGGCGACCATTTCGACGACCCGGGGACCGACATCTATGCGGACGGGTACGGCCGGGTGCCGGGCACGGTCCGGCTCGCGACCTACAACGTCCACCGCTGCACCCCGCCGAACGACAACGTGAACGCCGACTATGACGGCCTCGGGAAGGCCTTCCGGATGATGTCGCCCGACGTGGTCGCCATCCAGGAACTCGACAGTTGCACGACGCGCCACGCGTATTTCCAACTCGGCGAACTGGCCACCCGCGCCCAGATGTCCTATACCTACTGCACGACCGTGACCTACGCCAAGGGCAAGTACGGCATCGGCATCCTGTACAACAGCGCCCTGAAGGTCGTCCGGCAGGACCACATCGCCCTCCCGGGCGAGGAACCCCGCCAGGCGCTCATCACGGAGTTCGAGGACTTCGTATTCATCGCCACGCACTTCTGCCACAAGTCCGACGAGAACCGCACCGAGGACATCCGGCTGGTCACGGAGTATGCCGCCGCGCACTACACCGGGTTGCCGAAGCCCGTCTTCCTCGCCGGCGACCTCAACGAATACGTCCTCACCACGGCGATGGGCCAGGCGCTCACCGCCTCCTGGACCTCCCTCGGCGTCAACACCGGCACCTACTTCAACACGTCCAACCCGCGGCGCATCGACTATGTCCTCCTGTGGAAGGGCAACGGGGCCACCGTCGAGGTGGCCGGGACCGCCATCCCCGCCTACGAGGGCGTGAACTTCAACTTCCTGTCCGACCACTATCCGGTCATCGTGGACCTCAAACCCTTCGGAAAATGAGAAAGCCCATCCTTGTCCTGGCCGCGGCCCTCGCCCTCGCCGCGTGCAGCCACGAGCCCGACCTGCCCATGCAGGTGCTGGCCCTGAGTGCGGACCGCATCGTCTCCCCGTCCTTCGGGGCGGAATACATCGTCGAAGTCGCCTCAAACACGTCCTGGGACGCCGAGGTCAGCGACTTCTCCTGGATCGCCCTTTCCACCTCCGAGGCGGTCGGTTCCACCGACATCACCCTCACCCTCGCCCCGAACGGGGGCACGGAGCGCCGGAGCGGTACGGTGACGGTCACCGCCAAGCATGACCACACCCTTTCCCGGGTCCTCGACATCGTCCAGGAGGCCGGCGCGACGGAGGGCTATGTCTCCGTCCGCGAATTGCGGGCCCTCGAAGGCGCCACCCTCGACGGGAATGTCTCTGTCAAGGGGTTCGTCGTGACGAGTTCCATCGACAACAACTACCTCCAGGGCGCCATCGCCATCCAGGACGCCTTCACCGAAGCGGGCTGCGGCATCACCGTCGCGGCGCCTTCCCGGCTGGATTTCAACCAGGGCGTGGAGGTGGAGGTCCCGCTCCAGGGGGCCTCGCTCGTGCGGACGGACGACGGCATCCTGACCCTGCACGTGCCGGAGGCCGTAGGGGTCGTCCAGACCGAGATGACCCCGATGAACATCCCGGCCCTCACCGTGGACATCGACCAACTCCAGGGCGGGCAGTATGAGTCCATGTACCTCCGCGTGCGGAACGTCCAGGTCGAGGAGGCGTCCATCGGATGCGCCTTCTCCGACGCCCCGCTGATGGAGGATATCCTGGGACGGCAGTTCCGCCTCTGTGTCGACGAGGACGCCTCGTTCGGGGGCGATGCCGTGCCGGAGGGCAGCGGCTCCGTCTACGGAGTCGCCGGGGCGGGTGCCGCCATCCCGGCCTTCCGTCCGGCCAAGGAGACCGACATCCAACTCGGCACCACCCGGCTGGGCTTCCTGCCGGGCATCCGGCAACTGCCCTATGTCTTCTCCCTGTATGCCCAGACCCAGACCAACAAGGACACGAAGTATGTCACCGTCACCGACGGGGCATGGAACTCCACCACCCACTTCGGCGAAGGCTTCTCGGCCGTGGACAAGGACGAGCGCACCGGCGTCCGCCTCGACGTGCGGGCCTACGGCGCCAGTTCCGGCCATATCCGGCTGACCCATTGGGCCGACCAGGGCGGCCACGACAACATCCCGGCCAAGTCGTTCGTCAACGCCGAATCCATGGCCGTGGAGAACCGGACCTACGAGGGCGAGACGTACTACCTGCTCACCGTGCCCCTCCTCATGGACCTTCCCGACCGGTTCCATGTCTCCTTCGCGATGAACGGGACGGGCGGCTGCATCCGCGAATGGACCGTCCTCTGGTCGACCGACAAGACCACCTGGAACGAGGTAGGGACCTACATCATCCAGAATGCCAACGGAGGATGGTTCTACTACACCTTCGACATCGCCCCGGCGGCGCGCATCGAGGCCGGTTCCACCTTCTACCTCAAACTCACGCCGAAGGGTGCGACCCTCGTCAACGGGAACACCGGCACCGGCCTGACCTCCGACGCCCGCCTGAGTTGCGGCATCGCCTTGACGCCCTTCCTCGCGGAGACGACAGCCCGCCCGGCCGACGCCGTGTACTTCGAGGCCTTCGACGCCCTGGACGGCGGGCTCGACTACCGGCTCGGCGACCGTATCGCCGGCATGTCGAACTATTGCGGCGCAGGCATCGAGGCCTGGGGCTCCTCCCTCGGCCTGACCGGTTCCGGAGCCTATGCCCGGCCGGGCTATGTGCAGGTCGGCTATGTCGAGACGCAACTCGTGGCCCGTGCCAACATGGTTTTCACAGCCGGGCAGTTGGAGACCCCGGCGCTCGGGGTGTCCGGCGACCTGCGGCTGACCTTCAAGGCGATGGGCTACCTGACCCACGCCCTCCGGCCGAACGCCTCGTCGACGGATCCGGCCGACAAGAAGGGCGACCAGACCGAGGCGGTCGTGGAAATCATCGGCGGCGGCACCGTCGGCGGGCAGACCCGCGTCACGGTCTCCGGCCTCTCCACCACCGAGTTCGGCACCTACACCCTCGACATTACCGGGGCCACCCCCGCCACCCGCATCCGCTTCGTCAACAGTGTCGAATCCCAGACCACGGCTGTCGCTGCCGCCTCCCGTACCTTCAACCGCTGGTTCCTCGACGAAATCTGCGTGACCCCGCTCCTGCCCTGATGCCGGTTCTGGCACGCAATCAATTGACCAACAATGCAATAAATAAAGCAGGGGTGCACTTTTTGTTGCACCCCTGCTCTCGTGATTCCCTTGACTACCAGCCATTTACGCGCCAGGCGGGACAAGCCGCCTTCAGAAGCGGAGGACGGCGGTGACGGGATAGTGGTCGGACAGGTAGGTGATGCCGGCGTAGGCATCGGTGACGGTGTGGTAGGAATGGATGCGGGAGAAACCGGTGCACCAGATGTAGTCGATGATCTTGCCGGTGCCGCCCCAGGCGTTGTAGGTATTGAGGTGGTCGGAGACCGGGGCGGTCTCGCGGGTGTCCTTCAGCGTGCCGCGGAGGACGGACAGGGCGGTATGGTCGGGTTTGATGTTGAAATCGCCGGTAAGGACGGCAGGATAGGCCTGCGGATTCAGTTCCGCGATCTTCTGTACGATGAGTTTCAGCCCTTCGGCCTGGGCAGTCTCGCCCTGGTGGTCCAGGTGGGTGTTCACATAGAAGAAGCGCTTCCCTTCGGATTTCAGTTCGAGGATGGCCCAGGTCGCCGTCCGGCGGCAGGCCGCATCCCAGCCGTAGGATGGCTGGGAAGGGGTTTCGGAGAGCCAGAACGTGCCGTTCTCGAGCAGCGAGACGCGGGAGGCGTCGTAGAAGATGGACATGAACTCGCCGGCGGAAGCCCCGTCATCCCGTCCGACGCCGTAGGCGCCGTAGCCGGAGACATTCGCCTGGAGCCACGCCATCTGCGCCGCATCGGCCTCCTGCACCCCGAAGACAACCGGTTTCCCGGCCGCTATCATCGGCGGGATGCCCGCCTTGCGGAGGTCCCAGTCATTCGCGGTGCCGACATCCTTCGACGCGACCCGGACATTGAATGACATCACTTTCAACAGGACCGGAGACGGAGCAGGCTCCCCGGAGGAAGCCTGCGTCTTGAGGGTGGGAACATCCTGGTCCAGATCCCATATCGTCTCGTCCCAGCCGAGCGACCGGGCTGTCTCGACCAGGGAATCGTCCGTTCCGCTGCCATGGTAGGGAGAGACTGCCGTCGCCGTGGGCTGGGCATTGCCGGACGCATCGGTCAACGGATTGACGGAGGCATGTTCATAGACGGTGCCGCCCATCTTGTCCGTGAAAATGTTGCCCGTGGAAGCCGGACGGTAGTTCTCGCCGACCGTCAGGCCAGGGTTGGCATAACCGACGACCATACCGGCCGACTTGTATTCCGACTCTGTCGTGGAATTGTTGTTGCTCGTCACTTTGGTATTCCAGGCGATGCAGTCCTTGATGGTGACATTGGTCCCCGGCACGGCACCGACCAGGCCGCCGACACAGTGGCCCGCCTGTACGGTCGTCGTCGACCAGGAAGAGGCGATGCTGACCGTGATTCCCGTAGTGGTCACGGCTCCGACCAGGCCGCCGACACGGGAAACCCGGGCATCCCAACTGCTCTTCACATTTCCGGAAGTCCAGCAATCCTTCAGTTGGAAAGTGCCGCTGGTGCCTTCGATACCGCCGATGATACCACCCAACCCGGACTTTCCGTAATTCAATGTCACATCACCCATGCTGTGATAACTGCCCGTAATCGAAGCGTCCATGACCAGCGAACCCGCATGGGCGATCCGTCCGACCAGACCGCCTGCAGCGCCGTTGCCGGCATTGACCTGCGAGGTGGACCAGCAATCCGCGATGCGGGTCTTGTCCTGCGCCTTGCCGATCAGGCCGCCCGCGTTGCAGTCCTTCTTGTTGACAGACCCGATTTTTCCGGAAGAGGAGCAGCCTTGCAGAGAGGCATAGACCCATACCTGCCCGACGATGCCGCCGACGCAGACATTGTTTGCATCGCCAGCGTCGTTCTGGACGTCCCCGCTGGTATGCGTATCCGAAATCATGCCCATGTCTTCCGCCCCTTTCCAATAGCCGATAACGCCCCCGGTGGCCTGCTTGGCCGTTCCGGTGACCGTCGCGGACACCGAGCATCCGGCGATATATACCTCGGCATCTGTCGCATAACCGACAATGCCACCCACCTTGCTGCTGGAAACCAGCGAACCGGATACCGAACAATCTTCCACCGTCAGCACCGAGCCGGACGCATTGGCATACCCGACCAGGCCGCCGGTCATGCCGCCCGTCTGGTCGTGCGCATCGGTATCCGCCGTGATGGACACATCCATATGGCATCCCTTCATCGTGAGGGAGGAAGAGGAATCGAAGTATCCGACCAGGCCGCCTACCTTGTTGTTGCCCTGTGCGGTGATGGTCACATTTCCGGTGATGTTCTCGATACGGGCGTTCTTGGTGTAACCGGCAACCAGGCCGGAGACATTCCGGTTCGGGGCAAGGACAGCATCGACGAACTCGATGTTGGAGACCTTCCCGCCCAGCGTTCCGAAAAGGCCGGACATACCGACGCTTCCGCAGGTGAAGTTCTTGATCTTGTGGCCCTTGCCATCGAATGTAATCTGCTTCACATAACTGGAAGACGTCGCGAAAGGCGACCATGAGGTATATGCCGACATGTCCACATCGTCCCCCATTTCGAACCACATCATCGCCTTGTTCTGCGTATCCAGCACCTTGCGCATATTGTCGATATGCTTGGCCTTGGTGATGATGTACGGATCGGACTCGATGCCGGTGCCGCCGGCGAAGAGCGCTTCGTCCGTCCAGCCGGAGCCGGAGAGTTTGATGGTGTGGCGGCAGCCGCCTTCCAGGCGCTTCGCACCCGGGGTGAAGGACTTGGACCAGGTCTCCCCGCCGCCGCTGACCGTAACGGTAAGGGTCTGTCCCTCGGCGATTTCCACGCTCTGGCAGGAAAGCATCAGGTAGGCCGTCACGATGCGGTTCTCCGGCGTGACGTTCTCCAGGGTGAGGGTCAGTTCATCCACCTTCGGCGTCTCGGCATTGGTGGAGTAGAAGATGGCGTCGTCGGCGCTGAGCGAAATGGATTCCACGGTCTCGATGTCGGCGGGCAACTGGAGATGGAACTTCAGGACTGCGTTCTGGTACAGGGTGCCCTGGTGGGCGGCGGCCCAGGCCGGGGTGAAGGCGATGTCCCGGTAGTCATCCACCCCGTAGAGCATCGCGTCGTAGCGGAGATGGGCCATGCTTCCGTTCCCGTCCTGCACCTGTCCCGCGTAACTCCGGGCCAGGGCCGCTTCCACGCTGGAAAGGGAAGCGGGATAGATGATATGGAAGGAGGACCCGGACACCGCATTGCCATCGAACGTGGCGGCATGTGCCTCGAATCCGGGCTGGATCCGGAAGGTCTCCGTCGTGGAGCCGATCACGGTCAAGGCGTCATCGGCCTCCCAGGCGAGGGCGAGGGCGGAACCGTCTTCCAGTTCCGAGAAGGAGACCTTCGTCGCGGGGGCCGTCTCCGGGATGGAGGCGGTGATGGTCACCGTCTGCCGGGCTTCCGGCGCGTCGTTTTCTTTCGTGCAACCGAGGCACAGCGCCGCAGCGGCCATGCCGAGGAAAATGGATTCTCTTGTCTTCATGGTCGTCCGGATTAGTCGTCAAATTCTTCTTCATAGAGGGAGTTCGCCCCCATGTCCTGGAGCGCACTGGCCGTAAAGCATTCTTCCATGGCGATCCGGGTCGCATGGACATCCGGCGGGCAATAGGGCCTTCGGGCCTCGGGACGATTGGTTATCTGCATATGGGTCATCATTTAAAGGGTTACGATAGAATGACGACCAACAGGCAGCGTACGCACAGCGTCAACGGACGGTGAAAGTGCCGGAAGGCGTGGTGACGGTGAGGGCGGTCCAGGCGGGCGGCAGGACGCCGCGGCGCTGGACGAGTCCCCTGTCGGTGATATCCAGCCCGGCGAAGCCGTAGAGGACGGCCTGGAGGGCGCCGCCCGCCCCGGTGAGGAAGTACGGATTGGTCCCGCCCTTGAACTCGGCGAGGACGCCGAACGGCGGGCAGCCGTTGGGCCGCCACGCATCGACGAACCACCGCCAGGCATCCTCGGGGGTGCCGTAGCGGGCGCTGATGACGGAGAACATCGCCTGGGTCATGGCCGGGGTCCGCCGCTGCGGGACCTTCTGTGCGTAGTAGTCCAGGTCCCGGAGGGCCTGGTCCCCTTCCGTCAGGCCGAGCGGCCAGGCGAGGAGGTTGACGTCGGCCTGCTTGATGTCGGCCCCGTCGTAGGCAGCGTGCTCCCGGGTCACCCCGCCCTCGAAGGTCTCGAAGCGGAGGTTCGCGGCGATGTCCGCCCAGACGGCGGGCGCGGGCTCCTTGAGCACCTTCGCCGCGGCGGTGGCGGCCTCCAGGACCCGCCGGACAGCGCCGTTGGTGTAGGCGTCGTCATCGACGTTGAGGGCCCATTCGTCGGCACACATCACGTTGCGGACATGGTACGTCCCGCCGGCATGCTCCACGCGGCTCGCCCAGAAGGCAGCGATGTCCTTCAGCAGCGGCCAGCCCACCGCCGCGAGCCAGTCCCGGTCGCGGGTCACGCGGTAGTAGTTCCACGCGGCGATGCCCACGTCGGCGGTGACATGGTGCTGGAACGTGCCCGAGAGCGAGGTCACGGGGCATTCCTCCGCCCCGGTTGCGGCGCTCTCCCACGGGAACATCGCCCCGGCAAAGCCGTAGGAAGCGGCGTTGCGCCGGGCCTGGTCGAGGCGTTCGAACCGGTACTGGAGCATGGTGCGCGCCATCTCCGGCCGCAGGGCCAGCAGGGTCGGGAACATGAAGATCTCCGTGTCCCAAAAGACATGGCCGTTGTAGCCGAGACCGCTGAGCCCCATCGGCGATGGCGAGAAGGCCCCGTCCATGCGGTTGAAGGCATACAGGTGGTAGAGCATGGCGCGGACCTCCCGCTGGGAGTCCGGGTCGCCCTCGATGCGGATATCGCTCTCCCAGAGATGCGCCCAAGCCTCCTCATGGCGCCGCAACAGTTCGGGCACACCCTGCAGACAGGCGTAGGTGACGATGCGCTCGGCCTGGTTGAGCGGGTCGGCGACCTGGGCGTCGGAAATGAGGGCGCCGACCACCTGGAAGGTGAAGGTCTCCCCCGCCGCGAGGGTGCGGGTGACGGTCTGGTAATGCCGGTCGGCGTCGGGGATGACGTGCATCGGAGCCTCCAGGCCGATGAAGGCGGAGGAGGCAACGGTCCGTACCCGCCCGGTCGGCGAGGAGGCCGCGGTCGTGATGAGGTCGAGCCGGTGCCGTGTACGGGGGAAGGTCAGGGTCCGGGCCGTCATGGCGGCATCGTGCAGCGAGGACGGGAGGGCATGGACGTTGTCGACCCGGAGGGTGCACGCCTTCCCGGCGGTGACGGTCACCTCCAGGAAGGCGGCATGGGGCAGTTGGCGGAGCGCCCGCAGCGTGTAACGGACCTGGTGGTCCCGGAAGGACAGGTCGCCGGAGAAGGTCCCGGTGGCGAGGTCCATCCGCTGGACATAGTCCCGGGCGCCCCGGCGGGTCACCTTCGCCCCGTCGAGGTACACGTCCACCTCGACGGGGTCCACCTCGGGGAGGAAGTTGGACACCCGGCCGCGTCCGAACTCGTCGTACACGTCGGCCAGCACGACCTGGGAGCACTTGAATGGCTCGGCCGACGACACCAGGCCCAGCGTCCCGTTGGCGGCGGTGATGCCGTAATAGGGTTCGAAATCCCGCGCCTCCAGCACCCAGCCGTCGCGTCCCTCCTGTGCCGGAAGCCCCGTGCCGCACAGCACGAGGAAGAGCCCTGCCCAGATACGCCTTCTCATAAGGCGGCCTGGACTGCAGGAAGGAGGATGCCTTCCATCACCGTGTACCCGTCGGCGTTGGGATGGGTCCCGTCGGAATGGTACTGCGACAGGAAGGCTCCGTCCTCGGCGGAAAGCGGGGTGTAGAAGTCGAGGAAGCCGTACCCCTTCCCGTCGGCGAGCGCCTTCAGCCGGTCGTTCGTCGCCCGGATCAGTTCTTTCGGCGAGACGCTGCCGGTCTGCGTGGCGTTGCAGGGCAGGATGGTGCAGAGGATCACCTTGGCGCCGTACGCCGCTGCCCGGTCCGCCATCGCGGTGATGTTCGCCACCACGGCATCGGACGAAGCCGTCTCCTGCACGCGGGTGAGGTCGTTCGTCCCGCCGTAGATGACCACGACCTTCGGCCGGTAGTAGAGGACGCTGCCGTCGAACCGGAGCAGCATCTGGTCGGTGGTCTGGCCGCTGATGCCGCTGTCGACGATGCCGTTGTCCGTGAAGAAGGCCGGATGGCCGGTGTCCTCGCCGTCCCAGCGGTCGAAGATGGAGTCGCCGATGATGACGCAAGGGACGCCGCCGTCCGGGACTGGTGCCGGATATTCGTAGGCGCCGATGTCCGGGACGGGGCCGTAGCGGCGGGGCGCCCCGCCGGCATCGAGGACCATGAACCCGAACAGGGCGGCATTGCCCTTGTCGATGCACATGGTGGCCTGTTCCGTCAGGTGGTAGTCGCCGCCGGGGAAGTCGGCGAAGATGCCGTCGCCGTCCACGGGGATGGACTGGGCGCCCTGCTCGCGGCCGTTCCCGTTGGGGTCGTAACTGGCATGCTTGCGGAGGCCTCCTTCGCGGACGGCATTGTTCATCAGCCAGGTGTACTGGTGGTTGACAAAGACCTGCACGGCCTCGGCGGCGGATTGCGAGGCGCTGTAATTCCCGTAGACGAGGTTGTTCTTGAGGGTGCCGTTCTGGTTGATGTAGAGGGCGCTGGAGTTGCCCGCCGCCGTCGCTGCATCGTAGTTGCCGGCGATGGTACAGTTCAGCAGGGAGGTGACGCCGTTGCAGAGGATGCCGGAGACGCCTTTTTCCGTCGCCGTGTTGCCGGAGACGACACAGGAGGCCACCTGGGTACAACCCCACAGCCGCACGCCGCCGGCGTTCGGGGCGGCGTTGCCCCGGATGATGCAGTTGTACATCGTGCCGTCAGTGTTGCTGGCGGCCGATCCGCCGTGGAGTTGGATGCCGCCGCCGACATTGTCCTGGGCGGTGTTGTCCTCGATGAGGCTGTCATGGACCAGGCCTTTGGAGTAGACGCCTCCACCCGCATTCTGGGCGAAGTTGCCGTGGATATGGCACCCGCTGAGGACGGAGCCTTCGGCCGCCCAGACTCCGCCGCCCTGGGTGGAACCCGTCTCGGTCCGGTTCCCGTAGACCTCGCAGCCGTCCAGGCGGCCGTTCTTCCGGAGATAGGCGCCGGCCCCGTTGTCACCGGACAGGTAGCCGCCGGTGATGCCGAGGTCCTTCCAGACGGTCGCCTCTGTGAAGTCGGCGGCCTGGTCGAGGGTGCGGCCTTTCCGGTCGGCATCGAGGACGGTCTTGTAGCGGGCCGGATCCTGCGCCGAGAAATCGGCCTTCCAGCCACCGGTCACGTCCACGCCCTCGACCATCTCGAAGCATCCGGTATAGGTGCCCTCGGAGACGAGCACGTCCTTCCCTTCCGCCTTCGCCTTGGCGAGCGAATCGGGAAGGTTGTCCCCTGCGTAGACGAGGATATGGTCCACCAGCAGGGTTTCGCGGAGGTCGGGCTCGGGCTCCGGCTCCGGTTCGGGCTGTTCCGTTCCCCCGCCCGGTTCCGCGGGAACCGGCTTGTCCTTGTCGCAGCCGGCGGCGAGGAGCGCCGCGGCCGCCATCATCCATGTCCAGTACTTGATTTTCATCTCTCTTTCCATTTCGCGGGCAAGGTCTCGTTCCAGGGGTGGGACCTTTCCCACCCGGTTGCCCCTAGCGTGCCCTGGAATCCATTTCAGGCGGGCAAGGTCCCGGGCACATCAAGAGACCTTGCCCACCCGCTACAAGTTGACAAACACCATGACGGGAATGTGGTCGGAGGGATACTGCCCGGCGAACTTGTCGTCGACGGCCTTGTACTTCACGAGGGACACGGCCCCCCGGTAGAAGATGTAGTCGCCGCGCTTGGACTGGCTTTCGAGGTTCGCATCGGGGTTGAAACCGTTGTAGGAACCGATGGGGCCCTCCCGGACACCGTCCGCCTCGGCCTGCTGCCAGGCATCCACGTAGACCGTGCGGAAGGTCCGCATGGCCGGTTCCGTCGGGGCGACCGGGTTCATGTCGCCGACGACGAAGACCGGCAGGCCGTCCGGATTGAAGGCGGCCTCCCGCCCGATAATCAGTTCCGCCGACCGGGTGCGGACCGCAGCGACATCCTCCCCCACTTCGAGGTGGGTGGCCAGAAAGTAGAACTCCCGTCCGGAATCCTTCTCTTTCAAGCGGTTCCATACGGCGACCCGATGCCGGGCGACGCCGCCCCAGTCCGTTGAGCCGCTGGGCACATCCGGCGTGGGGGACAGCCAGAACCGTCCTTCCTCCACGCTCTCGAAGCGGTCGGACCGCCAGGCGATTCCCACCGCCTCGCCGTTGAGGCCGTCATCCCGGCCCACGAAGCGGAAGGTGTAGGCCGGCAAGAGTTCCCGGAGGTCGGCCTGCTGGACGGCCAGGGCCTCCTGGATGCCGAACACATCGAAACCGTAGCGTTCCACGACACTCCGGCAGGCATCCTTGCGGGCCGACCACGCCTTCACGCCGGTATCGGACGCCGTCGCGAACCGGATGTTGAACGTCGCCGCCTTCAACGCCACGCCCATCTCCACCGGCGGCTCCGGCTCCTCCCCCGGTCCGGGGGTGTCCTTTCCGCATTGCGATGCCGTCAGCAGGCACAGCGCCATCGCCGCCAGCATCCCTGTTTTCCACATTTTCAGCATTTCTTTCTCCTGGTTTGAAAAAACATCGGGGTCGGGATTCAACGATTATGCAATAATCTAATAATCAACTACTTTCAAATCAAGCAAATCCCAACCCATCCCCAAGAGTATGGGTCAGGATTTGCCGGACTACGAAATATACTGAAAATCAATCATATACAAATATTCATGAATACCGACCGCCTGTTCAGTGCTGGAACAGATAGCATCCCCGCCCGATTGTGCCGTCCGCATTCAACCGGTTGTTTCCATCCAGGTCGGTCTTCGGAAGGATGGACCATAGGCCGCTCAACCCGTTGAGGGTTCCGTTGGCACCACAGGTAGCGGCGGCGGACAAGGTGTAATCTCCACCGGCAAAATCAGTAAAGAACTGCTCGGTCACATCTTTTCCCGTAACATACTGATAGGCAGACTTGGCCGCCCACATTCCATTGGCACTGGTCGAATTGTTCCGGAGACCACCGGTCGAGTTCATGTAGATCTGTGTCGCAGTATCTGCCGCCTTGCCGGCCGTCCAGTTTCCGTAGGAAATGCAATTCTGGATACGCCCCTTTTCCGTATCTGTCGAATAATTCGTCTGATTGCAGATGGCGTTCGCATTCTCCTGGGTCGCACTGGTATAATTCACAATGACTGTACAGTTATAGACGCAACCGGCATTGACCAGGATACCGGAGCCCGCCCATCCGGTTGCTGTATTGCCTGCCACCAGCAAGTTATACAGAATCGGAAGCGGATTGTTGGAACCTCTGTTCGCCCGGACGCCTCCACCATTGTCATTGACGGCCTTGTTGTTGGTTATCTTGCAGTTGAATATCCTGGGACGTTCGACGGACTCGCCGGAATAACCGCCAGCATATACATAGAGTCCGCCCGATCCTTTCGCCTGGTTGCCGTCCACCACCGAATAGGAAACGACATAGCGGGTTATTCCGCCACCGCCTGAACCACCTGCCACATTCCCATGGATGTAGCATCGCGTCACCGTGCTGAAATTCAGGCCGATAAATCCGGCGCCATCGCCTGTCGACGTGTTCTCTGCAACTTCGCAGCCGTCCAGGACGCCATTCTTGCGCAGATAGGCACCGGCCCCCGTATCGGTACTGCCATTCCGGATGACCACATTCTTCCAAGTCGTCACCTGCTCGAAGTCGGCAGCCTGGTTCACGACCCGGCCGGCAGCATTGCCGTCGAGGATGGTGGTGAGGCCGCCTGTGGACTTGAGGGGTTCATAGGTCACTGTCGAGGTGAAATCGTCGTTCCAACTGCCCGTGACGTCGATGTCTTCCTTCATGGTGAAGTTTCCGGTGAAGGTACCGGCACCCACATAGATGTCGTCCAGACCCGCCTCGGCGGCATCAAGGGCATCCTGGAGGTTGTCCCCGGATCGGACGAGCAGATGACGCGCCGTCAAGTCCTCCTTGGCGACGGCGATGGTCTGGATGCCGTCCCTGTCCTCGACCGTGAAGGAGAAGTCCGGGCTGATGGCATAGATGGCCTTGTCGCCTCGATGGGCATAACCGTCCGGGAACAGCATGGAGACAGCGTAGGTGCCGGCCGGGAGGCCCCCCGTGTAGACCGTCTTCGCCGTCTCGCCGTCGACCGCCGCGGAACCCAGCACGAACTCGACATCCTGGTAGAAGGTGTCGTCTTTCACAGTGCCGATGCTGCGGATATGGGAGGACACGAACGACTGGGGCGCGTCCATCTGACGGACCGCGGTCCGCCCGTCCAGATCGGTCAGCGTGACCTTGAGTTGATGGGAGCCCGGAAGGACGGCCGCATAATAGTTACCGGCCTCCAGCGCTGTACCATCCCCCTTCGCCACCGTCACAGCATCCGTTCCTCCGGATGTCGAGGCGACGGTCGGCGTGGTTCCGGCGAAACTGACTGTGAACGTCCCGGCAAGGGCGGTTCCGCCCATCGATTCCAGCCGGACCGACCGGAGGGCCGTCACGCTGGAAGGTACGGTGAACCGCACGAGCGAGGCGAGGTTGGAGAAGGAGAAGGAACGGTCGGAAGCCGTAGCGGCGGAGACGACCACCCCGTCAGCAAATCCGGGAGCGGCCACCGTCTGCTCCGACGGCAGGGTCGTCGTAACGGTCGTCCCGCTGACGGTATTCCCTTCCGCGTAGGGGTACACGGCATAATACGTCCCGTCGGAAGAAGGGACCAACGTCCCGCGAAGGGTCGTCGTGGCACCGGCTGCCGTCGCTTCGAACAGGCAGTTGTTGCCTTCGGCATCGAAGACGCTCACCTGGTCCGTGGCCTTCCACAGGACGGAGGCATGGCCGTCAGCCGCCTCGTCGATGGCCGTCTTGGTCTCGAATGCACCCAACGAGCCGTTAAAGGTAAAGTTGACCGCTTCCTGAAGACCGGTCTCGGAGACCCGGGTCTCCGCTTTCTCACAGGCCACCGACGCACCCAGCGCCAGCACGGCCAAGAAGGCATACCTCGTTCTCATAAGATATCCTCCTCTCCATCAAAATCAAACGATTGGCTTTCCGTCTGGCCCGTAACCAGGTTACTGGCGCAGAACTGTCTTTCAAGTTGGAAATCCATCTGATGGACTTCCGGTTCCATGTACTTTTTCATATGGGTATCAGTTTGTGTCAAAGTTCTCCATCCGGAGCAGGGTATTCACCGAGTTGAGCAGGCAGTTGATCCAAGGTCCGTTGCGGGATGCACGGGAGGGATATTCATCCCACGTGGTGGGAATCTCCCCCGTCGACGGATTCTGGACATTGACGATGTTGTCGACCAGCGCCTTGGCCTTGGTCAACGACAGTCTATCCCCGGTCAGGAGATACCAGTCCAGCCAGGCATTGGCCACCACGCAAGCACTGTTGTCCACCGGGGTCTGGTAGTGGAACTGCTCGAACACGCAGGGCGGGCAGATGTTCCACTTGGCATTCACATACTCGTCCCAATGGACGAACTGGTCCTCGCAAAGACGGATCAGGTCTCGGGCATCTTCCCGCGCCTTTTCCGACACCATCCCGCGGCGCAGGATCCAGGACGCATACGGGGCGGCCGTGCAGTCCGTCAAATTGGAATAGGGCTCCACATTCACGGAGACATCCTCGAACTGGCCGGTCCAGTCGAATGTCTCCACGGGCACACGGTCCATCCATTCCTCCGCCGCCCGGAGGCCGTCACGATAGGCCCCCATCCCGAATTCCGTGTCCAGCCGGGCCCAGAATTCCATCAACGGGGTCAACAGGGCATGGGAACCATTCACCGCCTCTCCGGTCACGAAGTCCACCTTGATGGGGAAGGATCCGTCGGCGGCTTGCAGGCGGAGATAGGTGTTGGCGATGCCTACGGCACGGAGAAGATACTGGGTCTCCCCGGTCGCGGCATACAGGTCGAGGAAAGCGTCTCCCGCCGTGACCGCCTCCATCATCATCGTCTTGCCGATGTTCTCCGCCCGGCCCGCCGTCAGGAGCGTGCCGTAATAGGTAGGCGGGAAATAGGCCAGCGTTGCACTGGCCGGACGGCTCTGTGCTATCAGAAAGGCCGCTGCATGGCGGGCGATCGCAAGCGCCTCCTCCGACAGTTCCGGGCAGAGCCGGGCCACCAGGCACTCCATCCTGACGGTGGAGCCGATGGTCTTGCAGGGATAGGCATTGAAAGGCAGGCTCATGTCCGGGACCGTCGCATTCTTCCAGGACTGGATGGCCGGAAGGCCGTGCGCAAAACGGGCGGCGGCGACGGCGGCATCCCGATAGGGCCGGGCCGCCTCCGGATACCCATCCTGGAACGGGACATCCCGGACAAAACTGCGGACACCGGACAGACCGGCCGTCTGCCCTTCCCGGTCCAGTCCCAACACGGTCAGCCGCACTTTTCCGGGCAGGATGTCATTCCAGACGGCGGCCAGCGATGCCGTAGGCCTTTCCGCCTCGAACGAGAGGTTCTGGGCCTCGCCCTCCACCGGCGTCACCGTCAAGGTGAACCGGTAGCGGACGGCATCGGCGACTGCGGGCAGGTTGAAGGCGGGCGCATAGAGGAACCGGGGTGCATACCCGTTCCACCAAGGGTTCCGGCCTGCATCTCCGGGACGGATGGGCTCCAAGTATTCCCGACGGGCCTGGTCGGCCAATGCCTCGCCGCCCCGTCCGGATCCGGGCACATCGAGGGTGCCGCTGCAGGCCACCGCCAGCAGCAGGGCAGGAAGGATAGCAGGTAACATTCTCATAAGGCTTGGTATTCAAAGCAGCCGAGGTCGAGGGCCGACCCCGATTTACGGGGCCTCCCCGCCAGGTCGGAAGCCGTCCAATCCGGAACCGTCCCGTCTTCATGGCCCGATACGGCCACCGTTTCGATGCCCTTGTCCAGGAGCACGGACCCGGCGACCGGCATAAAGGCGTCATCCAGCACACCGGAAAGGCCGGCGAGAAGGACATCGCTGGCGGCATCGTGGCGCTCCGCCTTCCAGGGTGACACCTTCTGTTCCAGCCGTCCCTCGGGATAGGCATTGTTGAAGAAGAACAGATATCTGTTGTTCACAATAATCTGGACGGCCTCGGCGTCCTCCCGCCCGGCTGCGGTATTTCCGAAGACCACGTTGTTCATCAAGACACCGTGCTCGGAGCAGCAGATGCCGGCGGCATATGCGCTGGTCGATGTGTCGGTATTGCCCACGACCGTGCAATTGATGATGTTGCATCCGTAACTGCCGTTCGTCTGGATACCACCCACGTTCTTGGAAGCAGAATTACCGGTCACCAGGCAGTCATAGACAGTCGCATAGCGTTCGACATGGATTCCGCCGCCCTCGATACCGGTATTGTCCCGGATGATGTTGTTGTAGAGGATGGCCCGGTCGGACGGCGTGTTCCCGCCGAAGACGGACACCCCGCCGCCCCGGCCATTGTCGGTAGCCGTATTCTTCTCCACCACGCTGAAAGCGAGGACGCCCTTGGTGAAGATGCCACCGCCCCGGATGCCGCCGTTCCGGGTGATGCTGCAATGCCGGACGACCGACCCGGTATCGCCATAGATGCCGCCGCCACAATTCCCTGCCCCGGTGTTGATATTGCCACTGACCTCGCAACCTTCCAGCACGCCGCCGCCCCGGATACAGGCACCGGCCCCGTGGATGTCGGCATCCGCGACAAGGCCGCCGACGATGCGGAGATTCCTCCAGACGGTCTCCCGGGTGAAGGGTTCCGGCTGGACCAGGGTCTGGCCGGATCCGCCGCCATCCAGGATGGTCGTCAATCCCTCCGTGGATACCAGCGGGTCGTAGTCGGCCGTCTCCGTGAAGTCTTCATTCCAACTGCCGGTGACATCCACGCCTTCCCTCATCACGAAAGGTCCTGCGAAAGTCCCGACTCCCACATACACGTCATCGAATCCTTCCTCGGCCGATTCGACGGCCGCCTGGAGACTCGCCCCGGACCGGACGACCAGGTGTCTGGCCTTGAGGACGTCGCGTCCGACCGTGAAGGTCTGCCGCCGCTCCTCCTCGGTCACCGTCACCGAAAAGCCGTCTGCCAGTTCATACAACGCCCGTTCCGTCAGGAAGCGGCCGTAGGGGTGGATACCGGCAGCCAACCGCCCCGAAAACAAGGTCAGGGAGGATTCTCCCGGTGCGGCGGCCGCAGCATCGATTACGATTTCCACTTCATAGCCACCCGGTTCCTCCGGCACTTCACCCGAAGTCTCCTGTTTTCCCTGGCAGGCCGCCAACAGCAACACAACCCAACATAGGTACCTGTTTCTCATATCATTGCTGGTATTCGAAACAACCGAGGTCCACCGACGCACCGGACTTCCGGGCAGCACCGTCCAGGTCCGTCGGATAGACCTGTGCGAAATCGTTTATCCCCCGGTCGATCAGCGGGGATGTCGATTTGAGGCGGTAGATGTTGTTGGCGGGGCTGACGAACTGCGGGGCGACGCCGTCCGATGTCGTGGTCTCGGTGTAGGAAAGTTCGAGGCAGGCCGGGTCGACGATGTCGCCGCCTGCGACCGCGCAGTTCTCGATGGCCGTGCGGGAGCCCTTGATCTGGCGCCCGGAGGCATCGCCGCCGTTGTACTGGTTGCCCCAGATGACGCAGTTGCACACCGGGGAGTCGGAGGAGGCGTTGCCGAAGTACAGGCCCGGGGCGTTCTGCGAGTCGACTTCCTCGGAAGAGAGGTTGCCGGCGATGGTGCAGTTGACGAGGGTCCCGTTGCCGTTGAGGGTGACGCCCGAACCGCCGAGTTTGCCCACGGATGACTTGGTGTTCGCCGCCACGAGGCAGTTCACGATGACGGCGCCGTTGCCGTAGGTGCGGATGCCGCCGCCGTTGGAGGCGGAGTTGCGGGCGATGGTGCAGGCGATGACCTCGCCGGCATCATGGACCTGGAGGCCGCCGCCGCAGTTCTTGTCGGCCTTGTTGAAGGTCACCTCGCAGTTCTCGATGCGGCCGTAGACGTAGGCGCCGCCGCCGTTGTTGTTGCTCACGTTGTTGGAGATCTCGGAGTTGCGGCAGATGCCGCCGGCATTGATGCGGATGCCGCCGCCCCCGCTCGTCGCGGTGTTGTCATGGATGTAGCAGTGGTCGATGATGCCGTTCTTCTTGATGTAGACGCCTGCTCCGTTCTCCTCGGCGCCGTTCTTGATCTCGAAGCCGGTGACCAGGGTCTCGTGCTCGAAGTCCATGTTCTGGTCGAGGGTACGGCCCTCGGAAGCCCCGTCGAGGACGGTCTTGTTGTTCTCCACGTCGGCCTTCGTGAAGGCGGCGTCCCAGCCGCCGGACAGGGCGACACCGTCGCGCATCTTGAACCGGCCCGTGAACGTGACGCCGCCCTGGACGCGGACGGTCATGCCGGCTTCGGCCCCGTCGATGGCGGCCTGGAGGTCTTCTCCGGCCTTCACATCGATATAGGTTCCCTGCCCCGGATCGGGGGTCTCCGGGTCGGTCTTGCCGGGCTTTTCCGGCGTCTCCGTCCCGTTGGACGGGTCCTTGTCGTCCTTCCCACAGGAGATGACGGCCGCCGGAAGGACCAGGGCGAGCAGCATCGCGATGACTTGGATTCTTTTCATGATGAGGGTGTTTTAGTGTGTTTCCGTTTACATTTCCCAGCCCGGGTTCTGGCCCAGGTCGGTGTTGACGACGATCTCGTCGTAAGGGACCGGGTAGAGGTACATCTTGTCTTCCCACACCCGGGAATAGGTGTCGTTGGTGTTGGCCTTGTAGATGAGGCGGCCGTAGACCCCGCCGGAGAGCAGGTATTTGGAGCCGACCAGGACCTGGTAGGTGCTCACCTGCCAGGAACTCTTCCGGACGAAGGCGACATCGTCCACGCCGTCGCCGTTGAGGTCCAACGGCAGGTCCAGCGAGGGCACGTAGATGCCCTGGTACTCCATCGTCATCAGTTCCCCGCACTTCCAGCGGCGGATGTCGTCGTACCGGAGGCCTTCCCCGACGAGTTCCACGCCCCGCTCGCGGCGGATTTCCAGGAGGACCGGGTCGGAGAGGTCGGGGAAATAGTGCTCGACCAGGTAGGGGTCGGCCGTGGCGGGCATCGAGACGTCGGTGATTCCGGCGCGGGTGCGCAGGGCGCCGATGGTCCGCGTCCAGTCGTCGGCGGTGAAGGTCCCGAGTTCGGCCTTCGCCTCGGCATAGCCGAGCAGCACCTCGGCATACCGCAGGTACGGGATGGCGCTGGTGCACATGGCCCGGGAATCCATCGAGGTGTCATCCACGACCCACTTGCGGACCTGGTAGCCGGTCGTGCAGGCACCGAAGTCCGGGGCGTAGACCTTGCCGTCGCTGCGCACGTAAAGGCCGCAGCGGATGGTCTGTGCCAGGCGGCTGTCGCGTCCCTCCACTTCGTCGGGGAACTCCAGTTCGTCGAAGCCGGGCCGGTCGGTGAACCGCGAGCCGTCGCTGCACAGGTAGGTGTCGATGAACTGGTGCGTCAGGCCGAGACATTCGCCGTAGGAGGGCGAGCACCAGTACCAGTTGGAGGCATGGTAGATCTGGAGGTCGGCGCTGTGGACGATGGCGAGGATGGTCTCGTCGGGATCGGCCGCCTGGGAGACGAACTGGCTGCCGTAGTCGCGGGCCAGGGTGAAGACGCCGCTGTCCATCACCTGCTGCGCCGCATCGACGGCCTCGGCGAGCCATTCGTCGGCCGACGGGGACCCCGTCAGGCCGTGGTATTTGCGGAAGGTGCCTTCGAACAGGCACACGCGCGCCTTGAAGGCCAGGGCCACGTAGCGGTCCACCACCGAGGCGTCCGTGTCCGACAGGCGGCCGCCGTCGCGGGTGCGGAGGTGGGTGCAGGCATAGTCGAGGTCTTCCAGCACCTTCTGCATGACCATCTCGCGGGAATCGCGGGGCTTGTACAGGAGCGGGTCGTCGTAGTCGAGCGGGGCATCGTACCAGGGCACGTCGCCGAAGCGCTTCACCTTGTCGAAGTAGAAGACGGCCCGCATCAGGCGCGCCAGGGCGCCGTAATGCTGCCGGGCTTCGAGCGGGATGGACGGCTGGTCGTAATGGGCCAGGAAGTAGTTCACGTTGCGGAGGCTCCCCCATGTCCAGCCGGAGCCGTCCTGGGCCGTGTAGGACCCGAGGAAGAACTTCGACACGGCGATGGGCGCCATGTAGTCGCTGATCCGGTCGCCGTAGAAGATGGTGTAGGCCGACGGGAACATGGAGTAGAAGGAGTTGGTATAGAGTTCCAGGTCGGATTCGGTCTGGAAGGCGTTGTCCTCGAAGAGTTTGTCCATCGGATTCTGTTCGAGGGTATCGCAGGCGGCCGTCACCAGGAGCGCCGCGGCAAGGATGGTCAGACGTTTCATAGGCGCATCAGAATCCAAGGGTTATACCGAGGGAACAACAGCGGAGCATCGGGTAGGCGTTGGCGTCGCCCTTGCCCGTGGCGACCTCCGTGTCGGAGCCTGAGATGACCTCCGGGTCGATGTTCCGCGTGATCTTGTGGATGGGCGACCAGGTCCAGAGGTTCTGCCCGGAGAAGAAGACCTGCATCTTCGACAGTCCGTAGCGCTGGAGCATCTCGTGCGGGATGTCGTACCCGAAGGTGAGGTTCTTCAGGCGCACGTAGGCCGCGTTCTGGAGGTAGCGGGTGTTCGGGACCCGCAGGACCCCGTTGGTCGAGGTCACGAGGTAGCCCCGCAGCCGCGGGAAGTAGGCGTCGCGGTTCTCTTCGGTCCAATGGTTCTCGTAGACATGCTCCGGGAGCATGTTGTAGGGACGGTTGTACATACCCCAGAAGGCGTTGCACTCCATCGAGGGGTACCAGTCGCGGTGGCCGACGCCCTGGAAGAAGGTGTTCATGAACCAGCCCTTCCAAGAGGCGGAAAGGTTGACGCCGAACCGGTAGCGCGGCGTGGTGTTGCCGATGACCAGCATGTCGCCGTGGTCGTCGACGGTCTTCTTGCCGTCATTGATCTTGCCGTTGCCGTCGCGGTCGACGTACTTCATGTCGCCGGGCAGCCAGGTCTTCTGGCCCTGGGAGGTCTTCATGTAGGACTGGTCGGCCCAGCCGGCGATCTCCTCCTCGCTCTGGAAGAGGCCGCAGACCTCGTAGCCCCAGATCTCCCCGACCTTGGCGCCCTTGTAGTAGACGTTCTCGATCAGGCCGTTGGGGTTGTTGTAGCGGGTGATCTCGGCCTGGGAGTCGGAGAGGACCAGTTTGATGCTGTAATCCACCGGGTCGGCCGTGCGGATGCGGTCCTTCCATTCGAGGGTCGCCTCGAAGCCGCGGGTGCGGAGGTCGGCATAGTTGCCCTTCGGCGAACTGGTACCGAGGACGGATGGGACGATGACGCCGGTCGTGTACATGTTCTCCGTGTTGCGCTGGAAAAGGTCGCCGTTGAAGGTGAGGCGGTTGTCCAGGAAGCCGAGGTCCACGCCCACGTTGAAGGTCCGGGAGCGTTCCCAGGTCAGGCTCTCCGGGATGAGGGAGGGCATGTAGGAATACAGCGGCAGGGCGCCGTCGATGATGCGGGTGGACTGGTGGGTGGAGATGGTCTGGACATAGGAATACGGCGGGACCTGGCCGTTGCCGAGTTCCCCGTAACTCAGGCGCAGTTTCACCTCGGAGACCGCCTTCGGGTCCACGTTCCAGAAGGCCTCCTTGGAAAGCCGCCAGCCTGCGGAAGCCGAGGGGAAGAAGCCCCAGCGGGAGTTCTTCGGGAACTTGGACGAGCCGTCGTAACGGCCGTTGACCTCGACGAGGTAACGCTCCCGGTAGTTGTAGTTCAGGCGGTAGAACAGGCCCATGACGGCCCAGGCGTTGCCGCCGCCGGTGATGACGATGTTGGCGCCGTTCGCGAGGTTGAAGTCGTCGATGTCCGGTTTCAGGACGCCGTTGCGCTCGACGTAGAGCGATTCCAGTTTCTGGTACTCGTAGTTGAAACCGCCCATCGCCTTGAAATAGTGGGCGTCGGCGAAGGTCCGCTCGTACTCGGCATAGAGGTTCGTCCCGAGGTAGTTGGTCTCGCCGGTGTCCTGGCTCAACTTGTTGGTGCCCTCCGAGGTGGTCACGCCGACCTCGTCGCTGTAGGTGACCGGGAAGAGGATGCGTTTGTCCTTGGCGTTGCGGTAACTGTAGGTGAAGTCGGCGTTGGCCCGGAGGGTGTTATCCAGGAAGGAAGCATTGAGGTTCAGCGTGTTGCGGAGGCTGAACTGGGTGGAGACGGACTTGTTGTTGCCGGTGTAGAAGTCGCCCACGGTGTAGGCGGCGTGGCGGGTCAGGGAGCCGTCGGGATTGAACATCACGGCCATCGGGAAGCCCTGGTCGGCGATGTTGCGCCAGATGCCCTTCTCGTAGATGGACGTGAGGGGATAGACGTAGCGGCGGCGGGAGAAGTCGAAGTTGTCGGAGACCTTCAGCCAGGGGAAGACCTGGACGTAGCCCTTGCCGCGGAGGTTGAACTGGTTGAAGTCGTCGGAGTTGTACTTGAAGATGCCCTCCTGCCCGTAGTAGCGGCCGGAGAGGTAGTATCCCACGTTCTTGGCGCTGCCGGAGACGGTGACGGAATGCTCGGTCCCGAGGTTGACCTTCTTGTAGAGCAGGTCGTACCAGTCGGTGGAGCCGTAGTAGAGATAGCGGCCGTCGGGGGCGGTGTCCACCTTCGGGAGCGAGGGGTCGTCATGGCGGCGCTGGAGTTCGGCGAGATAGGTCTCCAGGCCCTGTGAGAAGGGGAAGGCGTTGTTGACGCCGGTCGGGTTGGTCACGTAGTCGTTGTAGGCATAGTAGGCCTCGACGAAGGTCTTCGCCCAGGTGTACCCGTCCCAGATGTAGTCGTTCCGCTGGGTCTGGGTGTAGAAGGAGACGTTGCCGCTGTAGGAGACGGAGGTCTTGCCGGCGGAAGGGTTCTTGGTGGTGATGAGCACGACGCCGAAGGGACCGCGGGCGCCGTAGATGGCCGCCGAGGCCGCATCCTTGAGGACCGTGACCGACTCGATGTCGCCGGGGTTCAGCAGGTCCGGGTCGCCGGGGGCACCGTCGATCATGATGAGGGTGCTGCCGCCGCCCGCGCCGATGGAGGTGGTGCCGCGGACGTTGTACTCGGAGGAGCGGATCGGCTTGCCGTCCGTCATGTCGATGTTCAGACTCGGGATGAGGCCCTGCAGGCCGCGGGAGAGCGACGGCATCGGCAGGTTCTCGATCTTGTCGCCGCCGAGGGCCTCCACGGAGCCCGTCAGGTTGACCTTCTTCTGGGTCCCGTAGCCTACGACGACCACCTCGTCCAGCAAAGTCACATCCTCTTCGAGGACGACCTGCATCCGGTGCGAGGCGGGGGCGCTCCAGGTCCGGTAGCCGATCAGGAGGACATCGACCAGGTCATCGCCGGTGGCCTCCAGGGTAAAATTTCCGTCCAGGTCGGTCGATGTGCCGGTGGACGAGCCGTGGACCATGACGGTCGCCCCGACCAGGGGCTCGCCGGAGCGGTCGCGCACGGTGCCGGTGATACGGGTGTTCCGCCGGGGCGTCTCCGGGGTGGCGGCGGGCTGGGCGCGTTTCCGCAGGATGATGTGGCGGCCGTCCACCACGTAGTCCACACCGGCACCCTCGGTCAGGCGGTCCAGCACGGTACGGAGCGGCTGGTCCTTCACTTCCAGGGTGATGCGGCGGGAGGCGCCGAGGTCGGCG
Source organism: Bacteroidales bacterium (assembly GCA_017476575.1). Lineage (GTDB taxonomy): Bacteria > Bacteroidota > Bacteroidia > Bacteroidales > UBA932 > Cryptobacteroides. The sequence goes on along the minus strand of JAFUZO010000008.1, from coordinate 13,031 downwards.
CTCCGGTACAGGAAGAGCGCGTCGGTCTGCCGCATCACCGCCGTCAGGACCTCCTCCAGCGGGGTGTCCTGCACGTTCAAGGTCACCTTCCGGTCCAGGAGGTTTTCCTGTGCCGCCGCGGCCCACGCCAGGACCAGGGCGGCGGCAAGAGTCAAGATTCGTTTCATCGGGTTTCAGTCAACAGGTAATAGCCTTTCTCCGGCTGGGTGACGGTGAAGGAGCCGTCGTAGTCCAGCATCCGGAGGATTTCCTCGAACCCCTGCCCCAGGGAGAAGGCGCCCGAGTAGCCGCCCAGGCCCTCCAGGGCGGGGGCGATGTCGATGCGGACCTGGAAATACTGCTCCAGGCGCGCCGCGATCTCCCGCAGGGACTGGTCGCGGAAATAGAAGATATTGTCGTCCCAGGCCTGTCCGGCCTCGTTCTTGGCGATCTTCTCCACGTTCATCTCGCCGCTCTCGCGGTGGAAGGTGCATTTCTCGCCCGGATGGATGGCCAGGCTGTGGATGCGCTCGCCGGCCTCGTTCAGCAGGTCCACGCTCACCCGCCCTTCCAGGAGGACGAGGGTGTTCATGCTGTCGCCCCGGTAGGCCTGGAGGTTGAACGTGGTGCCGTGGACACGGACGGTCTCCATGAGGGTTTCCACGACGAAGGGCTTCTCCGGCGACCGGGTCACGTCGAAGTACGCCTCGCCGTCGAGGTGCACGCGGCGCTCGGCGGTCCCGAAGGAGGCGATGTCGTAGCACAGGGTGCTGGCGGACTTGAGGGCGACGCGGGTGCCGTCGGGCAGGGTCACCTCCGTCATGTTGCCGGGGGCGGCCGCCACCTGCATCATCTTTTCCACCGGCTTCGGGCGCAGGAGCACCGTGCCGAGGACACCGGCGAGGGCCGCGACCGCCGCCACGGCCGCATAACGGGCCAGCCGTCCGATGCGGAGGCGCAGGAGGCCCCGCTCCCGGCCGGTGATGGCATGCATCAGGTCGGCGAAACGGCGTTCGGTCTCCCAGGGGGTCATCCGGGGCTCCCGGGCGCTGTCCGCGATATCCTTCATGTCAAGCAGTTCCCGCCGGGCAGCCGGGTCGTCCGCCAGCAGCCGTTCCAACTGGCCGGCCTGCTCCCGGTCGAGGGTGCCGTCGATATAGGCGATGAACAGGGTCTCTTTGCTGAACGTTTCTCTTTCCATCATTTCAAGGTCTTCCGTAAGAGTTGCAACGCCTTGTACAACTGGGCTTCCACGGTCCGCTGCGAGATGCCGAAATACTGGGCGATCTCGGCGCTCTTCTTCTGCTGGCGGTAGTGCATGCAGAAGATTTCGCGACACCTTTCCGGGAGCCGTTCAACCTCTTCGCCGATGCGCTGCAGCCGCTGCTCGAATTCCTCCGGGCTCCGGTCTTCCTGGTCCTGGAGTTCGTCCAGTTTCAACAGGTAGAGGGCCTCGTCGGCATGGTTCGAGACGGCGACCTGGTGCTTCAACCAGTCCCGGCAGGCATTGCGGACCGCACGGTAGAGATAGGTCCGCTGGCTGCGCCCGTCGGGGATGTCCAGGAAGGTCCGTCCGCCCTGCCAGAGCCTCAGGAACAGGTCCTGGACGATGTCTCCCGTCACTTCCTCCGGCACGAACCGTCGGGCATAGAAGGTCAGGCCGGGAAGGTTCTCCTTGTAGAGCGCCTCCAGGAGGAACAACTGGTCAGACGATGTGGTCGTTCGTTTGCTCATGCGTCATCTTACAGACGACTTGAAGATGGATTTACTTATCGCGAAGATACGAAAAAAGATTCCATCCACGATTTCGGGTCATTTCGTGGACGGAACGGGGGTTGGAGCCATCCCGTCCACGATTTCGGTGAAAAACGTGGACGGGACGAGGGGCGGAGCCTACCAGTTGTAGACGCGGACCTTGTACATATTGATGTCCTCTACGCGGATGAGGCCCTGGGCATCGATCGACAAGGAGAACGGGGCGGTGAGGGAGGACGTGTACCGGATCCAGTGGCTGGACCAGTCGTAGTCGCCCTCGCTGTACCCGCTCCAGGCATAGGTGTAGTAGAGTTCGCCGGTCTCGGGATTGTAGTTCGCCGACTTGAAGCCGGAGACGCCGTCGTAGGCGTGGACCGCTGTGAACTTCATCGTCTGGACATCGTAGAAGGCCATCTTCTTGCCGGCGACGAGGAGCCGTCCCTCGTCGACATAGGAGAGGTCGTGGCAGCCGGTGACATAGGACGAGGTCGAGATGATCTGCTCTGCCACGAGGGTGCCGGTGCCGACCTTCAGGACCATCAGCGAAGTGCCGCCGACCGCATACAGGCGCTGTTTCGTCTCGTTCCACACCACTCCGTGGGCCGACTCCAGGACGACCTTGGCGAGTTGGACATTGCTCCGGGAACGGTCGTACAGGGCCACGAAGCCGTCCGAACAGGCCACGGCGATGTAGCCGCCCGGCAGGAGGGCCGCCGAGTGGGCGTTCGTCAGGCCGGTCGCCCAGAAGTCCACCGACTTCGAGGCCACATCCAGCAGCACGCACCAGCCGTACGAACTGGTGATGAGGAGTTTGGCCCCGCCGTCCACCAGTTTCGCATCGTCGATATGGTCCATCCGGTTGGAAGCCTGCCCCAGGGTCGAGGCCGCCGTGGCGGCATTCCATTCCCATTGCAGGCCGGCCTTGTAGTCGCCCACCTGCCGGGCCTCCGCCTCGGAGATGATGCGCACCCGCGTCCCCCCGGCGATGATGAGTTTCCGGGCGGATTCTCCGGCGCCCACCTCCGTCAGCGAACCGGCCGGGAGGTCCATCTTGTCCGTCAGTTCGAACGAGACTTCCTGTCCGTCCACTGCGAGGCAGGACACCGACACGCCCCGCATCAGGGTGCCGGGAACGATGAAGAAATCGACCTCCTGTGCCCCCTGGCTGCAATCCAGCGGCGTCGCCAGGGACACGGTCACACTGGCCGTCGAGGCAGTGCACCCGCCCGTCTCCAGGTCCAGGGTGACGTCGCCGGAGACCTTCTCCCCGTCGACCGCCTTGAGGACGGCCTGGACGATGGAGTAGTCACCCTGCGGAACCCGGGCGCGGACACAGGCGGCCTGAGGTGAAAGGACGAGATCCGTCCCGACCGACGACGAGGCGGGGATGCGGGTGTTCCCGGTCCAGGGCACCTCGGGCGCAGCGCCCGTCTGCCGCGGGGCCAGGCGGTAGGATGCCTTCTTCCCGGTCACCGTCATATCGTCACCGGAAGAAAGGACCCCGGCGAGAACATCGCCCGGGGAAGCCTTCCGCAGCGAGAACGGGAAATAGGCCGAGGTGCCGCCCGCCTGGAGGGGGCTTTGCGTATCCTTGTCCCCCGAGGTGAGGTCGTACAACTGCACGGCATCGGAGGCGGAGAAGGTCTTCGCCGCCCCCCACTCCGAGGCCAGTGAAACCTGGATCCGGAGTTCGGCTGCAGGGTCTTCCTTCCCGTCGCCGGTACATGCGGAAAGTGCCGCCAGCACCCAGGCCGGCGACACCAAACACATAACCAACTTATTCATTATCAATTGATAGCACATGAGCCGCATATATCGATTCCATGGGCTGTATAACGGATTCCGCCGACATATTTACCGACAAAGACACCGCCATCCGTATCCGCCGTACCGACAAAGGCGCTGTACAGGACGCCGTCCAGGAAGTTGTTGCCACCCATCGACTTGTCCTCGGTCTCGTAACTCCATTGGGACTTGACGGAACCGTCCGGACCGAAGATGAAGTTCTGGTTGACCACCTGGCCGGCCGAGATGTAGAAGTTGCCCTCCGTATCGGAGCATGGGTGCGAATAGTTGAATGCATTGTTCGTTCCGGGCAGGTAGGCATATTTCCACTTCAACTCCAGGGTCTCACCGTCGACGCAGTAGGCATAACTGTTAAAGAAGCGGGTTACTCGCTGTCCTTCACGCAGCGGATGGACTGGCCGGCAACCTTGGCAGCAGAGCCACGGCCGGAGCCTTTCTGATTATGTTGGAACATCCGACGCATCGCATTGGCCTCCTTAGCCTCGAACGGAGTCGTCGTCCAGAGGACGCAGATCTTAGTAGACGCACTGAAGTCCTTGGACAGCGCATTCGAATACGTGCCGGCCGGCATGGCATTGAAGGCTGAATCATCGGCGCCGCCGAAGGAATAGTCGGACGTCTTCATGGCCGTACCTAGCCCGCTGTCGGCCTCCCGGTACACATTGCTGGCGAAATCAGCCTGGGACTTGTCGGCATCCAGGGACTCGTTTCCGGAGATGTAACGTTCGAGAATCAGGAACTCGTCATCGGAAGGGACATGATAGCCGGACGGGCAAGGGTTCTTCTCCGTAGCCGCATACCAGTTGTACAGGTAGCCGAACGTCTTGACATCCTCTTCGCTGAACGGATTCACATAAGCCGCATCCGTCGCCGCCTTAAAGGCGTCGCCTTCGAGTTTGGAGATGGCCGTACCGTCCTGGAAGCGGGTGGTCCTGAGATGCTCGCGCATCCAGGTCTGGGTGCCGATGGTCACAATCTCGTACTCGTTGCCGTCGTAGTCCTTGACATACTGCTTCTCGTCGCCGCCGACACCGGTGATGGTCACGTTGGCCGACGCCACAGGCGATGGGGTGTAGAGGGTCTCGTCACCGGTGGCATATACCGTCACGGTGTAGGTCTTGTCCTCGGCCTGGGCCTCCTTGACGGAAGCGACATCGAAGGAGGTGGCGGTCACCGCGATTTCCTCCTCGCCGTTGACCGAGACCATGTAGGCGGATGCGCCCTCTACGGCTGCCCAGGAGACGACGGTGCCTTCGACCGTAAGCTCAGGAGCCTTGAGCGGGGTCTTCTTCACATAATCCGGGTTGTCCTTGATGCAGCGGAGGGACTGGCCGCGGTTCTTCTTGTCGGTGCCGCGGCCGATACCGGCCTGGTTGTGCTGGAAGAAGCGGCGGACAGCGTTCGTCTCCAGGGACGGATAACTGTCCGTGGTCCAGATGACACAGATCTTCGTATCGGCGTCATAGCCCTTGGCGACGGCGGCATCGTAGATACCGGCCGGGTAGAAGTTCAATCCGGTGCTGTTGTCGCCACCGAAGTCCATCTCGGCGGTCTTGAAGGGGACGGCGGCATTCTCGGATGCGCCCCGGAAGGCATTCTTCTGCGGAGCGTCCGTATGGTCGACCCCCAGGTCGGTCGCCCTGGGGGCGATGTAGCGCTCGGCATCGAGCCAGTCGTCATCCGAAGGGATGCGCCAGCCTTCCGGGCAGGGGTTTTTCTCGGAAGCGGCATACCAGTTGTAGTAGTAGCCCATCTTCGCGGAGAGCGCCTCGTCGTTCGGGTAGGCGTTCACGACGGCCGGAGTGGAGTACTCGCCGATGTTGTCACCGGCCATCAGGACGGTAATCTCGGTACCGTCCTGGAAGTGGGTGGTACGGAGGTTCTCGCCGGTCCAGAAGTGCGGGCCGACCGTCACGATGGTATAGAGGTTCTTGTCGAAGTCGGCCACGAAGCCGTCGGGGACGATGAACTCCCCTTCCCCGATGAGGGCGTCGACCTTCAGGTTGACGGCATACTCGCCGTTGACGTCAGTCGGGGTGGCCTTCCCTTCGGCCACATCCTCCGGCGTGCCGCCCAGCCAGGAGGCCAGGTCGCCGTCAGAGACCTGGCTGTCGGCATCGATGTCGACATAGGCGAAGACATACAGGTGGCCGGCGGAGCGGTCGAGGTTGTCGAAGGTGACCCGTAGGCCGGCGGAGGCCTGGGCCGCCGTGAGGGTGACGGACTCGGTGCGGGCGGCGGTGAGGGCAGCGACCTCCTTGCCGGCCACATCGGATGTGTACAGGCTGACCGTCAGTTTCTGCCCTTCGGCCGGGGAGACCCGGACATGCTTGAAGGTTACGTTGACATCCAGGAAGGAAGTCTTGGTCTCCTTGCCGTTGTCTTCCTTTTCATTGTTGCACGCGGCCAGCGCGATGAGCGCCGCTGCGGCGAGCCATAAGGTTCTCTGTGGTTTCATAGTTATCATTCGTGTTATTCGTATTGCAGGACAAGCCGGGCGCTGACCGGATGGTGGTCGGATGGGACCGGGGTATGGAGGTTGATGTCGGAGCCGTCGACGAAGTCGATGACGGTCTGGTAGGAAGAGACCTCGATGCCGGGGGCGAGGAAGATGAAGTCGATGCGGCTGTCCTTGCTGGACCACTTCACCGCCTTGCCGGTCATGTCGGTGCCGGAGGTCTTGTAGTAGAAGTTCTTCTTGTCGGTGGTGGCGGTAGCCGCGTCCGTGAAGCCGAGCGCCTTGCACGCGGCCGGACCGGAGATGACCCCGCCATCGATGGTGTTCAGGTAGTTGTTGAAGTCGCCGCAGATGACGGCGGGGATATCGCCGTAGGTCTTGGCGCGGGCGTTCACGTTGGGCACGAGCAGCTGGATGCTGTCATAGCGGAGTTGCTGGTAGGAGACCGTCCCGTTCGTCTTGAGGTGGATATCGTACATGAGGAAGTCCCGGCCGCTCTCCTTCTCGCGGAGCCGGACCCAGTGGGCATACCGGCTGGCGGTGAATTCGGACCCTGGCGCCATGTCGAAGGCGCCGCCGGACACCAGGGAGAAGCGGTCCCTCTTCCAGGCGACGAGGGCCGGGGAAGCACCGGAGATGCTGATGACATGGAAGTCGTAGGTGTCGGCGAACATCGTCTGGAGGTCGCTGCGCATCGGGTCGGCCGCACACTCCTGGAACGAGATCACGTCCGGATCGTGGTCTTCCCGGACCACGATGGCGTGGATGGGCTCTTTGCGGGGTGCCCAGGCGGCCTTCGATTCAACCCCGAGGACGTTGTAACTCGAAAGGGTCAGTTCCATCCGGTAGGGTCCGGACGGGGTCGGCCCCTCCGGGGTCTCCGTATTCTCCTGCCCCTCCGGCGCGGCATGGGAGCACGCACCGAGGGTCAGGAGCACAGACAACAAGAAATGTATCCTTTTCATCATTCAGCGGATTTTGCAGGCTCGGCGAGCAGGGGGTTCAGGTCGATCTCGCTCTGCGGAATGGGCCAGTTATAGCTGGTGGCCGGGTCGAAGACCAGTTCGCCGAGCGACTCGAAGATGGACTCGTCGGCATAGACCGGCTTGCCGTATTCGTTGAAGGTCGGAATGACGGCATCGTACCAGTTGGCCCGCTGGCGGCGTCCCAGGAGACGGCCGGGCATGATTTTCTCCGCCGTCTTCCATCGCTTGATGTCGAACCAGTGCAGGCCCTCCATCTGGAACTCGACGTTCCGCTCGTAGCGCAGGGTCTCGCGGATCTTGTCCACGCCGTCGGACACGCTCACCGCCGGCATCCCGACGCTTTCGCGGCAGCGGACGGCATTGATGGCGTCCACCACGGACTGGTCCACGATCCCCCGCTCCAATTGCGCCTCGGCGTAGGTCAGCAGGATTTCCGGATAGCGCATCACGATGACGGGCAGTTCGCTCTTCTTCACGTTCTCCGGGCAGTCGATCTCGTCGCAGTACTTGCGGGAGACGAAGCCGGTCGGGGAACGGTAGGCATGGGTGGCGTCGGTGTTCGGGACGCGGGTGACCTTGTCACCGACAATCAGGGTCGTCGTCGTCGAATCCGGGCAGGGTTCGAACTTGTAGCCGTTGTGATAGTCGCCCGGGACGAGGATGGAGGCCCGCAGGCGCGGATCCCGGTTCTCGAAAGGATGCTTGGCATCGTAGAGCGGGGACTGGTCGATCCGCTTGCCGTCGGTGCACTGATAGGTGTCGATGAGGGTCCAGGTCGGGACGATGATGGAGTAGCAATCGGACAGGCGGGTGCCGATGTACTTCGGGTTGTGATGGATCTGGATGGTGTTCAGGTAGCGGATGTTCATCATGATCTCGGAGGCATCCTTGCCGACATGGAGGAAGAGGTCGCCGTATTGGGGATACAGCGTGTAGACCTTCTTGTCCATGACCGCCTTGGCAGCCGCGGCGGCCGTCTCGTAGTCGCCGGCATAGAGGGCGTAGCGCGCCTTCAGGCCGAGGGCGAAGCCGCTGGTGACGCGGCCGGCATCCTCGCCGGTCCAGGTGTCGGGCAGGTGCTCGGAGGCCCACTGGAGGTCCTCCTCCATCCGGGCGATGATGGTCTCCGCCTTGGTCTTGGGCAGGTCGGCTTCGTTCCACTCCAGGAAGTGGTCGGCGAAGGGTACGTCGCCGTAGAGGAAGACCAGGTAGTGGTACTGGTAGGCGCGGATCACCAGCGCCTCGGCCCGGATCCGGTCGTAGAACTCCTCCGTCACGACATCCTTCGCCCGGTCCATGTGGTCGAGCAGGTTGTTCGCCTGGGCGATGGCGGCATAGAAATGCTTCCAGGCACTTGCGAAGAGGCTGGTCTCGCCGTTAGCCTGGCCGGACTGGACGACATTGAGGTTGCCGCCATACGTACCCCGGATGTAATAGTTTTCAGTCAGGCCGTCCAGCATGGGTTGGAACTGGATGAGCGTACTCTCGGAAGAGAACCAGTAGAGGGTCTTGTAGACCGCGTTGACGCCGAGGGTCAGTTCCGTCTCGTTCGAGAAGAAAGTTTCGTTGGAAGGCCCCGACTTGGGATACTGGTCCAGGATGCCCATGCATCCGGTCAGCATCAGGGTTGCAAAGATATAGAGATACTTTTTCATGATGGATGCAGGATTAGAAGGTGACTTGGACACCGAAGAGATAGGTCTTCACGAGGGGATAGATGTCGGCGGCGCCGCTGCCCATCTCGGGATCCCAGCCCTTCGGAAGGCCGGTCCAGGTGAAGAGGTTGTCGCCCGTCACATAGAACCGGACGTTTTTGAGGGAGACTTTCTCCACCAGGCCGGCGGGCAGGGTATAGCCGAGTTGCAGCGTCTTGAGGCGGCAGAAGGCGGCGTTGTAGACCCAGAACGAGGAATAGTTGAAGTTGTTGTGCTCCGAGCCCGAGATCAGGCGCGGATAACTCGCCCGGGGGTTGTCCTCCGTCCAGTTGTCCAGCATCCAGGTCTGCATCTTGCCGGCGTTGTACAGGGCCCAGACGCAGTCGTTGGTGAGGATGATGTCCCGCTTGCCGATGCCCTGCAACATGAGGGACATGTCGAAGCCTTTCCAGTCGGCGCAGAGGTTCAGGCCGTAGGTCAGCCGCGGAATCTGGTTGCCGATGACCGTACGGTCGTAGGCGTTGATGGTGTTGGTGGTGCCGTCCTCGTCGGTGATGTTGACATACCGGATGTCACCCTTGCCGTACGACTTGAAATAACTCTGGTCGGGACCGTTCAGGACCTCTTCGTCGCTGCGGTACAGGCCGTCGGCCTTGTAGCCGTAGAGGGATTTGATCGGATAGCCTTCGTCGATGATCTCGTAGCCGCTGATGATCGGACCGGCGCCCTTGAGGTCGACGACCTCGTTGTGGACGTCCGAGAGGTTGAAGGAGGCGGAATAATGGAAATCGGAGACATGGCCCTTGTAGGTGAGTTCCAGGTCCCAGCCCTTGTTCCGCACCTTGCCGGCGTTCTGGTAGGGCACGGCGAGTCCCGCCGTTCCCGGGAGCGGCAGTCTCAGGAGGATGCCGTCGGTGTTCTTGATGTAGTAGTCGAAGGAACCGGACAGTTTGTTGTCGAAGACGGAGGCATCCAGGCCGAAGTTCCAGTTGTGGGAGGTCTCCCAGGAGATGACCGGGTTGCCGAAGGACGCCTGGTAGCCGCCGTCGGTGAATGTGTTGCCGAAGGAATAGACCGGGTCCAGGGTGATGGTCGCGTAGGCCGGATAGGTACCGATGCTCTGGTTGCCGAGCGTACCGAAGGAGGCGCGCAGTTTCAGGTTCGTCAGCCACTTGATGCCCTGCATGAAGGACTCTTCGGACATACGCCAGCCGAGGGATACCGAAGGGAAACGGCCCCAGCGGTGCCCCTTCGCGAAACGGGAGGAGGCATCCGCACGGAAGTTGGCCTCGACGAGGTAGCGGTCCTTGTAGGCGTAGTTCATGCGGCCGAAGAAGGAGAGGAGCGCCCAGGCGCTGGCGGTCCCGCCGTTCTCGAGGGCGGAGGTGGAGCCGGCGTCGATCACCTCGTATTGCGGGAGGACGAAGCCTTCCCGGGCCAGGCTGATGCTCTGGGTGTCATAGGTGAACTGCTCGTAACCGCCCATGAGGCTGATGTCATGGACCTTCGCCACCTTGGTGTTGTAGCGGGCGATGATCTGGGTCGTCACCTGGGTCGTCTTCGAGTCGGACTGGCTCAAGGAGTTCTGGGCCGGGGCCGAGGCCGCCGGTTCGACGCGGTCGGGGTCGTAGAAGTCGACCGTCTTCTTGGTCACCTTCTTGTAGGTGTTCGACAGGCTCGGGGTGAAGGCGAAGTCGACGGCGAATCCCTTGAAAGGCTTGAACGTAAGGTTGAAGGAGCCCTTGAAGGCATCGGTAGTCGAATTGGTGTTGCCGCCTTCCATCATGAGGGCCAGCGGGTTGCGGTTGTTGAAGCCGGTCCCGTAGCGGCCGTCGCTCAGGATGCAGGTGTAGATACCCGGCACGCGGTTGATGTAGCCGAGGGCGAAGGACTTGCCGTAGGTCGGCGTCTGGGTCGAAGCGCGACGGCCGTCCAGATTGATGGAAGCGGACAGGTGCTTGGAGATTTCCATCGAGATGTTTGCCCGTGCGGAATACCGGTCGGTGTTGTAGTGGTCGAAGATACCGTCCTGGCTCTGGTAGGAGAAGGAGGCGAAGGCCTGGACCCGCTGGGAGCCGCCCCGGATGGAAGCATGGTGGTTCTGGGTGAAGCCGGAGCCGTTCATCAGGAGGTCCTGCCAGTCGATGTCAGGATAGTGGTCCGGGTCGACGGCCCGGTAGCGGAGCCAGTCCTGCAGGTAGGCCTCCGTGTAGAGAGGGGACTGCCCGACATTCTCGTAGGCCCGGTTCATGCTCACCATGTAGTCGTAGTTCGAGGCGAACTCCGGCAGGGCGGTCGCCCGCTGGAAACCGGTGTAGCCGTTGTAGGTGGCCGTGATCCGGTCCGAGGTGCCGCGCTTGGTGGTGACGAGGATGACGCCGTTCGCCGCCCGGGAACCGTAGATGGCCGCGGAGGCAGCGTCCTTGAGGACCGAGATGGACTCGATGTCGTTGGGGTTGATAGCGTCGAGGCTTCCGTAGACGCCGTCTACGAGCACCAGCGGGTCGGAATCGTTGAGGGTGCCGATGCCGTGGATACGGATCGTGGAACCGTCGGAGCCCGGCTGGCCGCTGGTCTGGGTCACGGTGACGCCGGCGGCGAGGCCCTGGAGGGCGGTGGTCGCGCGCATGACGGGGCGGCGGGCGATGTCCTCGTCCTTCACCGAGGAGACGGAACCGGTCAGGTCGACCTTGCGCTGGATGCCGTAGCCGACGACCACGACCTCGCTCAGCACGTCGTTGTCTTCCTGGAGGGTGATGTCGAAGAAGGAGGCGGAACCCACTTCACGGGTCTCATCCACGAAGCCGATGAAACTGAAGGTGATGGGGTCCCTCGGCTTCGGGGCGACCGGCATCCTGAGTTCGAAGTTGCCGTCGAGGTCCGTGATGGCGCCGTAGGTCTTGCCCTCGGAGACCACCACGACGGAAGCGCCCGGCAGCGGCTGCCGGTCCGCATCCCGGACCACACCGCGCAGTTGCGCCCCCCGCTTCACCTGGGTGTCGCCCTGGGCCTGGGGACGGCGGGTCAGGACGACCCGTCCGCTTCCGACCGCGCAGTCGACACCGGGCAGGACCTTGCCCACGGCCTCCTGGATGGAGGCGTCGTCGACATCCAGGGAAACCTGGGTGGAAGCGTTGATCTCGTTGCTGTTGTAGAAGAAGGAATAGTCGGTCTGTGCCTCGATGGCGGAGAAGACCTCCCGGAGCGGCACCTGCTTGAGGTGTACGGACACCTTCGGCTGCGCCGCCAGGGGCAGGATGGAGAAAAGGATGGCCAGGATGATGGCCGATACGTGTCGTTGCATGATGCGGTATCGGATTGGTTGGTTATTACAAGGTGAGGCAGACAGTTCCGTCCTCCAGCCGGCCCAAGCCGGCATGGGACAGTTTTGCGACCAGCGGCAGGATCACTTCCCGGGCGTCGCCGCCCTTCACCGTGAGCGAGAGGAGGACCTTCGAGGCCGCCCCCTCGTCCGACAGGAGGATCCGGATGCCATACCAGTGCTCCAGGCTCCTGGCGATGTCGGTGAGCGGAGTATCCCGGAAGACCAGCCGGTCACCGATCCAAGAGGTGTGGTCGAGGGCGTTGACACTCTCGATGCTCTCGAGCAGGCCGTCCTCCGAAAGGACAAGCATCTGTCCCGGAGTGAGGGTTACCTGATTGTCGTTGGTGAGGTCGGCACTGATGCTTCCCTCCGCCAGGCAGGCGCTCACCGGCCGGTCCTCGTAGGAGGTCACCGTGAACTTGGTGCCGAGGACCCGGATGGAGAGGTCGCGGGCTTCCACGATGAAGGGGTGGGCCGCATCCTTGGCGACGTCGAAATAGGCTTCACCCGTGAGGCTGACGGTACGCGTCTTGCCGTCGAGGGCGCCGGCATAGGTGAGGGAACTGCCCCGGTTGAGCCAGACGGTCGTACCGTCTGGCAGTTCATAAGAACCCTTGCAGTCTGCCGAGGTCAGGAGGATAGTCTTCGGAATCTCCTCCTGTCGGGGCTGCAGCCACAAGAGGACGGCGGCCAGACAGACTACCAAGGTCAGGGCAGAGGACAGGGCGACCGTAGCGACGGTCTCTTTCCGCCGCCGGGCCGTATCCTTCATCTCTGCTATCGCGATGATTTCGTATGGGTCTTTCAAGGTCATCTTCTCATTTTGGAATAAAGACAACGCAGCTGCGTCAAACACGTATTGCGCAGGAGGTGTGTTTTTCAGGGATGGATGTGGTAGATGCTTTCCCGACATGATATCCGGTCAAGGTGTCTTGTCCTAAAATAGGTTTACCGGATTTGTGAGTTAATGAGTTAGGACTTGAACGTCCTGATATAGGTTAACCGGTGTTGTGCAAAGATAGTCAATAATCATTGTTAAGCAAGAGCAGTTTTGGCTGATTCATGCT
>JAFUZO010000007.1 GCA_017476575.1 Bacteroidales bacterium | reverse complement strand
CTTTTACCAAAATGTTTGTGCAAAAACTGATACAATTCGCTACTTCTGTGGTGGACCTTAGAAGTTCGTAACATGGTGTTAATGTGAGAGTTAACATACCTTAAAGTTACGAAATTTCAAGGTCTTTTGCAATATCAATTACTTGATAATCAATAGATTACAATAAATATTTTTTGTCATATACTAAGTTCGAGCGTAGTCATCCCGCTCCAGGTCTTGGTGACGATGTCGGTGGGGGCATACTGCTGGTCCTGTACGCCGCTCCGCTCCTACTCATCGGTGAGCTCTTTACGGACCTCGATGCTCTTGATGTGCTGGTTGATTCATTTCTCCCCGTAGCCAAGGCGCCGGTAGTCGGCAATGGCCTGTTCGATGGAAAGCTCAGGATCCTGTATCTGGTCGATGCGGTTGGACGCTACTTGAGCCATCCACTGCTTGAAAGGCTCTGCCTTGGGAGAGGGAATGGGTTGGATGAGGCGGAAGAGTTGTTCCTGATCAGCAACATCGGTGAGACGCATCTTGCCGTCTGCTGCAGTCAATTTCAACTGGTGACAATTTGTCACCGTTTCATTCCCTTCCTCTTTCAACCGCAGTTTCAGCTTGTTCCAGTATTTTCTTGCGGTCAGGTAGTCTTTGCTGTCTGCAAGGACCCCCACTACATCCACGATGGCAAAATACCATTTCTCCGCCGCACGTCCCATATGGTGCGGACTTTCTTCTCCTCAAAGAGTTGTATTTCCTGTTTCTTCGTCATGGCGCTCAAGTACAATTATGACCGTGGCCAAAGTTACGAAAAGAATTCCACGCGGCAAAGGGCTCCCGTTCATCGCCACCATCGGGTTCGTCCGGGTTCGAGGCTCGACAAATTACGATGGATGAGGCGGATGACGGCGGATTTGTCTACGGTGTTGGATGGATGCCTCCGGTATTCAACAGATAGCTGAAGAAGAATACCTGGTTTGCTTGTGGCACATCCTTCTTTCGTGGGCTTTTCTCCTTGAGCCGCTGTAGGATGTGAGCTGGCTGCGGGTCCCGGTGCGTTCTGAGGCAGAACCAGTAGTGGAGATGACTTCCTTTATCGGCATCATGCAAAACAAAGGTGCCACAAGTCAGGGAAAGACATCCAAGTCTACATTCACCCCAATTTCAGGCTCACAGGTCCATGGCGGGAAAAATGGCCGTTGTACACTATGAGTTTACAGTCGGCCAGGATGGCAAGGTAAGGGATATCCATATTCTTTCCACGACAGATGGAGCCTTTTCCAAGAACTCGTGCACGTGTTGAAGCGCTGCCCCAAGTAGAAGCCGGTCATGAAGGATGGCGAGCCTGTCCCATACACGATCAGGGACCAAAGGATTACCTTTGGAGGAAGTAACTGATATTGCATCCAACAGCTGCCCCTGTTCCTGGCGGAATGTGCCATTGGGGATGCAAGACTCGGACTCAAACACTTGTATCCGGTGATCAATACAAGAACCAGATGTTACAAAGTGCTCGTCGCCTCAAAAGTGCCTTTCTGATGGATTACACGGAGTAAATCATGCGTTGGAAATCAACACCGAAGGTTTGACGATGGTCGGCAGGGATGAAGCCTATCGAGGAATAGAGGCTGACGAGGTGAGGCATATCAGAATCTGCCACGAGGGCAATTTGCTTGTAGCCCAGGGCAATACCTTTGTCGATGCCGTCTTTCAGGAGCGTACGGCCGATGCCCCTTCCCCGATATGCGGGCAGGACTGCCAGAGAATCCAGATAGTATTCACCGGGATCTGTCTCCTGGTCTGACGTGGCCTCCATTTCAATCAGCTCCGGCCATAGCTCGGTGAACGCCTTGTGGCGAAGGTTGCGGTAGATATCTCCAGGATAGGACAGCAGGGAACCGACAACTGTTCCGTCTGTTTCAGCGATGCGGGAATGGGCATATGAGTAAAGCGTATCCGTCCGCTTTTCGCATTCAATCAGTCGTTCATAGATGTCCCCATCTTCAGGGACAGCCCCTTCAAAGTCATAAAAGTGCATCCCTGCCATGATGCACTTGGCAAGGAAAGATGCGTCTTCCGGACGGGCGTCGCGGATGGTGAGGTCAATGACGCTGGACATCGCATTCGATTTGCTTGATAATCCGTGCAGGGACACCACCTACTACGACATTATCAGGGACGTCCCTCGTTACAACTGCGCCAGCCCCCACAACGACATTGTTGCCGATGGTGACTCCAGGAAGAATGGTCACGTTGCCGCCAATCCATACATCGTTGCCGATGGTTACGGGTTTGGCGATGCCGAGGTGTTTCCTTCGGCCTGCCGGGGAAAGCGGGTGGCCGACCGTTGTGATCAGGGTATTCGGGCCGATCATCACATTGTCGCCAATGCGGACTTCACGGATATCCAGGATGGTCAGATTGTAGTTCCCGGTGAAGTTGTTGCCGATAAAGATATTCTTGCCGTTGTCGCAGTTGAAAGTCTTGGCAATCCAGACCTTATCGCCTTTGTGACCGAGGTTCTTGGCCAGACATGCATCCTGCGCCTCATGTCAGTATCGTCAATGGCATTGTACTCCTTACACCAGAGGATTGCCCGCTCTTTGCGCGCTTCCACCTCGGGGTCATCGTAACAATACTCCAACCCTGCTTCAAGTTTTTCCAGCTCTGTCATTACGAGAGGAGTTTTTTGACGACGGTGGAGATGGTGCGCCCGTCGGACAGTCCGGCAAGGGCTTTGTTGGCTGCGCCCATCACCTTGCCCATATCTTTGATGGATGTGGCGCCGACTTGGGCAATGATCTCCTTGACTTTGGCTTCCACTTCGGCCTCGGAGAGCTGCCTGGGGAGATATTTCTCCATCACGGCGGCTTCTGCCAGTTCGTTGTCGGCCAGTTCCTGACGGCCTGCCGCAACATATTGCCCGGCAGCTTCCTTGCGCTGCTTCACAAGCTTCTGAATCATCTTGAGGATATCTCCGTCAGTGACTTCCTTGCTACCTCCTTCAGAGGTTTTGAAAAGAAGGATCTCACCTTTGATGGCGCGGACGGCGTTCATTGCCACTGTATCCTTGGCCTTCATGGCCTCCTTGATAGCTTCCTGGATGGTTTGTTCGAGTGCCATATCGTATTCGTTTTTTTCAATGCACAAATATAACCAATTTATTCGAGACGGAGCCTGCCGGGCGGGCAACGATGTGACGGTTGTGGCGCGAGGCCGCACCCGGGAACTGCTGGAAAGCCGTAGGCTCAAGCTATACCATCTTTTGAAGAGAAAGCATACGGTGGATGAGCCCCGTATAGTGGAAGCGGTTGGCACAGAAGAGGCCTTTGACGTGGTTTTTTCGGTGATGCAGAACCAGCAGCAGCTATCTTTGCTGGAGACCTTGGCGGTGGGAAATGCCCCGTACGTCATCCTGGTCAGCAATAACTTGACAGCGGTGGATGCCGAGGCTGGAATTCTTGTACGCAGTCCTGCACCTAAGACCGTCCTGTTTGGCTTCCAGCCATCGGCCGGTCACCGTGAACTCAACGAGACAACGGTTATTTATACCGGCAAAGGTAAAATGGATATCGGCGGCATGCACAGGAGGGGCGGCAAGCAAGAGAAAACCATGTTGGAGATGCTCGTCAAGGGCACCGGCTACCGCTTCCGATGGATGGATGACATGGATGCTTATTATCGGACGCATGCAGCAATGATTCTTCCCATCGTATATGTTTCCTATGTGTGCGGTTGCGATTTGCGAAAGGCAACTCGAGCCCAGCGAAGAGCCATTCTGGACGCCACAGTGGAGGCTTGCGACGCACTCAAAGCCAAGGGAATCCGCATTCAGCCCGAGGGGGACGATGCCTATTTCAGGAAGGGAGCGAAACGGGCCCTGATGCCAACGGTCTATTTCATTATGGCCAAAACAAAGTTCGGGGAAAATGGGCGGCGAGTCAATCCCCAAAAATTGCGATTTGAAACTTCCCCGGCAGCGATAGCTGCGCACTGATACAATAGATCCGGGCCTTATTATTTCGAATGTATTCTACTGGAGGAAATCCCTGATGTATCCAGCAATCTCACTGTGATGGCTTTCAAGTGCAAAGTGACCGCTGTCCACAAACTTCACAACGGCATCAGGAAGGTCACGTTTGAAGGCCTCTGCGCCCGCAGGGATGAACGAAGGGTCATTCTTTCCCCAAACGGCCAGGAGTTTGGGCTGATGCTCGCGGAAATATTTCTGGAATTCCGGATACAGGCGGACATTGCTCTGGTAGTCGAAGATGAGGTCGTTCTGCATTTCGGCACGCTCCGGTTGCTGGACGTATGCGTAATCCAAGGTATAGCCATCAGGACCGACAGAGCCTTCCGGAGTACCAAAGGTATATTGGCCGATAATGGTTTCAAGAGCATAGGCAGAAGCATACTGTGCCCTCAGCTCCGGCGTGGGGTGAGCCCAGTATTCCTTGCGGGCCTCCCATTTCCTGCCCAGGCCTTCCTCATAGCAGTTGCCGTTCTGGGAGATGATGGCATCAATCCGTTCAGGATGCCAGATAGCCAGACGCATGCCGATGGGGGCACCATAGTCAAAGATATACATCGCAAAATGTTCCAGCCCCAGAGCCTCCGTGAATTTATCCACAATCCTGGCCAGATGGTCAAAAGTGTAATCAAATTCCGCTCTGGATGGCGAGTCCGTCTGTCCGAAGGACGGAAAATCCGGTGCTACCAGATGGTACTTATCGGCCAGTTCCGGCATGAGTTCCCGGAACATGTGGCTGGCGGACGGAAAGCCGTGCAAAAGCAGTAGGGCGGGATTCTCCGGGCAGCCGGCTTCGCGGTAGAAAACATTGCAGTCCTCAATCTGGATCTTGTGGTAGGAAATCATATCTGAATCACTTTTATTCTGGCAGGTATCAGTATTCTTGCAGGCCATAAGAGCCATCAAAGAAAGCAGTAGAATGACGTTTTTCTTCATATGGGATAGTTTATTAGTATACAAAAATACGAATTATCCACGACATGGCCATAAATAAACCCCGCTGGACTCCGAACGGGGTGACTGGTTTAGGTTGTCGGTCACTTTTCCATCTTGAGAACTTTTCTGCCAGGTATGATTTCCATACCCTATATCAGTAGAAGGATTCGGCTTTCATTCTTACAGAAAGTGTCCGGATGAGACACCGTTACAGCATGGCTTCTTCTATCTTCATAAGATCGTTAAATGGGAATTTCACCGCTCTTGTCATTCTGAGCGCCAGCGAAGAATCTATTTATGATTCAAAGGATTATATATCCTTCGCTTCGCTCTGGATGACAGTTCAATTCCGATTTACAATAGTGCCAACCGCAGGGCGGCAAGGCTCGAAGAGATTGCCGGGGCATGGGAGGCTGGTTTCAATGAGGTCGGCACTCCACAAGTCAAAGAAGGTCTATGACCGCAAGTGTCTGAAGGAGGCAGGCGTAGGTGACTGATCATCTCCAGCATCCTGTTTTTTTCTACGACCGCGAACTCCACTTCCTGGCCATCCTTATGGAAATACATATCCATAGACCTATATGCCGCTTCCAGGACGGTATTGAGGTCCTTTCTGGTAAGTTCTTCCAAATTCCCATCGTCGAAGTTTACGTAACCGAACTTCTTGCCGGACTCCATAAGAACCTTGAGACAGAGCAAGTGCAGCAGAGATAAGAAATCTTTTCCAAAAACTGCGATAAATCCGGAAGAGATACGATGAAACGTGTATTGAAATTTGCTATTAGCGTGGCATTGCTGGTGGCAGGGCTGTGCGGATGTGAGAAGCTGATTCCCGAGATTGACCTGGCGGGTAATCTGGAAGGAGATTGGGAAAGGGTGAATCCGGATGGGATTCAGGATGCGGGACTGGTGATTTGGAGATTCACGGCAGGTAACGAAGATCCCCATTCGTGGGTTCTAAGCATCTACGTATCCGATGTGTTTGCCGGGGATTCAGAGGCAAAGTATATCTATCAGAAACACCAGAACGGCTATCCCGGCGTGGGCAGTTCCACTCCGGAGCTGTACCTCTATGAGTCGGATCACGACTTTATGCAAGAGGACGGGAAAGCATCCTGCACTCCCGCAGCACGTTACTACGTCAAGGAATGCACCAAGGACAAGCTGGTGCTGCAGCGGATTGAGGTGAATGTGGATGGAGCGAATATGCTGGAAGGCGATGTGGTTTTCAGTGAGATAGTATACGCTAAGTAGATCCTTCGGCTTCCTCTCAGGATGACAGAGGCCCGGTTGAACCGGGCATTACAGAAAAACTGTCGCTCTTTCTCACCCCACCGCGTGGAACAGGTCCGGGCGGCCCTGATGACGTACAGCCAGAACCTCTCCAGCAAGCAATTTACTGCGGGGAGGTCTTCGGGTTGGGCTTTACGGATCAGACTCATTGCTATTCTTTGTTTTTCGTATCAATACAGATGGTTACGGGGCCGTCGTTTACCAGAGCAACTTTCATATCTGCGCCGAATTCTCCGGTATCAACGGGGTGGCCGATGGCAGCAGACAGCGCTGCACAAAACCGTTCGTACAGCGGGATGGCCAGTTCATGCCCGGCAGCACCGATGTAAGACGGCCGGTTTCCCTTCCTGGTGGAAGCCATCAGGGTGAACTGGCTTACGACCAATGCTTTGCCTTCAACTTCCACGACGCTGCGGTTCATTACGCCTGCATCGTCGTTGAAGATACGGAGCCCGGCAATCTTCTTGGCCAGCCAGTCGATGTCTTCCTGTCTGTCTTCGTGTCCAACACCAAGCAGAATCATCAGCCCCGGGCCGATGGCAGACTTGACGACTCCGTCGATGGTGACGGATGCAGAAGATACTCTTTGGATGACAGCCCGCATATTACATGATCTTTTTATCGGAGGGAAACATGGACGAAAGGGCCATCTTGAAGTGCTGGATTCCCCAGGGGATACCTACGATGGTGATGCACATCAGCAGCCCGACGATGTAGTATTGCAGGGCGATAATGATGCCTCCAAGGATGATCTGGATGATATTTCCGAATATATTCATAATCAATCACTTCAAGTTGCTATCAACAGGAGTTTGAATCTCTTTTTCGAGCTTGAAGGACTTCTCTTTAACCACGGTCAGCTTACTGTTTACTTGCTGATACAAAGGCATAATGAATGTTCTTTATGGTAAATACAAACCTTAGATTTGCAGCGTAGTTCTCTGCACCAAGGTTTGTGCAGACAAAGTTAGTAAATTTGTGCCGTTTATGAAAGTTTAACAAAGGATAATGGAGCCGGGCGGTTTCGGCCCGGCAGACCCGGTGTTCGGTGGCAAAAAACAGATTCAAGCGTGAGACGTCTCATACTCATATCGGCTACAATGGTGTCTGCACTCTCTTTGCGGGCACAGATTGACGTTCATAGCCACTCCATCACCCAGAACTACTTGAATGCCGTCAAGGCAGAAAGGATAGAAATGGATGAAGGATTCCCCATACCGGGATGGTCGGCCGATGCGCATTTGAAGTTCATGGACGAGGCCGGCATCCATGGTAGAGTCTCTTTGTCTGGTGGAACAAATCCACTGGTATCGGCAAAACTATTCAAGAAGGGTATACAATGATACGGTGGATTCTCCTGGTTGCCATTGTGGCAATGGTGTTGCCCTTCTGCATGCAGGGCAGAAAGAAGAAAACGTTGGCAGCATAGACCTGGACTGGCCCCGAATGAAGCAAAGGTTGCACTGAGTGCCCGCAGGGAGGATCGTTCAGGAGTACGTTCAGCAGAAAAACAGTAAATCAGCCGGCAGAATGGAAATGTATCTATGATGAAAAAGATATATATGATGATGGCATTCAGCCTTTTCGGTCTGTTCTCCTGCAAGGGATATGCAGACCTTTCCGTGGACGGGTTCGAAAAGATGCTGTCTGAGGACCTGTCGGTGCAGCTTGTCGATGTCCGTACGCCGGAAGAATATGCCGAGGGGCATCTTGCCGGTGCCTTGAATATCGACTGGTATGCGGATGATTTCATCGGGCGGGCCAAGGCCCGGCTGGATGCGGACCGTCCCGTGATGGTCTACTGCCGAAGCGGGAAGCGCAGCGCCGCCGCTGCTGCGAAGCTGGATGGCTGCTTTTTCAAGACCTACAACCTCTTGAGCGGCTATCTGGCCTGGGTGGAGGCGGGCAAGCCGGTCACCCGGTACGAAGTCGAGCGATTCTTTACCGGCAGTGGCCAGCCCGTAGACATGACTCTTATCAAGCATGGAAGCCTCGCCATTTCCTACAAGGGGTTTTCGATCCAGGTGGATCCCGTGGCAGAGTACGGCAAGTATACCGACTATGCCGCCGAGTTCCCGAAAGCGGATATCATCCTGGTAACTCACGAGCACCCGGACCACTTTGATAAGGACGCCATCGAGGCCCTTTTGAAAACGGACTCAGGAAGAGTCTTGACAAATCTTGTCACCAATCATCGTTGTGCCGGGATGATAGGGTGGGGGACCGCACTATCCAACGGGGAAGGCTTGGACTTGGCAGAAGACATCCATCTGGAGGTTGTCCCGGCGTACAATTATACCGAGGGGCACACCCGGTTCCATCCCAAGGGGCGGGACAACGGTTATGTGCTGACCCTCGACGGTCTCCGCATCTATATAGCCGGCGACACCGAAGATATTCCAGAAATGGCTGCTCTCAAGGACATCCATGTGGCATTCCTGCCTGTCAACCAACCCTTTACGATGACGGTAGGGCAATGCGTCGATGCGGCGCGGACCCTGCGGCCGGAAGTGCTCATTCCCTATCATTTCTCCCAGACGGACGTGAGTGGCATTCCCGCCCTGCTCCCGGAGATAGACGTGAGACTCCGCCAGATGCAGTGACCTTTCCCGGATCCTTCGTTTCCGGGTGGTCCGGAAGTCATGGGCGCAGGGGCGGTTATGCGCTGATGGGCCCGCTGCCAAGCATTTCGTCACCGTCGTACCAGACGGCGAACTGGCCGGGGGTGATGCCGCGCTGGGGGGCGTCGAAGAGGATATAGAGACCGGATTCCCGCCGGATGAGCGTGGCGCCCTGGAGGGGCTGGCGGTACCGGATGCGGACCCGGTAGCGCCGGATTGCGCAGGGCTGCATGGCCAGGTCGGGGCGGAGCCAGTGGATTTCGTCGGGGGCGATATGCAGGCAGAAACGGCTGAGCCCCTTGTGATGGTGGCCTTCTCCCACGTAGACGATGTTCTGCTCCGTGTCGGTGGCGATGACGAAGACCGGTTCCGCATGGCCGCCGATGCCGAGGCCCTTGCGCTGGCCGACCGTATAGAACTGGGCCCCCTCGTGGCGCCCGACGATACGGCCGTCCGGGTGGTCCTTGTACCGCGTCTTCTTGAGATGCTTCCGCCCGCTGCGGTAGGTTTCGGTCTCAAAAGCCAGCGCATAATGCAGGGGCGCGGCCAGCCGGGCGAGTCCGTCATCCGGCAGCGCCGCGACCTTCTCCAGGTCGTAGGGACAGGCCCCCAGCGGCTTCCCGTCCGAGGTCAGCACCTTTTCCTCCGGGGCGTATCGCACGGTCTGTTCGCGGAGGGCGCCGGGCAGCAGCAGCCCGTCCAGCACCTCCTGCTGCCACTGGCACAGCACGTCGTGTCCATACCAGGCGTCGTAGACCTCGACGATGTCGCCCTCGACGCTGCGGAGTTTCTGCTTCAGGAAGGTCGGAAGGTCCACCTTGCCGACGAAACAGATGCCCTGCGAATCCTTCTTCTCCGCCGACGGCAGGTCGGCCTCCTTGGCGATGCGCCGGACCTCCGGCTTGACGATGTCCCCGATGGGGAAGAGGGCCTTCCGGAGTTGCGCCTGGGTCAACTGGCAGAGGAAATAGGTCTGGTCCTTGTTGGGGTCGGTGCCTTCGCGGAGGCGGAAGAGCGGCCGTTCCTCCGCGTCCAGGACCGGCTGTCCGTCCTGCAGCACCGCTTCCTTCCGGCAGTAATGGCCCGTGGCCACGAAGTCGGCGCCGTATTTCTCCGCCACGCGGAGGAAGGCGTCGAACTTGATTTCCCGGTTGCAGAGCACGTCGGGGTTCGGGGTGCGGCCGCGGCCGTATTCGTCGAACATGTAGTCCACCACCCGCTGCCGGTACTGCTGCGAGAGGTCCACGAAGTAGAAGGGGATGCCGATTTTCCGGGCGACCATCTCGGCGACGAAACGGTCCTCCTCCCATTCGCAGTCGCCGTGCAGGGTGGCGTCGGCCTCGTGCCAGTTCTGCATGAACATGGCGAAGACGTCGTAGCCCTGCTGCTTGAGGAGCCAGGCTGCGACGGAGGAGTCTACGCCGCCGGAAAGGCCGACACAGACTTTGATTTTACAGTTTTCAGGGTCGAAGGATGCCATTTTGTCTGATTTTCACCTGCAAAAGTAACACTTTTAAAAAATATTTCCTATCTTGTACGCCCGTCGGATGCGAAGACGGGTCAAAACACAAGCACTATGACTGACAGACATCTGACCATCGACTATATCGAATATACCTCCGTCGAGGAGATGGAGCCGCAGGACCGCGAACTGGTCGCCGCCGCCCTGGAGGCCCGGAGCGGTTCCTATTCCCCCTATTCCCATTTCCAGGTCGGCGCAGCCCTGCGCCTGGAGGACGGCACCATCGTCAAGGGGGCCAACCAGGAGAATGCCGCCTATCCTTCCGGCCTCTGCGCCGAACGGACCGCGATGTTCGCCGCCGGAGCCCTCCATCCGGACCTGGCCTTCGATACCCTGGCCATCGTCGGGGCCGACCACGGCGTCGTCTGCGACGATCCGGCCACCCCATGCGGGGCCTGCCGCCAGGTCATGGCCGAATACCAGGGCAAGGGCGGCCGTCCGCTCAAGGTCATCCTCGTCGGCAAGGACCGGATCTACAAGTTCGCCCGGGTCGACGACCTCCTGCCCTTCATCTTCGACAGCCTGAAGGCGTAGCGGCCTTTCCGTTCCCGGACTGTCGAGGCTGACAAAAAGTAATTCTTCGGCAGGTGAACCTGCCTCAGAATGACACAAGGCTGTCATTCTGAACAAAGTGAAGAATCTTATTGGTCTTAGAATACAGCCTCCTGAGCGAATATTTTGCGCGTCCGCAAAAAAATCACTACCTTTGCATCTGGGAAAGTCTTGCACGACCAGCTCCCTCTGAATTCCCCCAGGACAGGAATGTAGCAAGGGTAGGAGGTCGTAGCGGTGCGATGTAAGGAGCTTTCCCTTTTTTAATTGACTCCAGCCATGATTGCACTCTACACCATCACATCCGGCCTGCACGACGAGGCGGCCGTCGCCCAGATTTCCGATGCCTTCCTCAAAGGCGTGTTCCCTGATGGCGGTTTCGAGTTCCGCGGGGCGGATTTCTCGGACTTCGGAACGCACACCCTGGACTTGGTCTATGTCCGTACTGGCGGTGCAGAGGGTATTTTCAAGTCCCTGTTGCCGGAGATGCTCTCGCGCGGCATCGACCGTTACTACCTGTTGACTTCGGGCCAGAGCAATTCTCTGGCGGCATCCCTGGAGATCCTTTCCTATCTGCGCCAGCAGGGGTTGCGTGGAGAAGTGCTGCATGGATCAGATGCTTATATCCGGAGCCGGGTGCAGACACTGGCGACCGTTGCAGAGGCTCGTGCCCGCCTGCGGGGACAACGCATCGGCGTCATCGGGCAGCCTTCGGATTGGCTGATTGCCAGCCACGCTGACAGTATGGCTGTCATGGACAGGATCGGTGCGCGCATCATCGAGGTCCCGATGGAAGAATTGCTTGTCGAAATCGGGAAGGCGAAGGGAGAACCGGCCCCGCAGGAACTTGAAATGGCCGCTCCGGTCCGGGCGTCCTATCCGGGCGCCGTGCAGGTCTATCAGGCATTGAAGGTCTTGTTGGGTAAATATCGGCTGGATGCTTTCACCCTCCGGTGCTTCGACCTCCTGACTTCCATCGGCAATACAGGCTGCCTGGCCCTGGCCCGCTTCAATGCGGAGGGCATTCCGGCGGCCTGCGAAGGGGATGTGCCAGCTTTGCTGAGCATGATGATCGCCCAGGCGTTGACCGGCCGGACCGGCTTCCAGGCCAACCCCGCCCGGATCGATGTGGAGACGGGCAAGATGCTGTTCGCGCATTGCACGGTTCCCTTCAATCTCGTCACGGACTGGCAGTTCGACACGCATTTCGAATCGGGAATCGGTGTCGGCATCCATGGGAATTTCCCGGAAGGGCCGGTGACCGTCTTCAAGGTCTCCGGCAAGCTGGACCGTCATTTCGTCGCGGAAGGGGAGCTTCTCGCCAACCAGTACGAAGCCCATCTCTGCCGCACGCAGGTCGTGTTGAAGCTCTCTCCGGCAGATGCCCGCTATTTCCTCACCGCCCCCATCGGCAACCACCACATCATCCTCCCCGGGCACTACAAGGCCCTGCTGGAGGAGTTGCTGTAGTGGGGCAAACGGGGGCGCAGAAGTATCTGGTCGACCGGCCCGGAACCGAGTCAGCGGGTCGGATAATCGGCTACGCAGCGCAGGTTGTTGGAGGAACCGGTTTCGGCATAGGTAGACAAGTTGCAGGAATTGTTTCCGACAGTGAAACGGTAGTTCCTGTTGGCATCGGTCACTGTTGCCGTCCAATGGAACGAGTAAGTACCGAAACTGCCGAAGTTCTCTCCGGTGTATTTGCCGCAAGGCAGGATATTGAAGCCGATTATCTCGTTCATCTCCGGGAAATACATGGGATAGTATCCGGCAGGGAAGGCGCCACTCGCATTGGCCAGGTTGAACATGGTTCCGTTCTCCACCGCCAGGGAATGTGCATTCCACATGCCGCCTTCGGCCGCAGGCCGGCTGCCGCGCAGGTATGAGGAAATGAAGCCATAGGAGATAAGGTTGCCCGGGGACATCGGACTTTTCTCCCGGTTGTCCGGCAGGAAGATACCTTCTTTGGTATCACTCACCTCCTGGATTGATTTCTTCTCCAGCCCGTAGTCCCGGGCAACGCCGGCGATCAGGTCGTAGAAATCATAGGCGTTCGGCACATGCCAGCCCTCCGGGCAGATTCCCCTCACTTGGATCCCATGGGATGCAGGGCTGTTGTTGAGGGTATAACTTGCCCCCATATCGTCCACGCCGGTTGTGCCGTAGAGATATGGATTTTCTGCCGTGGAACTGCCTGTCATGGCCTCGGTCCAGGTATAATACCGTCCATACAGGTTCCCGTCCGGGTCGTCTGGCGCCGTCTTGCCGACATTCCCGTCGGCTCCGGCGTAGTTCAGGTTGACAGTCATCCAGGTCTTGTCTCCGTATCGCTTGGCTGTATGGTAGTTGTCGATCGGGAGGACACAGAGACGCCAGCCGAAGTTATAAGCCTGGCTCAGTCCCGTCTTTGTGATAATGGAGAGTTGGACACTCCCGGGAGGAATCAGGACAGACCCTGTCCTTGCGCGGACCTGGATTTCACGGGTTCCTTGCCCGGAGACGATTTCCAAGGTCTGGGGCACGCTCCAGGAATAGCTGGCTACGGATTCATTCTCCTCTGCATTGAAGGTGAAGATCTCGTCCTTGTCCACCGTCAGGGAGCCCTTGACGGAAATCTGGATGTAGTCTGGCTGAGGGGGCAGCCCGGTGATGGCGATGTCCCGCCACAAGGTCCGCGGTACAGATTCGCCTGCTCCGTTGACGGCTGTCACAGAAATGCTTCCGGCCGGAATGAGGGTTTCTTCCAGCCCGGCGACCGTAATCTTGTTCGTCTCTTCTCCTTCAAGCAGGTTGAGACTGGCCGGCAGCGACCAGCGGTAAATATCGGCGGCATCTTCCGCCGGAATACTGAGTTCGAAGGTTTCGCCCATCATGATGGAAAAGGGCTCTTCCAGTCCGACGATGATGAAGTCGGGCTGCGGCGGGACAGACAGGCCCTTCCCGCACGAAAGCATAATGAGTCCTCCGAGGCAGCAAAGCATTGCTGACAGGCTGGATTTCAAGTTGTTCATAATGTGGATTTCTTCTGGGAGTTCATAAAAACATGTTTCTCGGGATAACTGAACAGGTTGGGAAGCATCCATCGCCCCTTGTAGATACGCGCTCCGTCCTGTTGCCAGACATAGCGTCCATTCAGGTCGATGAGCCTGTCGGACCAGTAACTCTGGTTCGGATATAGCATCAGGGTCTCGTATCCCTGGGGGCCGGAGGATATGCTTTTGATATTGGCAACAATATTCGCACGGAGGGGAGTGAAGGTGGTAGTCTGCGTGTCGAACTGGTAGACTTTGTTGGATGTTGTCAGCCATAGTCGGCGGGTGCCGTATTCGGGAAAGAGATCGTGTGCTTGGACCGCCCCGTCTGGCAGGGCGATTTCAGCCCGCAAGGAGAGCGATGCCCTTGTGGCGTCATAGGTGTAACTGTTGAGCACATCGTTGGAGGTGGCCCAGAGTACTTCATTCCGGAGGTCCCATACGGCATTGTGACCAAAGGTCAGCGCCTGCTCGAAGAGGGGGGCTGATGCAAAGCAAGCGAGGGTGTCGACCTCGTAGATGCGCATTTTGTCACCATACTGTGTCCCGTCTGTGGAAGAGACCGTCACGACCCTGCCGTCCGGAAGGAGCTCTGCAGAGTGGGGTTGCCCTTTGGGACAGGCATAGAACATCAATTTCTTGTCGGAAATGCGGATGATGGCCACGGCCCCCCGGGTGCAGGTAATCAGCAGATATTTACAATCGTATACGGGCTTGACTTCGTCTGGCAGGCCGAACCAGGCTTGACGGGTGGCATCCAGGCCTGATTCTGCCGGAGACCAAGACCAGGTGACCAGGCCTGTGAGTCGGTCGACAATCTGGATGCGGTCACCATCTTGGTTGACGACGGCGAACGACCGCGGGACGTTGTCCGTATCTTCCTGCCCTCCGGTCAGCGGGATGACCGGTCCATGCTCCTTGCTGCAGGACAAAAGCCCTGCGAACAGGATGACGGGTATGATGCTGTGCAGTTTCATCACCATCCGGGATTGTTGGGCCGCAGGGACGGGGCCAGTTCCAATTCGGAGGCGGGAACCGGCCACCAGTAATCCCGGGAGGCATCGAAAGTCCTCCGGCCGATGACCGTGCCGTCGTGCATCAAGATATCCAGGTTGTCCATGGCGGACTCGGCCTCACGCCAACGGCGGAGATCGTTATAATACAGTCCTTCACAGGCGAATTCCACCCGTCGCTCATAATGGATGATATCGCGGAGGACAGCAATGTCCTGCCCTGGATAGGTCAGGGCTTCCGGGGAGGTGAATCCGGCCCGTTTACGGATAGCCTGGACGGTCTTGTTCCAGATGTCTTCGGTCAGCAGCCCCTGCTCGTTCAAGGATTCGGCATACATCAGCAGCACGTCTGCATACCGCATCAGCATCAGGTTGACGGCAGAGCAGTTCTCCTTGATGTTGAGCTCTTCAGTAGAGGGGATAGCCTCGGTATAGACGGTGTATTTCTTGAAGATGAAACCGCTCTGACGGTTGGTGAACCGGGTGTTGGTATTGTCTGTCCGGACGGTTTCTCCCATCCAGGTCGAACCGGGGTAGACAATGGTCTGGGCAAAACGCGGATCCATGTCTGCATAGCCTTCCGCATTTTGGTAGGCACTCTCCAAGCGGGGCTTTCCATCCTTCATCCGGTAACTGTCCACGAAATTCTTCACCGGGACGGCACTGTTGTATTGGCGCATGACAATATCGAAGTTATGGCCGAGTCCGGTCGGCGATCCGACAAATTCCACGTCAAAGATGCATTCGCCGCTATATTCGGCGGCCTCGGTAAAGAGTCCTGCGTAATCAGGATACAGGGAATAGATACCCAGGTCCATCACCCGTTTGGCCGCTTCCGCAGCCATTGCCCACATGGCCGGATCGCTGTCCGGATTGCAGAGCGGACTGGCTTCGAACAGGTGCAGCCGCGCTGCCAGGGTGAGGGCTGCTCCGGCTGTGGCACGGCCGGCATCGGCTTTGGACGGGTAAGAACGAGGGAGTATGCCAGCGACATCATCCAGCTCCGAGAACAGGAAGGACAGGATTTCCGCCCGGCTTGTCCGTCCGGAGTCCAACTGCGAAATGGACGGTTCGTTTGTGATGAGGGGCACCTCATAGTAATAGGTGATGAGAACAGCATAATAGAGAGCCCGGAGGAACCGCGCCTGGGCTTTCATCTGAAGGATGTCTTCTGCAGAAAGTTCCTGGTTCACATCGATATATTTAAGAAGTGTATTGCAGCGTCCGATCCCTGTATAGCAATCTTTCCAACGTCCGTAGAAGATGGTCCCGTCCGAGGAGGCGGTTCCCCGTGCCAGATCGTTCCAGTTGGAACTGTTGGCATAGTTATAGGCATTCGGTGTAGCACAGTCTTCCAGGGCGAGTGCCTGTCCGCCGAACATGCTGCCGTTGCGGAGCGGAAGATAGCAGCCGGTCAGACCGCTGCGGGCATTTCCGGCACTGTACCAGAAGGTTTTGTCGGCATATTGGTTCGGATTGTCGAAGTCCAGGCTGCAGGCGCTCAAGATTCCTGCTGCGATGATATAAGATAAAATCCGTTTCATGGCGTCGAGTCTTTAAAAGCTGATATCAAGTCCGACCGTGTAGGTCTTGAGGTTCGGATACTCATAGAGATTGGTCCTGGTGAGCGTGATCTCTGGATCCCAGAGATTAAAGTCCGAGAGGGTCCAGAGGTTCTGTCCGCTGACATAGACTTGTAGACTATTCATCCGAAGTTTCGATATGAGTTTTTTCGAGAATGTGTAACTGATTTGTATATTCTTCAGTCTCAAATATTTGGCATTCCGAAGCCAATGGGTGGACGGGATGAAGTTCTCGCCGGCATCCGTGTAGGTGGTCAACAAGGGTAACTTGGCGTCGGGGTTGTCTGGTGTCCAGGAATCCGTGGCCCAGTCCCAGGTCACGCCGGCCCCGTTGTTGAACGGCATGGCGAGGTTGGCCTGGGGGAGCACATAGACGTCGCCGACTCCTTGGAACTGTGCACTTAACGCAAGATTTTTCCAACCGAGGTTGAGGCCGAATGAATAGGTCCATTCGGGGATGGTGTTGCCGACGATAATCTTGTCCTTTTCATCAATCTGTTCATCGGGCGTGTTGTTCTTGTATTTGAGATACCCGGGGCGAAGTTTCGTTCGACTTCCATAGACAGCCCGGGCCTCGTCGATTTCTGTCTGGCTCTGATAGTAACCATCCGCCTCATAGAGGTAGTAGGATCGGATTGGATAGCCTTCTGTCGTGATGAGGGTGTTGCTGTTTGCCAGAATCTGGCCGCCGTCCAGAGACTCGACCCGGTTTTTGACGTAGGTGGCAGTCCCGTTCACGCCATAGAAAAAATTTCCGCGGGTGTCGCGCCAAGAGGCGTTGAGTTCGAATCCCTTGTTCG
The DNA here is from genome assembly GCA_017476575.1 of Bacteroidales bacterium. Taxonomy (GTDB): domain Bacteria; phylum Bacteroidota; class Bacteroidia; order Bacteroidales; family UBA932; genus Cryptobacteroides. Next base: position 34,849 of record JAFUZO010000007.1, on the reverse strand, counting down.
AGACAGAACCGACATTGCTTTTGGGCCCGTTCAAACCACCGATGTAGGAGGGGATGGAACGGGTCATGATGATATCGTAAGTGTATTTGTCGAATCCATCCGCCTCGAAGTTCAGCCGTCCGCCGAAGGCAGTCAAGTCCAGGCCGATATCCCTGGAGCGGGTCTTTTCCCAGCCCAGCGAGGTGTCGGTCAGTTCTGTGACAGCATAACCGGCGACAGGGGTGCCTCCGAAGGAATAGTTCTGGGTGATGGCACTGTAGGTCATCTGGTAGCTGTAAGGGCTCACGGATTCACTGCCCATGATGCCCCAGGACGTACGGACTTTGAGCAGGTCGATCCACCGTACCTGGAAGAAATCCTCCTGGCTGATGTTCCAGGCCAGGAGCACCGAGGGAAAGAGGTGCCAGCGGTTCTCCGGTGAGAGGTTGCTGGAACCGTCCCGACGGAGGGTCGCCTCTGCCATATAGCGGTTGTGGAAGGTATAGGCCAGCCGTCCATATAGGGAGATGAGGCGTTTCTGTTGGGAACTCCCAGTCGCCCGGGCATTGGTCTGGGAAGTCAAGGAGCTCAGTTCCTGCAGCGTATTGTCATTGAATCCGTGGTTGTAGGCTTGGAATGCCCGGGTTTCGTTGTGCTGCCAATCCTGTCCGGCCATGATGTGCAGGTTGTGCGGCCCGAAGTCTTGCTCATAGACCAGGCGGTGCGAAAGGGTATATTGGGCCATGGTCGCATCCCAGTCTTTGACGCGGGGGGCACTTCCGTTGAAGTTCTTGACAACGCCGGTCTTGGGATGGACCGTGTACATCTGCGGGATGAAATCTTTGGAGAAGTGGTCATATTTCCGGTAGCTGCCGGTCAGATGGTAGGTCAGACCGGGGGCCAGGATGATGTCGGATCCAGTGGTTGCCAGGAGTTCCTGATAGTTGCGAAGTGTGTAGCCTTGTTCAACTTCCATCCTGGGGTTTTCGATATTGTTCCGTCCGGGCGTGAACAGCCATGTGGATCCATAGTGGTTGTTCCGGTGGTAATCTGAAAAGATAGGAAGCGCCCGCATGATGGTCTGAAACACCGTTTCTGTTCCATATCCCACTTCATTGTAGTGCCTGACGTTCCCCTGGAAGGTGCCGGATATATCGATGGCTTTCGAAACATGGGCATTCAATTTAAGGTCGAAGGCATAGCGTTGTGCATCATCGTTGTCGATAAAGACACCTTTCTGACCTGTGTACCCTAGCCCCATCGCATAGGTGAGGCCATCATTTCCACCAGAAAGGCGGATGCTATGCTGATTGACATATCCATTTTCCAGGCAGATGTCGAACCAGTCCGAGGCAGGATAAACACATGGGTCGAGCAGCATTCCCTGCCGGTATTCGTCGATCTGTGCCTCGGAATAGGAGACGGCACCGGGGCTGATTCCGGAGTTGATTTCGGCGGTATTCCGCAGCTGCATATACATAATCGGATCGGTGACGACATCGGGGAGGTACGTGGCCTGCTGGATGCCGGATTTCCCGCTGTATTCGACTTTCGTACGCCCCTTTGCTCCTTTCTTGGAGGTGACCAGGATGACGCCGTTGGCCGCTTTGAGTCCATAGATGGCCGCAGAGACATCTTTCAGTATAGTGACCGACTCGATGGTGGAGGGGTCGATCTCTCCCAGGTCGTATTCTATGCCGTCAAGCAGGACAAGCGGGGAGCCGCCGGTCGAATTCATGGAATTGACCCCTCGGATGCGGATGGACGTTCCGTCATTGCCTGGTTTTGCTCCGCCTTGGTTGACCCAGAGCCCCGGAGTGCTGTACATCAGTTGGGCGGAATTGGTAATGGACAGGCTCTCTTTGGCTTTGATATCCACAGAAGAAACGGCTCCGGTCAAAGAAACCTTCTTGACACTCCGGTATCCGACCACGATGAGTTCGTCCAACTGGGTGCTCTCGATTTCCATGACGACATCGATCCGGCTCCGGCCTGCGGCCTTGACCATGGTCTTCCTGTATCCGAGGCATTCGAGGTCCAGGGTCGCACTGGGTGGGACACTGATGGAAAATGTCCCGTCAGTTTCCGTGATGGCGGCGGCATGTCCGCCCCGCTCCAATACGACAGCTCCGGGAACAGGGTGGCCTTCACTGTCCTGTACTGTGCCATATATGGACATCTTGGCGGGCGTTTCAAGCACAGTCTGTTTCTGGAACAGCAGCACATGGTTGCCGTTTTTGATGGTCCAACCGATGTCAGTTCCTTCTAAGATCCGGTCGAGGAGGTCCGGAAGGCTGCCCTCGGCTTTCCCGGAAAAGTGGAGGGGGGTCTTGAGGATGTTACGGTCGTAGGAGAACTCGACATCGGCCTGCGCCTTGACCAGCGGCAGGACATCACCGACGGTCTGTCTCCGGGGGATGAGGACGCTCATCTGCTGGGCCTGGATGCCTGCGGCGCAGACGGTCAGGAGGATGGACAGCAGAAGCAATCTGGCTCTTTTAAGGTTCATGGGTGAGGTGAAGTTTGGTGATTAGTATTTCTTGGTGATGGACAAAATGTGGTCATTGACAAAGGTGTACTCGACGGGAATGATCGTGCCCAGAATCTGGAGGAAGTCATCCAGAGAGTCATTCTTCCATACGACGAAGCGGCAGGATACATCTTCAAAATCCTTTTGCAGATACTGGACGTGGAAGCCATACTGCTCCTCGATGATGCGCACGATTCCTTCGAAACTGATTGATTCATAGACGGTATAGGGATTCCGCCACTTGGTGTATTGCGACGTCCGGACCTCGTCCAGTGACAGGAGTCGTCCCGTCTGTGGAGAGACCCGGGCCATCTGTCCCGGTTTCATGACGACGATAGGCCGCCCCTGGGAATCGAGTAGTTCAATCCGGCCTCGCTCCAGGACGGCTTCCACCTGTTTCCCTGTCTTGAGGTTGAATTCCGTTCCTACGACCCGTACGGCCACACCGTCTGCAGTGCGGACCAGGAAAGGATGGAAGACGTCTTGATGGACGTCGAACCAGGCCTCGCCGTCCAGACGCACGGTCCGGTCTGCGCTGTATCTATTCTCCCGATAGCTGAATGAGCTTTTCTCGTTCAGGAAGACCTGGGTCCCGTCCGGAAGTTTGAAGTCTTTTACAGGGCTGCCTGCCGGGTTGGTAACGGAGATCCAGCGGTTTGTCTCCCGGTACCGGGCAATGCCGGAGCCGACCAGGAGCATCAGCAGCAAGGATGCTGCTGCACCAAGCCATACCACTGTGCGGTGCAGTCTGCGGATGGTGGAACGGCTGTCGATCCGCTCGTGGAGGATCCGTACGGTATCTTCTATCTCGGCCTGGCCGGAGTGGGCTTGGACCTGGTGGATGATATCCATGAAACGGAGGTCTGTGTACTGCGCCAGGTTTTCCTTTGACGCTGTGGCCCAGTGTTCGATTCCCGCACGTTCCGCAAGCGATGCTCTCCGTCGGAAACAAGCCTGCAACCTTTCCAAAAGATGGTCTTCCATATATTGAGTATTTGAACCCTCGTTCGCGACCGGGCCTTTCACGGACGGCCATTCTCAATGGATTCGACGTGGAAGGGGGACGCGGTTGAGAGAATAGACAATGATGCCGCCGGATTTACGCAGAAAAAATGAAGAAAATCTGCCGCCCGGATTTCCGCTGCCTCAGAATCGGGTTGCGACTAGGGCAAGCAGCAGCAACATATCCGACAATTGGAGACGCCCGCGGAGATACTTGAGTGCGTGGTATAGGTGCCCTTCGACCGTCCGTTTGGGCATGTCCAGACGCTCGGCGATCTCGCTGTTGGAGAGTTGTTCCAGGAAAGAGAGACGGAAGACAGCCAGACGCTTTCCGGGCAGTTCCTCTGCCACTTTCATCACTCGCTGTAACAGGTCCTTGTCGGACAGCATTTTCACCAGGTCTTCGTTGTTGTTCTGCATCCAGGCCAGGTCGAAGGTGGAGACCAGGTCCGCCGTCGATCCGACCAGCATATTCCGTCTGTCCTTCTTGATGAAATTCATCATCCGTGACCAGCAGGTCTTGAAGAGATAGGTGTGGATGCCTGTAGTGAAAGAGATGCTTTCTTGATGTTCCCAGACGTAAAGGAAAACCTCTTGGACGATGTCCCTGGCATTGTCCTCGTCAAGAAGGATCGTAGCATAACCCATGAGGCGCGGGTAATATTCCCGCACCAGGACGTCGAATGTGTTTCTGCTGATCTGGGCCATGCCGTTGCTTTTCCGTGGCAATATACACAAAAATAACCGGACCTCCAATTTCGCGGTCTCCCGGCCACTACAAGGCCCTGCTGGAGGAGTTGCTCTAATACTCGGGGAATACGTCCACGAACGATTGGTTGCCGTCATCCACCCAGGCGGTCGTTCCCTGCACGGAGGTGGCTGTGCAGAAACTGGCGGCAGCAGAAGGGGAGGCGGGCACTATTTCCACATCTTGCAGCAACTCATAGGTATCGCCTTTGCGGGTGGCGCTTCCCTTGGCCGTCAGCCTTTCGCTGCGTAGCCGGGCGATGGCTTTGTTCATGCTGGGGCTGTCCACGGCGGCCACCTTGCTGCCTGCCCGGATGACATAACGACCGCTGTCCGGGAAATAACGGAGGGTCGCATCCACACCTTTCTTGTTCATCCGGAGATGGAAATCATGGCCGGGCTCGACGACAGATGCCGGAGCGGGGCCCTCCTTCTCGAAGATGGTGCACCCATAGAAGAGTGTAAGGAACTGGATCTCATCGAAGAACAGTTCCATGTCGTTCTCCTTGTCCGGGGCGATGCTGGGCTTCTGGGGCATCTGCTTGTTCTCTTCCAAGGAATAAACGCCGGCCTCCAGCGCCTTCGAGATGCCGAGATATTCCAGGAAGAACACCTCGCTGGCATAGATTTCATTGGCTTTCGAGACGAAGACCAGGGCCGTGTCCCAGAACTCTTTCTTGCTTTGGTGGTCCTTCACCCGGTGGAGGAAATCGTTGCTCTGCCCGATGTATGCCTTCCGTGCTCCGGACGGGGTGCGGCTGAGCAGGATATAGAAGCAGTATCGGCGCAGCATCGTCTCTTTGCCCAACTGGCTGAGGTGTGTACGGGGAATCACATAGAGTTGGCAAGTGCGGGTGCTCCCCATGTCGATGATGCGGGGACCGGAAAGTGTCTTGTCCAGGAGTTTCGTGTAGACAGTCAGTATCGCCATTTCGCTTGTCGGTTGAAATATAAATGTAGCATCTTCTCCATTAGCCCCCCAGACCTTCTCCATCCTTTTCCATCAAGCCAGGCCCTGCGCCAACCTATAGCGCCTTGGCGGCGGAGGAGCCGGCGAGGTAGCCGGTGGAGAAGGCGGTCTGGAGGTTGTAGCCGCCCGTATCGCAGTCCATGTCGAGGACTTCTCCACAGAAATAGAGGCCGGGCGACTTCTTGGATTCGAGGGTCTTGGCGACGATTTCGTCCGTAGCGACACCGCCTGCGGTGATGACACTGCGCTCGAAGCCGACGAAACCGGCGATATCCATCTTCCAGTCCTTCAGGCTGGCGGCGAGGGTGTCGACGCTGACCTTGGGATTCGTCTTGAGGAAAGCAAGGGTCAGGCTCCACGGGATGAACTTGCCAAGCATGATGCGGAACAGACGCTGGAAGGACTGGCCCTTGGAGCGTTCGTCTTGGATGACATCCTCCCATTTCCGGTGGACATCCTCATTCAATTTCTCCGGTTCCACGGCCGGCTTGAGGTCGATGGAAACGCTCACTTTCTGCCCGTCGATGAGGGCTTTGACGGCCTTGCGGCTGATTTGGAACCCGAGCGGGCCCTCGAGGCCGCCGTCGGTGAATTCGATGTCGCCGAACTCGGACTGGACCTCGTCGCCATTGACCAGGAGGGTCAGCTGGACATTCTCCAGGTTGTTGCCGTCGAACAGGTCGCCGAGCTCGGTCTTGGGCTGGATCCGTTCGATGTGTTTCTCGAACTTCGGATAGTAGTCCGGCAGCGGGGCGATCTTGCGTTCCTTCGTCTTCCCATAGACGGTACGTCCCCGGAAGGCCGCTTTGATCTCTCTGGCGAGCGGGTTGGCTTCGCGGTCCTTATATCCTTCGGGCACGAGGGCGGTCAGGGATGGGAAACAGGTCTCGATACGGTGGCCGAGTTCTTCCGCCCACAGGTAGCCGTCGCCGGTGGAGCCGGTCCCGGGGTAGGAGAGGCCGCCGGTCGCGACGATCAGTTTCGCACAGGTGTACTCCACCCCCTCGATCTTGGTCTCGACCTTGATCTGGGGCTCTTTCCAGGGCTTCTCCGGGTCGGTGATGCGGCGTTCTCGCCGGATTGTCTTGAAACAGTCGAGGCTGTAGCCGCGCGGGGTCTTGTCGATGGTCTTGACCTCGCAGTCCATCACCACCTTGACCCCGGCGAGGGTGCAGGCCCGCAGCAGGGTGTCCACGACGTCGCCGGCCATGTGCGATTCCGGGAAGGCCCGGTCGCCGCGCTCGACGACGCTGCGCAGCCCATTCGATTGGAGCAGGGCGATCAGGTCCTCGGGGGTGAGGTTGTGCCAGGAGGGGCTGACGAAATTGACATCGGTGCGGATATGCCCGGAGAAGTCGTCCCACGCCTTGACATTGGTGAAATTGCAGCGCCCCTTGCCGGTGATCATGATCTTCCGCCCGGCCTTCGGCATCTTTTCCAGCACCGTCACGGTGCCGGCGTTCTCCGTTTGGGCTAAAGTATGTGCAGCACCGAGGGCGGCCAGCAATCCGGAAGCGCCACCTCCGATAACAATGATGTCAGATTTCATAGATAAAGCAAAAATTTCTGCAAAATTAAAATAAAATGCTTATCTTTGCAATCCCGATTCATCGAAATCGGCCAGAGGCCACTTTAGCTCAGTCGGTAGAGCAGCGCATTCGTAACGCGCAGGTCGTGAGTTCGAGCCTCATGAGTGGCTCTCGCCAAGGGCAGGAAGCGAAACAAAAACGCTCCCTGCCCTTCTCTTTTTTACCGTTTCCGGAGGAAACTTGCCACTTTTCTTGCCACTTTTCCGGCCTGTCCGGCATCGGGAAAGGTCAGTCCGTGGCGAGGGCACGGAGGATGCGCTGCATGCGGAGGAGGGCGGAGCGGGCGGGGCCGAAGCGGAGGAGCAGGAGGCCGAGCTGGGTGGCGCTGTTCCCCTCATGGAAGGAAGCGGCGTAGCGGCCGGAAACCGAAGTGGCTTCGACGTGCGCGGTGATGACCTTATGATAGAGCCGGTCGGAATCGTCCAGGACCAGGTTGGCCGGGGCCGGATCCGCAAGCATGCCCCCCTCCGCAGAGAGGGCCGCACGTACTTTCTCCACTGCATCGTCGAGGCTGCCCGCCGGGAAGAGGGCGGTGCCGCTGTCCATGAGTTTGACCTTGTCAACTGCTGTCATCATGCCGAAAATTTGGTTCTACCGCGTAAAATTACGGAAATTCTCCGTAATTTTGAAACATGGAACCCACAGGTGAGTATCTTTTTCGTTTCAAAGTGACCCCGTTTTCCGTCATCCGGGCTGTTTTTCGTGCCACTTTGACACATAGAAAGCAATACACTGTTGATTTCTTGTCAAAGTGTACTGCTGTCTGGATATCCGGACTCGCTCTTTTCGCCGGGTGTGCAGGCGGAAGGCAAGCGCCGGTGTCGGAGAGCGGCATGGAATATGCCCGCTGGTTCGACCTGGATGGTGACCGGGTCTTGGTGACTTCTCCGTACGATGGCCATACGGATACGCTGTACATCGACCACCCGATGGACCGCATCGTCTGCATGTCAACCTCCTATATCGGTTTCCTGCAGGCGCTCGGTTGCGATTCCGTGGCCGTCGGCGTGTCGGGCGTCGATTTCGTGGGGAATCCATACGTCCGGTCGCATGCCCGGGAGGTGGGATATGATGCCGCGCTGGACTATGAGGCTATCCTGGGCTTGCAGCCCGACCTTCTCATGACCTACGCGGTTTCATCAGCCGAGCCGCCCTGTTTCGCCAAACTCCGCGATCTCGGCATCCCGGTGGCCGTCATCCACGAGCACTTGGAGAGCCATCCGCTGGCCCGTGCCGAGTACATCAAGCTGTTCGGAGCCCTGACTGGTTGCCGCGGAAGGGCGGATTCCCTTTTCGCCTCCATCCGTGACCGTTACGAAGCCCTGACCATGCCGGAAGGTCCCCGGAAGAAGGTCCTTCTCAATATCCCCTATGCAGACGAGTGGTATATCCCAGGTGGAGAGAACTACATGAGCCGCCTCATCGAAGATGCCGGCGGCCGTGTGCTCGGAGCGGTGCCGGGAGCGGTACAATCCTCCGTGATCCACGTCGAAAAAGCTTATGCCCTGGCTCGGGAAGCCGATGTCTGGCTCAATCCCGGCTGGTGCACCACTCTTGGCCAGCTGCGGAGTGTACATCCGCTCTTTGACGATTTCCCGGTGCTCCGGAAAAGTGTATGGAACAACAACCGCAGCCTGTCCCCTGGGGGCGGCAACATCTTCTGGGAGACGGGGCCGGTATCCCCGGACCGGGTTCTGGACGATCTCGTCCGCATTTTCCAGGGAGAGGAAGATGCGGACGGGACGATGAATTATTTCCAGAAGCTGTCAGAATAGCTTGCCGCCGTTGAACTTGTCCTTCAGGCCGGCGAGTTCGTCGGCTGTGGCGGGACGGTTCATGGCTGCCCGGCGTTCCTGCAGGAACTGCTGCTTGAGCCGGGCGAACTGGCGCTTGGTATCGAGCGTGAAGTCGCCCCCGTCGATCCAGGCGAAGTAGGAAGGCTCGCTGGCCCATACTTCCCGTGCCGTGCGTCCCTTATGCTTGCCGAAGCTGATGACGACTTCGCCGGCCTCGTTGTAGATGAGGCGGCCGGCATAGTCGACGGTCTTGGGCCGCCCCGCGACGGACGCCAGCGAGGCAACATCGTTCTTGAGCCGGTCTCCGTACATGTCCAGTTGCCCTTTCAGCACCTTGTAGGTGGCGATGGTGTCGGCTTCGGCGGTATGGGCGTTCTCGAAGTCCTCGCCCCCGCAGTAGAAACGGTAGGCGGCCTTGAGGTTGCGCGGCTCCATATAATGGTAGATGTTCTGCACGTCGACCATGAGCTTGCCATGGAGGTCGATGTCAAGGTCGCGGTGCAGGTATACGCGTACCCGCTCGATCTCTTCCGCGAGCATCGGCAGGTCGAACTTGGCGGAGTTGAAACCCGCAAGGTCGCTGTCCGCGAGCCACTCGATGACTTCGTCCACCTTGTCGCAGAAACGGGGACAGCCGACGAGATCCGCATCTTTGATACCGTTGACGGCAGAGGCGGCCGGGTGCATCGGCTGCTGACTGCGGGTGACATAGTTCCACGGCAGGAAGCGCCACGTCTTGATCCGGGTCTCCCCGCCGGGGAGCACCTTGACGAAGCTCAACTCTGCGATGCAGTCAGAGGCAATGTTAAGGCCGGTGCTCTCGATATCGAAGAAGAGCAGCGGCCTGGTCAGGTTCAGTTCCATGTGCCAGTCCTATGAAATCATGATCGGCATAAGGATGCCGCAGATCTTCTCGCTCTCGGCCTCTTCCTCGGAAGGGAGGATGAGTGCGGCGCGGCGGGCGTCTGCGAACTTGATGACAATGCCGTTGCATCCCATGTTGCCGAGGATTTCCGTGAGGAAGGTGGATTTGAAGCCGATGGTGAGTTCATCTCCGGCATAGTCGCAGGAAATCTTCTCGTAGGTGGCAAGGGCGAAGCCGAGGTCCTGGGCGGACACTTCAAGCTGTCCTTCCTTGAGGGTGAACTTGATGTGGTTTGAGGCCTTGTTGGCGCAGACGGCGACGCGGCGTACCGTATTCAGCAGAAGGACCCTGTCGATCTTGAGGACGTTGGAGTTGTTCTGCGGGATGACGTCACGGTATTTCGGATACTTGCCGACGACCAGGCGGCAGACCATGGTGGTGTCGCCGAAGGTGAACTGTGCCGTGGTGCTGTCGAAGGCGATCGAGACAGTTTCGACGTCCTTGCCGATGATGGAGCGGAGCACACCTGCCGGCTTCTTATGGAGGATGAAGGATGCTTTCTCGGCTGCCTTGACATCGGCGGTGGTATAGCAGATGAGCTTATGGGAATCGGATGCAACAAGGGTGGTCGAGGCTACGTCGATATCGAAGAAGATACCGTTCATGGCCGGACGGATCTCGTCATCGGCCGTGGCGTAGACCGTACCTTGGATGCCGTCCACGAGACTCTGGGCCGGGAATTCGACCTTGATGGCATCGTCCCCGGTGGTCTTGATCTCGGGATAGTCGTCGGCGGGGAAGTAGGGAAGCACGGAGTTGCCGCTGGCCCAACTGCATTCGAATGAACTGTCGCTGAGGGTTCGGATCTTCAGCGGCTGGTCCGGGAGTTCCTTCAGGAGGTCGATCATGTGGCGGGCCGGGACGGCGATACTGCCTTCCTCTTCGGTGGCATCCACCGGGACCGAGGTGCGGAGGGTGAGCTCGGAATCGGATGCGGTCACTTCAAGTCTGCCATCCTTGAGGACGAACAGGAAGTTCTCGAGGATCGGGAGCGCTGACTTGGAGGGGATGGCCTTGGAGACATCCATCAGGCTCTTGAGCAGATCGGTGCTTGAAAGATTGAATCTCATATCACATATATATTTTCAACTCACAAATATAAGAAATTTATTGCAAATGGCATATAATTTGAATTTTTTCGGGCAACAAAATACGTGTATTATGAAAAGAGGCTTTTTAACAGTGTTGCTGTCCGTCCTCGCAGGAGGATTGACGGCCTATGGAGTGGTCAAGGTCAACGGAAGCCAATATTCCGCACCGGCTGTCAGGAGTGAAGGCGGCAGCGTCGAGTACCGGACTGTCAATCTGGCAGAATCCGATTATCCGGACTTCACGTATGCGGCTGAATCGGCCGTCGAGGCGGTAGTCTATGTCGAGGTGACGGTCAAGCAGCGGCAGCAGTACCAGTCCATCGACCCGTTCTTCCGTTTCTTCTTCGGTGACGAGTACAACCAGCCTCAGTCGCGGGAGCAGAAAGGCAGCGGTTCCGGCGTCATCCTCCGGCCGGACGGCTACATCGTGACCAACAACCACGTCGTGGAGAACGCCACCAAGATTTCCGTGACCCTCAACAACAACGAGCAGTACGAGGCGACCGTCGTCGGGACCGACCCGGCGACCGATGTCGCCATCATCAAAGTGGACGCCACCGGCCTGCCGACCATCCCGATGGGCGATTCAGACCAGCTCCGGCTTGGCGAATGGGTTCTTGCCATCGGCAGTCCGCTCTCGTATAACCTGCGTTCCACCATCACGGCCGGTATTGTCAGTGCGAAGGGACGTTCCATGCCGAACACGACCGGCGAATTCAAGATTGAATCCTTCATCCAGACCGATGCGGCCGTCAACCCGGGCAACTCCGGCGGTGCCCTTGTCAACAAGAAAGGCGAACTGGTGGGGATCAATACCGCCATCATCTCGCAGACCGGATCCTACAGCGGCTATTCCTTTGCCGTCCCGGTCAACATTGTCAAGAAGGTGGTCGCGGACCTGATGGACTACGGGGCCGTCAAGCGGGCCCTCCTCGGGATTACCATGCAGCCGGTCGACAAGAAAATCGCCGAGGATTTGAAACTTTCTTCGCTCAACGGCGTATATATTTACGAGGTTTTGAAAGGAAGTGCCGCCGACGAGGCCGGTTTGCGGAAGGGGGATGTCATCACCGCCATCGACGGGCAGAAGATTACGGACGGTGCCTCCGTACAGGCGAAAGTCAACAATTACCATCCCGGTGACAAGGCTGTGGTGACCTATATCCGTGACGGAAAGGAGAAGACCGTGGACGTGACTTTCCATGCCGCCGCGATGCAGACGGGCGAAGTGGACATCGACGGTTCGGTAGCCTTCTACGGGGCGCGGATCAAGGCGGCGGACGCCGAGATACTCCAGGCATTGGGGCTGCGTTCCGGTGTGCAGATCGTCTCGGTGGGACAGGGCAAGATGGCCCAGGCTGGTGCGACCTCCGGTTCCATCATCCTGTATGTCAACGACGAGCCTGTTTCAAAGCCTGAAGACGTTATTGCCAAGGCGAAGAAGGCCCAGCGGGGAATCTACATCGAGGGTGTGGATGAAAACGGAAAATCCTTCTATTTCGGCTTCGGCAAATAGTAGTGAAAATACCGTAACTGAAGAAGAATGAGACAATTAAAGATTACAAAATCCATCACCAACCGCGAGAGCGCGTCCCTGGACAAATACCTTCAGGAGATCGGCAGGGAGGAACTGGTGACACCGGAAGAGGAAGTGGAACTGGCCCAGCGCATCCGCAAGGGTGACCAGGTCGCCCTTGAGAAGCTGACCAGGGCCAATCTCCGTTTCGTGGTCTCGGTTGCGAAACAGTACCAGAACCAGGGACTGAGCCTTCCGGACCTGATCAACGAGGGCAACCTCGGCCTCATCAAGGCCGCCGAGAAGTTCGACGAGACCCGGGGATTCAAGTTCATTTCCTATGCGGTGTGGTGGATCCGTCAGTCCATTCTTCAGGCCTTGGCCGAGCAGAGCCGCATCGTCCGGCTCCCGCTGAACCAGGTGGGCTCCCTGAACAAGATCAACAAAGCCCTCTCCAAGTTCGAGCAGGAGAACGAGCGCCAGCCGTCCAACGAGGAACTGTCCGAGATGATCGATGTCCCGAAGGACAAGATTTCCGACACTCTCCGGGTCTCCGGCCGCCATGTCAGCGTGGATGCGCCCTTCGTCGAAGGTGAAGACAACAGCCTCCTCGACGTACTCCCGAACGACGACTCCCCGATGGCTGACCGGGGCCTCGTGAACGAGTCGCTGAACACGGAAATCGAGCGGGCGCTCTCGACCCTGACCGACCGGGAGCGGGAGATTGTCAAATCCTTCTTCGGCATCGGTTGCCAGGAGATGACCCTCGAAGAGATCGGCGAGCGTTTCGGGCTGACCCGCGAACGGGTGCGCCAGATCAAGGAGAAGGCGATCCGCCGGCTCAAGAGCCCGTCCCGGAGCAAGCTCCTCAAAGGCTATTTAGGTTAACCAGACGGCCGGCTGCAAGATGCCGGCCTTTTTCCGTTATACACAGTATGACTCCAGAACTGTTCATCCAGCAGAAGGCCGCCGCTGCCATCCAGGCGCTGTATGGCGCCGTTGTCGAGGCATCCTCTCTCCAGGTCGCCGTCACCCGCAAGGAATTCGAGGGAGACTACACCCTCGTGACTTTCCCTTTGTTGAAGATATCGCACAGTGCACCGGAACCGACCGGGAACGCCATCGGGCAGTGGCTTGTGGAAAACGTGCCGCAAATCGCGGCCTTCAACTCTGTCAAGGGGTTCCTGAACCTTTCGTTCTCGCCGGTCTACTGGGACGAGACCCTCTCCGAGATCGCCTCCACGGCTGATTTCGGGCAGCTGCCTCCGACCGGGCGCCGGGTGATGGTGGAGTTCTCGTCGCCGAACACCAACAAGCCGCTGCATCTGGGCCATATCCGCAACAACCTGCTCGGTGACAGCGTCTCCCGCCTGCTGAAAGCCTGTGGCAACGAGGTCATCAAGTCCACCATCGTCAACGACCGGGGCGTGCATATCTGCAAGTCCATGCTGGCCTGGCAGAAGCTCTTCGACGGCAAGACGCCGGCATCGACGGGCATCAAGGGCGACCACCTGGTCGGTGACTGCTACGTGGCCTTCGACAAGCTCTATAAGGCGGAAGTGAAGGAATTGATGGACAAGGGGAAGCCGGAGGAAGAGGCCAAGAAGGCCGCCCCTTCCCTGAAGGAGGCGCATGAGATGCTGGTCAAGTGGGAGCAGGATGATCCCGCAGTCCGGCAGCTCTGGTCCATGATGAACGGCTGGGTCTATGCCGGCTTCGACGAGACGTATGCGGCCCTCGGTATCACCTTCGACCAGGTGGACCATGAATCCGAGACCTATCTGCTCGGCAAAGAGTTGGTGCAGAAGGGATTGGAGACGGGTGTCTTCGATCGGGAGGCCGACGGTTCGGTGTGGTGCGACCTTACCGCCGACGGACTCGACCGCAAACTGGTCCTCCGGGGCGACGGAACCTCGGTGTATATCACCCAGGACCTCGGTACGGCCGAGCGTCGTTTTTCTACGTATGACCTGGACTCCCATGTCTATGTGGTCGGCAACGAGCAGGACTATCATTTCCAGGTGCTGAAGCTGATCCTCAAGAAACTGGGTTTTGCTTGGGCGGACCAGATCTTCCACTTGTCTTACGGCATGGTGGAACTGCCGAACGGCAAGATGAAGTCCCGCGAGGGAACGGTTGTCGATGCGGATGACCTGATCCAGCAGATGTATCTGGAGGCGAAGAAGACCTCCGAAGAAAGCGGCAAGCTGGCCGACCTGCCGGACGATGAGAAGGAGCGGTTGTACCATATCATCGGTCTCGGTGCCCTGAAGTACTTCATCATCAAGGTGGACCCGAAGAAGACCATGCTTTTCAATCCGGAAGAGTCCATCGATTTCAACGGCAACACGGGGCCTTTCATCCAGTACACCCACGCCCGCATCTGCTCCATCCTCCGCAAGGCGCCCCTCTCCTACGGTCCCGCCGATGTGACGCCGGACCTGGTCCCTTCCGCGAAGGAGGTGCGCCTTATCAAACTCCTCGGCCTGTTCCCGGCCAAGGTCGCCGAGGCGGGCAATGCGCTGAGCCCGGCGGTGGTTGCCAACTATGCTTACGACCTCGCGAAGGAGTTCAACCAGTACTATCACGACACGCCCGTCCTCAAGGAGCCCGATGCGGCCGTGCTGAAATTCCGCCTCGTCCTTATCGACACCTTGGCCCGCACCCTCCGCACCGCCATGGGTCTCCTCGGTATCGGACTGCCGGAACGGATGTAAACCGCCTTTCGGAAAAAATCGCCTCCCGGTCTTTCCAAGGCCGGGAGGCGATTTGTCAGCGGATGAACTGGGCGGTCAGGAGGTCGATTTTCTGCGGGGCGTCGCCGCCACGGGCGCCGAAATAGAACTTGATCTTGGGCTCGGTGCCGGACGGCCGGACGGAGACCACGTCGCCCGCCTCGTTGAAGAACTGGAGGACATTGGACTTCGGAAGGCCGGTCTTTTCGGGTTCGTTGTAGTCGATGACCTTGGCGAGGGGGCTGCCGGCAATCTCCTGCGGCGGGTCGGCACGGTAACCGGCCATGATCTGCTGGATCTCCTCGGCACCGGTCTTGCCCTTGCGGACGATATAGACCATCTTTTCGACATAAATGCCGTACTCCTTGTAGATCTTCTGCATGAGCTGGTAGAGGGTCAATCCCTGGTCGGCGGCCCAGGCGGCGCATTCGGCCGTCATGGCACAGGCGACCTGGGCGCACTTGTCACGCACGAACTCGCCCACGTTGAAGCCGTAGCTTTCCTCGCCGCCGCAGATGAACTCGCCGTCCTGCTCATGCTCCTTGACCACTTCGGCGATGTACTTGAAGCCGGTGAGGACGTTGTAGCACTTGACGCCGAACCGCTCGCAGATGGCGGCGATAAGTTCGGTCGTGACGATGGTCTTGACACAGTATTTGGTGCTGTCCAGCTTGCCGAGCTCTTTCCAGCGGGTGAGGATGTACCAGGTGAGAAGGGAGGCGGTCTGGTTGCCGTTGAACTGGACCATCTTCCCGTCGTTGTCCCGGACGGCGATGCCCATGCGGTCGGCATCCGGGTCGGTGGCGAGTACGAGGTCGGCACCCACCTCATCGGCGCGTTCGAGAGCCATCTTCATCGCGGCCGGCTCCTCCGGGTTGGGGGAGACGACGGTCGGGAAATTGCCGTCGTTGACATCCTGGGCGGGGACATGGTAGACGTTCTGGAAGCCGAGGCGGTGCAGGACCTCGGGGACGAGTTTCACGCCGCAGCCGTGGAGCGGGGTATAGATGATCTTGAGGTCGCCGTGCCGTTTGACTGATTCGGGAGAGAGGGTCAGGGAGAGGATATCCTTCAGGTACAGTTCGTCCACCTCGGTCCCCATCATCTCGATGCCGCCTTGGGCTTGACCTTCGACGCGCTGGAAACGCACGTCGGCAGGATCCTCGATCTTGGCGACCTCGGCGACGATGTCCTTGTCGACGGGGGCTGTGATTTGGCCGCCGTCGCTCCAGAAGACCTTGTAGCCGTTGTATTCCTTGGGGTTGTGGCTGGCCGTGACCATGATGCCGGCCGTGGCACCCTTGAGGCGGATGGAATAACTGAGCTCGGGGGTCGGCCGGAGCCCTTCGAAGAGGTAGACATGGATGCCGTTGTTGGAGAGCACCTGGGCGGAGATTTCGGCAAAGAGGCGGGAGTTGTTGCGGGAGTCGTAGGAGATGCACACGCTGCCGGCGCCTTCGACGTGGGCCTTGATATAATTGGCGAGGCCCTGGGTGGCCATGCCGACGGTGTACTTGTTCATGCGGTTGGTACCGACGCCCATGACACCGCGGAGGCCGCCGGTGCCGAACTCGAGGGTCCGGTAGAAGGCGTCTTCAAGCGCGGCGGGGTCCGTCTCCCGGAGTTTGCGGACCTCTTCCTTGGTCTTGCTGTCGAAGTTCCCTTCGAGCCAGCCCTGGACCACTTCCTTGTAATCTTTCATGGTATGTTGTGTTAAAGTAGTTTCTATCTTACAACCCTATACCGCGGGCGGCATGTTCCAAAATGAGACAGGTTGTTTTTACATATCACAAAATTAGTGAATAATGCGTATTTTTGCAACGGGAAATGGTTTTTACGGATTTCATATTGCAGCATGAGGGGGATGACACGGCGCGGCTGCTGCTCTCGCGGGGGCGGTATCCAGGTGTGGATATGGACCTGGCAGTGAATACGATCGAGGTGCGGCGGAAGTTGCGGACGAAGGTGCCGGAGTGGTACGCCGTGCCTTCACTCCGTTTTCCGTCACGTCTCTCCGGTGAGCAGTGCTCCTCTTCGGAAACGGCTCGGTACAAGGCAGGGATGATCGACCCGTGTCCCCCCTCGAAGAAGGCGTGGCGTGTCGCAGACCTGACCGGAGGGATGGGGGTGGACAGCTGGGCATTTGCCGGGAGGGCGGAGGCGGTGCTGTACAACGAGATGCGGCCGGAACTGGCCGAAGCGGCGGCATGGAACTTCAAGGAGCTGGGTGTCAAGAATATAACGGTGCAGAGCCGGGAGGTCATGCCGGGGAACGTGGCGGCGGTGCTGGGCGATTTCGGTCCTGACGTCATCTATCTGGATCCGGCCCGGCGGGCAGAGGACGGGCGGAAGGTGTTCCTCATCGAGGACTGCCGGCCGGATGTCCTCGGAATCCTGCCGGAACTTTTCACCGCCGCCCGCTTCGTGCTGCTGAAACTCTCCCCGATGGCCGATATCACCATGGCCTGCCGCCGGCTGGGGCACGTGCGGGAAGTGCATGTCGTTTCGGCGGACGGGGAATGCAAGGAACTCCTGCTCCTGCTGGACCGGGAATGGGAGGACGGGTACACCATGACCGCGTATGGATCGGGGCGCACCTTGGCTTGGACCCCGGAAGAAGAGGCCGCTGCCGCAGTGCGGCTGCCGGACGGCGTGGACGCTCCCTTCCTGTTCGAACCTGGGAAGGCACTCCTGAAAGCCGCCGCCTTCAACTTGCCCTGCAGCCGCTACGGCCTCACGAAACTCGGCATCCACACCCACTTGTACCTCGCCACTGAAATTCCCGGGGAACTGCGTCCATTCGGGAAAGTGTATGCCGTTGAAGAGGCAGTTCCACTGAACAACCGTTCCCTCAAGGAGATGGAAAAACAATACCCGCGCGCCGAAGTGACGGCCCGGAACCTTCCCATGACCTCGGAAACCCTGCGTCGCAAGCTCGGATGCACGGGAGGCGGAGAGGTCCACCTGTTCGGCGTCCGCATTGACCGGATTGACGGGAGCCGGGAAAATAAAATCCTTGTTACGACCCCTGTGAGGGAGTGATGACGAGGTGGTCTAAGGAATATTGCCGGCACCAGGCAGTCAGCGGACAGGAGTCGCATTTCGGGCTCCGGGCCATGCAGATGTACCGGCCGTGGAGGATAAGCCAGTGATGGGCGATGGCCCGCTGCTTCTCCGGGATATGGCGTTCGAGGTCGCGTTCGACCTCAAGGGGCGTCTTGCCGTCCGACAGGCCGATGCGGTGCGAGACGCGGAAGACATGGGTGTCCACGGCGATGACCGGCTTGTCATAGACCACGGAGGCGATGACGTTGGCGGTCTTCCGGCCGACGCCGGGAAGGGTCATGAGGGCATCGATATCTGACGGTACCTCGCCACCGAAATCGGAGAGTAGTTTCTGCGCCATAGCGATCAGGTGCTGCGTCTTGGCGTTGGGGTAGGAGACGCTGCGGATATAGGGCCAGACTTCGTCGAAGGTTGCGGTGGAGAGCGCTTCGGGGGTCGGGAACCGCTCGAAGAGGGGAGGGGTTACAAGGTTGACGCGGCGGTCCGTGCACTGGGCGGACAGGATGACGGCGCACAGGAGTTGGAACGGGTCGGTGTAGTGCAGCTCCGTCTCGGCGGCCGGCTGGTTGGCGGCGAACCAGCCTATGACGCCCTGGAATCGTTCTTTGCGGGTCATATCGTCAGTTCCAGGTCGAAGGTTTCCTCTTCCTGCTGCTCAGAGCAATGCTCGTCCTTGCAGACGAAGACGCGGCCCGGATATTTCTCGAAGATGGCCCGGTTGTGGGTGACCATGACAATGGCGGTGCCCTCTGCATTGAGCTGCCGGAGCAGCTGGAGGATGCCGTCGGCGGTTTCGCCGTCCAGGTTGCCGGTCGGTTCATCGGCAAGGATAACCTGCGGCCGGTTCAGGAGGGCCCTCGCGATAGCGATGCGCTGCTGCTCCCCTCCAGAGAGCTGGTGCGGCATCTTATGTGCCTTGGTGGTCATGCCGACATCTTCCAAGACTTGGTTGATGCGGGCGTCGACCTCGGATTTCTTTTTCCATCCGGTGGCCCGGAGGACGAATTCCAGGTTGGCCTCCACCGTCCGGTCCATCAGCAGCTGGAAATCCTGGAAAACGACCCCGAGCTTGCGGCGGAGGAAAGGGATTTCGCGGGGGCGGATCCGGGCCAGGTCGAACCCGCAGGCCGATCCGGAGCCCTTGCGGAGCGGGTTTTCGGCCGTGATAGTCCGGATGATGGAGGTCTTGCCGGTGCCGACCTTGCCGACAATGTAGACAAAATCACCGGGGAAGATATCCATGTCCAGGTCATAGAGGACGACGTTCTCGCCACCCAGGATGTCCGCACCGTGGAATTGTATCAATGGTTCCATGTTTTTGTTCTCAGTACCATACAAAGATAAGCAGAAAATTGTTATTTTTGTAAAATAATATAGAATGACGATGAACAAAAGATTTGTGCCGGCCCTCGTGGCCGCCCTCATAGGGACCGCCGCCCCTGCCCAGTCGCTCCAGTTCCATCAGGGATTGGACCTGTACCAGCGCGGCATGTACTCCCAGGCCGCCCGCATCTTCGACTCGATGGACGACGAACTTTCCGCCGGCTACTCCGTGCTCTGCGGCATTGCCATGAAGGCAGAGGGCTACGAGGTGCCTGCACAGGCCTATCTGGACAAGTGGCCCGAGTCGGTACTGGCCTCCCAGATCGAGTTCCAATGGGGGCTGGACTTGTTCGACCAGGAACGTTTCGAGGAGGCGTCGGCGCACTTCGACCGTCTTTCCCAGTCCGACCTGCGGAAAGACCAGGCTGCGGAATTCGCCTACAAGAAGGCCTATAGCCTTTTCGGCTGCGGAGAGTATGACCGTGCCGAGACCCAGTTCGCCCGGGCGGCCGACCTCCCGTATTCCGACTATACCGCTCCTGCCCGTTACTCGCTGGGCTACCTCGCGTATTCGCGGGGCGATTTCCGGGAGGCTTCGGAACAGTTCCTCCAGGCGGCGAAGGACCCGCGTTTCACGGAACTGGCCAACTACTACATCCTTGAGTGCCGCTTCATGGAGAAGGACTATGAGTATGTCGTGAAGTTCGGCGAGGATCTTTTCGACAAGGTGCCGGAAGACCGTCAGCCCCACATGGCACGCATCATGTCCGAATCCTACCTCGTCCTCGGCGACAAGCAGAAGGCGCGTTCCTACTATCAGAAAAACCTGCAGAACAAGGCGGCCAAGACCCGCGCAGACTGGTTTTATGCCGGTTCTGTCCTCTATTCGGTCGGAGACTGGCAGGGCGCTATCGACAACTATGCACAGATGCCGGAGCGAACCGACTCTCTCGGGCAGATCGCCGGCTACCAGATGGGATACAGCTATATCCAGACCCGCAACAAAGTCGCTGCAATGGAAGCATTCCGGGATGCCGCGGACCTTGATTACGACCTTGAGATCAAGGAGGATGCCTTCTTCAACTATGCCAAACTGGCATTCGACCTCAACAACGACACCTCTGCCTTCGACGAGTATATGACCCGTTACGATGCCCGTTCAAAGGGCGACCAGATCTACAGTTATATGGCTATGGCAGCCCTGGCCCGTCACGACTACGAAGGGGCTGTCGCCGCCTATGACCATATCGACGAGTTGGATCCGCGTATGCAGTCCAACTATATGAAGGCCTATTTCCTGCGGGCGGAACAGCTGATCGGCAGCGGTGCCTGGCGGGATGCCGTCCCGCATCTGAAGACCGCCGCCTACTACAGCACCCGCCGCGATCCGTTCAACCAGCTCTCCCGCTACTGGATGGCCGAAGCTTCCTTCCGGGATGAGAAGTACCAGGATGCGCGGACCACCCTCCTCGACCTGTACAACCTGTCCGCCCTGGACGGCAAGCCGGAAGGCGACCTGATTCCTTATAATATCGCCTATACCTATTTCAAGGAAGGAGACTATGGCAATGCCCTGAAGTGGTTCGACCATTATCTCGAAGGGCGGCATGACGCTTGTGGAGCTGATGCCGAGACCCGTATCGGTGACTGTTATTTTTTCCGCAAGGACTATACGACGGCTATCGCCGCCTATGAGCGGAAGCTGACAGATTATCCGGATGCGGATGATATCTATCCTTATTTCCGGGCCGGTGTGGCCAGCGGGTTGGTACGCGACTTCGGCCGCAAGGTGGAGTTCCTGGAGCGGGTCAAGCAGGCCGCCCCGTCCTCGCCTTGGTGGTCCGAGGCTATGTACGAGCTGGGTCGTGCCTATGTATCGGCCGGGGAGGAAGATGATGCGGTCCGTACCTTCAAGAATCTCCGGAGTGCGACGGATGACCGTTCCTATGCTGCCCGGGCCCTCCTGGAACTCGGCATGATCGCCCGCAACAAGGGGGACGATGACACGGCGCTCGCCTGTTACAAGCAGGTGGTCGGGGAAGGCTCCGATTACAGCGAGGACGCCCTCCTCGCCATAGAATCCATCTATCAGACCCGTCAGGAGCCGGATGCCTATCTGGCCTATGTCAACGGGCTCGGGGGCAGGGATGTCAGGACCGAGGAGCAGAAAGAGACGGTCTACTTCGGGACGGCCGAGCAGATTTTCCTGTCGGGCAACTGGTCCAAGGCCGTGACGACACTCCAGAGCTATCTGGAGAAATACCCGGAAGGGACTTACAAGGCAAAGGCAGAGTTCTATCTGGCAGAAAGTTACCGTATGACCGATGCCCGGGAGAAGGCTTGTGACTTCTATGTCAAAGCGATCGAAGACCGGCTGGACGGTTCGTTCGAAGAGCAGGCCTGGCTCCGTTATGCCGACCTTTCCTACGCCCTGGGACAGTATGGTAAGGCGTACAATGCCTATCAGACATTGCTCGGCAAGGCACAGCTTGGCGACAACCAGTTTGCTGCCCGGCTGGGTATGATGCGCTCCGCCTTCCGGGCCCGCGAGTTCGAAGATGCCCTCCAGACGGCAGAAACCTTCCGCAAGGACCGTCGTGCCACCGAGGATCAGGTCCGCGAGGCCGATTATATCATGGCGAAGTCCTGCCTTGGGACAAGCCGGCGGGAACGTGCCTTCCAGCTGCTGGCTGCCCTGGCGAAGGAGCCTTCCACGGATGAGGGCGCAGAGGCAGCCTACCTGGTCATCCAGGACCAGTACGACCGGGCCGACTTCGACGGAATCGAAGAAAAGGTGTACGCCTTCTCCTCCAAGGCGTCAGGACAGAACTACTGGCTGGCCAAGGCGTTCATCGTCCTGGGCGACACGTTCGCCGAGAACGGCAATATGGCCCAGGCCAAGGCTACCTTCGAGAGCATCCGTGACGGTTACACCTCGACGGGCGCTTCCGATGAAGTCCTCGAACAGGTCGGCCTGCGGCTTGATAAACTTTCAAAGTAGGAGAACATGATGAGACAGCATATCCTCACGGCGGCCCTCCTGGCCGTGTCCATGACAGCCTTCGGGCAGAACCTCAATCCGACCGTCGAAGTGACCAACACCTATGAAGGCGGTGCCGGTGACATCGTCAAGCCGGAACTCAGGATGAACATTCCGGATTCGGTCATGAAGTTCAACCTGGATTTCGACTATTCCGTCTTCGAACATCCTTATAAGGGGGCCTATGAGTTCCGTCCCTACATGGTCCAGCTCCGTCCGCAGGCCCGCCCTTCGACCGAGAACCGGTTTTATCTCAGGGCCGGCGCCGGTTTCAGCCTGCACCCGGAAGTGTTGGCGGTCTGGACGCCTTACGCCCGTAAAGGCTGGAAGGTCAATGTATACGCAGACCATCGTTCCTTTTTCGGACGCTACCGCGGCATCACTCCGTCGGCCATGGCGACGGGCTGGTCGCTGAAAGATGACGGCAGCCGCCATACGGGGTACGATGCCCTCACCAAGGCCGGCGTCAACGGCAGCCGCACCTGGTCCTCCGGTGTCGCCGACCTCGATGTGGCCTATGGCAACCGCCTGGCGAAGGATCCTTTCGTCCGCAGGGCGGCCAACAGTGTTGATATCACGGCCCGGGTCCGTTCCCAGAACCCGTCAGAGCGGTATTTCTACTATGACGCGACCGTAAAGTACCGCTATCTAGACGATTCCGGTGCCACAGGAGCTTCCTATGCCGTCGACGAGGATGCCTACGAAAGTTTCTTCGATGCGGATGGAACCTTCGGCGTGGTCGTGGACGGGAAGCAGCAGGTCCTGACCGATATCGGCGCCCTGGTCGAAAGGCAGGGGATCGGTGGCAAGGAGCGTTTCACCGGCAACATCTATGCGGCTCCGCACTACCAGTTCGTGAATGATGCCTGGCATTTCGACCTAGGCGTGAAAGTGTCGGCGTTGTTCCATGACGGTGATGGCTATGGGAAGGCCTCCGGCTTCCTTTTCCCGGCTGTCCATGTGGATTACCGGATGCTGGAAGACCGGCTGGTCCTGCAGGCCGCTGCGACCGGCGGGGACAAGGTCAATACATATGGCGATGTGCTGGCGCGGAATCCTTTCTTCTGCCTGTCCCGCTGGGAGGCCGATAACTCCGTAGAGCTCCTCCGGGCGATGGTGGGTGTCCGCGGCAAGGTCACCAACCTGTTCCAGTATGACCTTCGGTTGGGATATGCCCGGGAGGCCCATGCTCTGATGGATGCCTTGTACGATGTGGGGGGCGGCACCATGGTCCCGGGCCTCGGCTACGCCGACTATGACCTCCTCTATGCCGAGCTGTTATATGGCTGGAAGTCCAACCACATCGAGGTGGACGGGCGCCTGGATTACGGCTGGTCGGATTGCGATACCCGCCTCGTGTTTGCTCCGGCAGCTTTTACGGGCCATATCCGGGCCGCCTACAACTGGGGAGCGCGCCTCAAGGCAGGATTCGACCTGTCGGGCTCATCCTCCCGTACAGCGCCGGCCGGCACCGTGGACTACACCCTCCCCGGTTATGTCGACCTCGGCCTTTTCGGTGAATTCGGCCTCAACGACACCCTGTCCGTGTGGGGCAAGGTCGGTAACCTGCTGAACCAGACCATTCAGCGCACACCCTACCATGCCGAGCAGGGCCTCTACCTCACCGCCGGGCTCTGCCTGCATTTCTGATTCACGCCTTTTCCTTCTTATGCTTCGCGATAAACTCGTTCGGAAGCATCTGGTAGACTTTGGAAAAGGCCTTGGAGAAGTAGGAGGCGGAATTGAATCCGGTCATCCAGGCCACCTCGTTGATCCGTTTGCCGGAGGTCAGCAGCAATTCACCGGCCCGTTTCAAACGGTAACGGCGGAGATAGTCTCCCGGCGTCACGCCGCTGATCCCTTTGAGCTTGCGTTGAAGGCTGGAACGGCTCATGCAGAGGATTTCTGCGAGCGAATCAACAGCAAAGTCTTCTTCGCAAAGATGCTTCTCAATCTCCGCGTTCAAGCGCTCAAGGAATTCCTTGTCCTGTTCGTTGCCCGCCAAAGATGAATAGGGGGCAAGGGGAGAGTTGTTGAAAGAGGCGATGAGTGCTCTCCGGGCGTCCAGCAGGCTTTTGATCTGCGCCTTGATGAAAGACATAGAGAACGGCTTCTCTATGAAGACTTCCGCTCCGGAGGAAAGTCCCTCGACCTTGGAAATGTTGTCCGTCCTGGCCGAAAGGAGGACGACGGGAATATGGCAGTACCGGATGTCGGCTTTCAGTTTCCTGGTAAAGGCATAGCCGTCCATTTCCGGCATCATGATGTCGGAAATGATGACATCATAGCTGTCCTTCTCCAACAAGGCGAAGGCCTCGGACGGGGATGCTGCGGAGTCAGTCGAATAGTCTGCCCGGAGTGATGCGGCAATGAAATGGCCCAGTTCCACGTTGTCGTCCACGACGAGGATGCTCCCTGCCGTAGGTCCTCCGTCACTGTTGATTTCCGTATCTGTCCGGGATTCTTCCGGGTGGGTCGTACCGGAAGCCAGTCCGCTGAATTCAATCTCGAAGATACTTCCATGGGGGACGGCGTCGTGGATACTGACCCGGGCCTCGATAAGGTCGGCAAGATTCTTTACCAGGGCCAGTCCGATTCCTGATCCTTGGCTGCGGTCTGCTGCTTCGACCTGGTAGAAAGGGTCAAAGACGAGTCCTTTCTGGCTGTCGGATATCCCCTTGCCGTCATCTTCCACGCGGAGGAGGAACCGTCCGTCACCCAGTTTCCGAAGGGAAAGCTGCACCCGGGACGATGCATATTTGATGGCATTGGACATCAGATTGCCGACAATTTTGTTCATGATGTCCGGATCATGGGTGATAAGGATATCTTCTCCTTCCGGCAGCTCAAGGTTGACGCACACTTTCCGGGTGGCTCCGACTTTGGAAAACTGGCGGTGCTCGTCCCGGAGGAATTCCGTGAGGTTGACGATAGCGGGCTCGGGTACACAGCCGACTTCATCCATCTTCTTGAAATCAAGCAGCTGGCCGACAAGCATCACCAGTTTGTCGCAGTTCCCTTGGATGAGAGAGAGGTTGTCCCGGGTGGCCAGATTGCCGTCGCCGCTGTCGATGATTTCTTCCAGCGGAGCCTGGATGAGGCTGATAGGAGTCCGGATCTCATGGGCGATGGTGATGAAAAAATCCGTTTTCGACTTGAAGGCCAGCCGTTCCTGCTCTATCTTGTAGGCTTCCAGTTTCCGCTCTTCGCGCTCGCGTCTTCTTGACGTGGTCCAGGAGAAGGTCAGGTAGACAAAGGCACCTGCGAGCAAGGCGTACAGGATCAAGGAGGGCAAGGACAGCAACGGGGGCGGGAGGACCCTGATCCTCAGTTCCGCTCCGTCTTCGTTCCAAACATCGTCGTTGTTGGAAGCCTTGACCCTGAACCGGTATCTGCCGGGAGCGAGGTTGAGATAGGTCACACTCCGCTCGCCTCCTACATATTGCCAGTCCCGGTCGATGCCTTCCATCCGGTAGGCGTACCGGTTCTTGTGCGGATTGACGAAACTCAACCCGATGTAAGAAATGGTGAAGGATGCCTTCTTGTGGGGCAGCCTGATCTCCTTCCCGGAGGGAAAGGGTAGGAGAGCGCCTCCGTCCAGCAGCCGGAGATCCAGTATCTGGACCTTCGGTATCACATTGTTGGTCCGGCTCAGGATTTCCTGCGGATGGAAAGTGCTGAATCCATAGATACCCCCGAAATAGAAGGCCCCGTCGGATGCCTTGTATCCGGAACGGTAGTTGAACTGGTTGCTTTGGAGTCCATCTTCCTTGCCGTACAACAGGAACCGCTGCGATTCCATGCAGATGATGCCGGCATTGGAACTCATCCACAGGTTTCCATCTCCATCCTCCAAGACGCGATAGATGACATTGTTCGGCAGTCCATCCGCATCGGAGATGTGCCGGAACGTCGCGCTGTGCCTGTCATAGATATGGATGCCGTCGCCTTCGGTGGACAGGATGATATGTCCCATGCTGCCGACCGTGATTCCGGTGACCTTGCTGCCGGAGATTTCCGGGAAACGATGCCATTGCCCTCCGGAGGCGTCCTTCATCATGGCTCCACCGGAATAATCGGCGATCCAAAGGTTTCCGTCATGGTCTTCCTGGATATCATAGACGAAGCCCGTGACTTCACCGATGCGGTGGACTTGGTGTGTCGTGTGACTGTACATGCTGAGTCCCAGCGGGGTCCCGATATAGATGTCGCCCCGGTGGTCCTTGTATAAGGAGAAGATGCAGTCATCGTTGATGGTACCGCTGTTCACCGGACTGAACATCAAGCTCCGCATGTGTCCGGTCCGCCGGTTGTAAATGTCGATGCCGCGCGAAAAGGTTCCGATCCACAGGTCGTCTCCGTCAAGGATGAGGGCATGGATGTTATGGTAGGAGGTGTGGACGGGCTGCGATATCCGTTTGGTCTTGGTGTCCAGGTAGTTGAGACCGCCATCTTCAGTGGCGATCCACAGATTGCCTTTCTCGTCCTCGCAGAACTGGCTCACGGCCTTTCCGTACAGCCCTCCGGGGGACCAGTCCGGGAAGTATGTCTCGATGCCGCGGAAGAACGGGTTGAGATAGTTGACTCCCCCGAAGTAGGTACCGATCCAGATGCCACCTTCACGGTCCCGTTCGATGGAATAGACGTTCTGGTCGCTCAGGCTTTTGGTGATCCTGGGCATATCGATCGCCTTGGTCGTCCGGAGCGCCGTATGGAAAAGATACAGCCCGTCATCGGCCCCGACAAGGAGGTTGTCCTTGTCAAAGGGGAGGATACTCCGGATATGGGTAACGTACATGCCGGATTTCCGTTCTCCGAGGAAATCCTCCCGACCGGAAGTCCGGCTGTCGTAGCGGACCAGACCGGACTCCCATGTCCCGAGCCACAGGATGCCGCTGTCGTCGGGGAAGATGGTGAGGATTTCATACTTCGGGCTGCTGTCCGCGTGGAAGAGACGGTCGACGGGAGTGAGCCGGCCAGACCCTTTGTTGTACCGGAGCAGGCCGTTCCGGGAACCGACCCAGACATTGCCGAAAGGGTCTCCGGTCACCTTCCAGGTCACCAGGCCGGAGACGGGGTTGCCCTCGATCTCCAGATGGCGGAGACGGTTTTCATCGATATCATACATGAAGACGCCCTGTGACATGGTGGCGATCCAAAGCCTGCGGCCGGAGAAGAACAGGCTGTTGACGGCCCCGGAGAGACGCAGTCCCTCTTCCGTGACAGCGGAAACGGGAGAGAAACTCTCGTGTGTCCTGTCCATGCAGTAGAGGCCGGCGTCCGTTGCGATGAAAAGAAGAGGCTCTCCATCGGTCCCGGTGGCCGTGCAGAGGCTCCGGATGAAGTTGTTGCCAAGTGGGTTGCCGTTGCGGTTGTCCTTGCGGAAGACCTTGAACTGGACACCGTCATACCGGTTCAGTCCATCCTTGGTGCCGAACCAGATGAATCCCTGCTCATCCTGGCAGATAGCATAGACAGCGTTCTCCGACAAACCGTCGTTCACCTGGATATGGCGGAATTGGAACTCCGGGTTGGAAACGGGCATGGAAGGCAGGGTGAGGACGGCGGCGAGCAGGGGTAGGAAGAGATGGAGCAGCATAATCGGCAATGTTTTCAGGCCAAAGATAATCCAAATCTTCCATCTGCGGTATCTTGTCCGCCCTAAAACTTTTCTACTGACCGGAAAGTGCTACTTTATTCTTAAAAAGTTCGACAGCTGGTCGACGTATTCGCATAAATTTGCAAAAGGTGGAGGCGGAACGGATTTTTTTTGACTATGAGCCTGTTTTTATGTTGAATCATCGTTTCTTTTTTCTTTGGACTCTGCTGGCCGTCCTGTCCGCGTCTTGCGGCTCCTCTTCGCAGGACCATCCTGCATCGACGAAGGCTGTGGCCTACAGGAATCCGGTCGTCAGGGCCAGCATGCCGGACCCTACTGTCATACGGGCCCATGATGGCTATTTCTATGTCTACGCGACGGAAGATACCCGCAATGTTCCGATCATGAAATCGAAGGACTTGGCCGAATGGACGTATGCCGGCCGTGCGTTCACCGAGGAAGGACGGCCTTCTTTCGTGACCGGCGGCGGGATCTGGGCACCGGATATCAATTTTATCGACGGACAGTATGTTCTTTACTATGCCATGTCCGTCTGGGGTGGGGAGATGACCTGTGGAATCGGGGTCGCTGTCTCTCCTGCTCCCGCCGGTCCGTTCGCCGACCAAGGGAAACTGTTCACCAGCGATGAAATCGGAGTCCGGAATTCCATCGATCCATGCTATGTGGAGACGGATGACGGCAAGTTCCTGGTGTGGGGAAGTTTCCATGGAATCTACGCTGCCCCTTTGTCCGAAGACGGGCTCTCGCTGGCCCCCGGTGCCGTAGAAGATAAGGTCCGTTTGGCCGGTACTGCCTTCGAGGCACCCTGCCTGGAGAAGCATGGTGACTTCTATTATCTGTTCGCCTCTGTCGGATCCTGCTGTGCGGGAATCAACAGCACCTACCGGACCGTCGTGGGGCGGTCGTCCTCCATCTGGGGACCCTATGTCGACAAGGAAGGCGTGTCGATGGTGGACAATGGATATACAGTTCTCATCGGTCCGAACGAGGCTTTTGTCGGTAACGGACACAATGCCGGGATTGTCCGCGATGATGCCGGACAGGACTGGATCCTGTACCATGGAATCGACACGGGGCATCCGGATGGGGGACGCTATCTTCTGCTGGACCCGGTGCAGTGGGATGTGGAGGGGTGGCCCTATATCGAAGGGGGAAGCCCTTCCACGGCCGCCCGGCCTCTGCCGGTCTTCACCGCGAGGTGAATAGTTTCATGATACCTATTTATCTAACACTAATTCCATGACTTATTATGATCATCCAACACATCTATTCTCTTCTCGGCCGGGCGGCGGGAATCGTCCTGGCCGTCCTTGCCGGGTCGATAGCATTGTCCGCACAGGTCGGGACCGTCGGCGGCCAGGTAACAGATGAGCGGGGCGCTCCTGTCATCGGTGCTTCGGTGCAGGTGCTGGACTCCGCCTCAGTCGGGACGGTGACGGATATGGACGGCAACTATTCGCTGTCTTGCGCACCCGATGCCGTCTTGCTTTTTTCCTGTATAGGAATGAAGGATGCCACTGTCGCCGTCGCAGGGCGCAGAACCGTGGATGTCGTCTTATCCGTCGACCAGCAGGCCCTCGACGAGGTCGTGGTGATCGGCTACCAGACCATCCGGAAGCGGGACCTCACCGGTGCCGTATCGGTGGTGGACCGTGAGACTCTCGACAGGTCCTCTTCTTCTACGATCGTCAACAAGTTGCAGGGCCTCGCCACCGGTATCAATGTCCGCTCTACCGGACAGGCCGGCGAAGATGCCAGC
Source organism: Bacteroidales bacterium (assembly GCA_017476575.1). Taxonomy (GTDB): domain Bacteria; phylum Bacteroidota; class Bacteroidia; order Bacteroidales; family UBA932; genus Cryptobacteroides. Next base: position 5,161 of record JAFUZO010000007.1, on the reverse strand, counting down.
ATCGAGATCCGGGGTGTCGGTTCGTTGAGCGACAATTCGCCGCTCTGGGTGGTGGACGGAATGATCACGACACCTGGCGTCGGTTTCAATGCCGGCGACATCGCCTCCATCCAGATTCTCAAGGATGCCTCCGCAGCGGCCATCTACGGCTCACGTGCGGCCAACGGCGTCATCATCATCACGACCAAGGACGGCGGCAAGGGGCCGATGCAGATCCATGGTTCGTTCAACCAGACTTGGGAGTGGTCGCCCCGCTATGATCTCATGGGGGCCGAGGAGTTCAAGTACTACAACGACCTCGCCTACACCGAGGCAATCAAGGATGGGGTAGGCAATATCGCGGGGACGCAGCATCATCCTCCTTACGATACGGACTGGCAGGATGCTGTCCTGCGGACGGCATCTTCACAGGATTACGGTATCTCCCTCAGCGGAGGCGGTGACTCTGGCCGCTACTATGTATCGGGCTCCTATCTGGACAAACAGGGTGTCACCTACGGCAATGCATTCCAGCGCTACACCTTCCGGGTGAACACTTCGGGTGAGAAGGGCATCTTCTCCTTCGGTGAAAACCTTCTGTACAACTATACCGACAAGGACCCGCTCCAGACCAATCCGTACAACGATTTCATGCGGATGCTTCCGACCATCCCTGTCTATGACGAGAACAATCCGGGTGGATACGGATACGGCAGCGGCAGCGCCAACACCTTCGGCACGAACCCGATCGCCCGGGAAAACCTCGAGTATTTCCGTCAGAAGGAGCATCGGCTCAACGGCAATGTATGGCTCCAGCTCAAACCGTTCAGCTGGCTTGCCTACAAACTCAACGCCGGTCTCGACTATTATTTCTACACGGCGGACTGGTTCCGGGGTGTCGGGAACTGGACCCAGAACCAGGAGTACCGCGACAGCCAGAGCAACAAACACCGGGACATCACATACAACCGCCTGGTCGAGCACACGCTCAACTTCGACCGGGATTTCGGAGTCCATCATGTGGATGCCGTCCTGGGTATGACCTACCAGACCTATTATTGGAGCGACTTGGGCGGCACGCGCTATGTGTTCCCGGAGGTCGGCGGCGAGTACCTGACCGTCCTCAATGCCGGGTCGGGCACCCAGAGCAACTGGAATTCCGAGCAGAAGAACGCCCTGATCTCCTACCTGGGCCGTGTCAACTACAATTATGACAACCGCTATTACGCTTCCGTGACCTTCCGGCGGGACGGGACTTCGCGCCTGTCGCCGCAGAACCGCTGGGGGACGTTCCCGTCTTTCTCCGGGGCCTGGCGTATCTCCCGGGAGAGATTCTTCGACATCAGCTGGATCGATGACCTGAAACTGCGGGCCAACTGGGGCCGTCTCGGAAATTCGGCCATCGGTAACTGGGACTATATCGGTACGGTGAACCAGTCGCTGATTGCCATCATCGGCGGCCAGAAGACGGCCGGCGGTACGCAGGTGAAGATCGTCAACTCCGACCTTCGCTGGGAGACCAAGGAAACCCTCAATGCCGGCCTCGATGCCGCATTCCTCGCTTCCCGTCTGACCTTGGAGGCGGAGTATTACAGGGCGACCACCCGGGATGTCCTGACCAGTATGCCGATTGCGGCTGCGACCGGGAACGATGGCGGCGCCCCTGTGGCCAATGCCGCCAGCCTGCGCAACGTCGGTGTCGAACTCTCTCTCGGTTGGAAGGACCATATCGGAGCTTTCTACTACGGGGTGAAGGCCAACCTGACCACTCTCCGCAACGAAGTGCTCGACCTCGGGTACGGCAAGGACACCTACATCAACGGCGAGGCCAAGAGTTCCATCGGCCAGCCGCTGTCCATGTTCTTCCTCCGCAAGACCGACGGCATCTTCCGCACACAGGAGGAGATCGATGCCTACGTGACCTCGGAAGGCGTCCCGATCCTGATCAACGGCAAGCGTCCCCAGTTGGGTGATGTCCGGTATGTCGATACCGATGACAACGGCAACATCACCGATGACGACCGCCAGATTGTCGGCAATCCGTGGCCGAAGGCCCTCCTCGGCCTCAACCTGTCTGCCCAGTGGCGCGGATTCGACTTCTCGATGGACTGGTATGGCCAGTTCGGCAACAAGGTCTATGACGTGGACCGGTGGCAGGGACGGTATTTTGCGGATGACTCGGCCTATATCCGTTTCAAGGCCGGGGAGGAACCCTGGCAGGTCAATCCGGACAGCAATACGCCGCGTATCATCTACGGGGATGCCCGCAACACCATGGCGAGCGACCGCTATCTTGAAGACGGGTCGTATTTCCGGATGAAGAACATCCAGGTGGGCTATACCTTCAGCCCGCAATTGATCGGACGTGCCGGCATCGAATCGCTCCGTCTCTTCGCCTCTGGAAGCAACCTGGTCACCTTCACCCGTTTCAAGGGGCTCGACCCCGACTTCAAGAACACGAATGTCTGGAACCGGGGGACCCACAATTTCAATTTCCCGAACTTGAGGGCTGTCCAGTTCGGCATCGACCTCAACTTCTAACATCCGATCCATCATGAGAAAAGTCCTATCATATATGGCGGCTGCCCTCCTGCTGATGGGGTGCAGTGCAGACCTCCTGAACATAGACAACCCCAACGAGGCCACTTCGACGACATTCTGGCGGACGGAAGCGGATGCCGTGGCCGGTGTCAATGCCTGCTACAGCAACCTCTACAAGGAGGCGACTTGGATGCGTTGGCTCTCTTTCCGGTACGACCTGACCTCCGATGAGGGAAAGTCGCTCTCTCCCTGGCTCGAACTGGCGCAGTGGTGCCGTTTCGAATATAACAACTACAACTTCTGGGAAGGGAACACCCAGCATTGGGAGACCTTCTACCGCGGTATCTTCCGCGCCAACCAGGTCTTGAAATTCGTTCCGGACATCGAGATGGATGCCATACGGAAAGACTACATCCTCGGACAAGCCGCCTTCTTCCGCGCCTTGTGGTATTTCCAGATCAACCTGATTTGGGAGAAGGGCGCCCTGGTACTCGAACCGGTGGATGCCGGATATGAGCCGGAGGACGCTTCCGAGGCCCAGATTTGGGAACAGATCGAGGCGGATCTTCTGTATGCGGCCGACCGGCTTCCTGAGAGTTGGAGCGGTGCTGATGGCGGCCGGGCCACCAAGGGAGCGGCAAAGGCCCTGCTGGGAAAGGCTTATATGCAGCAGCACCGGTATGCCGATGCCTTGGAGCAGTTCCGCTATTTGATTGAAAGCCCGCTCTACGGTCTCATCGACAACTGGGAGGATAACTTCACGAACCGCAATGAACTGAACGAGGAGGGAATCTTCGAGATCCAGTTCGATGGTACGAACAAAGGCGGGACCGGGAATGATGCCAATATGGCGACCGGTTTCCAACGGACACAGTTCTTCGCGGCCGGCGGTGTCGGGTGGGGCGACGGGATGGCCAACCACTGGCTTGTAGACGAGTGGCTGAAGGAGAAACGGGTCGACGGGGCCAACGACATCCGCTGTCTCGTCAGTGTCCTGTACCCGACGGTGGGGGATGACTTCCCGGACGATCCCCGGGCGAAACGCTACTACAACACGATCGACATTGTAAACGAGTACCAGCACAACGACAACTGGAACAAGGGCAACGCCTGGACTGACGGCATGTGCTTCATCCGCAAGTACAGTACGGAATACCAGCGCAACCAGGAGGATTATTTCGCTGACAACAACTATCGGATCCTGCGGTATGCCGACATCCTGCTGAATTATGCCGAATGCATCGCCGAAACCGGCGGCTCCATCACCGATGCGGCCGGCTATGTGGATCAGGTACGGGAGCGGGTCGGGCTGCATAAACTGTCCGAGAGCATCTATGCGGACTGCCTGTCCAGCCGGGAGACCTTCCTCAAGCGGATCCAGGTGGAGCGTCCGCTTGAACTCTGCTTCGAGGGCTGGCGTTGGGCCGACCTCAAGCGCTGGGGACTCCTTTCGACACAGGGCGGTATCGACGAACTGCGGTCCCGCGACCCTGAATTCAACAATTTCGTGCTCGGCAAGCACCATCGCCAGCCGCTTCCCCAGACGGAGGTCGACAACAGCGGTGGCAAGCTGACCCAGCACGCTGAATACCGGTAGGCTATGAAACCCTGTTATATCCTCGCTCTTTCGGCGCTCCTTCCCCTGTCTTCATGCGGGCAGGGGAACGGCTCCGCCGGACTCCCTCCGATGAACCAGTCCGTACCGGTCCCGCTCGGGGACCCTTTCATCCTGCTGGACGGAGATACCTACTATGCCTACGGGACGCATGCCGATGAGGGCATCGAAGTCTATACGTCTCCGGACTTGAAGGTCTGGACGAAGGCCGGCTTGGCCCTTCACCGGAACGATGTCTGGGCCGACCGCTGGTTCTGGGCACCGGAAGTGTATCGGTCCGGTTCCCTCTATTACATGTACTATTCTGCCGACGAGCACATCTGCGTCGCCACGGCCTCTTCTCCGCTCGGGCCTTTCGTGCAGGAGGACTTTCGGCCGATGCTCCCGGACGAGAAGGCGATCGACAACTCCCTGTTCATCGATGACGACGGCACGCCCTACCTGGTCTTCGACCGTTTCAACGACGGGCTGAACGTCTGGATTGCCGAATTGGAATCCGATCTCATGACCCTCCGGACAGAGACGCTGCACCCCTGTATCCACATGAGCCAGGATTGGGAGCGGATCGCCCCGACGGTCAATGAGGGCCCCTTCATCCTCAAGCACCTTGGTGTCTATCACATGACCTATTCGGCCAACAGTTATGAGAGCCCGTCCTATGGAATCGGTTGCGCCACGACCTCCGACTTGATGGGGGAGTGGACCAAGTATCCCGACAATCCAATCCTCCAGTTCCCCGGCGACCTGGTCGGTACCGGACATGGGGCCTTCTTCACGGACAAGGAGGGGCACCTGCGCTATGTGTTCCATGCGCACCATGACCGCAACAACATCCATCCTCGTTCCATGTATATCACGGACGCTTCTTTCGAGACGGGGAGCACTGTAGACCGGCTCCGCATCAGCCCAGGATACTTTATGCCTGCACTGAAGATACCTTAGGGCTGAGGCTCTGCCCGTTGCAGAGCATGTTATGGAGAAAAGTCGTCGCGTGGCTTGCGGATTTTTGCAAACGTTTGTATCTTT
>JAFUZO010000082.1 GCA_017476575.1 Bacteroidales bacterium | reverse complement strand
TTCTGAGACCTGCTTACTGTCAACTTCATATCAATATAGCCTTATATAGCTACAAAGATAAAAAGAATACTTGACAAAAAAAAGACCCTGCAGGGCCTTCTACCAAAATAAACCGAAAATTATGCTGTCAAACTACCGGGGCCTCCTTTTCCTTTCAAAGATACAACTTTTTTCGGACATATCCATCCTTCTGCTTGGAAATAAGAGCGGGGAATCGTATCTTTGTGGCATAGCGAACTTAAACATTGATTGGGTATGGAGAAAATGAAAAAGTCCCAAGGCTTTGAGTGGGCCATCATGCTCTTGTTAACCGCCGCATTCTGTTATCTGTTGTACCTGGGATTCCCGGGAGTCGTCGGCATGGTCTCCTCTGCCCTGTTGTTGCTCGTGGTGATATTGTGCCTGTTTATTGACCGGCAGGCCGGGATTCCCCGATACCTGCAGGAAAACCCGATGCCTTTGCTGCTCTATGTCAGTCTTTTCCTGGGCGGGATCTTCTTGATTTTCGTCGAAAGGGCGCTGCTCCTGCTGGACATCCTTTTTGCACTGGCCGGTCTGGTCGGAATCATCCAATGGATAGCGGAAGGAAGATACAAGAACATGACGATAGGCGAGTTCTTCCGGAAGGAGTGCCATATCCTGTCGCCGGAGGTCGATGTGGCGACCATCGCCGTCTGGATCCTTTCTTCATGGACAAGGCATGAGCCTCTTTCAACAGCAGGCCGGATCTTCATCATCATCTTAGCGGCCGATTTCGTCTGGCACCTGGTGGCACGGAAAGAGAAAAAGACGTCGGTATAATCGTTTCCTCCGCAGTCATCCTGCTGATGATGCCGTGATGGAACGATGCGGCATGCACGTTCACCTATTATGACCTCGACAATCCGTTCTACGGCACTGTCGACTGGGTTTCCCAACTGGGGCAATGGCTCCCGGGAGACCCGATGGGTTATTCATTCTGCGGGCCTTACAACCGGCATCTGCTCCATACGGCCCGCAGTCCGGGATCGGATGGACAATGGAACTGGGACTATCAATTCGACGCCAACGCCCAACTCCAAGGATATACACTGACCTTCCTGGATGATGAATATGGCCCAACCCGGCAAGAAATCAAATTCTACTATTGAACGGCTCCCAGGGACCTTCCATCCGACGTTTTATAAAGCATTGACCTTCCGTTATTTCCCAGAAAGCGTATGGAAGGTCTTGCCGGCGGAGGTCACCGGGCGGGCCAAGCGTTTCCCCGGGCATATCCTTGGGGCGTCACTCTTCTCCGTCCGCGCCCTTTTTGAACCGTTTCCGGTCATACACCTTCTTGGACTTATGCAGGGCCTTCCGGAACGCGACCGGTCGGCCGAACCGCTCGATTTCTTCGAGCCGGGCGGCACGGCGGTTGGCCAGCATGAAGTTGGCCTCGGTGATCCGGAGTTTCTTCTGTTTCTTCCTCGCTTTCATTTTCGCAGAACCATGTATCGTTGTCCATGCGCAAAGATAGTGAAAAGTCTGCAAGTCTTGCCGGACTTTTCTTACATTTGCAGAACCGATAGAACAATTGCCTGATGGAAGAAACACACATCATCGAATACCCGTCTGAAAAGAGGGAATGGACAGGTTCCCCCCTGCCATCCCGTCCCGGAGACAAAGACCGAATCATGCCATGAACCCGATTTCCATTACACCAGCGTTCTTGAGAGGGCGTCTCCTTCACCGCGAAGACGACTCGCACAAGGGTGACTACGGCCATCTTCTCGTCGTGGCCGGTTGCGAGACGATGCCCGGCGCGGCGGTTCTCGCTACGGGTGCCGCCCTCCATGCGGGATGCGGACTCGTGACGCTCCACTCCACGGCACGGGCGCTCCAGGCCGTCGTGGACCGCTATCCTTCCGCCATGCTCTCGGAAGAGCCGCGCGAGTGCTTCAGCGAACTGCGGAAGGATATCTCGAAGTATTCCGCCATCGCCGCAGGGCCCGGCCTGGGTCAGTCGGACCTGACCCTCCATGCCCTGGCGGGACTCCTTGCCGAGGCCCGGGCGGCCGGGATTCCGATGGTGCTCGACGCCGACGCCCTCAATCTCATGGCGGCCCATCCGGAACTCCTGGACCGGATCCCCGCCGGGTCCATCCTCACACCCCACAAGGGAGAGTTCCGCCGCCTGGTCGGAGAAATCCCGGTGGAACAGGAAGAAGAAAAAGCCTCGGCACTCGCACGCCACACCGACAGCACGGTCGTTCTCAAGGGATTCCATACAAGGGTCTTCAACCCGGACAGGAGCGTCCTCGTGAACACGACCGGCAACCCCGGCCTGGCGAAGGGCGGAAGCGGCGACGTACTCACCGGCCTGGTCGGAGGGCTCCTTGCCCGGGGCTATCCCGCCCGGGACGCGGCGGCCCTCGGCGTATGGCTCCACGGCCATGCCGGCGATGTGCTCACGACCAGCCGCACCGCCGAGGCGTTCAGCAGTGCCGACCTCATCGACCCTCTTTCCTGCGGATTCCATTTCCTCTACCGGGAGGGATGAGGAAAGGGCCCGGCAGACGTCAGCGGACGTTCCAGACGTGCATGTTGAAGGCCAGGCCGAAGTTGAGGGACCAGCCGGGGCCGACGGGGCGCGCCCAGCGGTTCCAGGCCGCATAGACGAACAGGCGGGCGGCGTATTCGGAATAGCCGCGGCTGCTTCCGGTCAGCCATCCGTAATAGTACACGGGGCGGTTGGACAGGTCGAGCATACGGAAGAACTTGAGGTCGGTGCTGAGACCGGCCTGGACCCGGAACCCGCCGATGTCGTCCGTGATGTTTCTCCCGTCGGCGTCCTTCCCGAACGAGATTTCCATGTCCGCCATGCCGATACCCGCGAAGGGGCTGACCTTCCACCAGGCGTTGTCCACGACCGGATAGCCCAGCGACCACTCCATGTTCATGCCGGTCAGACCGTGCCCGTCGGACCAGTCCATCCCGGCGGCCAGGTCCCTCCGCAGGCCGGAGCCGCCGACGACGAAGTGCCAGTAGAGATAGAAGTCCTTGAACGAGAAATCAAATCCCATCTTCACCCCGTGGAGCGTTCCGAAATAATCTCCCGGGGTGCCGAGATAGGTCTCGTTCCCGTAACCGAGGAGCATCCCCATGCCGAAATTCCGCTTCCGGAAAGCCGGGACGGCCTCCGGTTCAGGCACGGCCGCCAGTTCTTCCGCGACCTGGACGGCGTAGAAACGGGTCAGCGCCGTGTCCCGTCCCTGGTCGGTCTCTTCCTCCAACTGCTGGATGAACCGGTCCGCCTTGCTGTAGTAGAACCGGGCCAGTTCGGAAGGGGAAACGTTCTCGGCGCCCTGGTCGATTTCCTGTTGCAGCCGGCGGCGGCAGACCTCCGTATAGTCGAAGGCGGTCTGGTTGTACAGCAGCGTCGCCGGGTTCCGGTAATCGGGGTTGACCCAGGAGGAGACCGGGTTCATGTAGTTCTCCGTCATGAACCGGACGACTTTCAGGTTGCCGACCCGGGACGACTGTGTCGCGCCGTGCCAGTTGTATTGCAGGCGGGAGATGACCGGGAAGCCGCTCTGCTGCACGGAGAAGTCCTCCCACGTCAGCGGACCGTCGCTCCAACGCTTGATGGAGCCTTCGAAATCCTGGGCCGCCAGGGAAAGGGTCCCGGTCAGGAGGAGCAAGAAGGTAAATGTCTTTTTCATCATGTCAGTTTCTGATTAGACGACCGGTTCGGGAAAAAGTACCATCCGTCAGACCAGGAAGCCCTGGACACGCCGCCAGAAGCCTTTTTCGAGGTCGGACGGGGTGTAGGACAGTTCCAGGGCGGCACCGTCCGGGAAGCGGAGGCCGCCCGTGCCGTCGGCGATGCGGAGGAAGCCGGCCAGCCCTGCGGAGGAGGCGTCTCCCAGGAGCCGGGTGCCGTCCGCATCATCCGCACACGTCCCGAAGGTCATCTTCAGGGCCGGTTCGGTGAGGGGCGCATCGTCGTCGTCCACGAGCATGCAGGCGCGGAAGGTCTCGAAATTGACATGCCGGGTGTATTTCACCACGACCTGTCCCTTCGGCCAGGCACCGGGGCCGTTGGGAACCGGGCTCTCATAGCCCGCATAGGCATCCAGGGCCGCGAACACGTAGAACATGCCCTCGTGCGGGAGCCGCCCTTCCGGGTCGAACGGTGCGATGTCCTCGCAGTCGACCTGGCAGACGAAGGTCAGCGGATAATCGTAGGTCTCGCCGTCCTCTTCGACCCGGACGGCCGGGTATTCCATGTCGGTGGGGAAATCCGGGTCGCCCCACCACTTGCTGGAGCAGAACAGTTCCGTCTCCACGCGTTCCAATTGAATCTTGATGGCCATTATTCTTCCGAAAAATCTTTCAGGGAAACTGTCTGGAAGGTCATGTGCGCCTGCGAACTCTCGTACAGGATGCCCACCGTGCGGCGGTCGACCATCGTCAGGCAGGAGTAGCCCCAGCCGCCCCCTTCGTCGAGCAGGACCTTGCGGGTCCAGGTCTTGCCCCCGTCCAGGCTCATCTGGATCGTCATGTTGCGGCGGTCCTTCGGATCGGACGGGTTGGAGAACAAGAGGATGTCCTGTCCAAGGATATTGTCTTTCGCTTTCACCTTCAGGAGGCTGGCCATGCAGACCGGTTCGACGAGCTGCTTGTCCGAGGAATGACGTTTCCAGCTGCGGCCGAGGTCCGTCGTGGTGTAAACGGCCCGGCCGGTCCCCCGGTTGTCCCGCATGTTGAGCATGAGGACGCCCGGCTCCACCTCCACGACCTGCGATTCGGTCGTATTGATCTTGGCATACCGGTGCACCTTCCAGGTCTTCCCCCGGTCTTTCGAGTACATGATACCGGCGGCCGGCGTACGGTCCGGCTCCTGGTGCTGGAACGGGACCACGAGGGTGCCGTCCTCCATCGTGATGCCGCGGCCCGGTCCCTGGAACGTGAAGAGCCACGGTTCCTGCTTGACCTGGCGGGTCAGGTTGACCGGATCGGACCAGGAGAGCCCGTCATCCGTCGAGCGGGCCATCATCAGTTGCGGCGTCGTCTCCGGGGCGAAACCGCTCTCCGCTGTCCACCAGGCAGCCTTTCCTGGCTTCCCATGGGTCCAGGCTGCGAACAGGAGCAAGTCTCCGGTCACCTCGTCCATGAGGATGCACGGGTCGCCGATGCCGTTCTGGTCTTCGGGCAGGCCGCCCCAGTCGCCCATGTCCATGGCGACGATCATCGGCCCCCAGGTCTGGCCGCCGTCCGTCGAACGGCTCACGCCGACGTCGATATGGCCCTGGAGGTCGCGGGAATCCTTATAGCGGATATCGTAGACGCCCACGAGGGTACCCTTCTTCGTGGTCACGAGGCCAGGGATGCGGAAAGCGGCGACGCCGTCGTCCCCGCCGGTACGGACCTTGCGGGCCAGGCGATGCTTCGGGTCTCCGGTCACCTCGACTGCAGCGCCCTGGGCCTTGACCTTGAGCGTGAATTTCTTCCGGACATCCTTCACCCGGGCGCCGTCCAGGTTCACATAGAGGATATCGTTCTTGATATAGGCACTGCGGAGAGCTTTGGCGGGAATGCCCTTGACCGAGAAGTCGAGCCGCGGGGCTTCACCTTTGGAAACGGTGACGGATGCCACGGGGACATCCTTGTCGGGGACCACCGGAATCTGCCAGTGGTGGACCTGTATGGCCGCTGCGGCCAGGAAGGAAAGGATCAATGTCTGTATCATAACAGACAAATATAGGCATTTTTCATGCCTTCGTCAAGGCGGGCGCCACCGGGAGGTGGGATTGTCATCGTCATGTCCAAGTTGCACAAACTTGTGTATTAAAAATGATTGTACTATATTTGCAGAAAACAACGCTTTGATACAGCCCTTATTTTGACAGATTGTCATTTCCGGATTTAGGTTGACTCCGATTGGAGCCTATCCCTGATAGAAGTTGACTCTGGTTTAACGTTATTACTGGTATAGGTTGACTTTCGTCATTATCCCTGTTTTTGGTTGTCTTCCCAGGTCTTATCCCGGTCA
>JAFUZO010000081.1 GCA_017476575.1 Bacteroidales bacterium | reverse complement strand
TTCTGAGACCTGCTTACTGTCAACTTCATATCAATATAGCCTTATATAGCTACAAAGATAAAAAGAATACTTGACAAAAAAAAGACCCTGCAGGGCCTTCTACCAAAATAAACCGAAAATTATGCTGTCAAACTACCGGGGGCGGAAAAAGTTGGGGAAGTCGCGAGGAAGCCGTATCTTTACGTCCGTTATGGCTATCGATATCGACAAATTTGTTCATGACCAGCTGTCCGTATGGCCGGCGGTGGCGGCGAAATACCGGGCGCTCAAGGGGGCGCAGACCCGCCAGATGCCTATCGGCGGGCTGCTCTCGACCCTCCAGTCCAACCCCGGGCGCCTGCCGGTCATCGACCACGGCTGCCCGCTCTGCGAGGAAAACTACCTGGAACATCAGCATTCGTTCAAGTTCGAGGGGCGCAAGGGCCGCAAGTACAATGTATTGGTGAACCGGGCACCGATCTTCCCGAACCATCTGGTCATCACCCGGGAGGTCCATGCTCCACAGACCATCTGGCACCGCTATGTGGACATGCTGGACCTCGCGCAGCAACTGGGGGACTACGTCGTCTTCTACAACAGTCCCAACAGCGGGACGACGGTACCGGAACATGCCCATTTCCAGGCCTGCCCGAAGGGGTACATGCCGCTGGAGCGGACGGCGGAACGGCTCTTGCGGGCCATCGCCGCCGCGGGAGGGGAGATTCCCGAAGCGCTCCGGGGCGACATCGACTATGTGGCCTCCGTCCAGGATGCCCAACTGTTCCATTACAAGCATTTCTGCCGCGGTGTCTTCCTGCTCCGCTCCCGCACCTCCAAGTCCATGGCGAAGATGTTCTACCGCCTTCTGGACTGCATGGACCTGGTGGACGGCGAGACCGAGCCTCGCTTCAACGCCCTGACCTTTTGCAGCGAAGGCGAATACCGGGCGGTCGTCGTCGGCCGTTCCCGGCAGCATTCCCACGGTCTCCGGCCCGGAGCGGCAGACATGGCCGGTTTCTTCGTGATCCCGGATGAGGACGCCTTCGGACGGCTGACCCGGCAGGATGTGACAGCAATCCTGGAGGAAGTCACCCTTACAGAGAAAGTCGAGGCCCGTCTCCTATGGCGCCTGGTGCGCACGCAGCCGCGGATCGAGGTCGGCATCATGGCCGCGGACGAGATCTTTTTCGAGATCATCTCCGACGGCGCCGGTCCGCAGAAAGTCTCCTACCGGGAGGGGAAGATCGATTACAACGGCTCGCTCTACGACGAGCTGGTCTTCGAGGCCGTCACCATCTCGACTCTCTTCGCCGAGCCGTCCTTCATCCTCTACGGCGTGACCATCGGGGTCGATTTCCATTGGGAGCGCAAGGAGGACCAGCGTTTCGCCGGAACCTTGAAATTCATCGTCGAGGACGGCAAGGTCTGCGCCGTCAACCTCATCGGCCTGGAAGACTACCTGGTCAGTGTCATCTCTTCTGAAATGAAGGCGACCGCCTCCTTGGAGTTTCTCAAGGCCCATGCCGTCATATCCCGTTCCTGGGTCATGGCGCAGGTGGAGGCCCGCCGGTCGCACCGTCCGTCCGGTCCGGCGTACGATTTCGACAATGTCCCCTCGCTCGTGACCTGGCTGGATATGGAGCGCAGGGGGGGGGAGACCATCGCTGCACCTGTTCCGGCGGTTCCGGAAATCCGCTGCTGGTCCGACCATGAGGACCATCGGCATTTCGATGTCTGCGCGGATGACCATTGCCAGCGCTACCAAGGACTGACCCGCGTTATCAGCGGGCATGCGAAAGATGCTGTCGACGAGACCTGGGGACAGGTACTGCATTATGACGGGAAGCTGGTCGACGCCCGTTTTTCCAAGTGCTGCGGTGGACGGACCGAACGGTTCTCGACCTGCTGGGACGACCACGACGAGCCCTATCTCCCGGTACAGGATGACCCGTATTGCGATACGCAGGATGCGGCGGTCCTGGAGCAGGTCCTGAACGAGTACGACCTCGAGACGCGCGATTTCCACGACTGGACAGTGCGGTACGGCATCGACGAGCTGTCGGCGCTGATTACTCACCGTTCAGGGCATGACATCGGCCGCCTCGTGGCCCTGCATCCGCTGGAACGCGGCGGTTCAGGCCGGATCTCGAAACTCCGCATCGTCGGGACGAAGGAGACCCTGGATGTCGGCAAGGAACTGGTTATCAGAAAATTCCTATCCCCGACCCACCTGTACAGTTCCTGGTTCGACGTGGAGGTGACCGCTGACGAGGTCGTCCTGCACGGACACGGATGGGGGCACGGGGTGGGCCTCTGCCAGATCGGAGCTGCGGTCATGGCCTCGCAGGGCTGTACCTATCGGGAAATCCTTGCTTTCTATTATCCTGGAACCTCGCTTGAATCATGAAGACGCACCGCCCCTGGACCTGGGTCCCGACCCTGTATTTCGCCGAAGGTATCCCGTACTTCGTCGTGAACAACATCTCCACCATCCTGTTCAAGAAGATGGGGATGTCCAACGCCGACATGGCTCTGTACACCAGCCTGTTGTATCTTCCCTGGCTCATCAAGCCATTCTGGAGCCCGTTCGTAGACATCCTCAAGACCAAGCGCTGGTGGGTCGTCACCATGGAGGCGCTGATGGTCATCTTGTTCCTTGGCCTCACCGTGACCCTGCCCCGTCCGGAAATCACGGCGGAAGGCACGCCGGTCAGTGTTTTCACCGTCACCCTGGCCCTGTTCTGGATTACGGCGTTCGCTTCTGCGACCCACGATATCGCAGCGGACGGTTTCTACATGTTGGGCCTTTCCGACGGTGAGCAAGCCTTCTTCGTCGGCATCCGCAGCACCACGTACCGTCTGGCCAACCTGTTCGTGCAGGGGGCGCTGGTCGTGTTCGCCGGGGTTGTTGAACTGCGGTCGGGGGATATCCCGCACTCTTGGCGGATGACCCTGCTGCTGACTTCCGGCATCTGGGCGGCGCTGGCCCTCTACCATCTCTTCATCCTGCCCAGGCCTGCATCGGACCGTCTGCGGAAAACCACCCGGACCGGCGACATCTTCCGCGAGTTCGGGCGCACGTTCGCAACGTTCTTCCGCAAGCCGCTTTCCTGGCTGGGCATCGTCTTCATGCTGCTCTACAGGTTGCCGGAGGCCTTTGCCCTCAAGATTGTCCCGGCCTTCCTTGTCGACCATGCAGAAGCGGGCGGGATGGCACTCTCGACGGTGAACTACGGTCTCATCAACAATACGGTCGGCGTCATCGGCATCGTCCTCGGCGGCATCCTCGGCGGGATGGCCATCTCACGGTGGGGGCTCCGGAAAGCGCTCTGGCCGATGGCCCTCTCTTTGGCCCTGCCCTGCGTCGTGTATTGGTATATGGCTGTCGTCCATACTGTTCCGTTATGGGTTATCGGGACGTGTGTCTTCATCGAACAGTTCGGGTACGGTTTCGGCTTCACGGCCTATATGCTGTACATGATCTATATCTCGGAAGGGGAGTTCAAAACTTCGCATTATTCACTCTGCACCGCCTTCATGGCCGCCTCGATGATGCTGCCGGGCATGGTAGCAGGCCTTCTGGAGGAGGCGATGGGTTATCCCGCCTACTTCGGCTTCGTCATGGCCTGCTGCCTGGCGACCGTCACCGCTGTCCTCCTGGTCCGTCGGGGAATTCCGGAAACATTTGGAAAAAACACCCATTGATATGAAAAGATACTTGATACTGATTGTCCTGTCAGCAACTTCCTGTTCGTTGCTGCGCCCTGCTGCCCGCCCGTCTCAGGAGCAGGTTACCTTCGAAGTGCCCTGGCAAGAGCCTGTGCCGACGGAACCGGCTGGAAAACCGCAACCCGTCGTGGTCGTGAAGGAGGTGGTGAAAGAGGTTCCCCGCCGGGATACCGTCTATACCGGCCTTGAAATGCTGGAGCAATACGGTTTCGAGGAGTTGCAAGGCAAGCGGGTCGGCTTGGTGACCAACCCTTCCGGCGTGGACCGGAACCTGCGCTCCACCATCGACATCCTCTTCGAAGCACCGGAGGTCGAGCTGGTGGCCTTGTATGGTCCCGAGCACGGGGTCCGGGGCGATGTCTATGCCGGTGACCATGTGGAGGATTCGAAGGACCCCAAGACCGGCCTTCCCGTGTATTCCCTCTACGGGGCGACGCGGGAACCGACCCCGGAGATGCTGCGGGGCATCGATGTGATGGTCTACGATATTCAGGATATCGGCACGCGCTCCTATACGTTCATCAGCACCCTCGGCCTGGTGATGCGGGCCTGCGCGAAGCTGGACATCGAAGTCGTGGTCCTGGACCGTCCCAATCCGCTGGGCGGCCTCAAGGTCGAAGGCGGCCTGGTCGAGCCGGGTTTCCATTCCTTTGTGAGCGAATTCCGGATTCCTTACGTCTACGGCCTGACCGTCGGGGAACTTGCGGGCCTGATCAACGAAGAAGGGTTGAACTGCGGCCAGAAAGGGGACGAGGCGCCGCTGAAATGCCGCCTGACCGTGGTTCCGATGCGGGGTTGGCATCGGGACATGCTCTACAAGGATACGGGCCTGCCCTGGATCCTCCCGTCCCCGAATATTCCGTCGGAAGCCTCCGCCATCGGCTATCCGTCTGCGGGTATCGCCGGGGAGTTCGGCCATCTCAACATCGGGGTCGGCTATACGATTCCGTTCCAAACCTTCGCCGCCGAATGGATCGATGCAGATGCACTGAAATCCCGACTGGACAGCTATGGAATCCCGGGCACGGCCTTCCGGACCATCCATTACAAGCCTGTCTCCGGCTCGGCTTCCGGCAAACTCCTGCACGGGGTCCAGTTTTTCTATACCGACTACGAGAACGCTCCGATCACCCTTACGCAGTTCTATGTCTTGCAGGCCGTGAACGAACTCTACCCGGAACGGAATCCGTACAAGACGATGAAAAAGACGCGGATGCTCGACATCGTTTGTGGTACGGATTATGTAAGAGTGAATTTCGGAAAGCGGATGAAGGTCGAAGACATCGTATCCTGGTGGACGAAAGATGTCGAGGATTTCAAGACCCTTTCCCGGAAATATTATTTGTACCTATAATGCGATGATACTATGAAAAAGATTCTGACAACAGCTGCCGCCCTCGCGATGACCGTCGCCCTTGTGACGGCGCCCGGAGCTTCGGCCCAGACGCGGAGCACCTCCGGGACTTCATCCACCCGTTCCACTTCTTCCCAGAGCACGACCCGTTCCTCCGGTTCTGCGGCGACGCGCTCCACATCCTCTTCCTCGACGGCGACACGGTCTGCCTCCACTCAGAACAATACGACCCGCTCGACGGGATCGACGACCCGTTCCACCGGGTCGGCTTCCAGCACCCGTTCGACCGGCAGTGTGACCAGCGGTACATCCACGACCCGTTCCTCCGGTTCCACAGCGACCCGGTCTGCCACCACCCAGGATGACAAGACCCGCACAACCACGGGCACGACCACCCGTTCTACTGGATCGACCGGCACTTCCACAACCCGTTCCACCTCAGGAACTTCCAGCGCGACCCGTTCGACGGGATCCACTACGGGAACCACCCGTTCCTCCGGGACGGTCTCCGGCAGCACGGTTCGTTCGACCGGTTCCACTTCCGGCACGACCCGCTCGACTGGCACGGTTTCGGGCAGCACGACCCGCTCCACGGGCTCTACGGCCACGACCCGTTCCTCTTCCGGAACTTCCGCCACGACCCGCTCGACCAGTACGGCTGCTTCCGGCAATACGGTCCGTTCTACGGCGACCAATGTGACCCGCGGCGGACTCACCAGCGCGGCGACCACTTCCACGGCGACAGCCGGAAAGTCTGAGCCGAAAGACACCTACCGGGATGCAGGCGGCAATTACCGCTACAACGACGACTACCGGATGGACAACAGCCACAACATCCAGCGTGTCCCTCCGCGGGAGCGTACCATCATGGCCTGGGACCGTCCCGGCAATTTCTGGGGCGACCATCCGCACTACTACGGTTACCGTATCCATGCGCTGCCGCCGCAGTATCGCCGGATCAGCCACTGGGGCATCGACTACTACTTCTACAACGGCATCTATTACCGTCCGTTCGGCAGTGTCTATGTCGTCTGCCGCCCTCCGTTCGGCACCCCGCTTGAGGCAGCCATCGACCGGGCCATCCTCCGCGCCATCCGGTTCTCCTACTACTGCAACACCTACCGGACCTACAATACGGTTTTCGACAACTACAACGTGATTGCGCAGCAGAACCTGATTATCGCCCAGAACAACGCCCGCATCGCGGCCCAGAACGCCTCCTATGCCCTCAACAGCAGCCGGGCCCTGACCGCTTATGAACTGGCCAACAAACTGGGTCTTGTCCAGAGCTATGCCTATGCCAATTCAGACTACTTCTATCAGGACGGTGTCTTCTACACGGTGAGTGCTTCCGGTACCTACACGACCATCGTTCCTCCGGCCGGCGCCCTTGTGACCTCCCTCCCGGACGACTACGAGACCATCGTCCTGAACGGTATCGAATACTTCATGGTGGACAACACCGTCTACCGGACGACCCTCTTCGACGGCCAGCCCTACCTCGAAGTCCTCGGCCAGATGTACGGCTCCCTCTACAACCAGTATAGCGTCTACCGCTAGACGCTTCCATCTCTCCCACAGCCCGGCCCTGCGTCGGGCTTTTTTTGTTTCGTGAAGCACCTGTCGGCTTGACAATCTGCGACATGCTTGTTTTCGGGTGCAAATCCATTGCACCCGAAAACCCATAGCAGGCTGACTGTCTGGCAGGTGGGTGTTTCTTGGGGGCATTGGGGGTGGTGTGTGGCAAGGTAGTCGAGAGGTCGGTGCAGGGAGCATCCGGGAAGAGGCCGGCGTCGGGCAGACCGGGCCCTCGGAAAGGGGAGGCTGCACGGTTAGGGATGGAATCGTTACAATTAGTTCGACGCCAATCAGTTACGGATAATCCACCATCGGTTTCTCCAGCCACCTGTCCCGGAAGGTATTTCGTCCTCAGAGAGACCGGATATTGGCAGTTTTTCCTGGAAAATCGGGCTTTGAAGGAGCTGGAAGGGCGATAGGTGTATCAAGAAAACGTCCATTTTTAATCGTTTTTTGGTAAACTTTTTTTAGGACGATACATCGGACCTTCCATCAAGTGTTTTGAAGGCGTCTGAAAATGAATGCATTATGAAAAGACGGATGGAAGGTCTACCCCGTGGGAGGCGGACCTTCCATCGGGTGTTTTATATGTTGCTGGTTTTCTGGGATTTCCAAGATGGCCGATGGAAGGTCCCCTGGAGAAGGGGGAGATGCCCGGTCAGAGCCGGGCATGACGGGTGGTGCCGTGGGTATGATATGGGCAGATGGGTCCATTTCCCCGACCGAACGGATCCCTTCCGACGGTTCGGACGGGAATCCGTCGAAGGTTGGGTTCGCATGCCCGGAAGCAGGTATGCCGATGAGTGTCATGCGGTTATCGGTTTTCGGGTGCAAATGGATTGAGGAATAATGCGGTAAGTGCTTCGGGGCGACGGAGGCCTCCTTACAGCAGGCGGTAGATGCGTTGCAGGGCTTCCGGCTGCCCGGAGAAATAGAGGTCGACGGAGAAGGGGCCCTGCCCGGTCGGGATGCCGCGCTCTTCCAGCATGTGGAGGGTTTGCCGGGCGACGGCCGGGGCCGGGTCGATGACCTCGACGCCGGGACCGGCGATGCGCTCGATGACCGGCCGGAGGAAGGGGTAATGCGTGCAGCCGAGGACGATGCGGTCAGCCCCGGCATCGAGGAGAGGTTGCAGGGAGGCCCGGACGGTAGCTTCCGCCTCGGGACCGTCCAGGATGCCGTTTTCGACGAGTTCGACGAAGCCCTGTCCGACATGCTCCACGATGGTGACATCCTCCTCGAAGCGCCCTTTGGTCGTGAGGTATTTCGACCCTTTCAGGGTGCCGGCCGTGGCGAGAACCCCGATGACGCCGCTCTCCGTCCCGAGGGCGGCCGGCTTGACCGCCGGTTCCATGCCGATGAAGGCGACGGCGGGATACTCCGCCCGGAGCGTGGCGATGGCCGCCGCCGTGGCCGTGTTGCAGGCAACCACGATGAGGTCGGCGCCCAGCGAGAGCAGGATTTCCGTGACGGCCCGCGCCCGGTCCTGGATATAGGCCGCCGTCTTGCCGCCGTAGGGGCAGTGCCCGTTGTCCGCGAAATAGACATACCGCTCCTGCGGGAGGACCTTTACGATCTCCCGGTAGACGGAAAGGCCGCCTGAACCCGAGTCGAAGATGCCGATGGTAGCCATAGATATACAAATATACGGAGTTTTTTCGTATTTTTGTAAGATTAAAGAAAATGTCATGATTACAGCAGAACAGATCAAGGACCTCCGGACCCGCCTGGAGACATTGGAAAAATGCCTGGACATCGCCGGGAAGCGGAAGGATGTGGCTGGAAAGGAGCAGGAGAGCCTTGCTCCCGATTTCTGGAACGACCCCAAGGCGGCCGAGACCTTCCTCAAGAAACTCGCCGGCGTGAAGTCATGGGTGACGGATTTCCAGAAGGCATCCGGACTGGTGGACGACCTTGATGTGCTCTACGATTTCGCCCGGGACAGCGTTTCCGGCGCCGAAGACGAGGCCGTGGAGACCGACGAGACCCGCGAACTGGATACGGCTTTCGCACAGGCGGTCGAGGCCGTGGAGGCCCTGGAACTCCGCAACAAGCTGGGTGGCGAGGGAGACAACCTCGGCGCCGTCCTCACCATCAACTCCGGCGCCGGCGGCACCGAGGCCAACGACTGGTCGGCGATGCTGATGCGCATGTACCTCCGCTGGGGCGAGCGCAACGGCTACAAGATGACGGTGACCTCGCTCCTGGAAGGGGAGGAGGCCGGCATCAAGTCGGCGACCATCGAGGTGGAAGGGGACTATGCCTACGGCTACCTCAAGGCCGAGAACGGTGTGCACCGCCTCGTCCGTATCTCGCCCTTCAATGCGCAGGGCAAACGCCAGACAACCTTCTCGTCGGTGTTCGTCTACCCCCTCGTCGACGACAGCATCCACATCGAGATCAACCCCGGCGACCTGGAATGGGACACCTTCCGCTCCGGCGGCCACGGCGGCCAGAACGTCAACAAGGTTGAGACCGGCGTCCGCGTCCGCCATATTCCCTCGGGCATCATGGTGGAGAACACCGAGACCCGTTCCCAGCAGGACAACCGCCAGCGCGCCCTCCTTATCCTCAAGTCCCGTCTCTACGACATCGAACTCAAGAAACGCCAGGAGAAGCAAGCCGAACTCGAAGGGCAGAAGAAGCGCATCGAATGGGGGTCCCAGATCCGCAACTACGTCCTCCATCCTTACAAACTGGTCAAGGACCTCCGCACCGGCTGGTCCACGGCCGACACCCAGGGCGTTCTGGACGGCGACCTCAACGACTTCATGAAGTCCTTCCTGATGGGCAACGGCGCTGCTGTCACCGACCTTGACGACGACTTGGATTGATCTGTTCCGGACCGACCGGCCCGTCGGTGTCTTGTCCTAAAATAGGTTTACCGGATTTGTGAGTTAATGAGTTAGGACTTGAACGTCCTGATATAGGTTAACCGGTGTTGTGCAAAGATAGTCAATAATCATTGTTAAGCAAGAGCAGTTATGGCTGATTCATGCTTCAACGCGAAATAGTTTTTCCACAACTTTGTTGCCTCACCTTTCATCG
>JAFUZO010000006.1 GCA_017476575.1 Bacteroidales bacterium | reverse complement strand
AGACCAGATTGCCAAGGTGTGTTTCGACCAGGGATTCTATGTCCATGGGCAAGGATGTTCCAGTATGGAAGGGGAATGGCAGGTTTCCGAGGAGCCTTTGTGGAATCCTCCGATTCC
The DNA here is from genome assembly GCA_017476575.1 of Bacteroidales bacterium. Lineage (GTDB taxonomy): Bacteria > Bacteroidota > Bacteroidia > Bacteroidales > UBA932 > Cryptobacteroides. Next base: position 18,244 of record JAFUZO010000006.1, on the reverse strand, counting down.
CCCGGATGGAATGACACGGGAAGATCCGACGGACAGGTCGGCCGTATCAGGTTGACAGTGCGTTGCTGGCAGACCTGCCGTCTCCATGCTGGAGGATGGACGGAAAACAGGCGGAAAACCCGTCCAAACCGATGGGAAAGTGACGTTCGGACGGGAAAACGGCCTGGAATCCGTCCGAATCAATGAACAAACTTAAAAGAATATGCATATGCGAAGAGAGATGTTGATGTTGTTGCTGTCCCTCATGTGGGTACACGGGTGGTCCCAGGCGGATACGCTGGTGATGCGGTCGGGGCAGCGGGTCGGCGTGAAGGTCGAAGAGATTGAACAGACACCCCTGGATGGGACCCTGGTCCGTTTGAAGGAGTGGGTTGTATTCGATGGACGCACTTTTGACCGGGTATCGCTGAACGGTGTTTCTGCCATCAAGTTCGCAGATGGTATTTGTCCTTCCATCCTTCGAATTGTAATGGACTGACAATCTGTCATATACGAATGCTTGGATGGAAGGTCTGCCCGCCAGGAAGGTGACCTTCCATCGGGCATTTTGTAACTTGCTCTGTCTCTGCTGTTTCGCTGAACTCCGATGGAAGGTCTCTGTTTCAGGACGGTCGGGCCATTCCTTCCACGGCGGTTCCCAATCCTCTCCGGCGGTGCCGGGCCTTTTTTCGTGTCCATAAAATGATTATATTTGCAGATTAAAGAGAAAAGGACCATGGGAATTTTCGATAAAGGCGTCAAGAAGACCAATATGAACTTCTTCCAGAAGCTCTCCCGGGCGATCGTGGGAAAGTCCAAGGTCGACGAAGAAGTGCTCGACGCCGTGGAGGAGGCGCTCCTCTCGTCCGACATGGGCGTGGACACGACCCTGAAATTCATCGACAACCTGGAGGACCGGGTGGCGAAGGACCGCTACGTCTCCCTGGACGAACTCGTGGACCTTATCCGGGACGAGATCGGCAAGTTGCTGGATATCAACGGCGAGGAGGAGCCCGTCGTGCCGTTCGACTTCTCGAAGAAGCCGTACGTGATGCTCGTCGTGGGCGTGAACGGCGTGGGCAAGACCACGACCATCGGCAAACTCGCCTCCATGCTTCGGGCCCAGGGGAAGAAGGTCGTCCTCGGCGCCGCCGACACGTTCCGGGCCGCCGCGGTGGACCAGCTCACCATCTGGGCGGAACGCGCCGGGGTGGACATCGTCAAGCAGCCGATGGGGGCCGACCCGGCCGCCGTGGCCTTCGACACTGTCAAGTCCGCCGTCGCGAAGGGTGCCGACATCGTGCTCATCGACACGGCCGGCCGCCTGCACAACCGCGTGGACCTGATGAACGAACTGACGAAAATCCGCAACGTCATCCGCCGCGTCGTCCCGGACGGGCCGCATGAAGTGCTCCTCGTGCTGGACGCCTCGACCGGGCAGAACGCCTTCGTCCAGGCCAAGGAGTTCTCCAAGGCGACCGATGTGACCGCCCTGGCCGTGACCAAGCTCGACGGCAGCGCGAAGGGCGGGGTGGTCATCGGCATCGTGGACCAGTTCCGTTTCCCGGTCAAGTTCATCGGCATCGGCGAGGGCGTGGACGACCTCAAGGTGTTCGACAAACGCGCCTTCGTGCAATCCCTGTTCAGTAAAGAAGATATTGAAAATTAAGCGTATATGAAACTTTCTTACGATTGGCTCAAGGAGTACCTGACCTGTGGTCTGACGCCGGACGAGGTGGCGGAGGCGATGACCTCCATCGGTATCGAAGTGGATTCCGTCAGTCTCCAGGAGGAGGTCCCGGGCGGCCTTGCGGGCGTCGTCGTCGCACAGGTCCTGACCTGCATCCCGCATCCCGATTCCGACCACCTGCACATCACCACGGTCGATGACGGGTCGCCGGAGCCGGTGACGGTCGTCTGCGGCGCCCCCAACGTCGCGGCCGGGCAGAAGGTCCTGTTCGCCCGCATCGGAACGGTCCTGCCCGGCGATTTCAAGATCAAGAAGTCCAAGATCCGCGGGGTCGAATCCTTCGGCATGATCTGCGCGGAGGACGAGCTCGGCATCGGCGCTTCCCATGACGGCATCATGGTCCTGGAACCGGAGGCCGTGCCCGGAACCCCTGCCAAGGAATACCTGCACCTCAAGGACGAGGCCGTCATCGAATACGAGATCACGGCCAACCGCATCGACGCGGCCTCCCATATCGGCGTCGCCCGCGACCTGTACGCCTACCTCCGCTCCCGCGACATCCCCTGCGAACTGCACCTCCCGTCCGTGGAGGCCTTCGCCGAAGGGGAAGGGGAGTCGATGCCGGTTGAGGTCGTGGATACCCTCGGTGCCCCGCGCTATATCGGCGTCACCGTCCGCGGCGTGAAGGTCGGCCCCTCTCCGGAATGGCTCCAGAAGCGCCTCCTGTCCATCGGCCTGCGGCCCATCAACAACGTCGTGGACATCTCCAACTTCGTGCTCTTCGAGAGCGGCCAGCCGCTCCACACCTTCGATGCCGGCAAGGTCCGCGGCGGCAAGGTCATCGTCCGCCGTGCGGCCCAGGATGAGCGCATCGTGACCCTGGACGGCGTCGAGCGCAAACTGGATGCCGCCGACATGGTCATCGCCGATGCCGAAGGGCCGATGTGCATCGCCGGTGTGTTCGGCGGCGAGGACTCCGGCGTCACCGAAGCGACCTCCGACGTGTTCATCGAAGGCGCCTATTTCGATCCGGCCTCTGTCCGCAAGACCGCCAAGCGCCACCAGCTCTCCACCGACGCCTCCTTCCGCTTCGAGCGCGGTGCCGATCCCGAAGCCGCCCGCTACGGCGCCTTCCGGGCCGCCCTCCTGATCCAGGAACTCGCCGGCGGCCGGGTTGTCGGGACGGTCCGGGAGAATTACCCGGCCCCCATCGCCCGGAAGCAGGTCGACCTGGACTACGGCCGCATCCAGCGGTTCATCGGCAAGGAGATCGGCGGGGAGACCATCGAGAAGATCCTTGAGGCCCTGGACTACCAGTTCATCGACCGGCGGGAGGACGGGGCCCTCGTCGCCGTCCCGACCTACATGGTCGACGTCTATCGCGAATGCGACGTCGTGGAGGAAATCCTCCGCATCTACGGCTACAACAACATCGAACTGCCCCGGACGCTCCGCATGAGTGTGAACCCTTCCGCATCGCCGGAGCCGGAAGCCATCCGCAACAACATCTCCAACTTCCTCGCCGCCAACGGCTTCGTGGAGACGATGAACAACTCCCTGACCAAGGAGGACTACTACCGGCCGCTCGCCACCTATCCCGTCGAGCGGTGCGTGCGGATTGTCAACCCGCTCAGCCAGGACCTCAACGTGATGCGCCAGACCCTTCTGCTGAGCGGTCTGGAAGTCATTGCCTACAATATCAACCGCCAGGTTTCTTCGATGCGGACCTTCGAGTATGGTTCCGTCTACCAGCGCCGGGAAGGGACGGACGGGACGAAACTGGAGGGCTATGAGGAGCACCAGGCCTTCGCCCTCTTCATCACTGGAACACCGGACAAAGTGTGGCGTACTCCCGCTCAAAAGAGCGATTTCTTCGAGTTGAAGGGCTATGTGGAACTGCTTCTCAAGCGTTACCGCATCGACCCGTCCACGCTGCTGACGGGCACCGCTCCTGCCGACCTGTTTGCCGAAGGGCAGACGTACAGTCTGCCGGGCAGGCAGCCGCAGGTGCTCGCGACCCTCGGCACCGTGAACCCGGTCCTCGCCAGGCGGTTCGGTATCAAGCAGCCGGTTTTCGCCGCCGAAATTAATTGGCAGGTGCTGTTCCCGCTGGTGCGCCGCGACAAGTTCTCCTTCCAGGAACTTCCGAAGTTCCCCGAGGTGCGCCGTGACCTGGCCCTGTTGCTGGACGAGGGGGTCTCCTACGCCGACCTCCGCCAGAGCGCCTTCCGTGCCGGCAAGAAACTCATCAAGTCCGTCTCCCTTTTCGATGTCTACCGGGGCGACAAGATCCTCCCGGGCAAGAAACAGTATGCCCTCGACTTCGTCCTCCAGGATCCGGAGCGCACGCTGACCGATACCGAGGTCGAGAACGTCATGAAGAAAATCCTCTCGGCTTTCGAGAACCAGTTCGGAGCCACCCTGCGCTGATGATGAGCCGGACGGTCGGTCATATCCTCGTCGTTCTCGCCGCCGTGCTGGCGCTCTCCTCCTGCCGGGGGCCGAAGCGCATCTCCCGCAGCGAGATGAAGGATATCTATTTCGACATGTTCATGGCCGACCAGCACATCAAGGACGACCGCGACCTCAAGCGCCAGGCCGACACGATGCTGGTCTACGAAGGCGTCTTCCGGGCGCACGGCTACGACACCGACGACTATCTGTACAGTGTCTCCTATTACCTGCGCGATCCCGAGCGCTTCGCCAAGATGATGAAGGAGGTTTCCGACCGGCTCGACCGCGAGGCGCAGCGGGTCGGGCGCGCGATCGAGCATGAGGACTGGGTCTCCAAGTTCATGGGCATCAGGCGGATGCCGGTGGATTCGGTGCTCCTGCCCTTCAGCCCGGATTCCCTGTACGTGGGCGCCGCCCGGATGGAGCGGGATTCGCTGGACTTCTTCTACCGCCTCGTCGGCCTCCGGAAGGATTCGACGGCCGTCTTCCCGGCCGCTGCCGACACCCTCCCGGTCTCCCGGGATTCCCTTCCGGCCGGGGCAGACTCTGTGGTCATGGTCCACGACCAGCCTCATCCTGAACCGGATTCACCGGATGTCCCGCGCCGTTCCCGGAACAAGCCGGACACCTTGGACCTTGTATCCGTCCCTCTTGAAATGATGCCCCATGAATAGGATCGCCGCCCGATATTTGTACACCCTGACCTCGACGGAACCGCTCGTGGACGGCTTCGTCGAATACGACGATGACGGCACCATCCTACGGACCGGCGTGTCGGAGGACCCGGCCGCGGAACCGGTCTACTACGACGGGGCCGTCGTTCCGGGCTTTGTCAACGCCCATTGCCATGTGGAACTCTCCTATATGAAAGGACTGTTCCGCAAGGGGACGGGCATGGCCGGATTCATCGACCAGATCAACGCACTCCGGGACACCAGGTCGCCGGAAGAGAAGGTCCGGGACCTGGCTGCGGCCATGGACCTGATGTGGGAGCGGGGTATCGTCGCCATGGCCGACATTTCAAACTGCGCCGATTCTTTCGCCGTAAAGGCCCGCCATCCGATGTACACCCGGACCTTCCTGGAGGTGTTCGGAACTGAACCGGAGGACTGCGGGGCAGTCATGGCATCGGTACGGACGCTCCAGGCCGTCGCGGAGGGTTTCGGTCTCGATGCGGCTCCGACGCCGCATGCCTGCTACACCATGAGCCCGGAACTCGTCACGGCGGCATCCGTGGAGGGACTCCGCTGCGGCTTCCTGTCCTACCACAGCGAAGAGAGCGGGGAGGAAGAGGAGATGGTACGGACCGGCTCCGGCCGGATGTGGGAGAACCGCAAGGCCGCCGGGATGAGCACTCCGCCCGTCACCGGCACGTCCTCGTTGCTGTATTTCATCGACCGGCTCCGGAAGGGGATTCCCGCCCCTTTCGACGGACATATCCTTCTTGTGCACGAGTGCTGCATGGATGCGGAAGGCATCGCAGCCGTCAAGGCGGTGATGCGGCATCCGTATATAGCCCTGTGCCCGCTTTCCAACCTGTTCATCCATAATGCCTTGCCTCCTGTCGACCTGATGCGTCGCGAGGGTCTGGCCCTTTGCATCGGCACGGATTCCCTTTCTTCGAACGACGACCTTTCCATCGTGGATGAACTGTATTGCCTCCAACGTCATTTCCCTGAAGTCCCGCTCGGCGAACTCCTGACCTGGGCCTGCCGTAACGGGGCGGACTTCCTTGCCCGGCCGGACCTGGGCACCTTGGAACCGGGCAAGCGTCCGGGACTCGTCTTGATCGACCATCTTGAAAACGGCGCCCTGACCGGCGCCAGCCAATCCAGAAGGCTATGATGAGGGAAGAAACCGTGTTCGGGCCTATCTTCAGCCGCAGGCTCGGATCGTCCCTGGGCATCAACCTGCTGCCCCGGGAAGGCAAACTCTGCAATTTCGACTGCGTCTACTGCGAATGCGGATGGAATGCAGACGGACGGGGAGACCGGACCCTGCCGACGGCGGAAGAGGTGCGGAAGGCGCTCTCCGACAAGCTGGAAACCTGCCGGGCGGCCGGTACGTCGATCGATTCCATCACGTTCAGCGGCGACGGGGAACCGACCCTGCACCCGGACTTTGCCGCCATCATCGACGGGACGCTCGCACTCCGGGACCGCTGGTATCCGTCGGCGAGGGTGTCAGTGCTCTCCAATGCGACGAAGGTCTGGCGGGAGGATGTCTTCCAGGCACTCCGTAAGGTAGACAATCCGATTCTCAAGCTGGACGCCCCGACAGACGAGGCGGCCCGGCTGGTCAACAAGCCGGTGGGGGAGTATCATGTGGAGGATATCGTCCGGGACCTGGAACGTTTCGAGGGGGATTTCATCCTCCAGACGATGTTCCTTCGCGGCCCGGGATTCGCAACGGAGGACTGGGTGGAAGGCTGGATGGACATCGTCCGTCGGCTCCGTCCCCGGGAGGTGATGGTCTACACCATCGACCGGGAGACCCCTTTGCAGGGCCTCCGCAAATACACCGTCGACGAGATGCGGACGCTGGTCCGCCCGCTTCTCGACGAAGGATTCCGTATCCAGATCAAAGGATAAACCCAATCTTAATAATATGGCAGAACTGTTTACAAAGTATGGATATGCACCGGACCGGGAGGCGATCGCCCGCCACCTGGACCTGATTGCTTCCAACCTGGAGAAGGTAGTCAGCAACGAGGTGCTCAAAGAGTGTTTCTCGCTGATGGACCTTACGACGCTCAGCACCAAGGACACCCCGGCCACCGTGGCCCGGCTGGTGGACAAGGTCAATGCTTTCCAGACGGACTACCCGGGCTACCCGCTCCCGGCCTCCATCTGTGTCTATCCGAATTTCGCTGCTGTCGTGCGGGAACGCCGGCGCGACCCCGCCGTACATGCAACGGCCGTGGCGGGTTGCTTCCCGACCTCGCAGAGTTTCCTGGAAGTCAAGCTCAAGGAAATCGAACTGGCTGTCCGGGATGGTGCCGACGAAATCGACATCGTCCTGCCGCTCAATTCGTTCCTGGATGGAGATTACGAAACGGCCGGGGCGGAGATCCGCGCAAGCCGGGAGACCATCGACCGGATCGCCGCTGCGCAAGGCCGCAAAGTCGTCCTGAAGGTGATCCTGGAGACCGGTCTGCTCGTGATCCATGAGCGCATCGCCGACGCCTCGTTCCTCGCCATGGAGAACGGTGCGGATTTCATCAAGACGTCCACCGGCAAGGTCGAGGTCAACGCCACCCCTGTCGCCGCCTATGTGATGTGTGAATGTATCAAGAAATATGCGGAACAGACCGGACGGAAGGTCGGTTTCAAGCCGGCCGGCGGCATCTCCTCCACCATGGATGCGGTGTGCTACTACTCCATCGTCTCCACTGTACTTGGGCGGGAGTGGCTGGACAAGAAGCTGTTCCGCTTCGGTGTCAGCCGCCTGGCGAACCAGCTCCTGTCCGCGGTCGAGCAGAAGACCGTTGCCTATTTCTGAGCCGCTTTCTCGTCGCAGAGGTGGAGGAAGCGGGTCCTGACGTCTTTCCACCGGTAATAAGGACCTTCGAATGCAGGGACTGCCTCGATGGCGGTCTCTCTTTCGTTGTAGAGGGCCTTCACGAGGATGTCTCCCTGCCGGTTGCGGTAGAAGATGAGTTGGAGGTTCGAGGCCATCGGGATATATTTCCAGGTGGGGTAGTACAGGTGGGCATCGGCGACGGGATAGCGGGCACCGACCTCGCCGAGCCCCATCAGGGCAGCGAGGGGGAGGAGACCGCTGTCATGGCCGAACCGCAGGTCGGCCACCATGCTGCTTCCCGCTTCCAAAGCCTTGTCGGCCCGTTCCACAATGTCTCTCAGGCACCATTGGGCGGCCCAGGTGATGTGGTCGCCGAATTCAAGGGAGTTGCCGTAGGAACTGTAGATACGGTCGTTGAGGTAGGTGTACAAGGCAATCCGCTCTTCTTCCGTGAAATAGGGGAACAGGTCCATCTCGACCTCGTACCGGATATCCTGGCATCCGGCCGCATAGAGGAAAGCATAATACATGATGCGGTACGGGTTGCTGATGACGGCGTCGGTCTCAGGGCCTTCCTTGAACCAGGCCTTCATGATACGGGACGGGTCGATCCGGGCCCGGAGGATCGAATCGACGATCTCCACCTGGGCCGGACGGTAGGATTCCCGGTCATAATAATCGTGGGAGAGCATCTCCAGATATTTCTCGCCGGTGATATAGTCGAACTGGAGCCGCGGCGCTTCGTCCTTGAGGGCGCCGGTGAAGAAGGCCATGCTCAACAGGCATCGGGGAATCGTGCTCGCCTGGCAGTAGACCTCCATCCGGCCCCGGCCCCGGAACGCCTGCGGGAAGCGGGCATACATCCGGCGCGCCAGGGTGGCATGCTCCTTTCCGCCCTGGATACTCAGTTCGCCAGTCATGCCCTCATACTGTGCATGGATGGTGCGGACATCGTCGGACAGCCGCAGACCTTCTTCCGTGAGAATGCCGGCCTCCCGCGCTGCTTCCATGTACTTGTAAGCCTCTTCGGCGGCCCGTCCGAGGTGACGACGGGACCCATGGCGTCCATAATGGCTGATATAGAAGGGCTTATACCCTTTCGGTGCAGGCGTGTCATGGATCTCTCCGAATTCGTAGGAGTGGTAGACGCCGGCCGCCCGCGTAGAATCGGTCTGGATATCCGTTTGAAAGTCTTGGGCAAAAACTGCCCCTGCAAGGCCGTAAAAGGCCGAAATGGAAACAAGAATACGAAAAAAAACCATGAAATACGTTTTTCGGGTGGGTTACAAAGATAGAAAATCGGCCTCGGAAATGCAAGGAATGCCGATTTTGAAATTAAACGTTTAAATTTTTTTTAAACGGATAAGTTTCCTCAGCTTTGCTGCCGTAAAGATTTTTGTGCTATGCGAACCTGTTGGAAACTGATCTTTCCGCTGACCATGCTGGTAGCATGTGGACGCGATGGGGTGCCGGGAGATTCCCGGATGCCTGAACCAGGGCTTTCTCATGAGATGATCGAGCTCGGCGAGAAACTGGAGGACCCGTACACGGTCGAGAACATGCAGAAGGCGCTCACCAAGGTCTATCCTTCCAAGGCCGGAATGGAGATTACGCCCACCGACTTGTATGTGCGCTTCCTCCCCAAAGGGGACGACGACTATCAGCGCCTGGTGGAGACAGGAATCCGGCTGGAAGACCATCCGATGGACTATCGGATCATCCGGGAGGGGGATTATTACCACGACCCGCTGGTCGCCGAGGAGGAGATCACTTGGCAGTATGCGGTGGTCGGCCGGGATTTCGAGTTTCCGGAAGGCATCCGCTACGAACTGCTGGACGAGTGCTACATCTCGGAGAACGACCCGGTCACCCGGGCGGAGTCCGGCCTGGACTGGGATGCCATCGAGCGGGAGGCCTACTTGCTGACGGGCAACGGCGACCTCTATGACGAGGCGGCGACCAAGGGAGGAAGCGCTGCACCGGGCGGCCGTATCACCATCGAGGATCCCGGTGCGGGTGGCGGAAAACCCTTCGGTGTGGCGGGCGTCATGGTGTGCTGCAACAGTTTCGTGAAATTCGCGACCGCATACACGGACCGGGACGGGTACTACCAGATGTCGAAGAAGTTCGTCTCGAAGCCCCGTTTCCGGCTGGTGTTCAAGAACAAGGCGGGCTTCGACATCGGCATGAACCTGATCCTGGTCCCGGCCTCGGTGTCCACCCTCGGGACCGGACCGACGGCCGGCGTCGACTACCATGTGTCCCGTTCTTCGGACGACAAGCTGTTCCGCCGTTGCGTGGTCAACAACGCCGCCTATGATTATGCAGCCCGCTGCACGCCGGACGACCTGGATATCCAGGCGCCTCCGAAGCGCCTCAGAATCTGGATGTTCCGGGGATTGGACGCCAGCAGCACCATCATGCTCCACCATGGAGCCCTGCTGGAGAGTGCACTGGTGAAGAAATACCTCGGGGTCTATGCGTCGCTGGTGAAGATGTTCCTGCCCGACATCACCATCGGCACGGCCGGCAAGGAAAGCTATGCCGACATCTATTCTGCGGTGGTGCATGAACTGTCCCATGCAAGCCATTATGCCCAGGTCGGAAATGATTACTGGAACAAGTATATCGCATATATCATCCGCTCCTATGTCATGGAAGGGGGTGAGGCGTATGGGACCGGCAAGGAGAGTGGCGCCGGTTATTGCGAGGTAGGCGAGATGTGGGGCTACTTCATGGAAGGTTCGCTCTACAAGGACCGCTACGGCGGAGCCATGCCGACTTTCGGGACATCCTTCTGGTTCTACCCGCAGGTTTTCCGCTATCTGTACGACCGGGGCGTCACCCGTTCCGAACTCTTCCGGGCACTGAAATCCGGGGTCACGTCACGGGACGACCTCCAGGACGAACTGATACGGCTCTATCCGGACCGGGAAAGCATGATCGTACAAGTCTTCAACCGCTACAGCCGATGAGACGGATCTTGCTCGCTGCGGCCCTCATCTTCGTGGGGACCGTATGCTCCGCCCAGCAGTTCGCGGTCGGAACCAATGTCCTGGACTATGCGGATCTCGGAACGCTCAACATCGAAGGCTCCGCCTCCGTGGCCCGGCGCTGGACCCTTGTCGCGGCGGCCCGGTACAATCCCTTCCTCTATCAGGCGGAGGAGGGGCCCGTTTCCGCCCGGCAGCAGGTCTATGCGGCGGGGGTGAGATACTGGCCCTGGCATGTGTACTCCGGTTGGTGGCTCGGTACAGTGCTGCAGTACCAGGAGTACAACCGAGGCGGCATCCGCTCGCCGGAGACGGATGAAGGCGACCGGTACGGAGCCGGGTTTTCCGTCGGATTCTCCTACATGTTGCATCCGCATGTCAACCTGGAAGCCGGTCTCGGCTTCTGGGGTGGCTACGACCGTTACGTGACCTATTCCTGCCCGGTCTGCGGTCTGACCCGGGCGGCCGGGGAGCGCTTCTTCCTGCTGCCGAACGACCTGAAGCTGGCTCTTTTATATGTTTTCTGATACCTTTCTTTCCCGGGCAGTCCTCCTGTCCTTCCTTCTGGCGGCCTTGCCTTCGTGCTCCGTCAAGGAGGACAGGAGCGGCTGCCCTTGTTCCTTGACACTGGAGGTGACCGGGCTACCGGTCCGTCCCGTCAACCTGGTAGTGGAAGGAAGGGACTATCGCTATGCGCTGGATGTGGCGGCCGATACGGTCCTGACCCTGCCTGTCCCGAAGCCGGATGTGCTGGTTTCCGCGGTGGCAGGGGCTGCCCGGAGTGCGGACGGGTCGGTCCGGATTCCGGAGGGCTGGGACTGCCCGCCGGTCTGGCTGTTCGCCAGGGCCGTCGGGACCTCGGCCGAAGAAACAACCCTCCGGGTGATGCCGCACAAAGCGTTCTGCCGGCTTGAGATGACGTTTTCCGGACCGCCGGGCTATGGGCTGCCCTTCTCCGTCGAGATAAGAGGTGGGGTGGATGGTTATCTCCGGGACGGAACGCCCTCGGAGGGCCCGTTTTCCTGCCGTCTTGTGCCCTCTGCGGATGGAGGATGCTCCGTCCGGCTGCCCCGTCAGGTAGATGATTCCCTCCTGATGCAGGTGGTCTTCTCAGACCGGGTTGTCCGCACCTTCGCCCTGGGCGGGTATATTGCCGCATCCGGCTATGACTGGACGGCTCCAGACCTGGAGGACCTGCCGCTGCTGGTCGATATTTCCCTGACGGCAGTCACCCTTCGCACTGCCCGATGGTCGGAGACGGTGCCGCTGGAAATTTTGATCTGAATCCAGGGATAAAATTTGTAGATTCGGAAAAAGTTCGTAACTTTGCAATCCCATAAGCGCGGATGGCGGAATTGGTAGACGCGCTACTCTCAGGAGGTAGTGTCCGAAAGGACGTGTCAGTTCGACTCTGATTTCGCGCACATGAGCCCGTTGCACAAGATGCAGCGGGCTTTTTGTCGCCGGAATGGAATGGGCTTGAAAATCTTTCATCTGCGGACCGTTTCCATGGAAATGTCCGCCTGGATGACCCGATCCTCGATGAAAGAGAAGAAGGCCCCGTCCGAGACGATGATATGGTCGAGGAGGGGGATGTCGAAGGGACGTAAGGCCAGCTGGAGGCGGCGGGTTTCGCGACGGTCGGTCTCGCCCGGCATCGGGTTCCCGGACGGGTGGTTGTGGACCAGGATGATGGCGGAGGCCTGCCGCTCGAACACCCGCTTGAGGATGTACTTGGGGTCGAAAGCTGTGGAATCCGCCGTTCCCGATGTCAGTTTCTCCTTCCCGACCAGGTAGCGGGCCCGGTTGAGATAGAGGACCCAGCTTTCCTCGTGGTCCAGTCCTTTGAGGAGCGGTAACATCATCCGGAAGACCTGCTCCGGCTGGGAAAGGACCTCTTTCTGCACGGACGAGGCTTCGGAGAGGAACCGACGTCCCAGTTCCATGGACGCGGCGATGGAAAGGGCCTTCGTCCGGCCGATTCCCTTCTGCCGGATGATCCGGTCCACCGGCATGGAAGCCAGGGTAGCCAGACTGCCCTCGGCCTCGGCCAGCAGCAGCTGGGCGACTTCCACGGCATTCATCCCGCCCGTCCCCGAGCCGATGAGGATGGCCAGGAGTTCGGCATTGCCGAGAGAGGCAGCTCCCCGCAGGAGCATCTTTTCGCGCGGCCTCTCTTCCGCGCACAGTTCTTTCATCTTCATGGCAACGAAGATAGGAACCGGAACAGAAAGGCAACACAGGTTGTTGATAACTTGTGTTGTTCCACTGTATAAATGAATGTTTCTTACGATTCCCGGGTTTCCAGGAGAAGCTGCCCGAGTTCGGCGATATCCCGGAAGACGAAGTCCGGTGGAAAGAACTCCGGCGCATCGGAAGCGGCGGCATCGGCCCTGACCTTCTCGACGGTTTCCATCGTCGTCTCGCCCGAGAGGACGAGGACACCGACTGCTCCGGCATTGTGGGCCATCGCCGTATCCGTATAGATCCGGTCGCCGACCATCGCGATTTCGTCCGGCCGGAGACCGTGCTTGTCCATGATGCCGTAGAGCATGGTCGGGTCCGGTTTTCCGAGGACAATGTCGGGGCGGCGTCCGGTGGCATGCTCGATGCACTTCTGCAGCGAACCGCAGTCCACGAGGACCGTAGGCAAGTCGGTCGGGCATACGCGGTCGGGGTTGGTGGCGACATAAGGGATGTCCTGCGATGCCCACCAGGCGGCCCGGCACAGCCGGTCATAGGTCAGGGTCGGGTCGAATGCCACGACAAGCACGTCCGGCACATCCTCTGCAGAATCACAGCAGGTCTCGAAGCCGGCTTCCTCGAACTGGGACACCATGCTGGGCGTGCCGAGCAGGTACAGGCGACGGGCTTCCGGCCATTGTTTCCGGATATAGTCGATGGCGGCGATCGAGGTCGTATACATATTGTCCTCCGTGGCATGGATGCCCATCCCGTCCAGTTTCCGCAGGTAATCGGCGACCGAGCGGGTCGGATTGTTGGTCAGGAAGGAGTAACCGATACCGGCCTCCTGCATCTTGCGGAGAAAGTCGAGGGAGAAGGGGAACAGATTCTTCCCAAGGTAGATGGTTCCGTCCATGTCCAGGGCGAGATGGCGGATCTTACGGAGTTTGTCGTTCATATCTTACAAAGATAAGTTTTTTTGGCTACATTTGTATCATTAAACCATAGCGTATCATGAAAAGAACCATTTTGCCGCTTACGGCCTTTCTCATCTCCCTGTCAGCCTCGGCCCAAGTCCAGATTACAGCCCACCGCGGATTCTGGGAGGCCGAGTCCGCCGGCAAGGCCCAGAATTCCATCGCTTCCCTGAAGGCGGCTCAGGATATCGGCGTCTGGGGCAGCGAGTTCGATGTCCAGCTGACCTCCGACGATGTCCTCCTGGTCAACCATGACGACAACCGTGAAGGCCTGCTGATCCGGGAGAACCCTTATTCCGTCTTTGCTGCGATGTCCCTGCCGAACGGGGAGCATCCCTCGACTTTGGAGGCCTATCTCGACCAGGGCCTGAAGGCTCCGGGCCAGGTGCTGGTCTTCGAACTGAAGAGCCAGAAGGGAGAGGATCGGGAGGATCTGCTGGTGGACAGGTCGCTGGAGGCCCTCCAGGTCCGTGGACAGCTCGACCCGTCCCGCGTCATATTCATCTCTTTCAGCTACCACATCTGTCGGCGGCTCGTCGAAAAGCTGCCGGGTTTCATGGTCCAGTACCTGTCAGGGAACAAGACGCCGGAGGAACTGCATGCTGACGGCATCACAGGCATCGATTACCATTACAAGGTCATCCGCAAGAATCCCGACTATGTCACGCGGGCCCATGCCCTGGGCATGGCCGTCAACGTGTGGACGGTGGACAATCCGGAGGATATCCGTGAAATGGTCGATGCCGGTGTAGACTGCATCACGACCAACAAACCGCTGCTTGTACGCGAAATCCTCGGCGACCGGGAGGTCCGGGCTGCCGAGGATTGCTGCTGCTGCGGTGACTGCTGCGGCTTCTAGCCGATAAATGCGACAATCTCGCCCTTGGCGACGGTATCGCCCTGGCGTCCGGTGACGGCGACGATATGTCCGCCGACCGCAGCGACGATGTCTTCCATCCCGTAATACGTCTGGACATGGCCGATGACCTCACCGGCCAGGACGGACGTACCGACCACGGGAGCGGTGGATGCATCATCGACGTCGATCTGCCACAGGAGCTGTCCTTTGACCGGGACCTGGACGGGGGTCGCTTCCGGATACTTGGCGGTGTATTCCTCTACGGAGAACTTCGGCATCTCCACGACCGGGCGCTCGATGACGATCGGGGCGCCCGCCTTGGCCTTGAGGTCGGCGAGTTCGGCGTTGAAGCGCTCCTTGGCGACTCCGCTCCGGTAGTCGCGGTACTGCCGCTCGTGCATGGCCAGTTCGAAGAGTTCCTCGTCGTCCTCGCCGTAGTCCCATCCTTCCTGGTCCATCATCGCGCGGAACTTCGGCAGTTCGTCGGGGTAGTTGTCCTGCGGGTTGCCGGTGGAGAATTCCAGCCCCTTCTCTTTCGCGAGGGCGACGATTTCCGGGTCGAGCTCCCCGGGCAGCCTGCCCATATGGCCGAGGATCATGCCCCAGGTGTCCTTGTCAATGGTCGTCCAGCGCGGCTTGTCGTTCAGCATATTGAACAGGTTCATGAGTGCCGTGTTCTTGACGTACTGGCTGAACGGGGTCACGAGGGGCGGATAGCCGAGGCGGGGCCAGACGTATTCGACCTCTTCGAAAAGCTTGACCATGAGGGTGTCAAGCGACATCTCCGGGCGTCCGTGCGCCCGCTGGGCCGCATTGATGGCCCCTTGGAAGCCCTTGAGGTCGGCCATCATGGACCCCATCATGCCGCCCGGCAGGCCGCAGCCCACCAGGAGCGAGGTCATTTTGGCGTTCGAAGGATTGATCCAGTAGCCGAGGAAGTCGTCGATGAACTTCTGCGTCAGGCGGCGCACCTCCATGTAGGCGTCCATGTCGAGGTCCTTGACGAGGAACCCGTCGGCGCGCAGCATCTCCCGGATGGTGATGACGTCCGGATGGACCTTGCCCCAGGAGAGCGGTTCGACGGCGACGTCGAGGTAGTCGGCACCGGCGCGGGCCACCTCCAGCATTGAGGCGGGGGCGAATCCCGGGCCGCTGTGGCCGTGGTACTGGACGACGAGGTGCGGATATTTCTTCTTGATATCACGCACGAGTTCGCCGAGGAAGGTCGGCCGGCCGATGCCCGCCATGTCCTTGAGGCAGATCTCGTCTGCGCCGTATTCCACGACCTTGTCGACGATATCCATGTAGTAGGCGACGGTGTGGACGGGGGAGTGGGTGATGGAGAGGGCTACCTGGGAGATCATGCCGCCCTTCTTCGCGCCGAGGACCGAGCCCTTGAGGTTGCGGTGGTCGTTGAGGCCGCAGAACGAGCGGGCGATGTCGGTACCCTGCTTCTTCTTTACTTTGAACATGAGCTCGCGCACATCGTTCGGGACCGGGTTCATCCGGAGTGCGTTGAGGCCGCGCTCCAGCATGTGGGTCTGGATGCCCGCCTTATGGAAGGGCGCCGTCCAGGCCCGCACGGCCTTGTTCGGGTTTTCGCCGAACAGCAGGTTCACCTGTTCGAACGCCCCGCCGTTGGTCTCCACCCGGTCGAAGCATCCCATGTCGATGATGGCCGGAGCCACCTCCACCAGTTGGTCCACCCGCGGCACATACTTGCCCGAGCTCTGCCACATATCCCTGTATACCAGGGAGAACTTGATTTCACGTTTTGCCATAGCAGTCTTTCAAAAAGTCGTAACGACAAAGATAACCAAAACAAACGGAAAATGCCAAGCCGCCGCCTGAATTCCGCTCCTCCCGGACGGGCGGTTGCAGGCCGCGCCTCCCCCATGCGCCCCGCCCGCCGTAGGGGGTTGGGATTCTGCATCATCGGAAGGTCCTCTGTATGAATGCAATAGACAATGACGGAATCCCGACTCCGCCTTCAGGCGAGGGGTTGGGATCTTGCTATTTTCATATAGCTCGATATATCAATTACTTACCAGGCGGTCGAATCCCAACCAATGGAGCCTGGACAGGTGACGGAAACGGTGGCCCCTGATACCATGAAACCCCGTCACTCGCTGAAGAAGTTACGGGGTTTGGGGGTGGATGATGGGGCTCGAACCCACGACACTCGGAACCACAATCCGATGCTCTACCAGCTGAACTACATCCACCATATATGGGAATACAAAGGTACGGATTTTTTCCGGAAATGCAAGGGGCGCGGCGAAAAAGTGCCGCAAAGTCTCAGCGGGTGTAGCTGCCTTCCTCGGAATAGGTGCGGGTCTCCTCGAGAATGGTATCGTAGGTGGTGGTATGCCAAGTCCAAGTCAGGAGGACGGGGACGGTCTGGCCGGAGGGGACGGGGATGTCGGACATCGGGAAGCAGAGGTAGCCGCTGTTGGACTGGAGGCTGCCCTGGGGAAGGACGCCGTAGTTTTCTCCGTATCCCTCGTGGTAGAGGCGCAGCCGGAGCGTGTCGGTGGGGGAGGATTGGGACCAGGAGAGGGCGAAGTCATGCTTTTTGGCGGAGGAGGTGGCGCTGAACCAGTAGACGCCGAGGTTGAAGTAGCCGCCGCCGAACCAGGCGGAGACGACCCGGGCGGGGTCGTCGGTGAGGGAGACCGGGTCCTCCGGAGCGGGAACCGGGTCGATGACCGGAGGTTCGGTGATGCCTCGGAGCCGGATATCATAGGAGTTGTCACCGGTCTGGGACAGGATGTCGCAGTAGAAGAGGATGCGGGACATGGTGTCGATCTGTCCGGCGCATTCCTGTTCGGCCACCCGGTAGATGTTGCCGCTGTCGGCGATGATGAGGCCGCCGCGGACGACGCCCATCTCGGTGGCACCGTAGACGAGGGTGTTGTCCTTGTTGCAGGAGAGGACAAGAAGGGAGAGGACGGCCGCAGCTGCCGGCAGGATATGGAGCGTTTTCATGCGTTTCGTGTTTTACGGGTGGGACGGGCAATGATCTGGATGTCGATGTCCTCGACGGTGAACCCTTTGAACTTGCGTCGTTTCAGATGGGACTGGATGGACTCCATGAGCTCGTCGTCGAAGATATCGCGGTAACGGTGGTTTTCCCGGTCGTACAGGTGGATATGCCGGAAAGTGTTGATGTCGAAGTACATCTTGCTGTTGGCGCTGAGCCGTCTGCTGTAGATGCGGCGGTCCGCCAGCTGGGAGAGGATGTTGTAGACGGAAGACAGGGTCACCGTGGCAGTACCGTGCCGCCGGATCTCTTCCGTGACCATGTCGGCCGAGGCGTGTCCGAGAGCCATCATCGCAGCATGCACTTCCAGGCGCTGCCGCGTCGCCTTCAGGTTGTGGCGGCGCAGTTGGGCCCGGAACTCGTCCAGGGTGGGTATGGTATTGATCGGTGTTGCCATACGCAGCAAAGATACAAATTTTATTGTTATATTTGCAGATTACAACAAATGAAGAAAATGGAACATATCAGATGTCTTATCCTGGGAGGAGGCCCTGCCGGCTTCACGGCTGCCATCTATGCGGCCCGGGCCGGACTCGGACCGGT
>JAFUZO010000080.1 GCA_017476575.1 Bacteroidales bacterium | reverse complement strand
TGTAATATATACTCTTATATACCACAAATATAAAAATAATAATTGACAAAAAAAAGACCCTGGAGGGTCTTCTAGTGAAAAAATCGAAAATTATACTGTCAAACTACCGGGCCATCCCGCTCATCGCGGACCCGGCTGTTGGGGATTGACATTTTTTGAGTAAATTTGTACAGTTGAATGTATCTTATGCTTGAAAGGATGCCGAAATGCTTGAACAGCCTGGTCCTCGTAGCGGGACTGGTGCTGTCGCTGACCCTGCGGGCGGAGGAGGTCCGCTATGTCGATGCCGCTTCCCTGGAGATCATCGGGAAGCCCCTGCCGACCGAAAAACCATTCGTCCGCATCGACGGATTCGATTTCCATGCCAAGGGCATCAACGCCAAATGCACCCATTCCACCGGCCTGGCCGTCCTTTTTCGGACCAACAGCACCGTCATGCGGGCGCCTTTCACCCATCACGAAGGGATCCTCGTCGCGGATATGGCCCCCGGCATGAAGGAGTGCCTGCTGTACCTCCCGCTCTACGACCGGGTGGACAGCCGCCAGGTCGGCATCGATACCGATGCTGTGATTGAACCGATGGAGAACCCGTTCACGCACCGGATCCTGTTCGAGGGGTCCAGCATCACCCACGGCGCCTCCGCCAGCCGCCCCGGCATGTGCTATACCGGGCTGCTGGAGATGAAATATGGCTGGTACTGCATGAACATGGGATTCAGCGGCGAGTCCAAACTCCAGCCCGAGATCGCCCGCTATCTGACGGGGGTGGAGGCCGATGTGTATATCTTCGACGCCTTCTCCAATCCGTCGGCCCAGGAGATCGACGACCGTTTCGACACCTTTGTGGACATCCTGCGGGAGGCGCATCCCCGTGCCCCGCTGGTGTTCCTGCAGATCGAGCGGCGCGAGACCCGCACGGTCACCTTCACCCTGACGCCGGAGGACCTGTCGTTCTGGCGCAAGGACATGACATTCGGACCGGAGCCCGGTGCCTTCCGGGTGTTCGTGGGCCCGGATGCCTCTGTCCGGGAGTATGAGACATTCGTATTGATACAATCCTGATACAGATGAAAAGAATCCTGTTGACAGCGGCCCTTGCGGCCTTGATGTGGCCGGCGGCGGCCCGGGTGGACCTCGGCCGGTATGTCGTTGTGTATCCTGCTTCCGCCGAGGCGGAGGAGGGGCTTGATGTCGCCGAGGCGGTGGTCGCGGCGGTCGGGCTGGACCTTCCGGTCGTCTCGGACGAGACCCCGGCGACCGCCCGGGAAATCCTGGTCGGCAAGACCAACCGGAAGGAGTCGGCGGCTTTCTATGCCGCCGGTCCCGACACCTTCGACTGGGCGCTCTCCCGCAAGGGGAACAAGGTCCTGGTCTCGGGCGGGGGCTGCTGGGCGCTGATGCGCAGCGTGCAGGAACTCGCCGGCGGCGTGCCCGCGAAACCGGTCCGGGGCAACATCTACGGGGAATGCATCTTCCCGCGGGAAGAGGGCTCGAACCTCCGTATCCTCGACGACAACATCTGGGACTACGGCAAACCGGCCAATGCGCCTGCCTGGGAAGGCACCGGCTTCGACTGCCGGGACGAGGTCCGGGTGCGGGCCCTCCTGGAGGTCGTGTGGGCCACCCGTCCGGACGTCGTGACGCTCCAGGAATATTCGTCCCACATGGACCCGCTCTTCCGTCCGGCGATGGAGGAGGCGGGCTACCGGATGGCCTACATGCCGGGCGAGATCTGGAACCATACCCCGATCTACTACCATCCCGGCGCGGTCACCCTGGTCGAGACCCGGTATCACCGCTATGAACCGATGGCCTGGTCGAACCACGGCTCCAAGTCCTACAACTGGGCGCATTTCACCCATCGGGCGACCGGGCGGGACTTCCTGGTCATCAACACCCATCTCTGGTGGAAGAGCGAGAAGACCTGCCCCGGCAGCGATGCCGCCCGCGCCGCGCAGGTCCGCAAGATGATGACCGAGGCCGACGACTTCGTGTTCACGTCCGGCGGTCCGGTGTTCATGACGGGCGACATGAACTGCCGCCTCTCCTCACCGGCCATGCAGCAACTCCTGACGGCGGGCTATGTGCCTGTCTGGCAGGCGGCGACCGTCTTCGGCGACCTCCGCAACGGCCATCATTTCTGCTTCGCCGAAGGCTTCTCCCGCGCCGACAACGGCATCAACGACGGCACCGGCTCCATCGACCAGTTCTTCCTCTACAACCCCGGCGGGACCGAGGTCAAGACCTTCCACCGGCTCTACGCCTGGTTCCTCGTCCCTGTCACCGACCATTATCCCAATTACACCGATATCCGCTTATGAAACGCATCCTTCCCCTCATCGCCCTGCTGGCGATCCCGTTCCTCACGGCCCATGCGGCCCGAAAGCCCGTCGTCATCGCCGTGGAGACGGCGCACAGCGCCCTGGTGCTGAAACCGTCCGCGGACGGGCAGTTGATGATGTGCCATTACGGTGCGCGGGTCGCGGACCCGCAGGAGTTCGCCGCTTGGAACCCGCAGCGCCGGGCAGGCCAGGGACCTTGGGCCTATCCGGCGCAGGGGGGCATGTATATGGACGAACCCGCGCTGGCAGTACGGTATGCCGACAGCTACCGGAATACAGAACCCGTCTATGTGTCGCATACGGTCCGCCCACAGGGGAACCTCGTGACGACAACCGTCTTGCTGCGCGATACCCTGACGGCCCTGGAAGTGCGCCTGGTGTATGATGCCTACCAGGCGGAGGATGTCATCGTCAGCCATGCCGAAATCATCAACGATGACGGGCAGCCCGTCCGGCTGGTCCGCATGGCCTCTTCTTCGATGTACATCGATGCGGACCGGTATCTCCTGACCCATTGCTCCGGCAACTGGGCGGCGGAGATGCAGGTGGAGCGGGAACTCCTGACCCGGGGCATGAAGGTCATCGAGACCCGGCGCGGTACCCAGGTAACGCATTGGAGCAACCCCTCCTTCATGCTGAGCCTCGACACGGATACTTTCAGCGAGACTTCTGGCGAAGTCATCGCCGGTTCCCTCGCCTGGAGCGGCAACTACCGGCTCAGTTTCGAAAAGGATGGGGCCGGCCGGCTCCGCATCCTCGCGGGCATCAGTCCCTTCTCGTCGGAATATCCGCTCGCGGCCGGGGAAACCTTCACGACCCCCGATATGGTCTGGACGTGGTCCGGCCAGGGGGCGGGGCAGGCCTCTCGGAACCTGCACGCCTGGGCACGGCACTACGGCATCTACGGCGGCGCCCGCCTGGTGCCGACCCTCCTGAACAGTTGGGAGGGGGCCTATTTCACTTTCACGACGAAGACCCTTACCGACATGATAGACGATGCCGCTTCGCTTGGCCTGGAGATGTTCGTGCTGGATGACGGCTGGTTCGGGACCCGATATCCCCGGAACAATGATTCCCAGGGCCTCGGCGACTGGGAGCCCAATGCGGCTAAACTGCCGGAGGGCATCGACTATATCGCCTCCTATGCCCATCAGAAGGGCCTCAAGTTCGGCATCTGGATCGAGCCGGAGATGGTCAGCCCGCGCAGCTGCCTGGCCGAGGAACATCCGGAGTGGGTGGTCCGCGCCCCCGGGAGGAAGATCCATGAATACCGCCACCAGTGGGTGCTGGATCTGGCGAACCCGGTCGTGCAGGATTTCGTCTTCGGCATTTTCGACCGGACGATGCAACTTTCCCGCAACATCGATTACATCAAGTGGGATTGCAACCGGACGGTCTTCAACTTCGGTTCGGACTATCTCGGCGATGCCCAGGAGCGCTTCTACATCGACTATGTCCAGGGCCTCTACAACGTCATGCGACGCATCCGGGAGAAATATCCCGACGTGCTCGTCCAGTGCTGCTCCTCCGGCGGCGGACGGGTGGATTACGGGGCCCTGCGCTGGTTCGACGAGTTCTGGACCTCCGACGACACCGATGCGGCGCAGCGGTTCAAGATCCAGTACGGCACCTCGCTGTTCTATCCCGCCACGGTGATGGGCTCCCATGTGTCTGCGGTCCCGAACCATCAGACGGGCGCCGTCACACCGCTGAAGTTCCGCTTCGACATCGCCTGTGCCGGCCGTCTCGGCATGGAACTCCAGCCCAAGCGCCTGACCGCGGAGGAACGGGCGCTCGCCGACCGCTGCATCCAGTCCTACAAGGGCTACCGGGACATCGTGTCCGGCGGCGACCTTTACCGGCTGGCCTCCCCCTATGAGGGACCCTATGATGCGCTGATGTATGTGGCGGAGGACCGCTCCCGGGCCGTCGTCTTCCTCTATTGCACGGATTACACCAACCGGGACATCGGCGGCAAGCCGTTCCGCCTGCAGGGTCTGGACCCGGACCGGAAGTACCGGGTGAAGGAACTGAATGTGGACAAGTCCTGCTGGAACGGGGACGGCGGAACGTACAGCGGCGCCTACCTGGCGGCCGGCGGCTTCAATCCCGTCCTGTACAGGACGTATGAAAGTGCGGTCTTCCTCTTGGAGGTGCAGTGAGGTCCGCCCCGGTGGTTTTTACCGGATCCCCTATAGGGTGAAGTTCTCGATTTCTTGGACCAGGCGTCCGATGATTTCCATCTTACAGTCGTAGAGGTCGTCGGAGATGTCCACCTTATAATAGTGCGGGTTGATCAGGCGGCGCTCGGCCGGGGAAAAGTGCCGGAGGTTGTCTTCATAGAAAGCCTTTTTTTCGGCGAGAGTGTGGCGGGGAACGACCCGTCTGCCGTCGGCGATGACCTGGTGCTGGAGGGGACGGGCCATGTAGGTACCAGCCTCGAAGGTCATGGTCTTGTAACTGTCGTATTCATCGCGGACGGTGACAGTCTCTCCGCGCTGGAGGGCCATGTCAAGCCGGTCGCCGCGCAGGCAGGTGACATCCACCTTGTTGACATATCCATCGATACGGTCACCCTTAGAGGTATCCTGGGCGAGAATGCGCCAGGTGATCTGGAAGCCCGGGTTGATCAGTTTGATCTTGTCTTCAGAACGCTTGAGGACGGGCTGGTCGTCGATCTGGACAAGTTTGTAGACATTGCCGAAGCACGGGGCGGCCTTGGAGGTGGCGATGGCGTCGCCAACGCCGTAACTGTCGATGCGGGCTCCCTGCCGCTCCAGGTCGGAGATCAGGTATTCGTCGAGGCTGTTGGTTGCGAAGATCTTGCAGGCCTTCATCCCGTTCTCGTCGAGGATGCGCCGCACCTCCTGGGACAGGTAGGCAAGGTCGCCGCTGTCGAGCCGGATGCCGTAGCCGCCTGGATAACTGTCATCGATGCCGTTCTCCCGGAATGCCCGCACCGCATTCTTGACGCCGCAGCGGAGCGTGTCGTAGGTGTCGATCAGGAGGATCAGGTTTTCCCCCCGGTGGGTCCGGATGTAATCGCTGAAGGCCCGGTGTTCGCCTTCGACCGTACTTCCGTACGAAGTGACGAAACTGTGAGCCATGGTGCCGGTCGACGGTACACCGTTGAGGGCACCCGTGAGGATGTTCGAAGAGGAGGCGCATCCGGCGATCTGGGCGGCCTTGCCACCGTAGACCGACGCCCAGGGTCCGTGGGCACGGCGGGAACCGAATTCGCTGACCGGCTTGTCGGTGGCCCGGCAGACACGGGATGCCTTGGTCGCTACCGCCATCTGGTGGTTGAGGATGGAGAGCATCGGCGTTTCCAGCACCTGGGCCGCAACCATCGGACCCACGACCGTTACGATGGGCTGGTTGGGGAAGACGATCTCGCCTTCCCGCATGGCGTAGACCTGCCCGGTGAACCGCATCGTGGCGAGGTATTCCCGGAAGGCACGGTACTCATCCCCGGGGAGGAACTTCTCGTAGAATTCCACAGGTTCCGTCCCGAGCAGCTGTACCATCTCGATGATCTCTTCGGTGCCGCTCACGACGGCCCAGTTGTTGTTCTCCGGCGCCTTGCGGTAGAAGAGGTTGAAGGTGGCGGTTTCGCGGTCTTTTCCGCATTCAAGGTACGACTTTCCCATCGTGTACTGGTACTTGTCGGAATTGTAGGCGATATTCAGTCTGTCCATGTCCGATGTTTTTCCTGTGCAAAGATATAAAAAATCCGTGGTTCCAACGGATCCGGTCGTGAAATGTAATTGGCTTGACGACAGCGACTTTCTGATTCTCCTCTCCGCCAAATCCTTTACACCTGAAAACAATCAAACGTCTGCAAGTCAACCAGTGACTGTTTCCTTTATACGCGGGAGGGCGTCTCGTCGTCCACGGCTTTGACCTCGTCGATGTTGCCCCACGGATGCTCCAGGCGGATGTGCGAGAAGAACCAGAGGCCGCCGACGAGGGCGAGGATGGCCACTGCGTAGGCGACCATGTAGGTCTGCCCTCCCATCATGTCGATCCAGAAATCGTAGTCCTTGAGCGACTCGATGTTGGAGAGGATGACGGAGGTTCCGTTGTTGAGGAAGTGGATGAGCATTGTGAGCAGCAGGGAGCCGGTCTTGTAGTAGACATAGCCCATCACCACGCCGAGGATGAAGGCGTTGAGGGCCTGCCACGGGTTGGCGTGGATGACTGCGAAGAACAGGGCTGAGACCACGATGGCCCAGACGGGCTTCATGTGCTTCAGCAGACCGCGCAGCACCATGCCGCGGCAGAGCCATTCCTCGAAGACGGGCGCGAAGATGGCGACCACGAGGAACGAGGACCACAGCGGTCCGCCCGTCATCTGCTTCATAGCCTCCATGATGAGGTCGTAGAACCGTGCCATGATGGGGGACTTCATGGTGAGCTGCATGTTCCACCAGTTCGGCAGGTCGGCGACGAGCATGGTTGCGTAGGTCAGGATGATGGTGACGAGGGCTGTCAGCGTGCCGTTCCAGGGCTGGAAGTGGCGGTTGTTGAGTGCATAGCCCGTCCCGAACAGCATGTTCCGCTGGCTCTGGTGCGCAGCATAGACCATGGCGGGCAGAAACTGGACCGGATAGACCACGATCATGCCGTAGTCCAGGACCGCCTTCGCCGGCATGAACAGGCCCAGGATGCCCTGGACGATTCCTCCCAGCAGGGCACCCAGGAGGAACCATCCGACCAGGCCGAACATCCCCTTCACGCCCGGGACATACCAAGCGTGACCGGCATATAGGTCATAGTCGTTGACCTTGCGGGCAGAGAACGGGGACATGGTCAATACAACGGGCTGGGATAGATGCCTTGCTCTACAAGTTCGGCGAACTTCGCGACGACGCCCGGGCGGTCTTCCTTGAAGGTGACACCGAACCAGCGGGACGGAGTGGAGAGCACTTCGCAGGCGCCTTCACTACCTTTGATGATGTTGTCGACGGCATACGGGATGTAGTATTCCTTCTTGGGCTCGTCGATGTTGGCCTCGAGGAACTTCTCGAAGATGGCCGCGCTCTTGGCGAAGTAGTCAGGGGTGAAGCCCCACATGTTCATGGAACAGAGCGCCTTGGCGTCGAGGGTGACATGCTTCTCGCCATTGACGGAATTGTCGCCGTAGACGATGCCGTCGGCTTCCTTGCCGATGTTCAGGTGCTCGGCGATGTCGGTCAGGTTGCCGGTGGTGTCGTAGGAGCAGATGCCGCGGGATACGGTGCCGTTCTCGGAAAGGGTGTTGTCCAGTTCGAAGCCGATGATGCAGTACTGCCCCTCGGTGTCGGCATGGGTGCGGCACCAGTCGCCGAGGATGCGGAAGGATTCCTTGCCGTAGAAGTCGTCTCCGTTGATGACGGCGAACGGCTCGTGGATGACATCCTTCGCCATGAGTACGGCGTGGGCGGTACCCCAAGGCTTCTGCCGTTCCGGGTTGAGGGTGAAGCGGCCCGGGATCTTGTCGAGTTCCTGGGTGACGAAGACGAATTCGAGCGGCTCTCCGTCCATGGTCTTGACCCCGGCGTACTTCTCGTTTACGGCCTTCTCCATGTCGGCCTTGAAGTATTCCCGGACAATGTAGACGACCTTGCCGAAACCGGCTTCCACGGCATCGTGGATGGAGTAGTCGATGATGGTTTCGCCGTGGGGGCCGAGGCCGTCCATCTGTTTGAGTCCGCCGTAACGGCTGCCCATTCCGGCGGCGAGGACAAGAAGAGTAGGTTTCATATTACTTGGATTATAAGAATAAATTCGTCTATCTCGCGCAAATCTTGGCTTGGTTCCCTGTGCCAGGGATTTGCCGGAGCAAATGTAGTAAATTTGTACCGATTATGAAAGTTTGACAAAGGGGACCGGCGTTTTTCCCTGCCCGGTTGTCGGGTTCGGGGTTACAGGACTTCCGGATGCATGGCCTTGACGTCGTCCCAGCGGTAATAAGGCCCGGAGACGGGTGTCAGGACGGGGATGAGGGTCTCCTCTTCGTTGACCAGGAACTTCACGAGGATATCGTCGGCTTTGTTGCGGTAGAA
Organism: Bacteroidales bacterium; assembly: GCA_017476575.1. GTDB lineage: Bacteria > Bacteroidota > Bacteroidia > Bacteroidales > UBA932 > Cryptobacteroides. The sequence goes on along the minus strand of JAFUZO010000080.1, from coordinate 54,304 downwards.
GATGATCTGGAGGTTGGCGGCGAAAGGGCAGTACCTGGCCCCGAACCAACGGGCACGGGCCTCCTCGAGGTCCATACGGTCGCCGACACCTTCCAGTCCGAACCAGCTGACGAGCCCGAGATACGGCCAGTCATGCCCGAAGCAGAGGTCGGCCGCCCGAGGACCTCCCGCAATGGCTTCGTCGGCTTGGCGGATGAGTACCCGGGCGAGGTCTCCGGCCCGCGGCATCCGACGGTCGCCGAATTCGACGGAATTGCATTGGCCGAGGTAGGCGTCGAGGATTTTCCGCTCATGCAGCTGGTAGACCAGGTCGAAGGGGAGGTACCGGAACATGTTGTCCTCGATGTCGAAGGCATCCGCGATGGCGGCGGTCTCGAAGATGTCCTTCTCGAACCGCACGATATCCGGCACGAACCGTCGGGCGGCGGCCGGGTCGGTGAACAGGTTCCGCATCACGGTGACGGTGTCGACGGTGTAGGAATGCCAGACCGAATCGCGGAGGGCCTTGCCTTGCTTCCGGACGGCATCGTCATCGGCCTTGGCGATGTATTCCATGAACTTCTCGCCCGTGTCCCAGGAGATGTCCAGGCTCGGCTGCAGGGCGCTGAGCCGGGCGGTGAAGGCCGTCATGCTCACGATGCAGCGGGGGACGGTGCTGGACACGGCGCGTACCTTCCGGCTGCCTTTGCGGAAGACGGCGGGATAGCGGCGGTACATGCGTTCGGCGATGGTGGCGTGCTCATCAGCCCCCCGCGGGGTCAGACGTCCGTCCATGCCGTCATAGCTGTCATAGACGAAGGCGGCTTCCCGCATCAGGGAGTCGCCGGCCGGTGTCAGCAGGTCGGCCTCTTTCGCCGCGGCGAGGATATCGCGTACATGAGCGTAGGCCGAGCCGCCCCATGACGAACGGGAGCCGTGTCGGCCGTAATGGGTGATATAGAACGGCTTGTATCCTTTCGGCGCCGGGGTGTCATAGATGGGGTTGAATTCGTAGGAATGGGTGTTGAAGGCGGCTCTGTGCGGGTTTTCCCGCAGGAAGCGGACCATTTCGGGACTCTGTTTCGGTTGGGCGGATGCTGCAAGGCTTGCCAGGACCAGCAGGAGGAAGGCTGTCTTTCTCATTATTCAGTATTTTCCCCAAATTTACAGATAATCGTCCACGGTTGCAAAGAATTTGCTAAATTTGTGAAATTTTTTGCCGATTAAATTTAAGCGATATGGTTAAAGTAGATGTAAAAGGGTGCGGAAGTTTCATCGACTCCGCCAAGTACAATGCGTATGTGGAAAAGGCGCTTTCCGCCTTCGACGTCCTCGATGGGGAGCAGGGGGCCGGCAACGACTTCCTCGGCTGGAAGCACCTTCCGTCCGGGACGCCGGAAAGTCTCATCGCCGACTGCGAGGCCGTGCGTGACAGCTGGAATTCCAAAGGGGTGGACCTCGTCATCGCCATCGGCATCGGCGGCAGCTACCTCGGCGCCAAGTGTGCCATCGAGGCGCTGAGCCACAATTTTGCGAAACAGCTCTCCGCCAAGCCGGCCGCCGAGGTCGTCTTCGCGGGCAACAACCTCTCCGAGGAATACCTCGCCGAACTGATGGACCTGGCCGCCGAGCGCAACGTCGCCTGCATCGTCATCTCCAAGTCCGGGACGACCACCGAGCCGGCCGTCGCCTTCCGCGTCGTGAAGCAGTATCTGGAAGAGACCTATGGCAAGGCCGAGGCGGCACAGCGCATCGTCGCCATCACCGATGCGCACAAGGGAGCCCTCAAGACCCTTTCCACCCAGGAGGGCTACAAGACCTTCATCGTTCCGGACAATGTGGGCGGCCGCTTCTCCGTCCTCACCCCGGTCGGCATCCTGCCGATCGTGGTTGCCGGTTTCGATATCCGCGCCATCCTCGCCGGAGCGCTGGAGGCAGAGAAGGCCCTCGCCGTGAAATCGGCGGAGAACCCGGCCGTCGTGTATGCCGCCATGCGGAACCTCCTGTATGCGGAATATGGCAAGAAGGTCGAGATCCTCGTGAACTACAATCCGAAGTTCACCTATCTCGCTGAATGGTGGAAGCAGCTCTACGGTGAGTCCGAAGGCAAGGACGGCCTGGGCATCTTCCCGGCCAGCGTCAACAACACTGCCGACCTCCACTCCATGGGCCAGTTCATCCAGGAAGGCGACCGCGTCATGTTCGAGACCGTGGTCCATGTGGAGAAGGCCACCCGGAGCGTCGTCATCGGATCGGATGCGCAGAACCTCGACCAGCTCAACTACCTGGCCGGCAAGCATGTGGAGCACTGCAACCACATGGCCGAGCTCGGCACTGTCATCGCCCACCAGGACGGCGGCGTTCCGCAGATCCAGGTGAGCGTGGAGAAGGTAGATGCCTTCAACCTCGGTTCCCTGTTCTATTTCTTCGAGTTCGCCTGCGGCGTGAGCGCCTATACTCTCGGTGTCAATCCGTTCAACCAGCCCGGCGTCGAGGCCTACAAGAAGAACATGTTCGCCCTGCTGGAGAAACCGGGCTACGAAGAGGCTACGAAAGCCATCCAGGCCCGCTTGTAACGATAGGGAGCCCTTCATCCTCCGGGAAGCCTCTTGATGGATTCTGTCAGGCCAGATTGCTGCTTTTTTGTTTCAGGAAGGATGACATCTGGAAATCCGGAAGGTGGGTGGTCTTACCGCTGAAAACACCACTGCCGCCACCTTGAGATGACGGCAGTTCTCTATTCCGGGGCGAAGACGTCTATTTTTCCTTGGGATGAATCTTCCGATAGGTCTTGAGGCTGAAGATGATATTCCTTAAATCTCTCTTGTGGATGTCGGTCGCTCGGACATAGCCATCGCACTGGATGCTGAATTCCAGGTAGCGGGAAAGGAGGGGCTTCCGGGTGGTGACCGTTATCGTCTCCGTGGGCTCATCATCCGGGACGACAAAGGAGAGATAGCCGGGAACTTCAGTGACGGTGCCGGGTTTTGCTTTCACCTGTGACAAGTACTGCTGCAGCGTCTCGATGGCTTCGTCCAGCGAGTCGCCAATCTTGATGAACAAACTGAACACCGGATCCAGCTGCGCTTGAACGATATGGCTGCCGGATCCCATGTGTCCCACATTGAGATAATACTGGCTGGTGCCATCTTCTTGTCCATGGCGAATACTTCGGATTCCAGGTTTTCATCCTCGTTTTCCATCTCCACAATCTCACGCCTCTCATAAAGTTTGGAAGAAAGCTATGCGAAAGAAGATACGGCAGGAATCACGGCAAACAGCAGGATGGCGATGGCTCTTTTCATCGTATCCATATTTTCAAGGCTGGATCCACTTAAAAACTCAAGGCGAACGTCATCCCTGCAGCAGGGCTCACGTCAGTACCGCTCTGAACGAAATTCACCGAAGGATACAGAGTGGCGGAAGCATGCTTCCCGTTGGCGTTCTGATAGTACTGGTTCTTGACCTTGGCAATCTTCACAGCGTCGATGCAGGACCAGATGCTCAGTCCGAGCTGCGCAACAAATATGCCGCCAAGAGCCGCCAGATAGCCATTGGCCTTGTCTTTGTCGGCATCGGTAATGGTCCACTTTCCAGAAGCATCTTTCTCGATCAGGTCCATGAAATTCTGTGCGATCACACTGGAAGTCGTACTAAGCACGAGACCAGCACCGAGGAATGCCCAGCCGCGACCGGTTTCCTTCATAATAAGCTGGCCGGTTCCGGGAGCGCCGAAGGACTCCAGCCCGATCCAGAAGACGGAATACGGATCCACGTCACTCTTGACATAGTCCTTAGGACTGTAAACATTTTTGATTTCTTTGTAGGACACTTTCTGTGCAAAGGAAGCCATGCAAACTGCGGCAAGCAGGAAAATGGTGATAATTTTCTTCATGATACTGACTGTTTTAGAAATCACACTGCAAAGTTACCGGATTCATCCATTGGTAGGACTGCCCTCGATGCGACAATTAGTATCTTCGATGCGACATTTTATTCTATAGAGTACTCACTGACGGCGTTTTTCCCCGACTTCTTAAAAGATTGAGGTATCTTTGTTATCTAAATAGTACCTGTTATGCAAAAGATAAAGAACAGATTTGTCATCCTCTTTTTAGCCCTTCTTGGCGCCTCCTGCAGTTCCCCTCCCGCAGGGCGGGAGGAAGCTGCTCCTGACTCCGTTTACAGCCCCGCCAATATCCAGAGACTGGGTGCCACGGACTATGATTCGGCCATACAGCTGACCGATGAAGGCATGCAGAAAGGACTGCTGTCGGCCTTCACCGCCTATCAGCTCAAGTCCAGCCTTACCTATCAATATACGGAGGACAATGCCACGGCCGCCCAGTGGCTCCGCAAGGCCTTGGAGCAGGAGGAAGCACAAGAGGCCGAAACAAGAACCAGCCTGCTGTACCACCTTGCCACCATCCTGGATGCAGAGAAGGACTATACCGCCTGCCTCGCCACCTGCACGGAAGGAAAGGAACTGGCCCACAGCCTCGGCCACACCTACCAGCAGCACTCCTTCAACTTCATTGCCGGTAATTGCCTTTTCGATATGGGGGAAGATGAAACCGGCCTGAAAATGATGCGTGATGCAATAAAAGGTGCTTCCACGGTAGCAAAAAGTGAGGAAGAGTACGGACATCTGGTTTTCTTTGCAAGCTCCCTTATCTATAACTACCTTTCCGTAAAAGATTATTCCGCGGCCATAGAAGAATGTGCTGTCTATGAGCACCTGCTCTCGGTCATGGCTACGGCCTATCCGGAAACTCCCGAGAGTTACCTGGACCGCAGCCGCTTCTATCTGGACATCGACCGCGCCATCTGCTATGCCGGAACCGGGAACAAGGCCATGGCCACACAGGCATTTCAAGACGCCCAGACACGCGCCTACGTAAACACCGAAAGTGGAAAGATCAGCCAGGTGGATTATTTTGCCGTCGCTGGAGATCCGGAAAGCATCCTCCGGATCTATGAAGATGTGTCCTTTACCGATGCTGATACCGTAAGCCGCGCTTATCGCAAACGCCTCGCCCGCCTTTCAGAAGCCTACCATAATGCAGGACTGCATCGAGAAGCTGCCGCATACGACGCCCGCTACAACGCCCTCAGTGAGCAGATCAAGGCAAAAGAGCAGATAGAAGGCACCTTCACCAAAGCAGCGGAATATGACAGCCAGAACTTCCGTCTTGCCCTCTCCGATACAACTTCCATCCTCAGGAGATACCATCGGCACTTCATCGTCGCGATAATCCTGCTTGCCATAGCATTTGTGGCTTTCTTCATCCTGAACCATTTGTTCAGCAAACGCAAAGAGGCAAAGTTCAACAAGCAGGCTGAGGCCCTGAAAAAAAGCGTCAAGTTCCTCCAAAAACAAGTATCCCTGATAACGGAGCGTGAACTCTACAATGGTGAAATCCCGAAAGAGAAGCCCACCCTGGGGCAGCTGATAGAAGGCAAGAAGCTCTATCTTAATAAAGACCTCAACCGTGACAGCGCCACCATCCTGCTGGGAATCTCCCATGCCGATATTACCCGGATGCTGAATGATATCGAACCGGGCCTCAGTTTCCCCGATTACATCAAGGGCCTCCGTATCCGTCACGCCTTGCAGCTTCTGGCGGCAAACCCTGACATTCCCATCGCAGAACTCGCTGACCGTAGCGGCTTTTACACGGCCCGCACCCTTCAGCGCTCTTTTCTGTCCATAACCGGAAAGACACCCAGCGAATATGCCAAAGATTTGAAACGATAAAGAACATTCTGCAATGAGAATCATTACAACAATTTTTGCAACCCTCTTTCTTGGCACGGCATCCCTGATGGCCCAGACCCCCGAGGAAATCGTCCGTAAAATGTCCGAGCAGCTGGATAGAGCCGATGTTGAAGGCTTCACCATGGACCTGAATATGAAGCTTCCCATCCTGGGAACCATCCACTCCCACAACCTTGTTTTCAGAGACAAGCTAAAGGTAGAAGCAAGTAACAAAACAATGAAGAAAACAAGTTGGACCAATGCTACTACCAAGTGGGTATATGCCCCCGATACCAACGAAATCATCATTACTGCTAAGGAGGTAACATCCACGTCCGACGGCAACAACTTATCCCGCTTCGAAGCCATAGCAGAAAGATATACCCTGAAGCTCCAGAAAGAAACCGCAGACGCATGGTATATCATCTGCAAGAAAGCCAAGGCCAACAAAGACAAGGACGACCCGAAGAAGATGGAACTTGCCGTTGCAAAAGACACCTATCTTCCCATTTACCTGCGCGCCAAGAAATCAGTGGTTGCGGTAAGCATTGAAAACGTGACCCTTGGGGTCACCGAAGAAAGTGTCACCTTCGACCCTGCCGAATTCCCCGACGCAACAATTATCGACAAACGGTAAGTATGAAACATTATTGCGCTTTTATCGCTATCCTTGTCTGGTCCTGGGCCGCTTTTGCACAGGAGCAACAGACCTACTTGACACCCACTGAAATGCCAGATCTGGTGAAATGCCTTCCTGCGCCGCCCCAAAAAGGCTCTCCGGCCTTCAAGTACGACGTGGCACGGTACAACTGGGGAAAACAGCAGCGCCAAGACGCGGCCCGTGCCGACATGGCAAAAGGTGATGCCGTCTGGACGTATGAGGCGTTGTTGGGACAATTGTCTCCTGCCTTCGGCCTCACGTTATCCCAAGAGGCCACTCCGGAAATTTGGAAACTCCTGGAAACCAGTCTTCTGACAGTGGACCCGATGCGGGTTGCTCCCAAAGCCTATTTCCACCGTATCCGTCCCTTCGAATATTTCAAGGAGCCAACGCTCACCGGAGAAGATGCCGGACTCCGCGGTGAGGGCAGTTACCCCTCCGGCCACACCATCCGCAGCTGGCTCTCCGCCCTTCTTCTCTCAGAAGTGAATCCCGCCCGGGCCGATGAAATCTATGCCCGAGCCTGGGCTTATGGCGAAAGCCGCGTCATTGCCGGAGCCCACTGGCAGAGTGATGTGGATGCCAGTCGTGCGGCCGCCAGCATCGGCTACTCCGCTCTGCATACGAGTCCCGCTTTCCGCGTACAGATGGAAAAGGCCAAGGAAGAGTTCCGGAGCGCCATCCTGGTTCCCATCACCGATGTGGCCCCGGACGTCATCCTGGAGATTCGCTACTTCGGCACTTACAACTTCGTGGGTACGCGTATTGACGGATACGTGGCGCCCGTGGCCTATCTGACGCCCCAGGCGGCCGACAGCCTCAGGGCCGTGAGCGACGACGTGATGCGGATGGGGTATCGCCTGAAAATATATGATGCTTACCGTCCCCAATGCGCCGTAGACCACTTCGTCCGCTGGGCGGCCGATCTGTCCGACACCACCATGCGCCGCTATTTCTACCCGGACGTGGACAAGAGCCTTCTCTTCGAGCAGGAATACATCATGGAGAAATCCGGCCACACACGCGGTTCGACCGTGGACTTGACGCTCTTTGACATGACCACGGAGAAAGAAGTGGACATGGGCGGTACCTTTGACTGGTTCGGGGAGGAAAGTCATCCGGACTATACTGGAATCACCCCGGGGCAGTATGCAAACCGGATGATTCTACGAGAGGCCATGCTCCGTCACGGCTTCAAGCCGCTGGAAAGCGAATGGTGGCACTTTACCCTGGAAGACGAGCCCTTCCCGGATACCTACTTCACTTTCCCTGTAAAATAGTTCGTGAATATGGAAAAGCACTTGCCGCAGCTCTTGTTTTTGAATGGACGTGGATTTCTGGAAACTAACGATCAGGCGATATTTCTTGTAGCGCATTACCGCAAATCTGGAAAAGATTCAGGAAGCCGGTCATCATAAAAACGCTCCGAACATCCGGACTAAGATTTCTTATAATGACTTTTCCGCCTTTGCCCGCGGCCTCCTTTCGCAGGGTCAGGAAAATCCTGAGACCGGAAGATGAGATGTAGCTGAGCTGAGAGCAATCCAATATGATGGTGCTGTCTGCTTTTTCTTTCAGTGATTCAAATGCGGGAGCAACTTCAAGGGCAGCCGGAGTGTCGAGACGGCCGATGAGCTGGGCAATGGTTCCAGTCCCTTGGGTGGTAATGTTGATTTCCATATTTTATAGTTTTTTTGTCATTGTAAGGATATTCTTGCCATCGGTGCGCTCATAGCTTACACTGTCCATGATACTGCGCACCAGATAAATGCCCAGCCCACCGATCTTCCGTTCCTCTACGCCAAGAGTGATGTCGGTATCGGGCTCTGCGGTAGGGTCGAAAGGCTGGCCGCTGTCGCTTACAACCAGCGACAGGGAGTCTTCACGGATAATCGCCTCGATATCAACCAGACCGTCCGTTCCTTCCGGATAGGCATACATGATAACATTGGTAACAGCTTCTTCGAGGGCTAGATTCAGGCTCAACGACAGGCTGTGGTCAAGTTTCTTTTCCTGTGCGATGGTCTCCACAAGGCCAGCCAACTGGGGAATCTGCTGGATATCGTTGTGAATGAGAAGGTGTCGCTCGGCCTCATCCGGCTTCACATCGTTCACATAATGAATGAAGAGCATGGTGATGTCGTCACTCTGCGGGGCGTCCCCCACAAAGGAGCTGACCGCCTGCTGCATTTCCTCCAAGTGCGCCTTTGAACCTTTGAGACCGGACAGGGCTCCCAGCATGCGTTTCTCGCCGAACATTTCTTGTGCGGAGTTCTCGGCCTCGGTAATGCCGTCGGTATAAAGGAAGAGGGCATCATCATATCGCAAATCTGTCTCCTGTTCGCTGAATGTAGCTCCGGGTACGATTCCCAGCGGCACATTAGACACAACCGGGAGAAGCGACTTCGTCGTGTTCAGCAGCACCGGGGCGTTATGCCCGGCATTGCAATAACGCATGTGTCCGGTCTTGAGGTGCAGTACACCGCAGAAGAAGGTGACGAACATATTGCTCTCGTTCATGTCCGACATGCTCTTGTTCATCGCCGTCACTATGCGGCCAGGGCTCTTTTCATGGGCCGCCACGGTACGGAACAGGCTGCGCGTCACGGCCATCACAAGGGATGCAGGAACTCCTTTTCCGCTTACGTCGCCGATGCAGAAATAGATTTTTTCATCCTGGATAAAGAAATCGAAAAGGTCGCCACCGACTTCCTTTGCCGGCATGATAGAAGCGTAGATATCGATATCGCTACGCTCCGGGTAGGGCGGGAATATCTTGGGGATCATGGACATCTGGATACCCCGGGCTATCTCCAGCTCATTCTCCATGCGCTCTTTTACAGCGATAATGGCGCCCAGCTGCTTCATGTTGCGGGTAGATCGGATCATCAGCTGTACCACCAGGACAAGCCCGATGATAAGCAGGCCGATGAAAACGGGGGCCGCAAGAGGATGCGACGCCTCTTTCATGAAATAAAAATACTGCATGAGGCCGACGCCGGTGAATACGATGGCGACAACAATCAACAGTACAAGACTGAGCCTGACCTGGAGACTCCTTCTGGCTTTGTTGAAAAGGTTGTCTTCTTTCTGTCCCATAGCTACAAAAGTGGTTTGAGGGCGGCACGGAACTCCGGCATGGGCTTCCCCATGTCGCGCTCGATGATCAAAGTCTTTAGTCCCGCAAAGGGCAGAACTTCTTGTTCGATGTCTTTCAGGGGGCGGTCAGCTCCGAAGTACACGGGAACAAAGCAGTCCCAGAACGTTTTGGAAAGGCTCTTGGGCATGTGGAAGGTCTCGCGGATGAAATCCTCGCTGCTAAGGTAGCAGCACACATACACCTGCCCCAGATCGAACAGGGGATGGCCGTAACAGAAATCACCAAGGTCGATAAAATAACGTCTGTCTCCGGCGAAGATGGCATTGCTGTACTGGAGGTCGCCATGCAGGGCGATGTCTGCATCCGGTACATCGGCAATGAAGCGGCTGATCCGGTCTTTCTCGGCCGTTGTGAAGAAAGGATTCTGCTCCAGAAGCCTGTAGTAGCGGTCCTTTACGTCCTCGAACTGGGTTGAGTCAACATGGGTGTTGTGGAGCCTCTTGCACATTGTGGCAAACTCGGCAGCGAATTCTGCCACCCGCTCAGGCTCGTCCGCAGTGGCGCGGGAATAGGACTTCTTGCCGATGATGCGGTGAAAGCGGATGCCGTAGCGGCCATCCTCAGTCACTACGTATTCGCCGGGCTCCGGCGTGGGGATACCGATTTGATAGACCTTCCGGGCCAGGTTCATCTCGTCCAACGGCTGTTGGATCCTGCCCGGGAGGTAAAGTTTGAGCATCACCGAAGGGTCGGTGCGATGGTCGTAGCTCTCTCCGTTGGCTCCGCCCCCAGAAAGGATGTAGTCGTCAAGTGATATTCTCAGTGCTTCCATATGATTTGTCATTCTGAACGAAGGGAAGAATCTCCGAAAACCGCGTTGACAAGGCTTTCAAACTCGTCAAAGGCGAAAGTTCCCTCCAGTTCGCGCAACGCATCCACAAGGCCGCGATAGTGCCAGGCGTGTGAAGCCTTGTCGTTGACATGGAAAAGGGTCCACAGGGCATCTCCCTGCCGGGCGTAATCCCTGGCTATTGCCCGCATATTGGAGAGTTTGTCCCCGATGGCCACGATCTTGGCATCATAGGAAGAAGCCGCAAGCCGGTTCAGGGCAGTTTGCTTGCGCATGTGCCAGCTTTCTTCATCGCTGAGGCCTTCCGGGAAAACATCGCTTTCTGAAGCAACCAGTCCGGCGATCCTGTCCCCGAACACCTTCCTGATTTCTTCTACTGTAACCGCTGTGTCCTCCACGGTATCATGCAGGGCGGCCGCTGCCAAAAGTTCCTGGTCCGGGGTGATGGTGGATACGATTTCCACCGCTTCAAGGGGATGGATGATATAGGGGAATCCTTTGCCACGGCGCTCTGTGCCAGTGTGGGCACGGACTGCGAATATGATGGCGCGGTCCAGCAAGTCTGTATTAAGCGGTCTGTTCGCCATCCTCTGTTTTTTGATTCATAAAAGGAAGACCTTGGGCCTGCTCCAAGAGCATATCGGCCAGAGTGTCGTTTGCATCGGAGGGGCCACCCAGGAGGTCGAAAATATACTTGATGCCAGCTTTGCCTCCGCCGCTTTTCAGGACATAGGCGATGCTGAGGTTCTGAGGAGCGATGGAGGAAGATATGATATCCAGGTCGGTGAGACCTATCTGGTAGCAGGCTATCTGGTAAGCCGCTTCACCGTAGTTCTTGATCAGCGAATCGATATCTCCCAGGGTCTTGGTCCCGATGCCCTTGAACACGGCGAGCCAAGGCATCAGCGACACTTCCTGGATTTCCGCCTGATTGACGGCCGCGATGCGGCGGTTCAGTTTGTCAAAGGGCTTGAGTTCCAGATAACTGCGGAAGGTATCTCCGTCAAGAGCGACCTCTTCCAACTTACCGGAAGCGACCAGACCCTTTACCTGGCGGCGATAGTTGTTGATTTCAGTGCGGATATAGCTGAATTGCTCGTCAGCCAGTTCCAGCATACCCGCAAGGCGGCTCATGCTGCGAAGGTATTCTTTGGGGACCTCCACACCGCTTTTGTAACCGGTGTCGTGGTTCATATTGGCCCAGGCGTGCTGCAGAACTGTGCGCATCTGTACCTCGAAATGTATCTTGTTCAGCTCAGGGTGCTCGAGACTCTGATAAGCGCTCTCCGGGATACGGCAGATATAGTGCAGGGACAGATAACCGAAACTGTCTATCTCGTGGGCCTTGCGTTTATCTATGGATTTTTCCCAGTCGATTTCGAACAGTCGTTCGAGCACAGAGGCTACTTTATCCACATCGTCGATGTAAAATGTGATCACTCTCAGACCCAGGATATCCGTAAGATCATAGAGGTCGCGGTACTTTGCTCCTTTGAGTTCCAGTTTCCCGGCCAGGGAGGCCTCGGTCTTGACCCGGCACTCCAGCGCAGCCACGATGATACCGGCCTCGTCGAAGAATTGGCGGATCCGGCCGGGAATGACCTGGGCCATTTGCATGTAAATCGGCAGCATTGTGCGATACTGCTCCAGAATCTGCTGCCCGTGGACATCCGGCAGGGGAGTTATAGTGTTTGTCGACATCGCTGATAGAATCGTTCAATACTCTTCATTACAGTGAAATACAAAGTTACTTTATTCGTGGCTTCTATCATCTGGGACGATGCGACAATTTGTCTCCAGGATGCGACATTTTTTTCTGGAAAATGGAATTTCGGGGAAAACCGGCCTTGTTTGTAACTTCGCGTTATGATTCAAGTCAGAATACTTTCTGTCCTCATGGGCGTCTGCAGCATAGCAGGGTTGTTACGTATTTCACTACTCAAGCAGGTTGCAGGGAGGATGGAGGCATACCGCTGGCTGTCCTGGACAAGCGACGTTGTTTCATCTACAGACGACCTTTTCGCCTGAATGCCATGTGCTGGTGGCCAGCGGTTACAGCGGATCGGAATATGCCCCATACAAAGACCTCGTCAACGTAGGGCGATATCCACAGCTGCGAGCTTTGGATCTTGGCGCAGCCGGGTATCATATTCTTTCAAGACCATATACGCTAACAGCGTAAGAAAACCGATTTTACATTTTGATGCGAAATAAAAACGCTTTTTTGCTATTTTTGCATATATGCTTTTACTGGAATCAAAGTAGCACCATATGAAAAAGATATTGGTATTCGTATTCGTAATTATCGCTGGTTCAATGTTTTTTACTGCTTGCGGACAACGTACAAAGGGCGCGAAGGGAGGGCCCCGTCAGGGCGGGGGGATGGAGGTGGACAAGGATGGAGATTCTGTCTTTGTAGCCCTGAAAAAGGAAACTGTTGATCAATTCAAGCAGTTTACCTTCATGGATTCCCAGACCGGGCAAACGTTGGACTACAATCTGTTTGTTCCGAAGGGCTATGATGGCACGAAGAGCTATCCGTTGGTATTGTTCATGGCTGATGCCAGCACGGTGGGAAAGGAAGTGACGGCACCCTTGACGCAGGGGTACGGCGCTCTGGAATTTGCCTCTGACCGCGATCAGCAGCTGCATCCTTCGTTCGTGCTGGTACCGCAATATACAGCTTGGGCTGTGCAGGATGACTGGAGTACCACCGACGAGGTAGAGATGACCATCCGGCTGCTTGAGTCCGTCGCCCAGGAGTACGAGGTTGATATGGATCGGCTCTACACCACCGGCCAGTCGATGGGCGGAATGATGTCATTCTACTTCAATATCACGCATCCGGACCTGTTTGCTGCCTCGCTTTTCGTGAGCAGCCAGTGGGATACGTCCAAGATGACGGACTTCGGCAAGAAGAAGTTCTTTTATATTGTTGCAGGCGGTGACCAGAAGGCATCTGGCGGCATGAAGGATCTGCAGGCCGTGCTAAAAGAGCAGGGAGTATGGGTTGAACCCGCTGTGTGGAACGCAAAGCTTCCAAAGGTCGATCAGGAGAAGTTGGCCACGGCGTTGATATCCAGAGGTGGAAATATCCACTTCATCCAATGGGAGGCCGGCAGCGTCCTTCCTGAAACCGGCCGCACCATGGAGCACATGGCATCCTTCGACTACGGATATAAGATTGATGCTGTGAGAGATTGGCTATTTGAGCAGAGCCGCTTCGCCCGTGAGCGGGAAGAAGGCCCGGCGGGGGACTGATGAATCCGAAAAAGCAGGCGGAGTCTTGGCAGTCTGTCATAGGATGCGGGTCAGTTCGTCGAAATGGTCGATGACATGATGCGCTCCGGCTTCCAGAAGGGCGGTTCTGTTAGGTTACTCCACAAGTCCGGGTGCCAGCGCCTATACCCTCTGGATATCCACGGGCATATCCCCGACAACAAGAGCTTCGGTTGGTTGGCAGGCAGAATCCCTGAGCGTTTTCAATACAGGCTCTGGATGGGGTTTTGCGTGGGTTACGTCATCGGCCCCAAGAACATAGGAGATGTATGGGGCAAGTCTCATGGCCTTTAGGAAAGCATTCAGGGATTCCGCACCACGGGAAGATGCGACGGTGCATTTATAACCTTTTCCTGTGAGAAAGGCAAGTGTCTCCCTGATACTGGGGAATATGGCCGGAACAATCTGATTCTTAAGCCTGTCAAATACCATCCGGTAGGTCTTTACCCAGGCAGGTAAATCTTCCGGGACGACGTCGGGACACATTATATGGATTCCTTCCCGGAGAGGTAGGCCGATGGTGGAAACGATAGCGGCTTCATCCACCACGGGGTGGTTCATCCTGCACATGGCTTCCTGATGGGTATGCACGATGAGTTCACGGGTATCGGCCAGCGTGCCGTCAAAATCCAGTATGATGAGTTTCAGGGTTGTCATCTGTACTTATTTTTCACGATATTCTCCTAGACCCCGGGTTGAGGGTCCCCTATATCATTGTCAGAACTTTCTTGTAAGACGCCCCATCATCCTGCTGGACGAGGAAACGGACTCACTGGACGTAGAGAACGAAAGCGTCATCCAGGAATTCCTCTCCTTCTTGTCATATGACCTGTATGCCACCGAAGCGTGGTATATGAGCCAAGGTCCTCGTTCCCATATTTGACTGGCTCAAAATCAAACATCCTCTGGAATACTTCACACGTTTTCGCGCTGATAATAACTATTCCAACTCCTTCACAAAGGTCTCCGGCAGACATACATTCTGCACGTCCACAGCCTCCGCAAACAGCGGAGCAATCTCCCTGTCCTGAAATCCGGCAATGCCGCAGCTCGGTACGGCACCAAACTGCTTCAGAGCCGCATAGGCAGCTCCGCCGCCATGCATGTCGGCAAGGTTGCTGCCAAACACAAACACCTCCTCGGCCTTCAGTTCCGATATCCTCTCCGGCGTGAAATCTGGATGCTCAATTCCATTGTGACTTGCTACTTTGCAACCCCCGCCTCATTGAACCGACTTGAAACTCGGCCCAAACGACAACTTTTTGCTCATCTTGGCCGAATTCCTGGCGTTCCGATAATAAGACTGCTTCAACATGGGCCTTCCTATGTATCGCTTCAATGGGCGCTATGGCATTATGGCATGATTCCCGAACAGGTACCATGATGACATCCGTCACCACCAAACGCCCCTGGAGACTTTCAGTTATATGCAGGTGCCGCCCGGATATTTTCCTGTCGGAATAAAGAGCGAGGAAGAAAACGGAGTTCATTTCCTGATGGCAGGCCCGGAAAAAGCGCTTTGCGACACCATCCTTCGAGACCACTTCGTTCCGCGTCAGTCTGTAAGGCATCGGCCGCTTATCTGGAGGAGGACATGCGTCTGGATATGGAGATGCTCCAGCGCTTCGACGCCCAGATTATCCAGGAATGCCGGGAGACGGGTCGTAAAGTTCAAATATTCACTGATCTTATCAAAATCATCCAGTCATGACTATTTACGGATCTATGTCGGCCGCATATGACCGTAAGGGGGCAGCACGGCGACTCCCGATACGGAGCAGGAAGTCTGCTAGAACATATCCCTGGCCGCGCTGTGTCGTGGCGGTTTCTTTGAGCACACGGCCTTCTATGGAGGCACTTGCCTGAGGCTGTTCCACGGCCTGCCCAGATGGTCGGAGGACATGGACTTTTCGCTTGCGGAGAAGCGGGATCTGCTCCCGTACATTGACAGTGCGTGCCAGAAAGAACTCGCCATCTGGTCCAATGATTCTTTCCTGCAGCTGGCGGATTTGATGAAGGTTCGGCAGCAAGGTGAAGGTGATTATGGAAGGTTTCTCGCTTGGGACAGACAGTCCCGTCGGTCATAAAAAATGCTTTTCGGAGCCGATTCTCTGAAGGTGATGGGGGAACTCACCGACTGGTACGAGTACTTTCGTTTAAACAACAAAAAAGGAAATAATTCTGATTTTATTGTCCGTAAACAATAAAATCACAAAAAATAGCACTTTTGTTGTTTGTGGACAATATTTTTATATTATCTTTGCATTGAACAATTTGAGTGCTTTATGGAAGTATTGACAAGACAACATTACGCCGATATCGTTGATTCCTGGATAGGAAAGGGAAATATCATCGTCCTTGTAGGCTCACGCCGCGTGGGAAAGAGCTATGTTCTCAAAGACTTCATCCAGCGGCACCAGGAAGAGCCGGACATCAACATCATCTATGTTGACAAGGAAAAGAAGGCATTCAAGGACATCAAGACCAAGGATGACCTGGATGCCTGGATTGAGGCGCGCTTCGTTCCCGGTAAGCATAATTATATCTTGGTTGACGAAGTGCAGGAGATCGGACGGTTTGAAGAAAGCGTGTGCAACTGGTACACGGAGGACAATACCGATGTCATCATTACCGGCAGCAACTCCAAGATGCTCTCCGGAGAGCTGGCCACCCTTCTTTCCGGCCGCTATGTGGAAGTCCGCGTCCATCCGCTCACCTATGGAGAATTCCTGCAGTTCCACGCTCTGCCGGACAGCGATGACAGCCTCATGGCTTATCTGGACTATGGAGGGCTTCCTGGTCTAAGGAAAGTGGGTCTCGGGAGCGATGAACAGGTTTGGGCCTACCTTACCAGTGTCTTCAATACCATCATGCTAAAGGATATCATTGAAAAACATGACATCCGCAATATCCCGTTCCTGAATAACCTGATTGCCTTCTATGCTGATACAACCGGCAAATTGACCTCTGCCAACAGTATCTCGAAGTATATGAAATCCCGGGAAGAGAACGTCTCCTCCAACCTGATTCTCCTGTATCGGAGTTTTTATGCCGAAGCTTACCTGATTGATGTAGTACCCCGCTATGACATCCACGGGAAGAAGCTTTTTGAGTCTAATGAAAAAGTCTATTGGGACAATCTTGGTCTCAGGAACCTCAAGGGCGAAGGCGGCATGGATTCCTATATTGAGAAGGTTATAGAGAACGCTGTTTACAAGCAACTCTGTTTTCTCGGCTTTGATGTTAAAGTCGGTGTCCTTAATGCCGGTGAAGTTGACTTTGTCTGCACTAAGCCTGGAAAGACCGTATATGTGCAGGTAAGTTACATCATCTCAACTGAGGAAACGCGCCATAGAGAATTTGGACCACTGGAGAAGATCAAGGACAATCATCCCAAATACGTCATCAGCGCCACTCCGCTTCTGACCCGGCGTGATGAGAACGGCATCACTCATCTTTCATTGAGGAGGTTCCTGAAGGAAGGAGTCTAAACCTTCCAGATTCAGTAACCGACACCTCCCGCCATGGCCAAGTACATCGCCGACGAAGCCCATTTCAAGGAAGTCCTCGCCCTTGTCCCCAAGGTGAAGGAGCCCGGCCCCCAACTTCCGCGAAGACTTTGACTGCCGCATCACCTACATCGGTCCGGCCCAACCTCACCGGCGCCGGCATCGGTATGAAAGGGGTCGATAACCGATGCTTTATATAAACAAAAAAAGTCGCTGATTGTCAGCGACTTTCTGCGGTGCGGACGAGACTCGAACTCGCGACCCCCGGCGTGACAGGCCGGTATTCTAACCAGCTGAACTACCGCACCAATTTTTAAGTGAACTTTCCGCCCGTTTCCGTTCGGGATTGCAAAGGTACGATTAATTTTTGAATCTGCAAGGGCCGGAATGAAATTTTTTTGAAAAAAGAGAAGCCCGGCCGGATCGGGCAGGACGGACAAAAAATGAACCGGGTCCGCCGACGGACGGGCCCGGTTCAGGGGTAAAAAGGTTTACTGGATTTCGATGACCTTCCTGGTTTCATCGACCTGGGGCTTGCGGACCTTCGGGATGTTGACGGTCAGGACACCGTTCTCGACCTTGGCCGCGATACCTTCGCGCTCGGCGTCGTCCGGGAGCAGCATGGTCTGCTGGAACTTGGTGTAAGAGAACTCGCGGCGGAGGTAGTGACCCTTGCGGCCTTCTTCCTTGTTCTCGACTTTCTTCTCCATGTTGATGACCAGGTCGCCCTGTTCGTCGATGTGGATGCTGAAGTCTTCCTTGGTCATGCCCGGAGCAGCAAGTTCGAGGTCATAACCTTCCGCGGTCTCGATGACGTTGATGGCCGGTGCGGTCGCTTTCGGACGGTCCATCCAAGGATTGTCGAAGAAATCGTTGAAAAAGTCCGGAAGCCAGTTCTGGTTGTTTCGTCTTGCAGGTAACATGGTTGAAATCTCCTATCTTTTAAGTTTTACATTCTTTCCGGAGCCCTGTCTTCGACAAGCGCTCCGCCGAGAAAAAGGCAAAAGTGGGGCCGTCGTTCAAAATGGTCAAAAAGTAGACATAATGGCAGTTATTTTTGCCATTTTGGCATAAATATATGTCAAAATGTCGCATTTTCGTTGAAAGTTGGCAATCTCGACAAAATATCTTAACTTTGGGTCCCTTATCCGGAAACGCATGGAAGGCTTGCATTGGTATGCGCTGAAGATTTTCTACAACAAGGTCTTTGAGTTCGAGGACCTGCTCGGCGGCATGGGTTTCGAGACCTACCTGCCGGTCCAGCGGGTGCAACTCCGAGGGGAAGAGCACCTGAGGGTGGCGCGCCGTCTGGCGATCTTGGACGACGGACGCGCCGACAACCAGTACATCCAGGCTGGTCCTGTCATCTTCAAGCGGCAGCCGGTGGTGACTTCCCTCCTTTTCGCCCGGGCGGACCAGGAGGGAATCCAGACCATCCGCAAGGCATTGGAAGGCAAGGGCTTCGTTTACATGACGCCGGACTGGAAACAGCCCGCTGTCATCCCGGAGAAGCAGATGGCCATGTTCCGCATGGTCACGTCGTCCGGGGTCGAAGGGCTGGAATTTTTCAGCGATGAGGACATGACGCGCTACAAGAAGGGCGACAAGGTCCGCGTCACGGAGGGCCCTCTCAAAGGCACGGAAGGCTATATCCGGCGCATCCGGAAAGACCGGCGCCTGCTTGTGGCCATCGAAGGCTTCATCGCTGTCGCTACCTCCTATATCCCGCCCCAGTTCCTTGAGAAGGTGCAGGAATAATTGAATGCAACGCTATGCCGACTGAAGGTAACATCATCATACGCAAGGCACGGGTCAACAACCTCAAGGACATCACCGTCGAGATCCCGAGGAACCGGTTCGTGGTCATTACGGGCATCTCGGGCAGCGGGAAGTCCTCGCTGGCGTTCGACACCCTCTTCGCGGAGGGACAGCGCCGCTTCGCCGAAAGCCTCTCTTCATACGCGAGGCAGTTCCTGGGCAGGATGGCCAAGCCGGACGTGGAGATGATCGAAGGCATCCCGCCGGCTATCGCCATCGAGCAGAAGGTCAACGTCAAGAACCCGCGCTCGACTGTTGCGACGACGACAGAGATCTACGACTACCTCCGCCTCCTGTTCGCCCGCATCGGCCATACCTATTCGCCGGTCAGCGGCGAGGAGGTCAAAGCACATACAGTCCAGGATGTCCTGGATGCCGTTTTCGACGGGCAGCCCCATACGGTCTATATTATCGCGGACATCGGCTGGAAACTCCGTCAGGACCGGGTCGAATGCATGCTCTCCTTGAAAGAAGAAGGATACAGCCGTCTGTTTGATACCACGTCGGAAAAGCCCTTGCAGATCGAAGAGGTCCTGCAGATGGACGGGAATTACCCGGACGACCTGTGGCTGCTCGTGGACCGCGCCCGGACGACGGGGGAGGACGACCCGGACCTCCGTACCCGTCTCCATACTTCCGTCCAGGCCGCCTTCGACAAGGGAAACGGAGACATGGCGGTTGCCGGAGACCGTTTCTTACGCTTCTGCTCCCGTTTCGAGCGGGATGGGATGACGTTCCGGGAGCCGGACGAATACCTGTTCTCGTTCAACAGTCCGCTCGGCGCCTGCCCTGTCTGCGGCGGCCTCGGCAAGATCATCGGCATCAGCGAGGACCTGGTCGTGCCGGACAAGACCAAGAGTATCTACGAGGGCGCCATCGCCTGCTGGCGGGGTGAGAAGATGAGCTGGTTCAAGGACCTCGTGGTCAAGAACGCGGACCGCTACGGCCTTCCTGTCTTCGAGCCCTACTGCAAGCTGACAGAAGAACAGAAACGTACCCTGTGGGAAGCCCGCAGCAAGGGGCATGACGAGACCACCATCTGCGGCATCAACGAATTCTTCGAATGGGTCGAGGCCAACCGCTACAAGATCCAGTACAAATATATGCTGAGCCGCTATTCAGGCCGGACGACCTGCCATGCATGCGGGGGGAGCCGTTTGCGCCCGGAGGCCCTGTATGTGCGGGTCGGCGGACAGAACATCCATCAGCTGCTTTCCATGAATGTGGAGGGGCTGCTGGATTTCTTCCGGAACTTGGAACTCACGGATTATGAGCGGGGTGTCGCCGGCAAGGCCATTGAAGAGATCACCTACCGTCTCCAGTGTATCCAGGATGTAGGACTGAGCTACCTCACCTTGGACCGGACCATGAATACCCTGTCCGGCGGCGAAAGCCAGCGCATCCATCTCGTCACGGCACTCGGCAGTTCCCTGGTCGGATCCATGTACATCCTGGACGAGCCGTCCATCGGCCTGCATCCGCGCGACACGGACCGTCTCATTGCCGTGCTCCGGCGTCTCCGGGACATCGGAAACACGGTCGTCGTCGTCGAACACGACCCCGAGATCATCCGGGCGGCGGACCTGCTCATCGACATGGGCCCGAAAGCCGGGGTCAACGGTGGGGAAGTCGTCTTCCAGGGTGTCGTCGGGCAGCAGACGCCCGCCGATGAGAAAGCGTCGCTGACCCTCCGGTATCTCACCGGTACCCGGCAGCCGTACCGCCGGGAGAAGCGCACCTGGACCTATTCGATCACCGTGAACGGGGCGATGCAGAACAACCTCAAGGACATCGACGTGCAGTTTCCGCTGAACGTCCTTACGGTCGTGAGCGGGGTGAGCGGTAGCGGCAAGTCGTCCCTCGTGGGCGATATCCTCTATCCGGCCCTGCACCGCCGCCTTTATGAGACGGGCGACCTGCCCGGCACCTTCAAGGGCCTTTCGGGCAACCTGGACCGTATCACCCGCGTCGAGTATGTGGACCAGAACCCTATCGGCAAGTCGTCCCGCTCCAATGCCGTCACCTATCTCAAGGTCTACGACGACATCCGGAAGCTCCTCAGCGAACAGCAGTTCGCGAAAATCAACGGGTTCACGCCGTCTTACTTCTCCTTCAACCAAGAGGGCGGACGCTGCCCGGAATGTCAGGGCGACGGCTTCGTAAAGATCGGCATGCAGTTCATGGCTGATGTCACGATGGTCTGCGAGTCCTGCGGCGGCAAGCGTTTCAAGCCCGAAATCCTGGAGGTCCGTTACCAGGAGAAGAACATCGACGATATCCTCAATATGAGCGTTGAAGAAGCCATTGCCTTCTTCGGGGCACAGTCCGACGGGGCCGCCCGGCAAATCGCTGCGAAACTCCGCCCGCTCGTCGACGTCGGCCTGGGATACATCAAACTCGGCCAGCCGTCCAGTACCCTTTCGGGCGGTGAGAGCCAGCGGATCAAACTGGCTTATTTCCTGAGCCTTTCAGAAGACCGTCCCGGCAAGGAGCGTATTCTGTTCATGTTCGACGAACCGACCACGGGCCTGCATTCATACGACGTGGAGAAACTGCTGAAATGCTTCGATGTACTGCTCTCGAAGGGGCATACCGTCCTGGTCGTGGAGCATAACCTCGATGTCATCCGGAGTGCCGACTGGATCATCGACCTCGGGCCGGATGCCGGCGACCATGGCGGTGAGGTCGTTTTCGCAGGTACGCCCGAGCAGCTGGCCGCTGACGGAACCACATTCACCGCACACTATCTGCACTAGATTATGGATGCCATCATCACTTACGTAGACGGGCAGGACCCGCTCTGGCTGGAGGACTACCGGGCCCTTCTGCATGAACCGGTCATGGCCAAGCGTTTCCGTGATTGGGGAACCCTCAGGTATCTCCTCCGCGGCATCGAGACCCACATGCCCTTCGTGGAGAACGTCTACCTCGTCGTCGCCAGGGAAAGCCAGATACCTTCCTGGGCTTCGGATGCACTGAAGGTGGTCCTGCACCGGGACATCATCCCGGCGGAATACCTGCCGACTTTCAACAGTACGACCATCGAAATGTTCCTGCACCGGATTCCCGGCTTGTCAGAACGGTTCCTGTATTTCAATGATGACATGTTTCCCGTGATGGACTGTCGGGAGGATGATTTCTTCGTCGACGGGAAATGTGCGATGGGTTTTTCCCGCCACCTGCTGGTGACAGGGCTGTACAAACAGCAGACCCGCAATGCGGACCGCATGGCCCGGCGTGCGCTCCGGATGCCGTCCTCGTATTGGTTCCTCCGGCCCCAGCATACCTGTTCGCCGATGCTCCGCAGTGCCTCTGAAGAGGTATTCGACCTTCTGGAACCGGAAATCCTCCGGTCGCTGACGCCTCTGCGGGAAGCCTGTAACCTGAACCAGTATCTGTTCCTGGATTATCTGTACCATAGCGGGCAGGCTGTTTCACGACGGATTTCCAACAAGCATCTCTCCCTGGCCTCGACCACTGCCGGCACCTTGGCCGGCTTCCTGTCGTGTCCGACGCGGAAGCTGGTCTGCATCAACGATGTCCGGTTGACGGAGGCCCAGTACAAGACCTATCACGCTATCCTGCAGGACGCCTTTCCCCGGCATTTTCCGGGAAAGTCCCGCTTCGAACTATAACATCTGCTCGTAGATCGCGTAGTATTGCCGGGCCGCCCGTTCCCAAGTGAACCGGTCGAGATGAACCTGCATCTTTTCCGGCGGAATGGCCCCCGCAGCAAAGGCCGCCATGCCGGCTTCGAACTCCTCCTGCATGGCTCGCGGTTCGAAATCGTGGTTGAAGTAGAAAGCACAGTCGCCGCATACTTCGGGGAGGGAAGTCCGGTCCGAGCAGAAGACGGGTTTGTGGTATTGCATGGCCTCCAGGGCCGGAAGTCCGAACCCTTCGGCCAGGGAGGGGAAAAGGAAGGCCTCGCAATGTTGCAAGTACCAGTGCTTGACCGGTTCATCGACCGCTCCGGTGAAAAGGATCCGGTCGGATACGCCCCATCTCTCCGCTTCCTGCAGGATGGCGGCATGGCTTGAATCGTCCTTTCCTTCCTGACCCGCGATGACGAGACGGAAGTCGTTCTTCTCCAGGAGGGCGGGCAGGGTCTGGAGGTTCTTGGACAGGACCACCCGGCAGAGCGAAAGCAGGAACGGTCCTTCAGGAATCGTTTCCGGTGCGGTGAGGGGACCTCCGTACCGGTCGATTCCATTGTGGACGACATCGACGGGGCGGTCCCCCAGCTTATAATGTTCCAGGATATCCTGCCGGGCGAACTCCGAGATGGCGACAATCCGGTTGGAATTGCGGATGGCATGCCGGGTCCGCAGGTGGAAGTTCCTTTGCGACTTCTCGGGCAGGTCCGTGTGCAGGTAGTTCAGGTCGTGGACCGTGGTCAGTACTTTCATGCGGAACCGGCGCGGGATGTACCGGGAAAGCTGGTTCGAGGCATGGAAGAGTTTGACATGGCGGTTGAACAGCATGAAATGCTTGTCAAAGTGGTGCCACTCCTGTGTAGGAATGTCTTCCGGGAAGCAAAGCCGGGCTGCCCGGGGAAGGTAGATGCCCACGGGCTCGGTATGGAATGCACTTTCGCTGATGAGGGCCCTTGCCAGATGGACGGAATAGGAGTAGAATCCACTGTAAGGGTAGCGCATCCGTTCGCAGTCGAATAGGATCATAGGTTGTCGTTTTTGGGCAGATTATATCATCTGTTCATAAATATCGTAATATCGGCGGGCAGCATTCTCCCAAGAGAAGGACCGGGCATGCGCGAGCATGGCAGCCTTGTCGACGGTTCCCGCTGCGAAGGCGGACATCCCGCTTCCGAATTCCTCCTGCATGGCCCTGGGCTCGAAATCGTGGTTGAAGTAGAAGGCGAAAGGGCCGCCGACTTCCGGCAGCGAGGTCCGGTCCGAACAGAAGACCGGCTTGCCGTACAGCATGGCTTCCACGACGGGCAGCCCGAACCCTTCGGCCAGGGAAGGGAAGAGGAAGGCCTCGCAATGTTGCAGATACCAGTGCTTCTCGGCTTCCGGTACCCCGCCCGTGAGGATGACCCGGTCCCGGACGCCCCATCTTCCGGCTTCCTGCAGGATCTCTCCGACATGGCCGTCCTTCATGTCTTTTCCGACGATGACAAGGCGGAGGTCGTTCTTTTCCAGCAGGGCGGGCAGGGTCTGGAGGTTCTTGGAGCGGGTGACCCGGCAGACCGACAGGAGGAACGGCCCGTCAGGAACCCTTTCCGGGGTGGTGACGGGCCCTTCGTACCGGTCGACCCCGTTATAGATGACGTCGATGGTCTTCCCGGTGCAGTCATAGTGGGCCAGGATATCGTTCCGGGCATCTTCGGAGATGGTGACGATGCGTGCGGAACGTCGGAAGGCCGCCTGGGTCCGGCTGGCATCCTGCCGCTTTTTCCGCGGATCCATATCGTAATGGAGAAAATTCAGGTCGTGGATGGTCGTCAGGACGGGAACCCGTGAGAAACGGGGGTAGTATTTGGAGATAGGGGAGGCGGAGTGGAACAAGCGGATGTCCTTTCCGAGCGGGAGCCAGAACTGGTGGCACCTGTTCCAGTCCAGATGGTAGAAGTCCTCTAGAAAAGGGCCTGCCTTGGGCGGAAAGTACAGGCCGAGCGGTTCGTTCCTGCGGTTGGATTCCCGGACCAAGGCTTCAGCCAGGCTTTTGCAATAGGTATATTTCCCGGCGAACGGTTTCCGCATCCGTTCGCAGTCGAAAAGGATCATGTGTTGTTCTTTTAGGGCAAATATACGGCTTTTTCAGGAATAATTGTATATTTGCATATAATCGTGTCGGGTCGGATATATGGAAATCGATGCAGTCATTACCTGGGTGGACGGAAACGATCCATCCCATCGGCAGCGGATGCAGGCTTTCGGAGCGGCGTCTGTCTTTTCGCGGCAAGACGTGGCCGGCGACACCCGTTATGCCAGCCTCGGCGAGATTTTCTGGTGCGTCGCCTCCCTGAACCGCTTCGCCCCTTTCCTCCGCAGGATCTTCCTCGTCACGGACGGCCAGGATCCGCATCTGGAGCCGTTCCTGGAACGGGAGTTCCCCGAGGGGTACATCCCGGTCGAAATCGTGGACCACAAGGTCGTCTTCGCGGGGTATGAGAACTATCTTCCCGTGTTCAACTCTATCGCCATCGAGACGATGCAATGGCGGATTCCCGGGCTCTCCGAGCATTTCATCATGCTCAACGACGATTTCATGCTTGCCGCCCCGGTGACGCCGGCGGACTTTTTCACGCCGGAAGGGTGGCCGGTCTGCTATGCCGAGCGTTACAGCCTGCCTTGGGCCCGTTTCACCCGGGCCATCAAACCTCGTCGGGACGGACGCCGGAAGGTGACGTTCAAAGGGGTCATGCTCCATGCGGCCGATATGCTGGGCCAGAAGGGTTGGTTCCTCCGGCTGGACCATACGCCGCGCCCGTTGTTGAGAAGTTTCTATGAGCAGTGGTTTGCCGCCCATCCTGAATCGCTCGTGCGGAACATCCGCCATCGCTTCCGGGATGCAGACCAGTTCAGCACCGAAGAGCTCCAGTATCTTTCCCTCTACCGACAGGGACGTTGCCGCATCGTATCGCCCGCAGGTTGTCTCTTCTTCCTGCAACCGAAGCATAAGTTCCGCTATGTGGAGCGGAAAATGGCCCGTTTGCGTCGGGAAAACTGCAAATTCTGCTGTTTCAACTCCCTGGATCTCGCCGCCCCGGACGATCGCCGCACCATCCTCTCCTGGATTTCTTCCCGCCTGGACATCGCCTTGTGATTCAGGGTCCGATGACGAGCAGGGCGAGGGTGTCGCGGTCGACAGGCGGGCCCGCCTTGAAGTAGACGAGGGCCGTGCCGCCTTTGCGGGTGTGGATGGTGAGACCGTGGCCGTCGGTGTCGATATCGTAGTCGTAGAGGTCCGCTACCCGCACGTCATCGTCGTAGGCGAGCGGTTCGATAGTCACGGGTGTCTCCTCGGGAAGGATGTCGCACCAGAGGTGGAAGCTGTCGCCGCTCCGGCATTCGTTGTAGGCGGCTGGATGCAGTTCGAACCGCTTGACGGCCTCCAGACCGTCTTTGTCCACCCGCCAGCTGTCTTCCGTGAGCCCGTTTCCTTCCGGTTTGACTATGATGTCGTAGCAAGTGTTGCGGCGGACGTCGAAGTTGTCCAGACTCTCTCCCAGGTAGAACCGGTAGACGAGATACCGCCCCGGGAGGGTATGCCATCGGGGCGACTGGTATTCTGCCCAGAGTTCGATGTAGGAGCAGACCTCGCCGTAGCGTCCGTCGGTGAAGACCTTGCCGCTGTCCGTGGTGACATGCTCCAGCAGGTCTCCCTGCCGGTTTTCGAGGAGGTAGAGGCTGACGCTGCGGCTGAGGCCGGGGGAGAGGTCCCGGTTGAGGGCGTCGAGTTCGCCGGACCCGAGGGTGAATCCGTTGGTGAAGGTCCCGTCGGCCGACTCCACCTTGCTTTCACCGAAGAGGCGGACGGAGGAAGGACACCCTCCGATGCGGACCGACCGAGGGATGAATTGGACGTCGGCCTCCAGGGCCGTCCGGTCGATCCGGAGGTCGATCCGGGCCATGGCGCGGACGAGCGGCAGCGTGACCTGCCCCGCCTCATGGACGATGCAGTCCTCCAGTGCCGCGGTCATGGGAAGGCCCCGGCTGTATTCGTCCGGATAGGCTAGATGGAACCGGTAGTCGAGCATCCCTTCGCGGGTAAGGACGGGCAGGGCGTAGCCGAGGTTGGCGCAGGCATAGAAAGAATACGGGCTGTCTTTGAGCAGGGAAACGCTCATCTGCACCTTCCCGTCCGTGGTAACGAGCTGCCGGGCACTGATGAACCGCTTTTCTTCAAGCTGTCCGGCGGCGTTGAAGATGAGGAGGTTGATATCGGAGATGCGGGTTTCGTCCGGCGTCAGGGCCTTGGTCCGGAAGCCTGGGTCAGCATCGAGGACGATGACCGTTTCAACACATCTTTCCGGCAGCAGGGTGGAGCTGCACCCGAGGAGCAGGAAGCAGAGGGGGAGGATGGGTTTCATGATTCAGAAAGTGACGGTTGCGGCCGGCCGCTGTTCCCATGGAACGGTATCGGTCTCCAGGAGGACGGTGCCGGAAGAGACCGGGATGTCCGGGTCCAGGGAACCGGTCCGGGTCAGGGTGATGTCGAGTGCCAGGCTTGTGTTTCCCTCCAGCCGGGCCAGGTTGATAGGGTAATAATAGGTGGTTCCGCCGATGCTGCCTTCGATGACGAGCCGGGTGAAAGGATGGCCGAACATCTCTTCGACGACCGGGTTGGGATAAGCGTAGAGGCGGATGTCCGGGTGGAGCCGGGTCGCTCCGATCCCGGTTTCCAGTTCTTGGAGCACCATCTCCGGGACGGGTAGGGCGGCGGTCGCCGCTTCGTCCAGCCGGCCGGTGTTGAGCCAGGAAAAAGGGACTTCACCGGCCGTGAGCGGATGGCATTCGCGGCTGACGTTGGTGAGATAGAGACGCGGATGCTCCAGGGCCGCCCCTGCATAGGGCCTGTCGCTGAAGTCACAGGCAAGGGACCGGATGCGGACCTCGGCCAGGACCGGTTGCAGGACGATGGTGACGGCGCGGGTGATTCCGGCGGCGACGCGCCCTTCTCCGTAAAGGAGCGGGTTGCCGGGATTTTCCTTTTCCAGGCAGAAAGCTCTTCTGGCCAGGCTTCCATAGGTCCGGATGTCACTCCAGGCATAGATGTCGTCCGGGAAGCCGGACAGGGCGACGATGCGCTTGGGTCCATTGCAGGAGATGCCGTCGACCTGGCGCGGGTTGGCCTCGGCGAGATGTTGATAGGAATCGAGGCGGGCGAGGGAATCGTCTTCGAAGAAGAAAAGGTCGAGGTTCCACAAGTTTGTTTTTTCGGTCCGGAGTATATAAATTTGTGCTTTTGTATCCGGATGGGTTGTATCGGGAGGGATGGAACAGGCGGAAAAAAAGGCCGGCAGGTGCAAGAATGCAACCGTGGTGACCGCAGATACGCGGAGCCCGAAACGGGAAAAGAAGGATGGATAGGTGAAAGTATAGGACCGGCCTCTTCGGGGTGTCATAGCGATGCGGTTTTTTGTTGCTGCAAAGCTACGGAGGCGGGCGTGGTTTTCCATGTTTTCCGAGGGGGCGGGATACAATTTTTTA
The DNA here is from genome assembly GCA_017476575.1 of Bacteroidales bacterium. Lineage (GTDB taxonomy): Bacteria > Bacteroidota > Bacteroidia > Bacteroidales > UBA932 > Cryptobacteroides. The sequence goes on along the minus strand of JAFUZO010000080.1, from coordinate 26,171 downwards.
TTTTTTTTGTCGGCATTAACTGTTTTTTGCCGGTTTTTGACAGAAAAAAACAGACAACAAAATTTATTTTATGAATATTTCCCGGACTTTGCGCAATCTGTTCCATCCGAAAAGGGACTTGGCGCCGATCTTTTCCCAGCAGGCAGCCTTCCTCTGCCAGACTTCCGAGGCCCTTGTGACCATGCTGTCTTCGACCGACCCGGCTGAGTGGAAGCGGTGCGAGAAGGAGATCAAGACCTGTGAAGTGCAGGGGGACGCCCTCTTGACGGAGTTCCGTGAGCTGCTTTCGGAGCGGCTGATCGGATCGCTCAGCCGGACCGACCTGACAACGGTCGCCATGTCGATGGACGACTGCCTGGATGTCATCAAGGATGCATCCAAGGCGGTCCTCATCTACCACCCGAAGAAGATCGACGTCCAGCTCCAAGACCTTGCCCAGATCATCCAGGCCGAGGCGAAGGCGATCCGGGAACTGCTCCCGCTCCTGTGGGACATCCGCCACAATGCGGCGGCCATCTCCCTTCAGTGCGACCGGGTCGCGGAACTCGAACACGCCGCCGACGATGCTTACGAGGAGTATATCGGCTATATCTTCACCGAGGAGGAGGATGTCCGGGAGATGACCAAATACAAGAATCTGGCGGAACTCTTCGAGAAGGCCACCGACTCCGAAAAGCATGTCGCCGACTGCATCCGCATCATGGTTCTCCGCTTCCTCCACGAGTAGGCGAAGCACCCAACCCCTTTCATTCTCATCGTTTTACAGGTTTTCGGGTGCAAAAGAATTTGCCCCCCCCCGAAAACCAGGAAGTGCCTGACTGATAACCGTTTGACTGCTTTGCTAAAAAGCCCGGCTCGAAGGGGAGCCGGGCTTTTGTCGTCGTCATTGCCCGGCCGTGACCGGGCATCTCGGGGACTAACCTCCGAAATTGTCGTAGAGGATGCTCTCCGGTGCGACGCCGAGGGAGTCGAGGAGCTGGTTCACACAGTTCACCATCATCGGCGGGCCGCACATGAAGTACTTGATGTCCTCGGGGGCCTCGTGGTCCTTGAGGTAGGTCTCGTTCATCACGTTGTGGACGAAGCCCGGGGTGTACTTTACACCTGCGGCATCGGCGGCCGGGTCCGGACGGTCGAGGGCGAGGTGGAAGTGGAAGTTCGGGAACCCGGCCTCGATCTCGGCGAAGTCCTCCAGGTAGAAGGCCTCGACGAGGGCACGTGCGCCGTAGAAGAAGTGGACTTCACGTTTGGTCTTGAGCGTCTTGAACAGGTGCATGATGTGGCTGCGGAGCGGGGCCATGCCGGCGCCGCCGCCCACGAAGATGTATTCCTGGCTGTCCGGATCGTCCTTCGGAAGGAGGAACTCACCGTAGGGGCCGCTGATCATGACCTTGTCGCCCGGCTTGCGGGAGAAGACGTAGGTCGAGGCGATTCCCGGAGGCACGCCCGGGACGAACTTGAAGACGCCCTTCGGCTGGGTCCGGTCGAACGGAGGCGTAGCGATACGGACGTTCAGCTTGATCAGGTCCTTCTCGGCCGGATACGAGGCCATGGAGTAGGCCCGGATGGTCGGTACGGTGTTCTTGTACTTCAGTGAAGTGATGCCGTACTTCTCCCAGTCGCCCATGTAGACCGGATCCACGTCCATGTCGGAGAAGTCCGCTTCATATTCGGGGATATCGATCTGGATGTATTCCCCGGACTTGAAGTCGATGTGTTCGCCTTCGGGCAGCTTGACGGTGAATTCCTTGATGAAGGTAGCGACATTCTTGTTGGAGATGACTTCGCACTCGAGCTTCTTGACGCTGAGGGCGGACTCGGGAACGGCGATTTCGAGGTTGTCCTTGACCTTGACCTGGCAGCCGAGACGCCAGCCTTCCTTGATCTGCTTGCGGGAGAAGAACCCGGTCTCGGTCGGCAGGATGGTACCGCCGCCTTCCAGGACCTGGAGCTTGCACTGGCCGCAGTTGGCCTTGCCGCCGCAGGCGGAGGGCAGGAAGATGCCCTGGTCGGCGAGGGTGTGCATGAGGTCGCTGCCGGGAGTGACTTCCAGTTCCTTGCTGCCCCCGTTGATGGACACCTTGACGGTACCGGACGGGGTGAGGGCGGTCTTGATCCAGAGGAGGAGGGCCACCAGGACCAGCGTCACCACGGTGATGACGATGATGGAGAAGATGATTGTATTTCCCATAGTGTGTATCCTCCTGAATTAAAGTGAAATGCCCATGAAGGTCATGAAGGCGATGCCCATCAGGCCGACGGTGATGAAGGTGATGCCGAGGCCCTTGAGGGCTGCGGGTACGTTGGAATAGCTCATCTTCTCACGGATGGCCGCCAGGGAGACGATGGCGAGGAACCAGCCGATACCGGAGCCCAGCGCATAGACGACCGATTCACCGACGTTCAGGAAGTCTTTCTGCTGCATGAACAGCGAGCCGCCGAGGATGGCGCAGTTCACGGCGATCAGCGGCAGGAAGATACCGAGGGCGGAATACAGGGACGGGGAGAACTTCTCGACAACCATCTCGACGACCTGCACGATGGCAGCGATGACCGCGATGAAGATGATGAAGCTGAGGAAGCTCAGGTCCACCCCTTCGGCGAGGGCATCGGGCGCCAGGACGTAGGTGTTGAGGAGATAGTTGATCGGCAGGGTCACCAGGAGGACGAAGATAACAGCGACACCGAGGCCGGCAGCCGTCTTTACATTCTTCGATACCGCCAGGAACGAGCACATTCCGAGGAAGTATGCGAAGATCATATTGTCCACGAAGATGGACTTGACGAATAAGCTTAGATATTCCATAGGGCGTCGATGTTATTTTTCCTGGAGGTCTTTCTGGATGCTCCGCTGCACCCAGACGATGCATCCGAGCAGGATGAGGGCGAACGGCGGAAGGATCACAAGGTTGTTGGGAACGTAGCCGAAGCGGTTCAGGATGTCGAAGCCGAAGAGGGTCCCGCTACCCAGGAGCTCGCGGAAGAAGGCGACGATCAGCAGGATTATGCCGTAGCCGGCGCCGTTGGCGATACCGTCGAGGAACGAGGGCCAGGGCGTGTTGCCGAGGGCGAACGCCTCGATACGGCCCATGACGATGCAGTTTGTGATGATCAGGCCGATGTACACGCTGAGCTGCTTGTCGATGGCGTAGGTGGCTTCGAAGGACTTGAGGATCTGGTCCACCAGGATCACCATCATGGCGACGACGACCAGCTGGACGATGATGCGCACGCGGCCCGGAATCGTGTTCCGCAGCAGCGAGAGGATCAGGCTGGAGATGCCGGTGACCACGATGACGGAGAGGGCCATGACGAGTGCGCCCTTGAGCGTGACGGTGACCGCGAGGGAGGAGCAGATGCCCAGTACCAGGACGGTGATCGGGTTGCCCTTGAAGATCGGGTTGAGGATGGTTTCTTTCAGTTTTGCATTCATGGCTTAGTCCTCCTCTGTATTAGATTTTTCGGCTTCGCTGCAGCAGGATTCCTCCGCCGGGGCGGCGGCCAGGAAGTAGCGGGCATAGGCGCCGAGCCAGGTGTCGATGGCGGCATCGAGACCCTTGGAGGTCATGGTCGCACCGGTGATGGCGTCGATCTTGTTGTCGATGACCTCGGACCCGTCGGCATTCTTCGGCGAACCACCTTTCACGATGTCGAAGACATTGGCGGAACTGAAATCGGCCTGCTCGCCCGTGAACTCGGCCTGGAAGGACGGGTCGTCCTTGATCTTGGCGCCGAGGCCGGCGGTTTCGGACTCATGGTCGAAGTAGGCGCCTTTGATAGTCTTGCCGTCCTGTCCGAAGGCGATGTAGCCCCAGACCGGACCCCAGAGACCGGCCCCATAGACGGGAACCACGGTGATGCCGTTCTTGAAGATGAAGACCGGGAGTTCCGGATTCCCGGAAACGTTCTGGCCCCCTTTGATATTGTAGTTCTGGCGCTTGAGTTCGGAAGGGGAATAGACCTTGTCGAGCGGGAGGTCGGCGACCTTCCCGCCCTTGGTGTCGACGGTGAAGGCCCGGGCGATCTCTTCCGCATACTTGGCAAGTACGGCGGCGTTGCCCATCTTCTGGAACTCCGCCTTGGTGCCGAACTGGGCGGCCGTCAGCATCTGGGAGATGGTGTCGGCCTTCTCGTTGGCGTCCTGCTTGCCCTTGAGGGACTCTGAGACGAAGGCGAGAACCGCGGCCACCACGACCACGATGATGGTCGTATAGATGACGGTATATACGTTGTTGTTGGTATTCATAACGTTCTTTCCTTTAAGCGGTTTTCACTCTTTTTGCCCGACGGTTGACCGCTGCGGTCACGACACAGTGGTCGATCAGCGGGGCGAAGGTGTTCATCAGCAGGATAGCGAGCATCATGCCCTCCATGTAACCGGGGTTCCAGAGGCGGACCACGACGGCGAGCGCGCCGATGAGGAAGCCGTAGATCCACTTGCCGGTCTCGGTCTGGGCTGCGGTCACCGGATCGGTGGCCATGAAGATGGAACCGAAGAGGAAGCCGCCCATCACGATCTGGTAGTAGCAGGGCAGGGTCGTGGCGCCGGCCACCTGGCCGAGCCAGCCGACAAGGAGCCCGCCGGCGATGGAAGACACCATGATCTTCCAGCTGGCGACACCGGTCCAGACGAGGAGGATGGCGCCCAGGAGGATGGCGACCACGGAAGTCTCACCGGTCGATCCCGGGATGAAACCCCAGAACATGTCCATGAAGGAATACTGGGCGTCGAGGGCTGCAAGGCCGCCGTCGTGGGCGATGGCGAGCGGAGTAGCGGCAGAGACCGCATCCACCCCCTTCGGTGCGTGGACCCATACGCTGGAGCCGGACATCGAGGACGGATAGGAGAAGAAGAGGAAGGCACGGGCGACGAGAGCCGGGTTCCAGATGTTCATGCCGGTGCCGCCGAAGACCTCCTTGACGAAGATCACGGAGAAGGCGACCGCGAGGGCGAGCATCCACAGCGGGACGTCCACCGGGACGATGAGCGGGATAAGGAAACCGGTCACGAGGTAGCCCTCGTTCACCTCTTCTCCCCGGATCTGGGACGAGGCGAACTCGATGGCGAGACCGACCACATAGGAGACGATGAACAGCGGGAGCATCTTCAGGAGTCCGTACCAGAACAGCTGGAAGAAGCCCCAGCCGAGGCCGTAGGTGAGGGAGGTCTGGAGGCCCACGTTGTACATGCCGAACAGGGCGGCCGGGACGAGGGCGATGACGACCATGATCATGACCCGCTTGAGGTCGATGCCGTCACGCACATGGGCGCCGCGGCGGGTCACGGTGCCCGGAACGCGGAGGAAGGTGTCGAAGGCGTCGACAGAAGAGTGGAGCCAGTAAAGTTTGCCGCCTTTTTCGAAAAGGCCGGGTTTGTTCTGATCTGCCATAACTTATGCCATTTCTTTAATCATCAGGTCGATTCCCTTCTGGATGATGGCCTGGATGTCGTTCTTGGAAGGGTCCACATAGTCGCAGAGGGCGAGGTCTTCGGGAAGGACTTCGTAGATGCCGAACTTCTCCATCTTTTCGATGTCGCCGGCCAGGCAGGCCTTGATCAGGTAGATGGGGAAGAGATCCATCGGAGTCACGTCTTCAAAGCACTTGGTCTCGACGAAGGCGCGCGGGCCGCCGTGCAGGTTGGTGTCCATGTCGTATTTCTTGCCCGGGGTGAGCCAGGAGAAATAGCACATGGAGGAGCTGTGGACCCCCGGACGGAAGGGTTTGGCCCAGCCGAGGAGTTCGCGGTCGGTGCCCTCGTTCAAGAGGGTGAGCTGGTCCTGGAAGAAGCCCAGACAGCCGTCCTTGCCGAGGATTTCGCCGGAGAGGACATCTCCGCCGATGACGCGGACACCCGGGGCGATGGCGGCGAGTTCGGCGACCGGTGCACCCGGCACGGTTTCCACATAGGCGGCTGTCGGGGCCATCGGCCCGGTGACGGCGACCTTGCGGCGCAGGTCGACCTTGCCGGTGCGGACGAGGCGACCGATGGCGGCGAGGTGCAGCAGGGACACGGTCCAGACCGTCTCGCCCTTGCGGATCGGCGAGATATGGCTGATCTGGACACCGACGTTGCCGGCGGGATGCTTGCCGCCGACCACGTGGGTGATGGCGTTCTCCACCTTGTGGAACGGTGTCTTGGAGTAGACGGACTTGTCGATGGCGAAATGGATCCCGCCGTCAGTCAGCAGGCCGAGGGCATTGATGCCCGCTTGGATGTCGTCGAACCGGTCGCCGAGGGTGAATTCGGTGTCCGGCGCGAGCGGGGCGGTGCTGAAGGAGGAGATGAAGATGGCTTTCGGCTTCAGGTCAGGATCGGCCATGACACCATAGGGACGCTGGATGAGCGCTCCCCAGAGGCCTGCGTTGAGGAGGAGTTCCTTCACGGCCTCGGCCGAAGTGGCCTTGCGGGTGCCGAAGTCGACGTACTCCTGCCTGGCGTCCGGTGTCACGAAGACGGCCAGCAGTTTCCGCTTCTCACCCCGGACGACCCGGGTCACGGTTCCGCTGACCGGAGAGGTGACAAGGATCCGGGGACGCTGCTTGTCGGCGAGGACCGGCGATCCGGCGAGGACGCGGTCACCTTCCTTCACGAGGAGCCGCGGTACGAATCCCTTGAAGTCGGTCGGTTTCACGGCGACAGTCCTGGGGAGGACGGTCTTGACGACCTGACGGGCGGCGGCTCCCCTGATGGGGATGTCGAGACCCTTTTTCAAATCGAGATGGTTTGACATTATCGTTACTGTTAAACAAATTTTTCCGTTTGCATAAAATGCCGCGCGAAGATACGAATTTTTTTACTAATTTCGCTGAAAATTATGCAGGAGATATGAGCGGTATCTTATCAGAATTGAACGAGGAGCAGCGGCAGGCGGTCGAATGTGTGGATGGACCGGTGCTGATTGTGGCGGGAGCAGGATCGGGGAAGACGCGCGTGCTGACATCCAGGATAGCCTATATCATCGAAAAGGGGACAGAACCGGACCGGATCCTCGCCCTGACCTTCACCAAGAAGGCCGCCTCCGAGATGAAGGAGCGGATCGCCTTGATGGTGGGGGAGCGGAAGGCGCGGCGCCTCTACATGGGCACGTTCCATTCCATCTTCATCCGTTTCCTGCGGGAGTTCGCGGACAGCATCGGCTTCCCCTCCGGTTTCACCATCTATGACACGGGCGATGCCCAGAGCGCTGTCAAGGCGTGCATCAAGCAGCTCGCCCTGGATGACAAGGTCTACAAGCCCAAGGAGGTGCTGTCCCGCATCTCCAAGGCCAAGAACGACCTGGTCACGCCCACCCCGTACATGAACGGGGCAGGCGGCTACCGCGAGGAGGACCGTATCCACAAGAAACCGGAGATCTACCGGATCTATCAGCTGTATTGCCAGCTATGCCGCCAGGCGGGGGTCATGGACTTCGACGACATCCTCCTGTATATGAACATCCTCCTGAAAGGCAATCCCGATGCGCTGGCGTCCATTGCCGGCCGGTTCGACTACATCATGGTCGACGAGTATCAGGATACGAACATGGCGCAGTACCTGATTCTCAAGAAACTGGCGCAGCAGCATCACAACCTCTGCGTGGTCGGTGACGACTCCCAGTCCATCTACGCCTTCCGCGGGGCCAAGATCGAGAACATCCTGGGCTTCCGCAAGGACTTCCCGGAGGCGAAGACCTTCCGGCTGGAACGCAACTACCGCTCCACCCGCAACATTGTGGGTGCAGCCAACTCCCTGATTGCCAAGAATGAAGGCCGCATTCCAAAGAACTGCGTGGCGATGGGGGAGGAGGGTGAACGGATCCGCCTCGTGCGGTCCTATACCGAACAGGAAGAGGCCGTGCAGGTCGCTTCCGCCATCCTGGCCCGGATGCATGAGGAGAAGGCCGAGTACGAGGATTTCGCCATCCTGTACCGCACCAACTCCCAGTCCCGGGCCCTGGAAGAGGCCCTGCGCAAGCGGAACATCCCGTACATGATCTATTCGGGCAACTCGTTCTTCGAGCGCGCGGAGGTCAAGGACATGATGGCCTACTTCAAGCTGGCCGCCAATGTCAATGACGACGAATCCTTCAAACGTATCGTCAACAAGCCGGCCCGCGGCATCGGCGACACTTCCTTGTCGGCGTTGCAGGCGGCGGCCCGTGCGCACCAGGTCTCGCTGTTCAAGGCGGCCGGCGCCGAAGACCTGGACGCTTTCGGCTTGAAGGCCGCGGCCGTCGGGAAGATCCGCTCGTTCTGCGCAATGGTCGACAAGGCGGCTCAGATGGCGCAGGAGGTCTCCGCCCATGAGGTGGCTTCCTTCCTGGCCTCGGAGTCCGGCCTGTACCTTTTCTATAAGAGCGACAATTCCATTGAAGGCCAGTCCCGGGCTGCCAATGTGCAGGAACTCCTGGACAGCATCGTCGCCTACGAGGAGGAGGTGCACGGGGAATATCGCAACGAGATGGCCGAGGACGGCCGGGTGGACGATCCTTCGCTGGTTCCGGAGGCCGAACTGCCGCGCGTCACCCTGGCCGACTACCTGGAGAACATCTCCCTGCTGTCCAACGTCGATGTCAGCGAGGACGAGACCAACAACAAGGTGGCGCTGATGACCGTCCATTCGGCCAAAGGCCTGGAATTTCCCTATGTCTTCGTGGCTGGGATGGAAGAGAACCTGTTCCCGTCGGGAGGCTGGAGCCTGACCGAACCGGAAGTGGAGGAGGAGCGTCGGTTGTTCTATGTGGCCCTGACCCGGGCCAAGAAGGTGGTGACCCTGACTTTCGCCCAGACGCGGATGCGCAACGGCAAGCACGAGTCCAACGCTCCAAGCCGTTTCCTGCGGGAAATCGCACCGCAGTACCTTGTCAATCCGCTCCGGAAGGAGGATTTCGAGGTCCGGACCGGCTTGGACGATGACGATATCCCCGGCTTCCGGTTCGGCAGCAGCGGCATCTCCCGCCGTCCTTATGCTGGCGAACCCTTCTCTTCCCGTCATTCACCGGAATCCTCGTCCGGTTATTCCCGTCGTTCTTCAGACCCCTCCGGCGGCTTTTCCTGGCAGAAACCTCGTCCCGCCGCAGGCCCTTCCTCTATCATTTCGAGCGGAGGCCGCAGGCCGGAGTCGAGAAATCTCCCCCCGAAGATTCCCGACACCGAATTCATCCCCGACCCCATGTCCAGTTTCAAGGCGGGCGACCGGATCGAGCACAACCGCTTCGGCGCGGGCAAGATGCTGGAAATTACCGGTAATATCCCTGAATTGAGGGCTGTCGTCGAGTTCGACCGGTATGGCCAGAAAATCCTGTTGCTGAAGCACGCGAAACTGCGTCACATCTGACGGAGCAGCTATCCGCAGTAGAAGTATTCATCCACGAGACGCCGCATGAGCCTCGGGTCGCGGCGGGCGGCTTCGTGGAGACCGGCATCTCCGTATGACCGGAGCGTGTTGATGATGCCGTCGATCATGCGCGGGGTGAAGACACCTTCCGCCTCATAGACCTCCCTCGCAGCCTCCAGGCAGTCCGCCGATTCCTGGCAGCAGGTCGGCAGGGCAGCGAGCGAGGCAATCCGGCCGGATTCCTCCGCCTTGTGGATGTCCCTGTCGACATAGGTGTCTGCTGCTATCTTCAAAGCCTCTTCAGGGGGCAGTTCCAGTCCCTTCCGGGCCGCGACACAGAGACCCGCCATGAGCTGGTAGATGTCGGCCGAACAGTCCGGCGAACGCATCTCGAAGGTCTGTTTCCCGGTGGTGTCGACGGCTGTGGAATACTCCTTCGGGTTGGCCAAGGTGCACATGTCCTTGCCGGAGGACCAGCCGAGCGGCACCCGGACGAGGGCGGAGCGGTTGCAATCGCCCCAGCAGACGTTGGTCGGCGCTTCCTGATGCGGGACCAGCCGGAAATAGGAAGTCGGATTCTTGTTGCCGAAGGCCGTGATGGACGGGGCCATGAGCATGAGGCCGGCGATGGCACGGCGGGCCTCGTCGGACAGGCGGCCGTCCCGTCCCAGGGTGACATTCCGTCCTTCCTTCATCAGCCGCATGTGGATGTGCATGCCGGACCCGGCCTTGCCAGTGGTGATCTTCGGGGCGAAGGAGACGTCGAGCCCCCATTGCCAGGCCAGGTTGCGGATGACCCATTTTGCCAGCAGGAGCTGGTCGGCGGCCGAATCGACCGGGCAGGGCAGGAATTCGATTTCGTTCTGCTCGTAGACCTTGCCGTCCAGGGTGAAGTTGCCCACTTCGCTGTGGCCGTACTTGATCTTGCCCCCGGTGCGTGCGATATGGACCATGCAGGAGCGCCGGAAGTCGTTCAGTTTGGCGAACGGCTCGGATTCATGGTAGCCTTTCTGGTCGGTAGCCGGGAAGAGCAGGTCGGCATCCGTGATGACATAGTATTCGAGTTCGCCCATCGCTTCGAATGTCATGCCCGTGCGCTGTTCGAAGGCCTTTTCGGCCCGCATCAGCGTCTGCCAGGGGGCGCATTCGAACGGTTTCCCGTCCTTGTCGAAGAAACTGCACAGGAAGCACAGGGTCGGAATTTCGTTGAACGGGTCGACGAAGGCGGTGCGGTAGCGCGGGATGACGTACAGGTCGCTGTTCCCGGGCTCGATGAAGGACGGGAACAGGCTGGAACCGTCTACCCGCTCTCCCTCCGCGAGGACTGTCCCGGCGTAGGCGAGGCTGCCCACGGTGAAGTTCAGGGTCTTCACACGACCATCCTCGGCGGGATACATGAAGTCGATCATCTTGATTCCGTTCCCGCTGATGAATTCCAGCATGTCTTCGCGGGTGAAATCCTGTGGCAGTTTGCCGAGAAAGGCAACTACATCGTTCGGATGGAGGGCAATATCCTTATCCATAATCAGGGGGGGAGGAGCGGAATACGGGGCTCGGACCCGCGACCTTCGGCTTGGGAAGCCAACGCTCTACCAACTGAGCTAATTCCGCTTGTTTTGTCCCGTTTTATGGAACGGGACTGCAAATATAATCAAAATTTTCTATTTCAAAACATATTCCGAGACATTCTTGAAGCCGGTCGTGCCGAAATAGGAGGCGACGATGTTGCCGTGCAAGTAAATGCGTGTACCGATGAGGTCGGGATGGTCGACGAGGTTGAGGGCGTCCCGAAGGTCGCCTTTCGGCAGTTCGACAGCTACACAGGAGGCTTTGGCCGTGACCGAAGCGCGGGCGGCGATGGCCAGATGCGTGTTCTTGGTGACCGAGGAGGTTTTGACCGTCGTCCCTGACGTCGTGAGGTCGCCGCCGACGATGTAGCCGTAGACCCAGACGTCGTTTTCCCCGGCATGGTTGCCCGCTTCCGAGGCGGAGATGGCATCGCCGGTCTCTCCGCCCGTGTTGCTGCCCGAATTTCCTCCTCCGATGACGTAGCTTTCCGACTGCCAGTTCTTTGTCGTGTCGACCGCAACCTGGATGGCGCTGGAGGTGGCCTTGCCGCCGCCCGGTGCCGAGATGTTCAGGGTCAGGATTTCCTGGGCGGCCAGCGTCCGGGTGAGCAGGGTCTCATCCTTGCCGTTGTCGTAGAGGACCAGGGATACGGCACCGGGCTTGAAATAGGCGATCCGCTTCTCGGAATAACTGTACATGAGCCGGGCGTCGGACGATTTGACGTAAAGGACGCCGTCGGGGTAGGAGGTGAGGAAGTCCGGGGCGATCTTGAGCCGGATGCCGGCATTGAGGAGGGTACAGTTCAATTTGACAGTCACCGAGGAGCCGCCTTTCACGACCACGACCTGCTCGTCGCCGTACTGCGGCCGGGCGAAGGCCGGGGCCGTGAACGTCAACGACTGGATGGAAACCGTGTAGTTGCCGGGATCGACCAGCAACGACTCGGGCGATTGGCCGTAGGCCCCCTCGTAGAGTGCCTTCCCTTTGGCGTCGGTGATTTTCAGGATGAAATCGTTGGTGTCCGGAATCTCCGCCGACGCTTTGGTGAAGACATCCGTACGCCCGTCCACGGTCCATTTCAGTTCTCCCTGCTCGGGCGCCGCCCCGAAATCGTCGCATGCCCCCAGGGCTGCCAGCAGCGGCAGGAGTGCCGTCATTTTCTTGATACGCATGATGGATAAGGTTTAGCGGCCGGACACCGTGCCCGGCCGCCTGCGAAAATAACCCACATTTCCCTTCGTCATGGTAAGAAACATAAAAATGTGGTGGATTTCTTTCTTGTTGTTTCATGATTCCATGCTGTTGTTTCATCAAAACAGGTTCCCGGACCTATATTTTCCCATGCGGTTTCCGGACCGGGACAAAGATGGATTAAATACTATTCCATTCTGTATCATGATTTTCCGGGTTCTGTATCAAAAACTTAACCGAATCTTAACACCACTTTTCCCGTTGTTTTGACGGGAAACCATACTTTTACAAGTCAAAAAGTCAAGACATATAAATTTTGGTACTATGGACAAAAAGGCACATTACATTACTCCTTCAATGGAGCCCCTCGTGGTAAGATTCGAGGAAGGGCTGCTGGCTACATCTTACAAGTCAGAGTCGATACAGAATGCGGAAGTGGAGGACTGGGGAGAACTTTAAAAAAGCAACGGCCATGAAAAAGATCAGTAAATCCCTGTTTGTATCCGCAGCGGTTGCGCTTGCGCTGGTCTCCTGCCAAAAGGATCCTGGAACGGTTGTCTTTGAGACATCAGAGAATACCGTCAACTTTACCGCCCGGGCGGTCGACACGAAGACGGCGTTCGGCACGCCCGATGGAACAACCTATCCGACCCTCTGGACCTCCAACGATTCGAATATCAAGGTCGCCTTGAACTATGCTTCCCAAAAGGATGCCGCAGTGACGCCGTCTGCTGACTTTACTACAGCAACGTTCGATGCCTCTTTTACGGATGACGGCTCCGGCGCCTATACGTTCCTGGCGTTGAGCCCCTCGACGGCAGTCGTCAGCCTGAGCGCATCGTATGCTTCGTGGAACGTGACCATTCCCACCTTGCAGGTTCCCCTGGACAATTCGGTGGATGAATCCGCGCAGATTCTGGCGGCCATCTCCGAAAAATACACGGCTTTCCCGAATTCCGTTATGCTCGACTTCACGCATGTCACGGCATACGGGAAACTTAGTTTCGTGAACCTGGCCCTTGCCGAAGGGGAGGCCGTCGAATCCGTATCCATGACGGCGGAGGAAGGATGGGCCGGCCGCTGGTATTATTATCCGGAGACCGGGACCGTCAGCGCCAGCAGCGCTTCCGCCACTATCGCTTTGACCACCTCCAAGACGGAGGACATCTGGTTTGCCTGCGCTCCGGTGGACCTGGGCGGGAAGACCGTCAAGGTGACGGTTGCGACGGACCAGGGGAACACGTATGTCAAAACCATCACGATTCCTGAAGGAAAGCAGTTCGAAGCTGGGAAGATCGCCTCTTTCCGGGTGAACATGGAGGGCATCATCCCGACGAGTCCCGATATCTATACATTGGTCACGGATGCCGCCGACCTGACGGTGGGCAGCGAGGTCATCATCGTCGCCACGGCAAGTGACCTTGCCATCAGCACGACCCAGAACAGCAATAACCGGGCATCTGCCGCCGTCACGAAATCCACCGATCCGCAGGGGAATTCCATCATTGCCCTTTCCAACGATGCCGTCCAGGTCTTCTCCCTTGAAAACGGTGTGAGTGAAGGTACATTGGCCTTCTCGACCGGAAGCGGTTATATCTATGCGGCGTCATCTTCTTCCAATTACTTGAGAACGGAGGCCGACCTGGATGCAAACGGCTCTTGGACGGTTTCTGTCACGGATGCTGGTGTCGCTACCGTCAAGGCAACAGGAGCGAATACTCGTAATTGGCTGAGATACAACAGCGGAAGCAATTTATTCTCCTGCTATGCATCCGGCCAGCAGGACATCTCCATCTACAAAAAGAACGGATGACAGATGTTGCCAGCAAGACTGCAAGATGTCGGCAGGATATAGGGCAGGGACTTCGGTCCCTGTCCTTTTTGCTTTCGAGTGCCCTGCCGGGTGCTGTCTGTACCACGGTGCAGGATTCCACGGTGGAGTACATGGGCAGGAGGCGGGCCAAGGATGGACAGTATCGCTTCAGTCGTTTTTGCAGGATGGATAAATAATGCTAAATTTGCAGGATGACCATTCCAAATGCACACGCAAATGCAGACTACTCTCGTGCACCGTTCTTGATCCGGAGAATGGACACAAGCGGTTACATCAAGGCGGCAGAAGTACCGCCTGCATCCTTGCCGCTGGTCGGCTTTGTCTATCTGACCGGTGGAGAGCTTCTTGCCGATGTCAGCGGAGAGCTCTTCCTCTGCACCGCAGGACATCTCCTGTTGATACCGGAGAAGCGATCTTTCTCCATACGTTATTATCAGGACGCATGTGGTTATACGGGTGGTTTTTCGGCATCGCTGGTGGGAGAGACGACGTTGATTTCCAAGCCGGTCCATTGTGCATTCTGGTTCGATGAAGCCAGCTTTGTCGGGGAATTGTTCAATATGATGGATATCTCCTTTGAGAAGAATCGGAATGCGTTCATTTCCAAGTCACTCGATCTTCTGCTGGACATGCTTGAGATTCCGGCGACCACTTATGCTAATCCGCTTGCCGACCAGTTCCTGAAGCACATCTTCAATCCGGATATTCCGTTTGACGGCCTGGATGGGTATGCACGGCAGGCCTGTCTTACTCCCAACGGGTTTTGCCGGATGATACGCCGGGAAAGCGGCCGTAGTCCGGGCGAATGGATTGCTCTTGCCCGGCTCACCAGAGCCAAACGCCTTCTTCAAGAAACCAATATGCCTGTCATTGACATTGCCTGGGCCGTAGGGCTGAGTGACCAGTCCTATTTCTCACGTTTCTTCCGGAAGCAGACCGGTATGACGCCCATGGAGTTCAGAAGGAAAATGAAAGGCTCGCACAAATAGTCCTGATTCCGGCATTTCCAACCCTAAAAAATGTGGCAATAATAGCGGAACTTTGCACACTGCAAAGAAAGAGACTGCTATGTTGTCAGTTTTACTATCTGGGATGATCATCCTGTCGGCTGGAGCGGGCGACACGTTGTCGCTCACTCCAGCCGTGGTTTTTTGCATGAAGGATGATATCCAACAGGAAAGGCTGGCCGCTCCCGGGAGTCATTTCCTCATCAGCCATCAAGACGCAGGCAGCATTCAAAACCAGCATTCCATGAGCCAGGTGGTCCCCGGGGTGCATATCCCGGACTATGGAGCATCCCTCACTTCCACCATCTATATACGGGGACTCGGCTCCCGGATGGAAAACCCTGCTCTTGGCCTCTATGTGGACGACATTCCCATTCTGGACAAGAACGCCTATGATTTCGACTGGTTGGGCATGCAATCAGCCACTTTACTGCGCGGGCCACAAGGCACCCTTTATGGTCGCAATTCCATGGGAGGTGTACTGTTGCTCCGGACACCATCAGCATCAGGCAGAGATGGAATCCAGGGACTGGCCGAGGTGGGAACGGCGGGCAGTTTCCGCCTCGGTCTCGCCTCAGAAACCGGCCATCAATATCTGTCTGCCGGTCTCCGTCATACCGACGGGTACTTTACCAATATTCATACCGGAAGGCCTGCCGACCCGTATTGGGGCGGCGGTATCCACTGGCGTTGGGACAAAGCGGGTTCGGAGAAGTTATCCCTTTCCAATTCCCTGCATCTGAATTATTCTGATGAGGGAGGATTCGCGTATGGCCGATACTTGGATGGAGAGATACAGCCCGTCGATTACAATGATGAAGGCAGCTATCGGCGCCTTTCTGCCATCGATGGCTTCAAGGTGCAACGACGGGGCGCAGCCATCAATCTGAACTCGGTCACTTCATTGCAATTACTCGCGGACCGGATGCGGATGGACCAGGATTATACGCCGGAGAGCATCTTTACCCTGGAGCAGAAGCAGCGCAGCATAGCCGTGGCACAAGAAGTTGTCATTTCGCCCGCCAAGCCGTTCCGTCATTGGAAGCCGCAGACGGGCTTTTTCTGCTTTGGAAAGGCGAAGCGGATGGCGGCCCCTGTCTTTTTCAAGGAAGATGGTATCCGCACGCTCATCTTGGACAATGCCAACCGGAACATCCCCGAGAACCTGGGATATCTGGACATCACGGAGAAAGAGTTTCCGGTTGACTCGGACTTTGGAATCTATAGTTGGAATGCGGCCCTGTACCATCAATCGGCCTGGGAAATGAGTCGATGGATTCTGACGGCCGGTCTCCGTCTTGACTATGGGGGAGATGGCATGTCCTACGATTCGCAGGCGCTCATCCATTACCGTTTTGTCCCGAACATGAGCGTGGACAAGTCGTTCGAAACCTCTTACATAGGTAATCTACGGCAGCATTCCTTCCAGATCCTGCCCAAAATATCCATCCTTTACGTGATTCCTTTGACAGGAGGGCTCGACCGCCTGACACCCTATGGTAATATCTCGAAAGGTTTCCGTGCAGGCGGGTTCAACACCCAGATATTCTCCGACATCCTGCAGGGGCTGATGATGAACGGGATGATGGCCGGGTTGGGAGTCCATCTGGACCATTCTTATGCGTCCGTGGGTGCAGAGCACACGCGTTATCGGCCCGAAGAGGCCTGGAATTACGAAATAGGTCTCCGATACAGGCATGGCAGCGTTTTCAATGGTGAAATCAATGCCTACCATATCGACTGCCGGAACCAGCAGCTCACAGTCTTTCCTCCCGGGAAATCGACGGGTCGGATGATGACAAATGCCGGCCGGTCCTGGAGCAGGGGCATCGAGATGGAATTGGATTATCACAGGGGAGATTTCCAGTCCCACCTCTCCTACAGCTGGTGCAATGCTCGTTTTCGCGAATACAATGACGGGAACAATGACTATGCCGGAAAACGGGTCCCATACGTACCGGAACACAGCTATTATCTGGGGGGCGGTTATCGTTTCCATATAGCAAACCATCAGCTGGCAGCCAGTGCAGATTTCCGCGGAGCCGGGCCCGTCAGGTGGAACGAGGATAATTCGATCTCGTCACCGGTTTCGCTGACAATCGGCGGAATGGTTTCAGTTGCCTTCGACCATTTCAACCTTTATCTCCGTGGAGAAAACCTCGGCGAAGGACGGTCTCCCACCTTCTATTTCAAATCTGTCGGCAACGAATTTTTTGCCTTGTCAAGGCCCAGGCGTATCTCTATCGGTGTCGATTTTAAACTATAATCTTATGAAGTCTAAATCCTTACTTGCAATTCTCCTTGTAGCCGCGGTCTCCTGCGGCAAAGACGGTTCCTTGACAACGGATCAACCTTCCAGCGCGGAAGCCGGCTATGTGGGCACCATGACTGTCGAGTACCTTGGTGAGGCGTTCGACAACGAAAACATCTCTGTCAAGTTTACGCCCTCCGAGTCGGGAACAACGGCGGACATCACTATCTATCAAATCAAATTTGTTCCCCAGATGCCGGTAACCATCGATGTGACCATTCCATCTGTAACGGTGAGTGCCGCAAGCGGTACCATCAGTTTTTCCGGAGATAACATCGTACCTTGGGCTCTGGGGGGAGAAATGCCCAGGTATCTGGTTACCGGTCTTTCCGGTCGCATCGAAGGGAAGGAAATCAGTTTCAGTTTAAGTTTCGGAGATTATCCCACACGGTTCTCCGGCAGAGAACAAGTACAAGAATGAACCATCCGACCTTGGCACTTGCCTCCATCCTGCTTGCTGCTGCGACCCCAGGACAGACCAAACCGGATATTGAAGGCATTCTCTGACAGCATGACCCGTCCTACGATAAGGACTGGGCGGTATGTCTGCATTTCGGGTAAAGGACTCCGGGCCGGAAAGTCCGGCCCGCCTGAAGTTGCTATCTGATGAAATGCATCGGCTCCCACGGTTCATCCCTACGGCCGGGAGCGGGTTTACCTCCGGTTGCTTTGAGCAACCACGCCAGGTTGTTAGCCAGGGCCCGCATCGTCTGGAGACCTTCCGTATCAAGGGAAGCTTGCCCCGGTTCACGTCCATAGACGATGTTCCAGTATTGAGAGGCCACCACAGGCATATTCATCATCTGGAAAGGCATATTCAGCATTTCGAAGGAGGCTGTGGCGCCGCCTCTCCGGCAAACAGCAACTGCAGCCGCCGGCTTGCCGGCTATATCGGCACCGTTGGAGAAAAACGCTCTTTGGATGATGCTGAGAACGGCGCCATTGGGTTGGCCATAGTAAACGGGAGAACCTACAATCAAGGCATCGGACTCGGCAAACCTCCCGCTGATGCGGTTGCAGACATCGTCGTCAAAAATGCACTTTCCGGGATGCTGGAAACATTTGCGGCAGGCGATACAGCCTCGGACCGGTTTGTTTCCAATCCAGGCCATCTCGCTGTCGATACCGTCCTTCTCCAGCTGCTTCGCAATCTCGCCGAGAGCGATAGCCGTATTGCCCTTCTGATGAGGGCTTCCGTTGATCATCAGTACTTTCATCGTTTTGCCAATATAGAAATATCCTTCACCTCAACCTCGTGCCTGTTGTATCCATCCTTGCTCACGGCAATCATGGCCCTGCCCACTTCGGACATCGTGTTCCCTCCGCCGAAAAGTTGAACCAGGGGATAGAAAGCCCAGAAGATATACTGTATCTTCTGGATATGCTTCTGCCCCTTGTAGCGCCACATGATGGCCGGACGGAAATTGTATACGCCTTTGAAAGGCATCCGCACCAGTGCATCCTCCGTGGACTTTTTCACCCGCACCCACATCTGGTCCGTATGATTGTAGTTCCCGGCACCGCTCACATACACAAAGGTCATCCGCTCCTTCGGACTCACAATCTGGGCGAACTTCAGCGGAATATCGTGGCTGATCACCTTGTATTGTTCCTCCTTCATCCCCACACTGGATATTCCGGCGCAGAAGAATACTGCGTCATAGCCCTCCAGCTTCCCGTCCCCGGCTTCCAATTCCATGAAGTCCTTCACAATGTACTCTTCCAGCTTCGGATGCACATGCCCGCAAGGTCTGCGGCTCACGCTCAGCACCTTCTCGATTTCCGGATTGTCCAGGCATTCCAGCAGGACACCTTCGCCCACGTATCCCGTAGCCCCTGTAATGATTACTTTCATAACTCGACAATTGACTCGTGCTAATTTAGCAAAAAAATCCGCTCCTGCCAAGATTCCCCGGCAATCCTTCCGGACTGCCGCGACCTGTATAAGGTTCGCCTCGCCCTTCCTCCTTGACAAACGTGTCTTTCCTGCGCTTGCAGCGGGGGCGGCGACACGTGTCAGGAAGTCCTTCAAACGGAGTTCCGGCAGAATGCCTTGCCGGGGGCGTTGATGAGTCCGCAGAATTGCCGGCCCTCGGCGGTCTTCATTGCGCCGCCAAGGGCAAGGATACGGCGACGAACTTCTCCACCCTGCCCGCTCCTGAAGGCGCATCGATCGCCCGAGCCTTCCCGCTGGAGGAGATGCCCGGTGGTATAGCTCCGGACCAGGTCAATAGGTTGAGACTTTGCTGACGGTGATTTTCCAGTTACCGTCCATCTTCCGGAGCTGCGAGTCCATCCGCAGGCGCCAGGTGTGACATCCACCACCATAGACGGCGGCATCGACGCGGCTGCAGCCGACCATTCGGGCGGTACCGCCAGTGACCGTTATCTGCAAAGAGTCGGTGTCAACGCTGTAGTAGTTCAGTATGCCTGCGGAAATCTCGGCCAAGTATTCCTTTCGAGGTTGCCGATGGCCAGTCATGTGGATGAGGATGCTGTCGTCGGACAGAAGATTGCCCAGGGCGACGGTATCTTTGTCCATCATCGCCCTGTACATATCCTCATAGACTTTGCGTATTGCCTGTTCGTCAGTCATTCACTTGCCTCCCGTGACGAATTTCTCGATCTGCCCTCCGGCGGTGCCCACTTTCGAGCCTTGGATGGAGAGTCCTTTGGCAATGGTTGCCGTGGGGAGGGCGGCCTTCAGATCCCGCAGGGACTGCCCGAAGCCGCTGCCTTCGTGGGTGGTGAAAGGGATGACGGTCTTTCCGCTCCAATCATGGGCTTCCAGGAAGGTGAACACGCACATCGGCATAGTACCCCACCAGCAGGGCCAGCCGAGATAAATTGTGTCGTACTTGGAGATGTCGATATCCTTTTTCAGTTCGGGACGGGCCTTGGCGTTCAGTTCGGCCTTGGCTTCCCGGGTGCATTCATGATAGTCGGCGGAGTATTCCTTGACAGTCTCCAACCGGAAGATATCGGCCCCGGTAAGGGACTGGATCTTTTCGGCAACAACTTCGGTATTGCCTTTTTTGAGGTAGACGATACCGTCTGAAGTGTAGTTGTTCCCGGTGCGGGAATAATAGACGACCAGCGTCTGGGCCGATGCGGCGAAGGCGCAGAGGGCAAGGATGGAGGTAAGGATGATGCGTTTCATAATTATTTGGCTTGCTGAAGGATAAGGTTGACTTCGCGGTCACAGTGGGAGGCGGTGGCGCCATGGATGGCAACGCCGGGAGTGAGGTTGGCATCGGGAACGGTCTGCTTGATCTGGCGGATGCTGCCGCCCAGGCCGCTGCCTTCGTGGGAACAGAATGGAACGATTTTCTTTCCCGCGAACGAGTAGCTCTCAAGGAAAGTGAACACAGCCATCGGAGGGATGCCCCACCAATTGGGATAACCAAGGATAATGGTATCGTATCGGTCCATGTCCTTCACTGTGCCGGTGAGTTCGGGACGGGCCTTGGCCCGGAGCTCCTGCTTGGCCTCCTCGATGAGTTCGTAATAGTCCTCCTTATACTTCTTTATGGTTTCGATGCGGAAGACATCGGCCTCGGGAAGGGCTGCTTTAATCTTGTCAACGATGACTTCGTTATTTCCTCTTTTGAGGAAGCGGACGCTGCCGTCCACATAGTTCTCTCCGGCATGGGAGTAGAATGCGATAAGTGTCTTTGCCATAGTCGTGATCTTTTGTCGATACAAAGGTCTGAAGTTTTTCCCACAGGGTAATTATCAATATTTCCGGTTTTCTTACCCAAATCGGAGAATCGTGAGAAATTTTGATATACAGGACATGATGTGTATCTTTGGACATGGAAGATTTTCTGATATTCAATACGCTGGAACACGGGCGGTATCCGGACTCCTATAAAGACAACTATCACTGTCACATTCTCTGCCGGAGCGGAGAGATGCATTTCTCCGCAATGGGAAAAGACTTTTCCGCAGGCCCGGGAGACCTTGTGATCTGGCAGATGACAACGGCAGTGGGCAAGGTGAAGTATTCTGATGGCTTCGATGCCGACTTCCTGCTTATCTCCAATCCCTTCCTTCATCTATATAATCCAGAACAAGTTTGGGCCACAAAGGGTTACGTCTACATCAAGACGCATCCGGTCTTCCATCTGGAGGCGGATGGATGGGAGGTTGTCGAGGCCGATTTCACCCAGTTCAGAAGACGCATCTGCTCGAAGGATGTCCTCTTTCATGAAGAAAAGGTGGGCCGGTTGTTCCAACTTCTGCTCATGGATATGTGGGGTATCTACTCGCGGGAGATGGAGAAGATGGACGTGGATGAAACGTCGGCCCGGATCTTCATGAAGTTCCTGCTTTTGGTACAGCGGAACTGCCGGGAGCAGAGGGAGGTAGCGTGGTATGCTGACAAGTTGTTTGTCACGCCGAAGTATCTGTCGGCCATCTGCCAGGGCGTTACCGGGAAACCAGGGTCTTACTGGATTGAGTATTACACGGTTCACGAGATTCTCCTGCTGCTGAACGACCCCGGCTTGACACTTACGGAGATTGCGGACAGGATGAACTTCCCGGCTCCGCCCATGCTTACAAGATACCTGAAACGCGCCATCGGCCAGACCCCTTCGGCGTACAGGAAGGGCAAGATCTGAAATAATGATAATTATTCCGGAAATATTGTTCACGACGGACAGGTATGATTGTGTACCTTTGTATCGGACGACGGCAAAGGATGCCCTTGCTGCATCAGGGCCCGGTCAAGTGAGGATTGAAATAACTAAAAAAGAATTGTAATGAATACAGTTAAACTCAGTAATGGCATTGAGATGCCTCAGATGGGCTACGGCGTGTACCAGGTAGGCCCTGCAGAATGTGAAAGATGTGTTTCCGATGCTTTGTCTGTCGGATACCGGATGATTGATACCGCACAGGCTTATGCCAATGAGGAAGGCGTGGGGATCGCGGTGAAGAAGAGCGGAATCGCCCGGAAAGACATTTTCATTGTCTCCAAGATCTGGATAAACAATTACGGCTATCAGAAGGCCAAGGCATCCATCGACGGGAGCCTGCGCAAACTGGAGACCGATTACATCGACCTGATGCTTCTGCACCAGCCGTTTTGTGACCGGTATGGCGCTTACCGCGCTTTAGAAGAGGCCTACAAGGCCGGGAAACTCCGTTCCATCGGCGTCTCCAACTTCTATCCGGATCATCTCATCGACCTGGCATCCAATGTGGAGATTCCGCCGATGGTGAACCAGGTGGAAATGCATGTGTTCAATCAGCAGGTCGAGGCTCAGAAATGGATGGAAGAGTACGGTTGCCGCATCATGTCCTGGGGCCCGCTGGCAGAAGGACGCAACAATTTCTTTACGCAGCCTCTTCTCGGTGAAATCGGTGCCAAGTACGGCAAGACCATCCCTCAGGTGGCCCTTCGCTGGCTTTTGCAGCGCGGCGCCATCATTATTCCTAAGTCTTCCCACAAGGAACGTATGGTCCAGAATATCGACATCTTTGACTTCGAGTTGTCTGCCGGCGATATGGCTGCCATTGCTACCCTTGATACCGGCAGGAGTCTTTTCTTTGACCATCACGACGGCGCCACCACCAAGATGTTCATGGGCTGGAAGTAAGTGATAGATAAAAAATGAGGCAGGTTATTTTTCCCTTACCCGCTTTCCGCTGATATGCTCGATCTCAAAATCGAGCACAGCGGCCCGCGGTCCGTTCTTCGTCATATCGGCCTCTATATCGTATCCTTCCGGGAAGTATTTTGCACCCAGTCGACGGAGCCTTGCCCGACGTTCGGTATCATCCTCCACGATGTGTACACGTCCGAAGCAGATGATACTCTTGACGTGGTACCACCAGTCGTTCTCCTCTTTCACAGGCTCATCAATCACCGTAAAGCAGGCCTTGTCGCAGGATTTGATGGCATCCATCTTATGTCCCTCCAGCGCACAATGGAACCAGAGATGCCCATCGGCATACAAGAAGTTGATAGGTAGCGCATACGGATACCCGCCATCGCCGATGACCGACAGGACCCCTCGGTAGGCCTTTGCCAATATTTCCAGGCACTCCTGTTCTGGAATTTCCTGCTTGAAGCGCCTCATCGGCCGGAAACTATCCTGTATAAGCATCTTGCATTCGTGTTCCATCGTCTATCTTGTGATGGTCTTGATCCATTCGAAGAGTTCTTCCAAGGCATAGTCGCCGCTATGTGGCCGGTTCCATGCCAGGAGAAAGTCCACGTCCAGCCCTTCATTCTGGAGTTTAGTGGCAAAGTTCACGGGGACGGGAAACGCCGTATCGCGGTCACGGGCTCCGTGACGGATATACCAGTGCGGCGCGTTGTCTGCCTTGCCGATGAAGTTCATCGGGTTCATCAGATCGATGCGGTTTTGAAGGTCTTCGTCAATGGATACGCCGGTTTTGGAAGCAGCATATGCCGTAAAGTTCACACTGGAGCCGGCCGTGTCGCCGAACTCCTCATTCTCACCGCTGGAACTGTTCCCGGCAACATCTTTGGAATCGAAGGCGGGTACGCCTTTCAAAGGCTGTGTACTTACGACATAGTTCAGATAGGTGGGCATATCGAGGTCGGTAATATACTCACCCGGGCGGGCATGCATCATCGGCATATTGACGCTCGTCGGCGCACTCTGCAGTTTCTCTCCGCGAGGAGTCATGCCACCAGGCATCCCGCCATTGACGGGCGCTGCAAAACGTCCCATGGATTCGCTGCTGAAAGTGAAGCCGGCGTCGGTAGAGAGATCAGCTCCTGCATCTTTCGCTTTCTGGGCGGCCACAATAAGCAGCTCCTTGATGTAATCCTCGTAGTTGTCGATGGTAAGGGGAGTGCCGTCAGGCCGGCGAAGATCCAGGCTGGCGAGATAGGCCGGGAACTGGGCGGACAGTTCGGCTGAGACGGCCTTCTGCTCTTCACTGAGTCCCTGCCTGCTGTCCGTCCTGCCATACATCCATTCGTAGGCGATATCGGCATGCTCCAGATCGATGATAGGGCAATAGCACACGGATGCAAAAACATCATCCCGCTCTTTTGCTGCGCCCATGGCCTCCAGGTAAGGTTCGTACTCTGGAGCGTTTCCCGTGGCTCCCATGAGGGCCGACATCGCACCACCCGCGCTGGTCCCGTCGGTGACAATCTTCTCCGCATCACCCTTCATCTCCTTGTCGAAATGGCGCAGATAGCGGATTGCAGCCTTCAGGTCAAGAATAGCGGCAGGAGCCCTTCCGGTGAAGGTTTCTCCCACCTTTGAGTCGCGCCCCCGGCTGCCTGGAACGGCCACAACATAACCTTCGGCAAGGGCCCTTCCCGAAGCATCTCCGGCCTGCGGTTGCGAGGCTTCTGATGCCATATATCCGCCGACATAGGTGCGTAAGAAGATAGGGGTCTGCGTCGTTGCCCCTTCCGGTACATAGACGTTCATGTACTGATAGGTAGAATCCTCGACATTCGTTACGAAGTAGAGTTTCTTGTAAGCCGTATAGTTCACGGTTTGCCCGGTCGGGAGAGTGATACTGCCAGGAATGCCGGCCTTCTTGTCGAAAATCAAGCCGACATCCTGCGCCGCAGAACCCGCACATGCATTCAGGGCAAAAGCCACAGCCCCAAAAAGTATGATCCGTTTCATCACAATGAGTATTTCTGTGCTAATTTACATATTTTTTCTGCTCCGGCAATATCATCAACGAAGTGTTGCCGCCCTGGAATCCACTACGGGGCCGGGCACTATTTGCCCGTTGTTCCCGGACTGGTCGGAGATCTCTATTTTTCCTTTGCAAGAGCAAGCATTAAGTACGTAGGCTATCTCTTGTTCATTGATTTCATCGATGCAGATATCGGCAGTTTCAGCGGAAGGTTTGTTCCCGCTTTTGCAGTGATTTGCCCTGAAATTTCTGAAAGCGGCGATTTTTTTCGTACCTTGCAACTTGTTATGGCGGAGAATCTTATCATACGGCATACGATCGACTCACTGGGTGATGCGGCTATCAGTCTGTATCTGACGCACATCCTGTGCCTGGAAGGTTCGGCTACCATCACTTTCAACGCCAGGGCGTTCGCCATCGAAAAAGGTGGATGCTGCATTATCCGGGCAACGCAGCTCATCGAGGGCTGGAAAGCCTCGGACGATTTCCGTTGCGTGATTGTCTATGCTGATCCGCAGTTCATTGAAAAAGCTACACCCCGTAGCAATTATGGCATCAGAGGCTCTTTGTCCCTGTTCAATACACCTGTTTTCCATTTGGATGAGGAAGAATTCGAGCGGTGCAAGGAGGACTATGAGCATATTGAAAAGTGTCTGGCAAATCCAGACCACCGTTTCTTCGAAGAGGTTAAGTTGAATGCCATGCAGACGCTCATCCTGGACTTATTCGACTTTCATGCCCGACAAAACGGCCAAGAAGACGATATCCAGACATCCAGTGCCCGGCTGATGCGGCGTTTCATCGGCATGCTGGAAAGGGGGGACTACAGGCAGAACCGGGAGGTGTCGTATTATGCCTCCGAACTGTGCGTGGCTCCGAAATACCTGTCGGAAATCTGCAAGCAGGTCAGCGGAGAATCGGCCAACTACTGGATCAACCGTTTCACCATCCTGGACATCTCGCGCCTGCTACGGGACAAGCAGCTGGATTTCGTGGAAATTACCGACCTTTTCAATTTTTCATCAGCCTCTTACTTTTCCCGCTACGTCCAGCGTTACCTTGGTGAAACCCCTTCAGATTATCGCGGTTAGCCGTTGCTCTTCATCCGGCAACAAGGCAACAGTCTCAGTCGACAGATGCTACCATTCGGCCGAAACAATGCAACATGCAAGTGTCCCGCAATTTTGAAATCATCACCGAATCAGTCGCGTTTAAATGAAAAACTCCCTTACAATGCTATGTACGGGAGTTTTGTGACTCCAACATGACCCTTCGCCTGCAACCCTTTGCAAT
>JAFUZO010000079.1 GCA_017476575.1 Bacteroidales bacterium | reverse complement strand
TGCCGCAGCCGTCATCCGTGTCACGGGCGTTCACCCCGTCAAAGTAACGGTCTCTTCCAGTGACGAAACTATGACAGGCACAATAGCGTCAGACCAGCCATAGCCAGGAAGCGTACAAAAGTTATTCGACTATGCTTACCTGTACAGGGAGTTAGAAATCTAATTTTGATACACTTTCTGTCACACTCTTAACGAGAAATCCCCCTCAGACTACTCTGAGAGGGATTTTTGTGGAGCATAGGAGAATCGAACTCCTGACCTTTTGAATGCCATTCAAACGCTCTACCAACTGAGCTAATACCCCATTTCCTTTCGGGAATGCAAAGGTAGGAACTTTTTCGGGATTTGCAAACACTTTTGCAAAAAAAAATGGCGTTTTTCTTCGCGGGGACGGGAAATAGGGGAGGTGTGGTGGGTAAGGATGGTGATTTGCCGGGAAAATTGACTATTTTTGTGCACTTATTTATGATGCGCACAATGAAAATCGTGGCAGATACCAATATCCCTTTCCTGAAGGGCGTGTTCGAACCCTATGCGGAAGTGATGTACAAGGATGGCCGGACCATCGGCCGGGAGGACATGGCGGACGCGGATGCGATCATCATCCGTACCCGGACGCGGTGCAACGAGGAGACCCTGGGCGGTTCGAAAGTCCAGGCTATCGCCTCTGCGACCATCGGGACGGACCATATCGACCATGAATGGTGCCAGGCCAACGGCATCACTGTGTACAATGCAGAAGGCTGCAATGCCGGCGGGGTCATGGACTATGTGTTTTCGGCCCTATACGGGACGGCGGCCCGACGGGCTATCCGGTTGGATGGCACCTCGGTCGGCATCATCGGCGTCGGCCATGTCGGCAGCCGGGTGGAGGATATGGCGCGGAAACTGGGATTCCGCGTATTGCTTTGCGACCCGCCCCGTGCGGCCCGGGAGGGGAGTGGGAAGTTCTGCACACTCGATGAACTGCTTGCCGAGGCACAGGTGGTCACCCTCCATACACCATTGGA
This sequence comes from Bacteroidales bacterium, assembly GCA_017476575.1. GTDB lineage: Bacteria > Bacteroidota > Bacteroidia > Bacteroidales > UBA932 > Cryptobacteroides. The sequence continues at coordinate 72,208 of JAFUZO010000079.1, read as the reverse complement.
TGAGACGACCCGCGGCATGGCCGACGAGGCTTTCTTCGAAAAGATCCGTCCCGGTGCCTTTTTCATCAATGCCTCCCGCGGAGAAGTGGTGGACGAGAAGGCCCTCTTGCACGCCCGGCCTAAACTGGGGGCTGTGGTCATCGACACCTGGTGCAACGAACCGGACGTGAACCCGCACCTGATCGATGTCTGCGACATCGCGACGCCCCACATCGCCGGTTATTCCTATCAGGGAAAGCAGAAGGGGACGGCGATGGCCGTCCAGGCGATCGCCCGCCATTTCAACATCCCGCAACTGCTGGATTATTTCCCCGAGACCGAGGATGCAGACCTTCGTCCGATCAAAATCGACGTGGCCGGCAAGCACCAAGGCGAGATTGCCTCGGTTTTCCAATATAATTATCCTATCTTTACGGATGATTTCCTGTTCCGGACGGATCCGGGCAGTTTCGAGCGGCTCCGGTCCGGGTATCACTACCGGCGGGAATTCTACATTTAGAGACATAAGAAGCCATGTTCAACCGGAAAGACATCAGACAGATCGAGGGACGGGGCAGCTCCGTCCGGGAGGTCGAGCGCCAGGTCGACCGTTTCAAGAAGGGGTTTCCCTGGATGAAGATCGTGGGGCCCGCGACGCCGGAGCGCGGTATCCGGGTCCTCGACGAGCAGGCTGTACAGGCGGCCCGGGACTATTACCGGACCGCACGGGTTGATGGGAAATGCAAGTTCGTACCGGCTTCCGGCGCAGCATCCCGCATGTTCAAGGACATGTTTGCAGGGCTGTCCGTCCTGGAGTCAGGGAAAGACCTGTCGCCAGAGACTCCTGCCGCCCGGCTGGCCGCCCGGATCCGAGACTTCGCCTTCTATACGCCGGAACTGTTCGGCAACCAGGAGGATACACCCGCTTACCGGAAGAGGGTCCTTACCAACCTGCTTGGGGAAAGCGGCCTGTCCTATGGCTCCAAGCCGAAAGGCGTACTCAAGTTCCACCGCTATCCGGAAGAGGTGCGTACGGCCATCGCCGAGCATCTGGTCGAAGCCCAGGAGTATATGCGCAACGAAGACGGCACCTGCAACCTGGTCGTCACCATCTCCCCGGAGCACCGCCCGCTTTTCGAGGAAGCGGTCGCCGCCGTGAGACCAGCCTACGAGGCCCGCTATGGTGTCAAGTTCAACATAACCTTCACATACCAGGATCCGGCGACCGACACCATTGCCGTCGATCTCCGCAACAAGCCGTTCCGGACCGGGGGAGGCGGACTGCTCTTCCGGCCGGCCGGCCATGGCGCCCTCATCCGCAACCTCGACCAGGTCACCGAAGAGCTGGTCTCCATCAAGAACATCGACAATGTCGCCTGCGAGCGGTACCTCCCCGTCACTTCGACATACAAGGAGGCCTTGATGGGAGAAGCCCTGCAGTTGCGCGACCGGTTGTCCGATTTCCTGCGGCGGCTGGACGAGGCTCCGTCCGTCCAGCTCTGCAATGAGATCGAGAACTTCCTGGACAAGCATCTCTGTATCCAGATCCCGCTTGCCCACAGCGAGGCGGAGCGCGTGGAGATGCTGCGCGCGAAACTCGACCGTCCTGTCCGTGTCTGCGGCATGGTCCGGAATGAAGGGGAGCCTGGCGGAGGGCCGTACATCGTCGCCGGGAAGGACGGCAGCACCTCGTTGCAGATTCTGGAAAGCGTCCAGATCAACCGGGACGATGCCGGCGCCGTCGAGGCTATGTCCCGGGCCACGCATTTCAATCCGGTCGACATTGTCTGCTGCCTGCATGACTACAAGGGCCGGAAGTTCGACCTCTCCGCCCATGTGGATCCGGATTCGGGATTCATCAGCTCGAAGAGCTTCCAGGGCCGGGAACTGAAGGCGTTGGAGCTGCCGGGCCTCTGGAACGGGGCGATGGCAGACTGGAACACGCTCTTTGTGGAAGTGCCTCTGGAAACCTTCAACCCGGTCAAGGTCGTCCTCGACCTGCTCCGGCCGGCGCATCAAGTATCGGACGGAGTGCTTTGATATGGTAAGAAAAAGACTTATTTTCGCGAAAAACTGTAATCATTTTCCTATGGAAATCAAAAATGCGGTGGCCGGCACCCTCGAATCGGGAGACATCCTGATCCAGATCGCCCCCGGGGACGGCCTCCAGATCGACCTGCAGAGCAGTGTCGCCGCCCAGTTCGGTCATCAAATCCGCAAGGTCATCACGGAGACCTTGAGCGGTCTCGGCATCGAGGATGCCTGGGTCAAAGCCACCGACAAGGGGGCCCTTGACTGCACGATCCGTGCCCGTGTCACTGCGGCGGCTGTCCGCGCAACTGGAAAGGACGTATGGAAAGACTGAGAAGAACCATGATGTTTGTTCCGGGCAACAATCCCGGGATGATGGCCGATGCACATATCTATGGACCGGATTCCATCATGCTGGACCTGGAGGATTCCGTGACGATGGCTGAGAAGGATGCGGCGCGTCTGCTGGTGTACCATGCCTTGAAATCCATCGACTACGGCGACACGGAGATGGTCGTCCGCATCAATCCGCTTTCGACGCCCTACGGCCGGAAGGATGTGGAAGCCGTCGTCAAGGCCGGTGTCGACGTGATCCGCATGCCGAAGACGGAGACAGCCGGGGAAGTCCGCGAACTGGAGGCGGAAATCCTCAAGGTCGAGCAGGAAATCGGGGCGGTCGGCCGGACGCAGATCATGGCCGCCATCGAGAGTGCACTGGGTATCGTGAATGCCTATGAAATCGCCAAGGCTTCGGACCGGATGATGGGAATCGCCCTCGGGGCCGAGGATTATTCCGCCAATCTGAAGACGCAGCGCACCCCGGGCGGCGCGGAGCTGCTCCTGGCCCGCGAGACCATTGTCGTGGCGGCCCGCGCTGCCGGTATCGCCTGTTTCGACACGGTCTACTCCAATTTGGACGACATGGAGACGTTCCGGAAGGAAGTGGAACTCATCAAGACGCTCGGCTTCGACGGGAAGTCCATCATCAACCCGCGCCAGATCGAGGTGGTGAACGAGGTCTTCGCCCCTTCTCAGAAAGATATCGAGAAGGCCCTCCGCATCATCGCCGCCATCAAGGAGGCGCAGCAGCGCGGCTCCGGCGTCATTTCCGTCAATGGCAAGATGGTCGACCGCCCGGTCGTCATCCGGGCCGAAAGGACCATCGCCCTCGCCGTCGCGTCGGGCATCATTGCAAAGGAGGACGTGCTATGAGAAATACCAAGGTCGTATCGCTGGAGGAGGCTATCCGCCGCTCCGGCTTGCAGGATGGCATGACCATCAGCTTCCATCATCATTTCCGTGGGGGGGACAAGGTAGTCAACCTCGTGGTCGCAAAACTCGCAGAGATGGGGTTCAAGGACCTGCATCTCGCCGCCTCCAGCCTGTCCGATGTCCATGCTCCGCTGATCGGGCACATCAAGGCCGGCGTTATCACCCGGATATCGACCTCCGGCCTGCGGGGAGAACTTGCGGAAGAGATTTCGCACGGTCTCATGGAGCATCCGGTCGTCTTCCGCTCCCATGGCGGTCGGGGCAGTGCCATCGCCTCCGGTGAACTGCACATCGACGTGGCCTTCCTGGGGGCCTCTTCTTGCGATCCGCTTGGCAACGCCTCCGGCTGTCCGCGCAGCGACAGCGCCAAGTCCATCTGCGGATCCCTCGGCTATGCCCTGCCGGATGCACGGTATGCCGACCATGTCGTAGTGCTGACCGACGACTTGGTGGACTATCCCAATGTCCCGAAGTCCATCTCCGCCTGCGACGTGGAGTCCGTGGTGGTCGTGGATTCGGTGGGGGATTCCTCCAAGATCTCTTCGGGTGCCATCCGGGACTCCAAGAACCCGCGGGACATCCTGCTGGCGCAACAAGCTGCCAGAGTCATCATCAACAGTGGCTACTTCAAGGACGGCTTTTCCATCCAGACCGGTACCGGCGGGGCCTCCCTCGCAGCGGTGAAATATATCCGGGAAAGCATGCTGGAACGGGGCATCAAGGCATCTTTCGCCCTCGGCGGCATCACGGCCCACATGGTGAAACTCCATGAAGAGGGGCTGATCGGACGTCTCGTCGATGTCCAGTCGTTCGACAAGGTGGCGGCGGAATCCCTGGCCCATGACCAATTCCATCAAGAGGTGTCCGCTGTCGAGTATGCCAGTGCCGACCATTCCGGGTCGGCGGTCCATGCCCTCGACATCGTGATCCTGTCAGCCCTGGAGGTCGATACGGACTTCAATGTCAATGTCCTGGTGGGGTCCGACGGCATCATCCGCGGGGCTATCGGCGGACATCCCGATACGGCGGAGGACAGTGCCCTCAGTATCATCGTCGTGCCGCTCCTGCGCGGGCGCATCCCGTGCGTCGTTCCGAAGGTCACGACCCTGGTCACCCCGGGAGCCGGTGTCGACGTTGTCGTCACCGAGTACGGCATCGCTGTCAACCCGCGCCGTCCGGAAATTGCAGAAAGGCTTGCAACTGCCGGCCTCAAGATATTGGATATCAAGGAACTCTCCGATAAGGCCCGGAGCATTATCGGCAAACCCGATCCCCTCCCGTCCGGTGAGAAGGTCGTCGGCATCGTCATGGACCGCCACGGCCGTGTTCTGGACGAAATCCATGAGGTAAAATAATGCTATGAAACCGGAAAAAAATAACCTGCTTCAAAAGCGACATTTGCCCGGTAGGGTCGCGAAGCGACAGGAGCGTTGAAGCTGGTTATTTTTTGCACATCACTATGCTGAAAATCGGAGACAAGATGCCATCCTTCGAGGTCCTGGACCAGGACGGGAAGGTTGTCAAGTCAGAGGACTTGGCTGGAAAGGGACGTAAGACCATCATTTATTTCTACCCGAAGGACAACACGCCGGGCTGTACGGCCGAGGCGTGCTCCCTGCGGGACAACTATGCGGTACTCACCGAGGCTGGATATCATGTCATCGGCGTCAGCAAGGACAATCCCGGGTCCCATGCCGGCTTCCGATCGAAGTATGACCTGCCCTTCACCTTGTTGGCCGACACCACGACGCAGATGCTGCAGGATTTCGGTGCCTGGGGGGAAAAGAAGATGTACGGGAAGACGACGATGGGGACCCTGCGCCGCACCTTCATTTTCGACGAGGATGGTATCCTGGAGCGGATCATCGAGAAGGTGGATACCCGAAATGCTGCATCACAGATCTTAGAGGGGTAGACCATGCATCCCAAGTTCGTTCTCGTCTCCCGTCCTGGACGGCCGCTGGCCGGGACCTTCGTCTACGGCCGGGTCGGTCAGCATAAGGACCTTGTGGAGGGCTGTGTCAAGGTCCATGGAGGCGGATGGAACCTGCCGGGGGACATCCTGCCCCTGGATGATGTGGAATGGTTCTGAAAGATGGAAAGGATTACACTTGAAACCCTGTTGAGGAGCCGGGACCGGCGGGCAGGGCATCAGCAGAAGCTGTTGCAGGCCTATCCCGGCCTGACGTTGTTGTGTGTGACGGTCGTGATGCCCGGTCCGGTGAAACGGACGGAAGGGACCTTGGTCATCGGTCGGGCGGCCATGGCGGCGCTCCGGAAGGAACAGGACCTGCTGTATGAAGAGACGGACGACTTGGAGACGGGCTTCGAGGGGTATGCCGTGACGGCGCTTCCGTCGGTGGAGGCGAAGCGGCTTGCGGTACGCTTGGAAGAAACCCATCCGCTCGGGAGGCTCTTCGATATCGATGTGATCCGGCCGGACGGGGAGCCGATGCCTCGTGAAGCGGTGGGAAGTGGGCCTCGGAAATGTCTGCTCTGTGACCGGGATGCCCGTTTCTGCATGCGGAACCATACCCATTCCTACCAGGAATTACTGTCTAAAATTGACGAACTTCTGGGTTTTTATGCAAAATCCTAAGAAATTCTTTGCAAATCGGTTTTAAATCCGTACATTCGCGCCGTAAATCCTTCGCAGGCGTAACCGGGAGTATTGGAAGGTCTGCTGGATGATGGAAACAGGAAAGTTCGAAATACAGGAAGTCCCGATCGGGACTCCTTTCTTCCGCAGCCAGGTGGAGGGCTTCCTTGAAGCCAACGGGCTCCGGCTAGAGGACGTCGATACTTATTTTTCCCTTCAGGATACGGAGGGACGCATGGTGGCCGGAGGCGGTATCAAGCGTGATGTCCTCAAGTGCATTGCCGTATCGGAAGCGGTGCGTTCAGAGGGACTTGTCATTCCATTGATTTCCAGACTGATATCGGTCGGCGCAGAAAATGGATATACCGACCTTAAAGTCTTTACCAAGCCGGAAAACCGGATGGTTTTTGAAAGCCTTGGCTTCCATGTCATCGCCCAGGCACCCCAGGCGGTGCTGCTGGAGAACGGGAAAGGGTTGGACGAGTACTGCACTTATCTCTGCGCACTCCGGAAGCCCGGACGCTGCGGGGCCGTCGTCATGAATGCCAATCCCTTCACTTGGGGACACAGATACTTGGCCCAAAAAGCAATCCAGGACGTGGAGGCTCTCTACATCTTGGTCGTGAAAGAGGACTGTTCCCGGTTCAGTTATCCCGAGCGGCTGGAGATGGTCCGGCGAGGCGCTCCCGAAGGAGCTGTTGTCTGCGAGGGCAGCGATTATGCCGTCTCTGCGACCACCTTCCCGACCTACTTCCTGAAAGACCTTTCGGACGCCTCCGAGACCCAGATGCGGCTGGACCTGGACCTTTTCGGGCGGCGCATCGCCCCTGCCTTGGGCGTCTCTGTCCGCTTTGTCGGGTCTGAGCCGTCCGATCCGCTGACAGCCCGCTACAATGCATTGATGCAGGAAGTTCTTCCCGGATACGGGATCCAGGTGGTCGAGATACCTCGTCTGTGTGATACGGACGGGCATCCTGTCAGCGGCTCCCGCGTGCGGATGGCGCTGGACACCGGATGCTTCCGCGGGGCTGCCCGGTTGACGCCTCCCGCTGCGTATCCATGCTTGCTGGCCGATCTGGTGGCCCGTGCCCTTCAGATGGAACTGGAGGCCTCGGACAAACCTGGACTGGTGGGTCCGGATGGATCCGGCGCCCATGCTGACATGGATTTCGCCTTGATGCAGGGGAGTATCGACGTAATCCGTCGCTCCTATGTCCAGCATTTTTCCGATCGTCCTGAGGACATGGTCGCCTTCGGGATGGCGGTCGAGGCCGATGTCCTGCAATATACCGGCGGCATCAACACGCATCGCGGCGCCATCTTCAGCCAGATCCTGCTGTCCTGTGCCATCCTTACCGCTTGCCCGGAAATGGAGCCTTCAGTGCTTCAGGCGGCCATCCGGCGGCAAGTTTCCCAAGTGCCTCCCGGGGCCCGGTCGCACGGGGCTGCAGCTGTGAAGGATTACGGGGTGAAAGGTGCCCTTCAGATGGCCCGGGATGGGTACAAGGACCTTTTTGACGACTGGCTGCCCTTCTACCGCAGCGTGAAGGAGGAACCATACGGCCTGCAGAAGACCCTTCTCGACATCATGTCCACCCTCGACGACACCTGCGTCATCCACCGGGTCGGATACGGTCGGGCCCAGGAGGTCAAGGCCGAGGCGGCGGCCCTCCTCAAAGACTTCGATATCGACACCTTGAAAGAAATGAACCTTCGGTACAGTACCCAGCGAGTGTCTCCCGGTGGTAGTGCGGATATGCTTGCGCTGACGGTGCTGGCCGATTCACTGTTATCATAAACCCAACCAATCCATTACATTATGGTAGAACTGATTCCACACGGTGTGTACCTCCTGGACGGACGAGAGATCGTCGAAGGCCGTCCAGACCTGCCGTCTCCGGACGAGTCCCGCGAAAACACCATCACCTACGGAATCCTCCGTGCCCATGACGTCGAAGGCGGCAAGGGAAAGCGGCTCCGCATCCGTTTCGATGCGATGGTGTCCCATGACATCACCTATGTCGGTATCATCCAGACGGCCCGTGCGAGCGGGCTGGAGGAATTCCCGATTCCGTATGCCATGACCAACTGCCACAACTCGCTCTGTGCGGTCGGCGGCACCATCAACGAGGACGACCATGTCTTCGGCCTTTCCGCTGCCAAGAAGTACGGCGGTATCTATGTGCCCGCCAACCAGGCGGTCATCCATCAGTATGCCCGGGAGGCCCTGACTGCCTGCGGCAACATGATCCTCGGCTCCGACAGCCATACCCGCTACGGCTCCCTCGGCAACATGGGCGTCGGCGAAGGCGGCGGCGAACTGGTGAAGCAGCTCCTGCGGAACACCTGGGACATCAACGCTCCCGAGGTGGTCTTGGTCTGGCTCGAAGGGAAGCCCCGCCACGGTATCGGCCCGCACGATGTGGCCATCTCCCTCGTCAAGGCCGTGTTCGAGAGCGGCTTCGTCAAGAACAAGGTGCTGGAGTTCGCCGGACCGGGCGTGAAGGACCTGCCCATCGATTTCCGTAACGGCATCGATGTCATGACCACCGAGACCACCTGCCTTTCCTCCATCTGGGTCACGGATGACAAGGTGAAGGAATACTTCGAGATGCACCGCCGTCCGGAAGCGTACCAGGAACTGCGCCCGGGCAAGGTCGCATACTACGACAGCATGATCCGCATCGACCTTTCCACCCAGGAGAGCATGATCGCCCTCCCGTTCCACCCCTCCAACGCTGTGACCATCCATGAACTCCAGGCCGACCCGTACAAGGTCCTGAAGGCTGTCGAGGACGATGCGCGCAAGCGGTTCGGAGACAAGGTCGATGTCCATCTCACCGACAAGATCCATGACGGCAAGGTCCTGGCCGACCAAGGCATCATCGCCGGTTGCTCCGGTGGCACTTACGACAACCTCTCCGAGGCCGCCACCATCCTGAAGGGCCGGTCCATCGGCAACGACTACTTCACCATGAGCGCCTATCCGCAGTCCACGCCGGTCTACCTGGCCACGACCCGGAACCATATCGCCGAGGAACTGCTGGAGGCTGGTGTCGTCATCAAGCCGGCCTTCTGCGGTCCGTGCTTCGGCGCCGGCGACGTGCCGTCGAACAACGGCCTGTCCATCCGTCATACGACTCGCAACTTCCCCAACCGGGAAGGCTCCAAACCGGGCCAGGGCCAGATCTCGCTGGTCGCCCTGATGGATGCCCGGTCCATCGCCGCCACGGCCGCGAACGGCGGTGTCATCACTGCGGCGACCGATGTGGAATACGACGACCGCCACAAGCCTTATTCCTTCGACGACCGCATCTATAAGAGCCGCATCTACGACGGCTACGGTCATCCGCAGCCGGAGACGGAACTCCGCTACGGCCCCAACATCAAGGACTGGCCGACCCTGTATCCGATGTCGGAGAACATGCTCCTGGAACTGGCCGCCGTCATCCACGACCCGGTGACCACCACCGACGAACTGATTCCCTCCGGCGAGACCTCCAGTTACCGGTCCAACCCGCTCAAACTCTCCGAGTTTGCCCTGTCCCGCCGGGTGCCGGAATATGTCGGGATTTCCAAGCGCATCCAGGCCCAGGACCTCGAACGCCGCGCCGGGCAGGTCCCGGCTCCGGTCGCCCGGGCTCTCGAAGCCTTCGGCGCCGCTGCGGCGGACACGTCCTTCGGTTCCTGCGTCTTTGCCAACAAGCCGGGCGACGGCTCTGCCCGCGAACAGGCGGCCTCCTGCCAGAAGGTCCTCGGCGGCGATGCAAACATTTGCTACGAGTACGCCACCAAGCGCTACCGTTCCAACTGCATCAACTGGGGTATCGTGCCGTTCACGCTTGCTCCGGATACCGCCTTCCCGTATGGTCCCGGCGACTTCATCTTCGTCCCCGGTATCCGGAAGGCCATCCTCGACGGTGCCGAGGAAATCGACGCCCGGGTGCTGACCGCAGCCGGTACGGTGGAGTCCCTGCACCTGTATTTCCAGAACCTCACTGCGGCTGAACGCCAGATTCTCGCCGACGGCTGCCTGATGAACTATTACAAGAACAGAAAATAACATGGAAAAGATCAAAATGACCACCCCGCTCGTCGAAATGGATGGCGACGAGATGACCCGCATCCTGTGGAAGATGATCAAGGATGAACTCATCCTCCCGTTCGTCGACCTCAAGAGTGAATACTATGACCTCGGCCTTGAATACCGCGACAAGACCTCCGACCAGGTGACCGTGGATTCCGCCAATGCCACCAAGAAGTACGGCGTCGCCGTCAAGTGCGCCACCATCACGCCGAACGTCCAGCGCATGAGCGAGTACAACCTCCACGAGATGTGGAAGAGCCCGAACGGCACCATCCGCGCCATGCTCGACGGCACCGTGTTCCGCACACCGATCACCATCCCGAGCATCCATCCGGCCGTCAAGTTCTGGAAGAAACCCATCACCATCGCCCGTCACGCTTATGGCGACGTCTATCGCGACGTCGAGATCCAGACCACCGAGCCGGGTGTCGCCAAACTCGTCTTCGAAGGCGAGAGCGGCCATCGCGAGGAACTCGTCATCCACAAGTTCGACGGTCCCGGCGTGCTCGAGGGTATGCACAATACCGACGCCTCCATCCGGAGTTTCGCCCATTCCTGTTTCCAGTATGCCCTTGACGTGAAGCAGACCATCTGGTTCGCCACCAAGGACACTATCTCCAAGAAGTATGACGGCCGCTTCAAGGCCATCTTCGAGGAGGTCTTCCAGGAATACAAGGAGCGCTTCGACGCCGCCGGCATCGAATACTTCTACACCCTCATCGACGATGCCGTGGCCCGCGTCATGCGGTCGGAAGGCGGCTTCATCTGGGCCTGCAAGAACTATGACGGCGACGTGATGTCCGACATGGTCTCCACCGCCTTCGGTTCCCTCGCTATGATGACCTCCGTCCTCGTGAGCCCCGACGGCAAGTATGAGTACGAGGCAGCCCACGGCACCGTGACCCGCCACTACTACAAGTACCTGAAAGGGGAAGAGACCTCCACGAACCCGATGGCGACCATCTTTGCCTGGTCCGGCGCCTTCCGCAAGCGGGGCGAACTCGACCGCCTGCCGGCCCTGGTGGATTACGCCGACCAGCTCGAGGCCGCCTGCTTCGACACGCTCAACGCCGGTCTGGTCACCAAGGACCTCGTGAACCTCATGGAGGGCATCACTCCGAAGGCCCTGACCTCCCTCGAATTCCTCCGCGAAATCCGCACCCGCCTCGAAAGGCGCCTGGGCGCGTAAGGAAACTTTCTGTCCACCTTGTCGAGGCTGTATTCTTTGGAAAAGTCTTAGAATACAGCCTCTTTCGGGCCCCGTCCAGCAACAGGATTTGCCGAGAAATTGCCTTTTCTTGCCAAAAATCCGTCCACATGCGCGAGAGCTTTCCCCTCGGCGGCAACGAACTCGATGGTGATGTTTCCCAGATTCAGATCGGTCTTTTGCCCATGTCCGGGGCATGCCACGGAAAACCAAATATGAGCAAAAAAGCGGGAATATACATACTATTTTATCTTCGCATCACAGTACCAGCACCGCAGTCCTCCCCGGTCGGAGCGGCGGAAGCGGTGCGGGGCCCGCTCCTGGTTGCAGATGCATTTGGGGTTGGTGCAGTGCAGGGATGGATCGGTGATAGGGGCGTCTCCCTCCAGCATACCGTGGTCTGGATCGTCTTTCCACTCCAGCAGTTTGGTAATAAGCGCCATCCGGACGAACTTACCGTTTTCCACCTGGCGGAAATAGGCGGCCCGGGGATCGGCATCCACTTCCGTGAGAATCTCATTGACGCGCGGGAGGGGGTGCAGGACAGCCATCTTCTCCTTTGCGAGGGACATCCGGGTGCTGTCCAGCACAAAGCTGTCCTTGACCCGGTCGAATTCGTCTTCGTCCAGGAAGCGTTCCTTCTGCACGCGGGTCATGTACAGGACATCCAGTTCCGGCATGACCTCTTCCATGGAGGAGACTTCCCGGTAGCGGATGCCCAGTTTCTCACAGACATCCTGCTTGATGTAATCCGGTAGCTGGAGTTCGTCCGGGGCAATGAGAATGACTTCGATGTCCTTGAAACCGGAGAGGGCCTTGATGAGCGAATGGACGGTACGGCCAAAGCGGAGATCTCCGCAGAAACCGATGGTGATCCCGTCAATCCGGCCCAGTTCCCGCTTGATGGTCAACAGGTCCGTCAGGGTTTGGGTGGGATGGCTGTGGGATCCGTCCCCGGCGTTGATGATGGGAACGCGGGAGACTTCCGATGCGTACAACTGAGCCCCTTCGATGTGGTGCCGCATGGCAATCACATCGGCGAAGCAGCCCACGACCCGCACGGTGTCCTGGACGGTTTCCCCTTTGCTGACGGACGAGCTCCGGGCGTCCGAAAAGCCCAGGACATTGCCGCCCAGTTCCATCATGGCGGCCGTGAAACTCAGGCGCGTACGGGTGCTGGGCTCATAGAAGAGGGTGGCCAGTTTGCGGTGGCTCTGCGCCCCCTGGTAGCGTTCTCGGTGTGCGATGATGTCCTCCGCGAGGGAGATGACCTGCCCCAGCTCTTCCTGGGTGAGGTCGGTCGGGTCAATCAGGTGTTTCATGCGTATTGCGGTTCAGCGGTTTTGCATCCAACTTTCGTCATCGGGGCGGTCGCGGAAGGCGAGGATGCGACCCTTCCATTCCCGGCTGATGCGGCCTTCCTCCACGGCCACCTCCAGCAGGCTGTCCAAATTGCTCAGGGAGTGGTTCTCCACGCCGCTTTCTGACAGGCGTTCCCGTCCGCGCGGCATGCCGTATGTGAAGATGCTGACGACCCCCAGTACGCGGGCTTCCGCATCCCGGAGTGCCTGGACCACTTCCAATACGCTGCCGGCGGTGGAAATCAGGTCTTCCACGACGACCACCCGGGTTCCCGGGGCCATTCTTCCCTCGATCCGGTTCGTCCTTCCATGGGACTTGGCCTCCCCGCGGACATAGCCCATGGGAAGGTTCAGGAGGGTGGCGGTGATGGCAGCATGGGCAATCCCGGCCGTGGAAGTACCCATCAGCATTTCACAGTCGGGGAAATGGGTCCGGACCAGTCCGGCCAGTCCCTTTTCCACCTGCGACCTCACTCCCGGCGCGGAGAGCGTGAGCCGGTTGTCGCAGTAAATGGGACTCTTGATGCCGCTGGCCCACGTGAAAGGCTCTTCCGGAGAGAGGAATACCGCTCCGATGGACAGGAGCGCACGTGCAATGTCTTTTTCCATGGAGACTGAGGGTTTTATCATACAAATTCTTCCAGGCAGCGCTCGTATGCGGCGACCGGATCCGGGGCGGCGGTGACGGGACGTCCGACAACAATGTAGTCAGAGCCCAGTTCGCGGGCCCGGGCGGGCGTGGCAATCCGGACCTGGTCGTCGGCCGCGGCATCGGCGAAGCGGATGCCAGGGGTGACGGTCAGGAACGACGGGCCGCAGCTTTCCTTGACCATGGCGGCCTCCCAGGGGGAACAGACCACCCCGTCCAGCCCGGCCCGGGCGGCATTCCGGGCATAGTGACGGATGGTCGCCTCCATGCCTTCCCGGATCAGCAGGTCTGTGTGCAGCCGCTCCTCGGAAGTGGATGTCAGCTGGGTGACGGCAATCAGCTTCGGCCGTGACCCGTCGATCCGGGTCAATCCCTCCAGGGCGGCCTCCATCATGGGGAGGGTGCCGGCGGCGTGGACATTGGTCATGTCTACCTCCAGCTCAGACAGGACCCGCATGGTCCGCCGGACGGTATTGGGGATGTCGTGCAGTTTCAGGTCCAGAAAGATCCGGTGCCCGCGCCGCTTGATTTCGCGGACCGTTTCCGGTCCCGTGCTATAGTACAGTTCCATGCCTATCTTCACGAAGGGCTTCCTGCCGGCGGGGAAGCGCTCCAAGAAAGCGAGGACCTCCTCCCGGGAACTGAAATCGCAGGCGATAATGACTTCTCTTTGTTTCATGCCGTTCCGATGATATCCTGTAAGGTTTCTATTCCGAGCCGGTCCATCAAGGCCGGCAGCGCCCGGATGATGTCCGGGCAGACAAAGGGGTTTCGGATGTTGGCGGCGCCCACCTGGACGGCCGCAGCCCCGGCCATCATCATCTCGATGACCCCGGCGGTGTCCGTTACGCCACCGCATCCCATAACGGGGATGGAGCAGGCATGGGCGACCTCGTATACCATGCGCAGTGCCATCGGGAAAATGGCCGGACCGGACACACCTCCCGTCCGGTTGGTCAGCAGGGGACGTCGGCGGGCGATGTCAATCCGCATGCCGAGAAAGGTGTTCACCAGGGTCAGTCCATCCGCCCCGGCGTCCTCGCAGGAACGGGCGATGGCCGTGATATCCGTCACATTGGGACTCAGCTTGATGAAAACGGGCGTGCGGAGGCAGGCCGCCTTCACGGCGCGGGTGACCTCCGCGGCCGAAAACGGATCCGTTCCGAAGGACATGCCTCCGCCGTGCACATTCGGACAGGAGATGTTCACTTCGATGAGGTCAATTCCCCCGCAGGCGTCGGCCCTGGCGCAGCCGGCCTCGTATTCCTTGATGGAGAAACCGCTGATGTTCGCGATGACAAGGCCCCCGTACACCTTTCTCAGCGCGGGGATTTTTTCATGGACCAAGGCGTCGATGCCCGGATTCTGCAGACCGACGGCGTTCAGCATCCCGGCCGGACTCTCGGCGATGCGGGGGGTGGGATTGCCCGGTCGCGCTGCCAGGGTGGTCCCTTTCAGAGCGATCCCCCCGAGCACGTCAAGGTCCATACACCCGGCCATTTCCACTCCGAAGCCGAAGGTACCGCTGGCCGGAATCACGGGGTTGGGGAGGCGATGTCCGCAAAGGTTTACGGAAAGGTCTTTTACCATGACAGGTCCTCCTTTTTGAATACGGGCCCGTCTGCACAGACGCGACGCGGCCCTTGAGCCGTGGGGATGCTGCAACCGTAGCAGATGCCGCAGCCGCAGCCCATCCGCTCCTCCAGCGAGGCTTCGCCGCTTCCCGGGAGCAGCGCGCACACGGCTTTCATCATGACCATGGGGCCGCAGGTGTAAAAATAGTCGTACCGGAGTTCGAGGACTTCCAGGGCATCCGTGACGAATCCCTTCCGTCCTGCAGAGCCGTCCAGGGTCGTCATCTCAACCCGGTCGCACAGGGTGCAGAAAGCCGCATCCAGGACAACTTCTTCCACCCGGTTGAAGCCCAGGACCGCCGTTACGCTTTTGCCGGCGGCCTTGAGCCGGCGGGCAAGAAGATACAGGGGAGCGGCGCCCAGGCCACCGCCTATCAGCAGGGCTTCCTGCCTGCAGGCCTCCGGGTGGAATCCATGTCCCAGGTCCGTGAGCGCATCCAGGATGGTTCCTTCCGGCAGCGAGGCCAGCGTCCGGGTCCCTTCTCCCACGATTTTGTATAACAGGGTGATGCGCCCGGGATTGACCTCGCAGAGCGAGAGGGGCCGTCGTAGGAAGTGACCGGGAACGGACAGGTGCACGAATTCTCCGTCCACCTCCCGGCCGGGATCTTCTGTCGCAAGTTCCAGCCGCCAGATGGCGGCCGCCACCGGAAGGTTGGACAGGATGGTCAGTTTTTCCTTTCTCATGCGCCGTGGTATTCCTGGTCAATGGTGGAGATTCCCAGAGTAATCTCCTCCAGCACATCCAGCAGGACGCGCACGGTATCCAGCGCCGTGAAGATGGTCACATTGTTCTCCACGGCTGTCCGCCGGATTTCGTAGCCATCCAGGTGGCTGCTCTTCTGGTTTATGTCGATGGTGTTGATGACATACTTGACATGCCCTTTCCGGAGGGCCTGATAGATTTCATCACTGCCTTCGCTGAGCTTTCGAAGGCTCTTGGTACGGATCCCGTTCTCCTTGAGGAAGGAGGCCGTACCGCGTGTGGCCTCGATGTTGAAGCCCAGGTTGTAGAAACGTCGGATCAGCGGGAGTGCCTCCTCCTTATCCTTGTCGGCTATGGTGGCGAAGATGGTACCATAGGCCTTCACGTCCATTCCGGAGGCCTGGAGGGACTTGTACAAGGCGCGGTTCAAGCTGTCGTCGTAACCGATGGCCTCGCCGGTGGATTTCATCTCGGGAGAGAGATAAGTGTCTATGCCCTTGATCTTTCCGAAGGAGAAGGCGGGCGTCTTCACGAAATGACGTTTCCGTTCCGGGAAATACACCCGGGTATAGCCCTGCTCCCCGAGCGTGTGGCCGAGCATGACCCGCGTGGCAATCTGTGCCATGGGGATGCCGGTGGCCTTGGAGATGAAGGGAACCGTCCGTGAGGAACGGGGATTGACCTCGATGACATAGACATCATCGTTGCCGTCCACGATGAACTGGATGTTGAACAGGCCCTTGATGCCGATGGCCTTGCCCAGGCGGACCGTATCGTCGATGATCTCTTGCTTGACCTTGTCCGACAGGCTGAATGCCGGATAGACGCTGATACTGTCTCCCGAATGGATGCCGGTTTTTTCCACATGCTCCATGATGGCGGGGATGAACACGTCCGTTCCGTCGCAAATGGCATCCACCTCGGCCTCCCGGCCCATGATGTACTTGTCCACCAAAACGGGGGAGTCTTCATTGATTTCCACGGCATTCTGAAGGTAGTGGCGGAGGGTCGCCTCGTTCCCGACTATCATCATCGCCCGTCCTCCCAGCACGAAACTCGGCCGGACGAGGACCGGATAACCGATGTCGGCAGCGGCCCGGACTCCTTCCTCCACCGTCGTCACGGCATGGGCCTTGGGCTGACGGATACCGGCATGCCGGAGGATGGACTCGAATTTTTTCCGGTCCTCGGCATTGTCAATGGCTTCCAGACCGGTGCCGATGATGGGAATGCCGAACTCGGCGAGGGGTGCCGCCAGGTTGATGGCGGTCTGGCCACCCAGGGACACGATCACGCCTTCAGGCTTTTCCAACCGGACGACATTCATGACATCTTCGATGGTCAGCGGCTCGAAGTAGAGCTTGTCCGAGATGGAGTAGTCCGTCGAGACGGTTTCCGGATTGTTGTTGATAATGATGGCTTCGTAGCCGGCCTCACGGATGGCCCAGATAGCATGGACGGTGGAATAGTCGAACTCAACGCCCTGACCGATGCGGATGGGACCGGAACCCAGCACAAGAATCTTTTGGCGGCCGGAAGGCAGGGATTCGTTCTCTTGTTCGTAGGTGGAATAGAAATAAGGAACATAAGTATCTCTCTCGCCTGCGCAGGAATCAATCATCTTGTATACGGGGAAGAGATGATGCTCCATGCGGAAGCGGATGACATCGGCTTCCCTTGCGTTCCAGAGCTGGCCGATGAACCGGTCGCCGAAGCCCATCCGTTTGGCCTCTGCCAGGATTTCCAGGTCAAAGGGGGCGGCCTGGACCCGCCGTTCCATCCGGATGATATTATAGATTTTCTCAAGGAAGAGCATGTCGATCTTTGTCCGGTCGTAAATGCGGGAAAGGTCGATCCGGAGGCGCAGCAACTGGGCGATGGCATGGATGCGGTCGTCGGTGGGGGTGGAAATGTACGACAGGAGTTGCTCTTCGTTCCAGGTGTCAAATTTTTTCTTGTAGATATGACAGCATCCCGCCTCCAGGGATTGCATGGCCTTCAGCAGACTTTCTTCCAGGGTACGCCCGATGGACATCACCTCGCCGGTAGCTTTCATCTGGGTCCCCAGTTCGTTGGACGCCTCGCTGAACTTGTCGAACGGGAAGCGGGCGACCTTGGCCACCACATAGTCGATAGCGGGTTCGCAGCAGGCCGGAGCCCCAGCTACCGTAATTTCGTCAAGGGTAAGTCCCACGGCGATCTTGGCCGTGACGCGGGCTATCGGAAATCCGCTGGCCTTGGAGGCCAGGGCCGAGGAACGGGACACGCGGGGGTTGACCTCGATGATGTAATATTTGAAGGACAACGGATCCAGGGCGAACTGGACATTGCAACCGCCCTCGATATCCAGGGCGCGGATGAGACGGAGGGCGCTGTCGCGCAGCATCTGGTATTCCTTGTCGGTGAGGGTCTGCGCAGGGGCAACCACCATGGAATCCCCCGTATGGACGCCAACCGGGTCGATATTTTCCATGGAACAGATGGCAATGGCCGTATCATTGTGGTCCCGCATTACCTCGAACTCGATCTCCTTGTAGCCGCGGATGCTCTTCTCCACCAGCACTTCATGGACCGGTGACAGGTATAGGGCCGTGCGCATCATCTCGCGCAGCTGCTCCTCGTTGTCGGCGAAACCGCCACCGGTTCCGCCCAGGGTGAAGGCAGGCCGGAGAACCACCGGATAGCCTACCCGGCGGGCCGCTTCCACCCCTTCCTCCACGCTGTAGCAGATTTCCGAAGGAATGACCGGTTCACCGATGGATAGACACAGCTCCTTGAACAGTTCCCGGTCTTCCGCTTTCTTGATGCCTTCGAACGAGGTGCCGAGAATCTTTACGCCGCACTCCTCCAGGATGCCTTTCCCGGCCAGCTGGACGGCGAGGTTGAGTCCGGTCTGTCCGCCCAGTCCCGGCACGATGGCGTCCGGGCGTTCGTAACGGATGATTTTGGCGATGTAGTCCAGACGGAGGGGTTCCATGTACACTTTGTCGGCCATGTGCGTGTCCGTCATGATGGTGGCGGGGTTGGAATTCACAAGGATGACCTCGTACCCTTCCTCTTTCAGGGCCAGGCAAGCCTGGGTGCCGGCATAGTCGAATTCGGCGGCCTGTCCGATGACAATCGGACCGGACCCGATGACCATCACTTTCTTGATATCGTTTCTTTTAGGCATGGCTTATTCCTCCATCAGGCTGATAAAACGGTCAAACAGGCGAACATGATCCTGGGGACCCGGTGCGGCTTCCATGTGGAACTGGACGCCCATGATCCGGTCCTGCAGATGCTCGAATCCCACGACCTGTCCTTCCGGGACCGTGACATGCGTGGGCTTCAACGGGGTGCCCTCCAAAGACTCGAAGCAGAAACTCTGGTTCAGCACGCCCATCTCGATGCGGCCCGATTCAAGGTCACGGACCGGATGGTCCCCATGGATTCCGCATCCCATCTCCGTCAGGCTGGCACCATACTCGATGCCGATTACTTCCATGCCCAGTCCGATGCCCAGAACGGGTTTGCATCCCTTGATTTCCTTCACCAGGGCACGGATTTCAGGTACCTGACCGGGGGATCCGGGACCGTTGGACAGCAGGATGCCGTCCGGATGGAAGGCGAGAATATCCCGTGCGGGCGTGTTGTAGGGGACGATGGTGACATTGCATCCGCGTTCGGAGAGCCTGCGCAAGATACTGTATTTGATGCCGCAGTCCACGGCCACGACATGGAAGCGGTGGTTGGAAGTGCGGGTGACCCAGCGCTTCCGGCAGCTCACCTGCGAGACGGGATGCTCCGGCCGCGGGGTCTGCGTAATCAGCGCCAGCGCCTCTTCCATAGGCATTTCCGCCTCCACCAGGGCTGCCATCGGCCGACCGGAAGTGCGGATGATTTTCGTAATCATGCGGGTGTCCACGCCGCTCAGGCAGGGGATGTCGTGTTCTTCCAGTTCCTCCTCCAGGGTCTTTGTGTAGCGGAAATTGCTGGGGGTGTCGCAGCATTCGCGGACGACGAGTCCTCCCACGGCCGGGGTCCTGGCTTCATAGTCCTCGTCCGTGATGCCGTAATTGCCTATCAGCGGGTAGGTCATCACGACAATCTGGCCGGCATAAGAGGGATCGGAAAGAATCTCCTGATAACCGACTACGGATGTGTTGAATACAATCTCACAGACGCTTCTTCTTCCGGATCCGAAGCGAAGGCCGTGAAATTCCTGTCCGGTCTCGAGGACCAGTTTCATGGCGGGGCGTATCATAGTATGTCCTTGTTATATATGACTTTTCCTTGGTGAAGGGTCAGGCGTACCTCCCCGCGGACCTCCCAGCCGTCGAAGGGCGTGGCCTTCCCTTTGGAAAGGAAGGTACGGCTGTCAATCCTGTATGGAGCGTCAAGATCCAGTACTGCAAGATCCGCCCTCGCACCGCAGCCGACACTTCCGCCCGGAAGGCCGAATATGCGGCGCGGCGCCCCGGAAAGGGCGTCCAGCAGCCGATCCAGGGGAACAAGGCCTGTTCGGACCAGTTTCGTGTAAAGGACGGGGAAGGCCGTTTCCAGCCCCACGATGCCCATGGCGCTATCGGCCAGACCCAGGGCTTTTTCCGCTGCCGTGTGGGGCGCATGATCCGTCGCAACGGCGTCAATGGTACCGTCCCGGAGACCCTCCACGAGGGCATCCCGGTCCGCCGCTGTGCGGAGGGGGGGATTCATCTTGAAGCGCCCGTCCTCCTGCAGGTCGTCCTCGCAGAGGATGAGATAATGGGGCGCGGTTTCGCAGGTGACGGGAACGCCGCGGCGCTTGGCTTCGCGGATGAGTGCTACACTTTCCTTCGTGGACACATGGCAAACATGGTAACGGCAGAGGGTTTCTTCGCACAGGAGAAGATCCCGCCGGATGGGGCCCCATTCGCTTTCGGAGCAGATGCCCTTGTGTCCGTGCGCGCGGGCATAGCGTCCGTCATGGATATATCCTCCGTTCAGCAGGGACGTGTCTTCACAATGGGCGGCGAGGATGACGCCCTCCCGGGCGGCCGTTTCCATGGCCCGGCGCATGAGCGCTTCCGATTGGATGCCGCTTCCGTCATCGGAAAATGCGCAGCAGCGCCCCTTGAGGGCGTGCTGGTCCACCAGTTCCCGGCCCTCCCGTCCCAGGGTGATGGCCCCGTAAGGGAGGACCGTCACCACGGCGTCCCGGCGGAGGATGGCCTCTTCCCGGGCCAGGTGCTCCGGCGTGTCCGGGACCGGGTCCAGGTTGGGCATGGCGCAGACGAGGGTGTACCCGCCCCGTGCCGCCGCCAGGGTCCCCGTCCGGATGGTCTCCTTGTCCGGGCGGCCGGGTTCGCGCAAATGGACATGCAGGTCGGCGAAAGCCGGAACGGTCAGGCATCCCTCAGGAAGAGGAACGACCCTGGCTCCCGCTCCGGGCGAGAGGTCCGGTCCGATTTCAGCAATCCGTCCGGCGCGAATCCGCACGTCCAGGGGAGCCTCGCCCGGATACAGCGTGGCCCCTTTGAGCATCAGTTCTTCCAGCATGGCACAAAAAAAAGACAACCGGACAGGTTGTCAATGAGAAATAAAGGAGGAAAGACAAGGTATTCATCGGCACAGGCGATGCTCTGTGAAAAGATGTAGGTGACTTGTCTCATACGGGTCAAATTTTGTGCAAAAATACGACCTCCTGACGGGATTTGCAAATAAAATTGAAAAAAAGAAATCCACATGGAATATCTATTCCGTCAAGGATGCAGCCGGTTGCGCCTCATCTCTCCCGGAGATACCCGGCCGTCCAAAGATAGACATCAATGGATATTTCATAGCATAACAATGTGCTGATAGGCCAGGCGTTCCTCTCCGTTGGCCAGATGGATGATGCCGCAGTATGTGAAACCTGCTCGCCGCAGACAGTGCTGCATGACCCGGTTGTCGCGGTGCGTGTCGATGCGGATATTCCTCTCGCGGGCCAGGCACCAGTCCATGATGCTCCGGAACACCCCATGCACATCCGGCACGCTCGCCATCCGGTGGATGACATGGTAAGGCAGCGAATCGTCCAGCCACTCTCCCTCATCGATGACCGAGTAGGCCGGCTCCGGGGACGGGATGAAGGCAAAATACCCGACGATGACGCCGTCGTCTTCAAGCACCCGGCCCGCCCCCGACGCGATGTCGCGCCCGATCATCTCCCGGGACGGATAGCCTTCCGGCCATTGGAACGGATTGCCGCTTCTGCGCATCATTTCCCTGGCGGCGGAAATCACCGTCATGATTCCGGGAATATCTGATTCCGATGCTGTGCGGATCGTCCTGTCCATGCCCATACTTCAGTTGATAGTGTTTCACGCAAAAAGGGGGCAGGGTCAGCCGAGGGGATAGAAGACGTTGCGGAGGGAGTAGCGGCTGTGCCAGCTGGGATCATAGGAGCGGCGGACGCTCCGGGAGCCGAGGAGTTGGTAATAGTTCCGCCAGGCGAGGGAGAAGAGGGGACGGAAGCCGGCGCGGCTGCCGACGGCCAGGGCGAAGAGGGTGTAGACGCCGAGCACGAAGGCTGTCGCCCGGTCCGCCTCGTCTCCGGGCCGGTTTTTTTTGATGATGGGCTTGCGGTCCAGTTGGGCGAAGGTGAGGTCGGCGATGACGTCGGCAAGGGCTTCGTCGTCGTCCGGGGCGTAGAGGGCCCGGCAATACCGCATCGACCGGTACGCCTTGCGGGAGAGTTCCCGCTCCAGAGCGGGGCGGTAGTCCAGCGGGCCGTTCAGCAGTTTCCCGGCGTCGCCGGGAGAGAGGAGGAACTGCACGGCAACCGACGTATAGTCCTTGTCGCCGGTATCTTCTGCGGGAGTCTGTCGCACCTCTTCCGAGAGTTGCGCGAGAATCGGGTCCAATGCGGTCATCACTTATGCGGTTGTTTCTCCAAATATAAGTATTTTTCCTTACATTTGTATCTTTAAACCTTTAATAACATGAAGATTGTATTTCTGGATGCCGCCACGATGGGCACGACGCCCTTGACCGAGATTGCTGCGCTGGGCGAACTGGTCTGCTACAATGCTTCTACGGCGGAGGAAGCCCGTCAACGGATCGGAGATGCCGATGTGGTCATCCTGAACAAGGTTGTCGTCGATGCCGCCTTCCTGGATGCGGCTCCGAAACTGAGGCTGGTCTGCGAGGCGGGTACCGGCATCAACAACATCGATGTGCCGCTCTGCGAGGCGCGTGGGGTACAGGTGCGCAATGTCGCCGCCTATTCTACGGATTCGGTGGCGCAAATCACCTGGATGCATATCCTGAACCTCGCCGCCGACGCCTTCCACTATGATGCCTATGTTAAGGACGGCCGCTATTCGCAGGCTCGCATCCACACGGATGCCGCCCATCCGTTCACGGAGCTCTCCGGCAAGGTGCTGGGCATCGTCGGAATGGGGGCCATCGGGCAGAAGGTGGCGCAGGTCGCCACGGCTTTCGGGATGCAGGTCGTCTACTATTCCACCTCAGGCACTTCGCATTGCACGGCTTATCCGTCGGTCTCCCTGGACGAACTGCTGGCCCGGGCCGATGTGGTCAGCATCCATGCTCCCTACGACGCCCGGACCGCCGGGCTCATCGGGTACGCGGAACTCTCCAAGATGAAGCGCAGCGCCATCCTGGTGAACACCGGCCGGGGCGGCATTGCCGTTGAGGCCGACCTGGTGCGGGCTGTCGACGAGGGTGTGATTGCCGGTATCGGCATCGATGTCTTCGAGCGGGAACCGCTTTCCTCCGACCATCCTTATCTCCACGCCGCCCATCCGGAGCGCATCCATCTGACCCCGCATATCGCCTGGTCCAGCCACGAGGCCCGTGCCCGCCTTGCCCACGAGATGGCCGGAAATATCAGGGGCTTTCAAAAATAAACGCCCGCATTCTTCCACCTTCGGGCCCTTCGGGTTCTCGTTCCTCCCAGCCTGCGGCTGTTTATTTTTACTCACATTTTTTACAAAAAGTATTGCTGATTCGAAAAATGTTCTTACCTTTGCGGTGTACTAATAAACTAATACACGAAAAGGTATGATACAAGTCCATGATCTCGGTTTCAGTTACGGTTCCAAGCCCGTCCTGAAAAACATTACGATGCAGATCAAGCCGGGCAACATTTACGGCCTGCTCGGGGAGAACGGGGTGGGGAAGACCACCCTGCTGACCCTGCTCTGCGGACTCAAGAAACCGCTTTCCGGCAGCATCGACGTCGACGGCCGCACGCCGTTCCGCCGTGAGCCCTCCCTTCTCGGCGAACAGTTCTACTTGAGCGACGAGGTGGCGCCGGTGAACGCCCGCGCCCTCGATTTTGCCAAGGAGACCGGTATTTTCTGGCCAGCCTTCGACCTCGGAAAGTTCGAAACCGTCCTCCGCGAGTTCGAGGTGGACCCGCTCCAGCGCATGAACACGATGTCCGCCGGTCAGCTCAAGAAGGCCTGGATTACCTTCGCCCTCGCCTGCAACGCGAAGTATTACTATATGGATGAGCCGACCAACGGTCTCGACATCCCCTCCAAGGCCCAGTTCCGCAAGGCGGTCACCCGCTACACCTCGGAAGAGGCGGCCATCGTGATTTCCACCCACCAGGTGCGCGACCTGGAGAACATCATCGACCCGGTCATCATCCTGGACAAGCAGGATGTCCTGGTCAATGCGAGTGTCCAGGAGATTGCCGCCCGGTTCTATTTCGACTACGGCACGGAACTCCATCCCGAAGCCCTCTACGTCGAGCAGGCGCCCGGCGGCTGCATCCAGGTCTATCCGAACGTGACCGGGGAGGAATCCAAGGTCCACATGGAGGCCTTCTTCAATACGGTCCATGCCCACAAGGACCTCGTCAAATCCCTGTTCTAAACCCTCCCTGCCATGAAAGAGACATTCGACTTCAAGCGTTTCGGAACCTATTTCCTCTACGACCTCAAGCAGATGGGACGCAACCACTCCAAGGCCGCGGTCCTCATCGGCTGCTCCGGACTGATCCTCTATATCATCTGGGTGCTGTGCTCCTTGGTCTTCGCACAGCGGTGGGTCGCGCCGCCCATCGAGGCCCGTGTCACGATGTTCATCCTTGCCTTCTGTGCCCTCGAACTCTATCAGACGCGTACCTACGGATACCTGACGGAGAAGCGGGCCGGGTCGTCCTGGCTGATGATTCCCGCTTCCACCCCGGAGAAGTTCGTATCCATGCTGGTGATGACCCTCATCGTCATCCCGGTCATCTACATCGGGGTCTACTTCATCCTGGACGGCATCCTGGCCCTCCTGGATCCGACCTTCGGTAAGTCCCTGTTCACCGGGACGGGCGTGGCCTACAATGGCCTGCTGGGCAGCCTGACTGAAATCAACGGGGAGCGTGTGAACCTCCTGTCGCCGGGAGCGCTGATCACCATGTCGGTTCTGGGGCTCTGCTTCAATTTCCTGTATTTCCTCCTCTGCGGCATCTGCTTCAAGAAGCACAAGATCATCGGCGCCATCGGCATCTCCATGGGTGTCGGACTGGTCTTGTCCCTGATCTTGGGCGCATTCACACCGCAGTGGGTGGAATCGATGAGCGGGATGGATGAAGAGGCCAGTCTGCGGTTGTTCCATTCCATCTTGAATGCGTCGTATGTATGGTCCGCCCTGCTGACTGTCGGCATCGGTGCCGGCATCTTCTACCGACTCAAAACCCTTAAACATTAGTGCCATGAATTTCAGTCCCGAAAAACCCATCTACCTCCAGATCTGCGACTCCATCTCGGAACGTATCATCAGCGGTGAACTGAAGGCGGAGGAGCGTATCCCCTCCGTCCGGGAGTACGGGTCGGAGATCGGGGTGAATCCCAATACGATGATGCGCTGCTATGAAAAGTTGACGGCAGACGGCATCATCTACAACAAACGCGGTATCGGCTACTTCGTGGCGGCTGACGCCCCCGGGACCATCCTTGCCGCCCAGAGGCGGGAGTTTTTGGAAAAGGAGGTTCCGGCCATCCGGCGGCGCATGAAACTACTCGGCCTGGATGTCTCTATATTCCAAGAATAGCCAGGCCCTGTATTCAGTTGAACATAAACACTACCCTTGCAGGCTGTCCGTCGTGAGACGGGTGGCCTGTTTCCGCCAGGCGCCGGGTGTGGTGCCGGTCAGGGCGGTGAATTGGCGGCAGAAATTGGAGCGGTCGCTGAAGCCGACCTTCCCGGCGATGACGGAAGCCGGTGTGTCAAGCTCCGACAAGAGCAGGTACTTTGCCTCTTCAATCCGGAGCCGGGTGCGCCAAGTCCGGAAATCGACCTGCATCCGTTCGTGGAAATAGCGTTGGAGGATTCCTTTCTCTGTTCCCAGCTGTCTGGCGGTTTCCTCGAGCGTGCGGGCTGGATCGCGGTAGCCTTTCCGTTCCACCCACAGGGGCAGCTTCTTGTCCAGTTCATCCATCATGCGCACGGTGCGGGACGACGGCTCATGCCGCCGACCTGTCGGCTTCTCCCGATGGAAAAGGCGGCGGAGCTGCTGTCTGAATGTGATTTTCTTATGTGCCATAGACATCGGCATTGACATACAAAAATAGCAAAAAGTTTTGATTTCCACTTAAAATGTCTAACTTTGAAACACTAAACCAAAACACATCAGTTATATGAAGAAGTATTTCGCTGAGTGTCTGGGCACATTTGTCCTTACATTCTTGGGCTGCGGAACTGCGATGTTCCTCGGCTGCGGCACTCCTGCTGGCGTGGTGGGAACGGCCATAGCTTTCGGTCTTTCTGTTGTCGCCATGGCCTACACCATCGGCGGCATCAGCGGCTGCCACATCAATCCGGCCATCACCCTCGGCGTCGCCCTTTCTGGCCGTATGAGCTGGAAGGATGCTGTCGGATACTGGATCGGACAGCTTATCGGCGGTATCCTCGCCGGTGCTGTGCTCCTCCTGGTGGTGAATGTCGTCGCTGCACCTGATCTCACAGGAGCACTCGGGTCCAACGGCGTCGCCAATGCCGGCGGTGTTGGCGGAGCCTTCCTGGTCGAGGCCATCGCAACCTTCCTTTTCGTGCTCGTCGTCCTCGGAACGACAGACGCCAAGGTCGGTGCCGGCAATTTTGCAGGCCTCGCCATCGGTCTTACCCTCATCCTCATCCACCTCGTCTGCATCAATCTGACCGGCACGTCGGTCAATCCGGCCCGTTCCATCGGTCCGGCTCTCTTCGCCGGCGGCCAGGCTTTGAAGGATGTATGGGTCTTCATTGCAGCCCCGCTTGTCGGAGGTGCCCTCAGCGCTTTTGCCTGGAAGGGCCTTGCTCCGAAGGAGAAGTAGCCTTCTGGCAGATTCTGGAATGGTCAGGCCTCGCGCCTGGCCTTTTTTTGTAAATAAATATGTATCTTTGCGCGATCAAAAGAAAGAAAGTATGTTCGAGAACCTGAGCGAAAGGCTGGAAAGGTCTTTCAAGATCCTGAAGGGTGAGGGCAGGATCACCGAAATCAATGTGGCGGAGACCGTCAAGGACATCCGCAAGGCACTGCTGGATGCCGATGTCAGCTACAAGGTGGCGAAGGACTTCTGCAACCACGTGAAGGACAAGGCTATCGGGGCCGACGTGCTCACGGCGGTGAAGCCGCAGCAGATGATGGTGAAAATCATGCACGACGAACTCACCGAGTTCATGGGCTCGGCGGCGCAGGATATCAATCTCAAGGGCAATCCGGGCATCGTCCTCGTGGCCGGTCTGAACGGTTCGGGCAAGACGACCTTCTCCGGCAAACTGGCCCTGCATGTCAAGTCGAAGCGGGGAATGAAGGTCCTCCTGGCTGCCTGCGACACCTTCCGCCCGGCGGCCATCGAGCAGCTCAAGGTCCTCGGTGAGGGCATCGGCGTCCCCGTCTATACCGAGGAGGGGGAGAAGGATCCCGTCAAAATTGCCAAGGGGGCCATCACGCGGGCGAAGGCAGAGGGATATTCCGTCGTCATCATCGATACCGCGGGCCGTCTGGCCGTCGACCAGCAACTCATGGATGAGATTTCTGCCCTCCACCAGGCCGTACAACCTACCGAAACCCTGTTTGTGGTGGATGCCATGACCGGGCAGGATGCGGTGGAGACCGCCAAGGCCTTCAACGACCGCCTGGACTTCGACGGCGTGGTCCTCACCAAGATGGACGGCGACACCCGCGGCGGTGCGGCCCTTTCCATCAAGGCGGTGGTCGGCAAGCCCATCAAGTTCGTGTCCTCCGGCGAGAAGATGGAGGCGCTGGACGTGTTCCACCCTTCCCGGATCGCCGACCGGATCCTCGGCATGGGCGATGTCGTCACCCTCGTGGAGAAGGCCCAGGAGCAGTTCGACGAGAAGGAAGCCCGCGCCCTGAAGAAGAAACTCGCCAAGGACCAGTTCACCCTCTGGGACTTCTACAACCAGATCCAGCAGGTCAAGAAGATGGGCAACATCAAGGACCTTGCGTCCATGATTCCGGGTGTCGGCAAGGCCATCAAGGACGTGGACATCGACAACGACGCGTTCAAGGGCGTGGAGGCCATCATCCTGTCCATGACCCCGTACGAGCGCGAGCATCCCGAAATCATCAACGGCAGCCGCCGCAAGCGCATCGCGGACGGCTCCGGTACCTCCCTGCCGGAGGTGAACCGCCTTCTGAAGCAGTTCGAAGGCACCCGCAAGGTCATGAAGACCGCCATGACCGGCAACCTCATGCAGCAGATGCGGGGGATGCGCCGCCGTTAGGCGAGAGGCCGGTGCTGCGACTGCCGGAAGGCTTTGACAGCTGCCTCGTACCGGGGCCGTTCCTCTTCCGGCAGGGCCCAGTCGATGAAGCGCTCCCAAAGGTAGCCGGCGGTCTGCCGGGACGGATGTACCATGTCCTCGGCATAGAACCGGTAGTCTCGGAGTTCATCCATCACGATTTCAAAGGCGGGGAAATACAGGGCCCCGGTCTGCTCGATGCCCAGAAGCAAGGTGCTCTTGGACAACTGGTTGCCATGGGCTCCGTCGGCCAGATGGCGGATGGGGCTCATCGTGAAGAGGAACTGTTTGTCCGGGTAGCGGGCGGTGAGCCCGCTCAGGAGTGCAGACACTTGGGGGACGGTAAGGCGGTAGCGGGTGAATTCTGCCGCCGGGCGTTTGAGGCAGTTGGCGACGGTCTCTCCGGTTTCCTTCCACCGGAAGGCCCAGGCTGTGCCGAGGGTGATGAGCACCCGGTCAGCCTCCTTCCATACCTCCGCGGCTTCTGCGAGACGGGCATTGGCGTTTTCAAGGAAGGATGGCGGATCTGTGCGGGCGAACGAAGTGTGATGCGAGAAAGAACAGACCTTTCCGGCTCCCGCTCCCATTTCGACCACATCGTCCGTCGTGAACGGCATTCGCGACGCGAGGCGGGCGACCGCATTGGAAATGGAAACGGGGTTGTACAATGTCCCGAACGGGTTGAACGTGGCTTGGAAGCCGTAATCGACAAGCCGCTGCCCGATTTCGTCGGCGAAGCAGCTGCCGAGGACCATGATCCGGTCTGCATAGGAAAGCCGGAACGGGGAGGGCTCGCAAAGAACCGGTGTCTGAAGTTTCATCATGATGTGCAAATTTACGCAAAAATGTGCTAACTTTGCGGGATTAAGACTGACGAAATGAACCCCAGACCTTTTCTCCCGGCCGTGACGGCGGCCCTCCTTGTCTTCTCCTGCAGACCTTCTCTCAGAAACGGAGACTACACCCTCACCATCCTGACGACCAACGATGTCCACAGTACTTGGTTCGATTCGACCTATGTCGGCGGAGGTATCCGGAAGTCCCTCTTCGCAATGAACCATTACATCGACAGTGTCCGGACGGCGGACGGCCCCGGCAATGTCCTCCTCGTGGACGCGGGCGACTGTCTCCAGGGTGACAATGCCGCCTATTATTTCAATTATGTCGATACGGTGACCCCGCACCTGTTCCCGCGCCTGCTGGAATACATGAAGTACGATGCGGTGGCGGTCGGCAACCATGACATCGAAACGGGCCATCCGGTATACGACCGGGTGACCGCCGATCTCAAGAAGGCCGGGGCCGATTTCCTGGCGGGCAACGCGGTCCGCAACGACAACGGCCAGACGTACTTCCCGCTGTACAAGATGGTGGAGAAGGCGGGCCTGAGGATTGCGGTCCTCGGTTACACCAATGCCAACATCAAGGCATGGCTCTCAGAAGAGATCTGGAGCGGGATGCACTTCGTCTCCATTGCCGACATCATCCAGCGCGACGTGGACTACGTCCGGGACCGGGAGCATCCGGATGTCGTGGTCGCCACCATGCACTCGGCCTGCGGGCAGGGAGACGGAACCATCCTTGAAGCAGAGGCGCTCGACGCCTTCAACAGCGTGCGCGGGGTGGACTTCCTCGTGTGCGGCCATGACCACCGTCCCTACGTGGAGACCCGTGATACCTGCGCCCTCATCAACTCCGGCAGCCACAGCCGCTATGTCGGCCACGGCAAGATGCACTTGAAGGTGGAAGGCGGAAAAGTGGTCTCCAAGACCTTCGAGACCGACCTCATCCCGGTCAAGGCCGAGATGGCCGACTCTCTCATGCGGGCGCATTTCCAGCAGGACTTCGAGGCGGTCAAGGCCTTCACCCTCCGGGAGGTCGGCATCCTCAACACCGACCTCTGGACCCGCGACGCCTACCGGGGCATGAGCGACTACATGAACCTGATCCATACCCTCAGCCTCGGCTGCGCCCCGGCGGACATCTCCTTCGGCGCCCCGTTGACCTACAACGGGCATGTCGGTGCCGGCATCCTGACCTACAACGACCTTTTCACCATCTATCCATTCGAGAACCAGCTCTATGTCGTACAGTTGACCGGTGCGGAAATCAAGGACTACCTTGAGGTGTCCTATGACAAGTGGGTCAACACCGTATCCGGACCGGGCGAGCATATCCTCCAGATCCGCCAGAGCGACGACCCGCGGACCCAGCAGCGGGGCTGGTCCTTCATCAACCGTTCCTACAACTTCGATTCCGCGGCCGGGCTCGACTACACCGTCGACGTGACGAAGCCGCGCGGACAGCGGATCGCCATCACGGCCCTGGCCGACGGGATGCCCTTCGACCCGTCCCGGACCTACAACGTGGCCATGACCTCCTACCGGGCTTCCGGCGGCGGCAACCTGCTCCGCGAAGCCGGCATCGACCCCGATGCCCTCGCCGCCCGCACGGTCGCCCGCTATCCGGAGATCCGCAACATCCTCTACGACTACCTGATGGAGAACGGCTCCATCGACCCCGAAGTCATCAGCGCCCCGTCGGTCATCGGCACCTGGCGGTTCATCCCTGAAAAACTGGCTTCTGCGGGTATCTCCGCCGATATGCAGCTGCTGTTCGGAAAATAAGGTCGGCCTCGTGTATCGTGGAAGGCTGCTTTGACCTGATCAAGGCAGTCTTTTTTACAACGCCTGCACGGCCTCGATATCGTGTCGTTCGCCCACGAGCCAGAGGATGTCGTCTTCGTCGAACGGACGGGCGACATCGGGCGTATGGAGGGTGCCGTCGGCCTTCTCTACGCCGACGACGAGGCAGTGGTAGTGGTTGCGGATACCGGCTTCACGGATGTTGTGCCCGAGGAAGGGGGAGGATGCACCGATCTCGATGCGGCTCAGGACCATCTCGCCCCGGCTGTAGCGGTCGTCGTCCGCTTCCTGTACGGCGGGACGCAGCGCGGCGCCGAAGGCTTCGAGATCGTTGTCCGATCCGATGACCTGGATGCGGTCCTGGGGGAACAGGCGGTCCGTCGCCTTGGGGATGTTGATACGCATTTCACCCCGCAGGATGGAGACGACGTGTACTCCGAACCGTTGGCCGAAGTTCAGCCGGGACAGCGTGTCCCCAGCCCATTCCACGTCGACGGGAATGTCGAATTCGGCCAGGTGGAGGTCCTTCGAGAGAAGGCGGGTGGCATATTCCGGCTTCTTGTCGCCCCGGTACTCGTCCCGCAGTTCGCGGGAGCGGAGGTTGTCGAGGAAGGTCCGCTCGATGCGGATGGAATTGCGCTTGATGAAGCGGCTGAACATCATCATGGCGACCACAATGACGGCGAGCGGCAGGAGGAGCAGCACCGAGACGTGGAACAGGCGGGCCAGCACATAGAAGACGAAGGCCAGGGCAAGGGCTGTCCTGAGGACGATGGTCCCGACGAGCGGCGCCCGGTTGCCCCGGTTCCCGTTCCAGAGGGTCATGAACTCCTCGGAATGGTTCTTCTTGATCATGATGGACCGCAGGAAGGGGGCGAGCACGACGAGGATGACGGCCGCCGATGCGATGTCGGCCCAGACGCCGGGAATCCATTGCTCGGCGAGGGGGACCAGGAAGCGGAACGAAAGGGCGGTGACGGCCACGCAGATGATGCTGTAGACCGCTGTGAAGCGGACGATGGCGAAGACGTACTGTTTCCAGACACTCTCCTTGCCGGCAGCCGGTGCATTGCCGGACGTGTAGTGTTCCAGGAAGCCCTTCCACTTCTCAGGAAGATGCCGCTCGACGAAGCCATAGGCTGGTCCGGCCAGCCGGATCATGTAGGGGGTCAGGAAGATGGTGATGACAGAGACGGCGACGACGATGGGGTAGAGGAAGTCACTGGTGACCCCGAGCGAGACGCCGAGCGTTGCGATAATGAAGGCAAATTCGCCGATCTGGGTCAGGGAGAAGCCGCACTGCATGGCGGTCTTGAGCGTCTGTCCGGAGAGCAGGACGCCGAGGGTGGCGAAGGTGGCCTGGCCGACGATAACGGTGAGCGTGATGACGAGGATGGGCAGCCAGTAGTGGGCGATCATCGCCGGATCGACCATCATACCGACGGACAAGAAAAAGATGGCCCCGAACAGGTCCTTGACCGGCTTGACCAGATGTTCGATATGCTCGGCCTCGATGATCTCGGCGAGGATGGAGCCCATGATGAAGGCCCCGAAGGCGGCCGAGAAGCCGGTCTGGGCCGCGATGACGACCATGCCGAAACACAAGCCGAGCGCCACGACGAGAAGGGTTTCCTCGTTCATGAGTTTCCGCGCCTTGCGGAGGATGAGCGGAATCAGGTAGATGCCTACGACGAACCACAGGATGAGGAAGAACACCAGTTTTCCGATGGACAGGAGCAGCTCGCTCCCTTCGAAACTGCTGGATACCGCGATGGTTGAGAGAACGACCATCAGTACGACGGCCAGGATGTCCTCCAGGATGAGGATGGACATGACCAGGCCGACGAATTGTTTCTTGGCCAGCCCCAGGTCCTCGAACGCCTTGTAGATGATGGTCGTGGAGGACATGGCGATCATCCCGCCGAGGAAGAGGGCGTCCATCCGCTTCCAGCCGAAGGACGAGCCGACCGTGAAGCCGAGGAAGATCATCCCGAAGATGATGGTGAGGGCCGCGATGATGGCCGGGCCGCCGACCTTGACAATCTTCTTGAAACTGAACTCCAGGCCGAGGGCGAACAGCAGGAAGATGACCCCGATGTCAGACCAGGTGTGGATGCTGGCCGTGTCGATGACGGACGGAGTGAGCCCGAAGTGCGGGCTGGCGATGAATCCGGCCACGATGTAGACCAGCACCAACGGCTGCTTGAGTTTCTTGAACAGGAGGGTCATGATGCCCGCGCAGATCAAGATCAGCGCAAGGTCGGCGATGAGGGGTTCTATTTCAGACATAGGAAGTGATTCTTCGGCAGGCTCAGAATGACAAGGGACTATCCAGGAAATCGATGAAGCCGGGGATGGAAAGGTTGTAGCCACGCGGTCCGGCAAGGACATTCCCGTCGGCATCCAGGATCAGGTAGTTGGGCTGTGCATTGACCTGGAAACGGGTCCTGACGATGTAGGAATTGACGCTGCCGATGGTCTTGAGCGTCTTCCCGCCCGGGGTGGTCAGCCACTGCGCTTCAGGGAGCCGCTGCTTGTCGTCGGTGTAGAGGGCGACGATGACGAAATCGTCCCGCAGGCGGCGCAGGACTTCCGGATCGCTCCAGACACGGGCCTCCATCTCGCGGCAGTTGGTGCAGCCGTGGCCGGTGATGTCCACAAGCACCGGTTTCCCGCTCTCGCGGGCTGCCTCGAAACCTTCTTCCAAGGTGAAGTATCCGGGGAGGTTGTGGGCGATTTTCAGGCCGGTATTGTGCGACGGGGCAGGAGAGGCGGAGGAAGCGGAAGAACCAGGCGTCAGCACGAAGTCCTGCGTCTCGATGGGCGGCAGGTAACCGGAAAGCGCCTTCAGCGGGGCCCCGAACAGGCCCGGGACCATGTAGACCACGAAGGAGAACACAGCGATGGCGAGCGACAGGCGCACGACACCGATGTGCTTCACCTCGTCGTCATGGCGGAAGCGGATCTTGCCCAGCAGGTAGAAGCCCAGCAGGGTGAACACCACGATCCAGATAGCAAGGTAGACTTCCCGGTCCAGGAGCCCCCAGTGGTAGGTCTGGTCGGCGACGCTGAGGAACTTGAAGCCGAAGGCCACTTCGATAAAGCCCATCACCACCTTGACCGAATTGAGCCAGGCCCCGCTCTTGAGTTTTTTCAAGAGTTCCGGGAAGAGGGCGAAGATGGTGAACGGCAGGGCGAAGGCGACCGAGAAGGCCAGCATCGTGACCATCGGGGTCCAGAACTCACCTTGGGTGGATTGGATCAGAACGGAGCCGACGATAGGGCCGGTGCAGGAGAAGGAGACCAGCACGAGGGTCAGTGCCATGAAGAAGACTCCCGCAAGGCCCTTCCGGTCCGACCGGGCATCGCTCTTGTTCTGCCAGGAGGAGGGGAGGACGATCTCGAAGGCACCGAAGAACGAGGCCGCGAATACCATGAATACGATGAAGAAGATGAGGTTCGGAAGCCAATGGGTGGCGAGCCAGTTGAAGATGTCCGCCGTCACGGCCTCGCCGCCGACAATCCAGGTCAGACCGATGATGACACAGATGGGGACCGTATAGAGCAGGACGATGAAAACGCCGTACATGAAGGCCTTGAAACGGCCTTGGTGCACGTTGTCCGACCCTTTCAGGAAGAAGGAGATGGTCATCGGGACCATCGGGAACACGCAGGGGGTGAGCAGCATGGCGAAGCCCCACAGGATGGCCTCGAGGATGAGGGCCCAGAGGCCCTTGTGCCCGTCCTGGGTGCGTTCCGGGTCTCCGATGACAGTCGAATGTGCCTGGGCTGTACCGAGCGTGACCTGGAAGTCTTGTTCTTCCGGCAGGCCGCACATCTCGTCGGCGCAGGCCTGCCAGTGGAGGGTCCCTTCGAGGGCCGTCCCTTCCTGCGAGCGGACCTCCTGGGTGAAGACGGCGCGATCGAAATAGACCGCTTCACCCTTGAAGTCGACCGGTCCAGAGACGGCCTGGAGACCGCCTTGCAGGACGGCCCCGCCGAGGGCGGTGTATTCGACCGTGAACGGATTGTCCGGGTGGTCGAGGCCATAGATAT
The DNA here is from genome assembly GCA_017476575.1 of Bacteroidales bacterium. Lineage (GTDB taxonomy): Bacteria > Bacteroidota > Bacteroidia > Bacteroidales > UBA932 > Cryptobacteroides. Next base: position 37,265 of record JAFUZO010000079.1, on the reverse strand, counting down.
GGAGTCCCTTTCCGATCTTTCCCGAAAAGGTGATCCGGTAGAGGTCTGTCTCCACCGGGTCGGCCGAAACCTTCCAAAGGGCTGATGCCGGGTTTCCGGGCCCTTGGGCAAAAACGGCAACACTCATCAGAAGTGCTGCCGTCATCATGATTGTCTTACTTCGCATAGGCGACTGATCGGGTTTCCCGGATGACGGTGATCTTCACTTGTCCGGGGTAGGTCATTTCGTCCTGTATCTTCTTGGCAATCTCGCCGGAGAGGACCTCGGCCTCATTGTCGGAGACTTGCTCCGCACCGACGATCACCCGGAGTTCGCGACCGGCCTGGATGGCATAGGATTTGGTCACACCCGGATAGGCGGCAGCGAGGTCTTCCATGCCCTTGAGTCGTTTGATGTAGGATTCGATCACTTCGCGGCGGGCGCCTGGCCGGGCACCGGAAATCGCGTCACCCACCAGTACGATGGGGGCGTAAAGGGATGTCATCTCGGTCTCCTCGTGGTGGGCCCCGATGGCGTTGCAGATTTCCGGCTTTTCCTTATACTGTTCGGCGAGTTTCATGCCGAGCAGGGCGTGAGGAAGATCCGGGTCCTCTTCAGATACCTTGCCGATATCGTGGAGAAGGCCGGCCCGCTTGGCAATCTTGGGGTTGAGCCCGAGCTCGGAGGCCATGATCGAGCAGATGTTGGCTACTTCGCGGGAGTGCTGGAGAAGGTTCTGCCCATAGGATGAACGGTATTTCATGCGTCCGATCAGGCGGACGAGTTCCATGGACATGCCGTGAATGCCGAGGTCGATACAGGTCCGCTTGCCGGTCTCGAGGATTTCGTCCTCAAGCTGCTTCTGGACCTTGCCGACAACTTCTTCGATACGGGCGGGATGGATGCGTCCGTCGATGACGAGCTGGTGGAGAGCGAGGCGGGCCACTTCGCGGCGGACCGGGTCGAAGGCCGAGAGCAGGATGGCGTCCGGCGTATCGTCGACGACGATTTCGACGCCGGTGGCGGCCTCCAGGGCCCGGATGTTGCGCCCTTCCCGGCCGATGATGCGGCCCTTGATCTCGTCGTTGTCGATCGGGAAGGTCGTGACGGCGTTCTCGATGGCCGTCTCGGTGGCGGTACGCTGGATGGTGTTGATGACGATGCGCTTGGCTTCCTTGGCCGCGTTCAGGCGGGCTTCGTCGATGGTGTCGTTGATATAGGCCTGGGCTTCGGTCCTGGCTTCAGCCTTCATGTTCTCCAGGAGCTGGTTCTTGGCTTCCTGGGCCGTCATGCCGGCAATCGACTCGATCTGCCGGTTTGCTTGGGCGATCCGTTGGTCGAACTCTTCTTCCTTACGTTTCAGGGAATCCTGCTGTCCTTTGAGCGAGGCCTTGATGCCTTCGAGTTCCTTGTTCTTGCGGTCGAGGTCTCCGCTTTTCTGGTTGAGCGTGTTCTCTTTCTGCTTGATGCGGGATTCCGCTTCGCGGAGCTGGGCGTTCTTCTCCTGGATGTACTGCTCGTGTTCAGCCTTGAGACCGAGGAACTTCTCCTTGGCCTGGAGGATCTTTTCGTTGCGGATTTTCTCCGCCTCCACTTCCGCCTTCTCGAGGATTTCGTCCCGCTTGCCGCGCAGGATAGCCCTGCGGGCCAGTATGTAGGCTGCCAGCGTGAGGATGGCGCCGGCAACGAATCCGATGATGATAGCAACTATAGTGTTCATAAGTATCAAAAGGTTTTAGTTCCATCACAAAAAGGCTTCCCTTCCAGGAAACCTTCATGAATGGAAAAAAGCCGTCAGCGTCCGTGTCAGAAAATCTTATCAGGATAAGATTTGAGTTCCGACCAGTTCCTGATATCCCACGTCCTGCATCGTGATGCAGAATCCCCCGATGGGTCACCTGGGCCCGTCATCCCTGATCTGAGTAAACTCGGTACGTTGGAACGTGTTGTTTTCAGCAAGGGGCCTGACGGCTTATTTCTCTATGTCAGCCAGATATCTTTCCATGTCGCCACTGAGCTTCTCCGCCTCTGCCTTCTGGGATTCGATTTCGCGCTGGAAAGCGATCCGGCAGGCGCATTCGTTGAGCGCAACCATCGACATGAGTTCGACCATGGTCTTGCCCGGGTTCTTCTGGGTGTAGCCGGACAGGCGTTTGTTGATGGCATCGGCCGCCGACCGGATCACCTCCTCCTGCTGCGGGGAAGAGGCGGTCAGATTGAAGGGACGGCCCGCAATCTTTATGCTGATCTTCTGGTCCATCTTCTAACGCTCCAGCCAGGAGATGCTCTTGTCGATCTCCCGGATCAATTGGTCGATTTTCGCTTTGGCTGCGGCATGGTCGCCGCCGGCGGTAAAGGCTTCAGTCAGTTTCAGGGTTTCAATCCGGGACTCCAGTTCCATGATTTGTCTCCTGTAGGTCTCGCCGGTTTCCTTGCACGCATGTAACTCCGCGCGGAGACGCTCGTTCTCCACTTTCTCAGCCTCATAGAGCGCAATCAGCCGTTCAATATGTCTGCGGACATCTTCCAGCATAGCCGACGTTTTACCTAATCTCTCGCAAATTTAATAAAAATTATCCATATTGTCATAAAATTAGTTTAATTTTGTCGAGAATTATTTGAGGTAATGAAAGATTACGGCTATATCAGAGTGGCGGCCGCCTCGCCGAGGGTGCGCGTGGCCGATGTCGGTTTCAACCGGAATGAGATCTGTACCCTGATCGACGAAGCGGTGTCCCGGGAAGTCTCCCTGATCGTGTTCCCGGAACTGTGTGTGACCGGTTACACCTGTGCCGACCTGTTCGGGTCCAACCTCCTCATCGACAAGGCCGAGTCCGCTGTCGCCGCCATCCGGGAATACACCCGCGGCAAGGAAGTGACGGTCGTAGCCGGGGCTCCGGTGCGGTACAACGACAAACTCTACAACTGCGCCGTCGTCATCCGCAACGGGCAGGTCAAAGGTATCGTCCCGAAGATCTATCTGCCGAACTATAACGAATTCTACGAAGCCCGCTGGTTCGCCTCCGGGGCGGATTTCTTGTCGGGCAACGTCCACAACGAGGGCCGTTTCATCGATGACGGCAAGAACTTCGTCCGGGAGGGCTTCTGCGCCGAGATCCGCTACTGCGGCTGCCGTTGCAACATCTCGCCGAACCTGCTTTTCACGGTGGGGGAGGCGACCTTCGCCATCGAGATCTGCGAGGACCTGTGGACCCCGCTCCCGCCGTCCTCCTTCCACTGCGTAGCCGGTGCCCAACTCATCGTCAACCTGTCCGCCTCCAACGAAGTCTTGCTCAAGCATACCTACCGCAAGAACCTCGTCTGCGAGCAGAGTGCGCACACGCTTTCCGGCTATATCTATTGTTCGTCGGGTTACGGCGAATCCACCCAGGACCTCGTCTTCGGCGGTTCCTCCCTGATCTACGAGAACGGCACCCTGATGGCCGAGATGGAGCGTTTCCGCTCGGATTCCCAGATAATCGTGGCCGACCTCGATGTCGAGAAACTGACCATCCTGCGCCAGAAACAGAGTTCTTTCTATTACGTCACGCCGGATGGCACACGGGCTTCAACCTATGCCCAGATGTATTCCCGTGTCCAGGTCGGCACCGGTGCTTCGACCGACTTCGAGAAGGCCTTCCACCGCTACATCGAACCTCATCCATTCGTCCCGGCCGGCGACCCGGAGCATATCCGGGAGCGCTGCGAGGAGATCTTCAACATCCAGGTCCAGGGGCTGGCGACCCGCCTGGAGCACGTCAACGCCAAGAGTGCGGTGATCGGCATCTCCGGTGGATTGGATTCGACGCTGGCCCTGCTGGTGACGGTCATGGCCTTCGACCGGCTCGGGTGGAGCCGTGAACGGGTCATCGGCGTCACGATGCCGGGGCTCGGCACCACGGAGCGGACCCATACCAATGCCGACGACCTGATGGCGGCTCTCGGCGTGACGGCGCGGGAGATTTCCGTCGTTCCGGCTGTCGAGCAGCATTTCCGGGACATCGGCCATGACGCCTCGGTCCATGATACGACCTACGAGAACGCCCAGGCCCGCGAGCGGACCCAACTCCTGATGGACATCTCCAACGCGACCGGCGGCATCGTCGTCGGCACGGGCGACTTGTCGGAACTGGCCCTCGGCTGGTGCACCTACAACGGCGACCACATGTCCATGTACGCCGTCAACATGTCGGTCCCGAAGACCCTGGTGAAATACCTCTGTCGCTGGGTGGGGGAGACCCGCTTCACCCCGGACGACCGCGTGGGGGACCGGACCGCCCGCGACATCATCCTCGACATCGTGGACACGCCGATCAGCCCCGAACTGATTCCGGCGGACGACCAGGGACAGATCACCCAGTTGACGGAAGACCTGGTCGGACCGTACGAACTGAATGACTTCTTCCTCTACCATGCGTTCCGCTTCGGCTGCTCCCCGCGCAAGATTCTCTTCCTCGCCCGGAAGGCCTTCGGCGACCGCTACGACGAGAAGACCCTGAAAGGCTGGCTCTACCAGTTCTTCAAGCGCTTCATCGGACAGCAGTTCAAACGCTCCTGCCTGCCGGACGGCCCCAAGGTCGGCTCGGTCACCCTCTCCCCGCGCGGAGACTGGCGCATGCCCTCCGACGCCAAGTGGGCCCTCTTCCTTGACGAACTCCAATGATTCCCTTGATGAAACACCTCCTTCCCCTCGCCCTCCTGCTCTGCTGCGTGACGCTGCAAGCCCAGAAAGTCAACACCGACCTCCTCCAGAACGAAATCCGCTTCGAATACGGGCTCCAGGTCCCGTTGCAGGACGGCGCCTCCGCCCCGCGTGCCGCCGTGCACTATACCCGGTATTTCGCGCCCCGCTTCGGGGTGCGCGGCGGCGTGGCCTACACCCCGTGGCTCGTCGACGACTCGGACATCGCCGCCCTCCCGCTCGCTTTCGTCTACCGGACGGGGACGGCCAGTTGGGACAGTTCCGTCCGGGCCGGAGCCCAACTGGCGGCCTATGAGGGCATGCGCGATTGGTATTACCGGGGCGACCGGTGGCAGGACATCGCCTTCGACATGTTCAGTTCCTTCCTCGTCTCCCTGTTCCGCCGGGCCGAGGTGTCGGTCGGCTTCACGCCGGGCTATGTCTTCGGCGATGGATACATCTCCTACCAGGAATGGGAGGACAACGACGGCGACCGCTACCGCCGGTGGAAAGGCATGATGGTCAAGGACCGCTTCGCCTTCAGCCTGGACGCCGGTTTCTCCGTCTGTATCCCGTCTGGCGCCTGAGCCTCAACGTATCCCCCGGCATCCATTACTTCCTGACAGACAATTTCCGTACGTACGACCACACGGAATACGGCCCCGAGACCTCGCACACGGAACCGTCCTTCGGCCGCTGGCAGTTCACCCTCGGCGCCGGTATCAGTTACCTTTTCTAGAGTTGCCCGACCATGCGGCGGAAAAGGAGGGTCATGCGGTCGGCTGCGGCATCGGCGGCCGCTACGATGGCTTCACCGTCGGTGACGTAGTCCTCGTTGTCTGTGGCGTGGGCGACGTCGGTGATGACAGACATGCCGAAGACCGGGATGGAGGAGTGACGGGCGACAATGACTTCCGGCGTGGTGGACATGCCCACTGCGTCAGCGCCGATGAGGCGGAAGTATCGATATTCAGCCGGCGTCTCATAGCAGGGACCTGTACAGGCGACATAGACGCCTTTCCGCAGGGCGATGCCCTCCTCGGCCGCAATCGCTTCGGCCTGGCGGATGAGGGCCGGGTCGTAGGGGCGGGTCATGTCTGGGAAGCGGGGGCCGAAGTCGTCGAGGTTGGGACCGATAAGCGGGTTCGGGAGGAGGTTGATATGGTCCCGGATGATCATGAGGTCGCCGACATGGTAGCCGAGGTTGGTGCCCCCGGCTGCATTGGAGACGAAAAGATACTGGATACCGATGACCTTCATCACCCGGATGGGCAGGACGACCTGGGCCATCGGATAGCCCTCGTAACTGTGGATGCGTCCCTGCATGGCGATGACGCATTTCCCGCCCAGGCGGCCGACCATGAAGTTGCCCTTGTGGCCGATGGCCGTGGATACCGGGAATCCCGGGATATCCTTATAGGGGATGACCAGCGGGTTTTCAATCTGGTCGGCCAGCTTTCCCAGTCCGCTCCCCAGGACGATGCCGACCGTGGGACACCGCCCGTCCAACAGCCGCTTCACATAGTCTGAGGCGGCGTAGATTGTTTCCAATATCTCCATGTCACAGGCTCTCGATGATGCGGATGAAGAGGGCGGTCATCTTGTCGGCGGCGGCGTCGGCTGCGACAACGACATCATGTCCGTCATTGACATAGTCGTCGGCGTAGTCGTCATGGGCCTCGTTGGTGATGACGGACATGCCGAAGACCGGGATACCGGCATGCCGCGCGGCGATGACCTCCGGGACGGTCGACATGCCGACGGCATCGGCACCGATGAGCCGGAAATACTTGTATTCGGCCGGTGTCTCATAGGACGGGCCGGTTCCGCCTACATACACGCCTTGATGCACCTCGATACCCATTTCGGCAGCGAGCCGGAGGGCCAGTTTGATGATCGAAGGGTCGTAGGGGCGCGTCATGTCCGGAAACCGGGGGCCGAGTCCGTCAAGGTTGGGACCGATGAGCGGGTTCGGGAGGAGGTTGATATGGTCCTTGATGATCATGAGGTCGCCGACATGGTAGTCGAGGTTGGTCCCTCCGGCGGCATTGGAAACGAAAAGGCTCCGGATGCCGAGGCGGATCATGACCCGGACCGGGAGGACGACGAGTTCCATCCCGTATCCTTCATAATAATGGATGCGTCCCTGCATGGCGAGGACGCACTTCCCGCCGAGGGAGCCGACGATGAAATTGCCCTTGTGGCCGATGGCCGTGGATACCGGGAAGTCCGGGATATCCTTGTAGGGAATGACAAGTTGGTTTTCAATCTGGTCGGCCAGTTTTCCCAGGCCGCTTCCGAGGACGATGCCGATGACGGGAGTCCGTGTTCCGAGTTTTTCCCGGAGATATGCGGCGGCGCTGTCGATCCTTTCCATTCTTGGGTCCATAGTCGTGTTGTAATACGTTGTGTGGTCAGATCTGCGAGAGTACCTTGCGTGCTTCAACGAGAATTTCCTTCTCGCCGTCGACCCTGCGCTCCCGCATGACAAAATGCCCCCGGGCGATGACCGAAGAGATGACATCGCTGTGGGCGGAATAGACGAAATTCCCGAGGAAAGATCCCGGGGACAGGAAATACGAATTGTCGATGTCCACGATCGAGAGGTCGGCGACAGCCCCTTCCCGGATGACGCCTGTCGGGAGCCCGAGGGCGCGGGCTCCGTTGACGGTGGCGGCATCCATGAGTTCCTGGAGGGGCATCTGGGACGGATCGTTCCGCCAGGCCTTCTGGAACAGGGCCGCCGTCTTCATGGTCTCCAGCATGTCCAGGTTGTTGGACGAGGCAGCCCCGTCCGTTCCAAGACACACATTGGCTCCTGCGTCCCTCAGTTCGTTGTACCGGAACCGGTAGCCGGACGCCAGCTTGGCGTTGGAGTTGATGTTGTGGACACAATTGACCTTGCGACGCCCCATGATAGCGACATCCTCGTCGTCGAGCCAGAGGGAGTGGGCGGCGATGACATGGGGGCCCAGCACGCCGAGGCTGTCCAGGTAAGCCGTGGGGGTCAGCCCTCCGTGGGCCTTCATGCAGTCGATATTCTCCTTCTCGGTCTCGGACACATGGATATGGAGTTTCATCCCATGCTCCAGGGCAAACTGGTTGGCCCACAGAATCATCTCCTCGCTGACCGTATAGACGGAATGGACCGACATCGCCAGGCAGGAGGCCTCTCCCCAGCCGAGCGATCGCTCATACAGGTCCATGCATTTGCGCCGCTGCTTCTCGGCGACAGCCTTGTCGAAGTTGTCCAGGATGACGAAGGAGATATAAGGCCGGATGCCCATCTCGACGGCCGCCTGCCGGGCGTACGGGGCGAACCAGTACTGGTCGTTGAAGGTTGTGGTGCCGCTCTTGATCATCTCCAGGCAGGCCACTTTGGTGCCCCAATAGATGAAATCTTCGTCCATCTTCGCTTCGATTTCCCAGATGTGGGAAAGCCAGGTGTGCAGGGGAACGTCCTCTGTGATACCTCGCAGCAGGGCCATAGCTGCATGCGTGTGCATGTTGATGAAGCCGGGAACGGCTACTTTGCCGGTACAGTCTACGACCTCGGCTGCAGGCCGGGGCATCGAGTCCGATACCGGCGTGATGCGCCGGAAGGTTTCACCTTCGATGAGGATGTCGACCGCGGTCCCGTCGAGTTGGATGTTCTTGAGCAGGATCATGCCAGGGAACTTCTGAAAAAACCGGCAGGGCGCCGGTTTCATGGATGGTCAAAGTTCTTCGAAGGAAACGTTGGAGAAGTTGCCTTCTCCCTCTCCCGGATCTGATGGACTCTCGTAACGGGGTGCCGGACGGAAAGGCTCATCCTTGAGCAGGTTGGTCCGGATATAGGCGACCGCCTCTTCCAATCCCTCTGCGAATTTCTCGAAATCCTCCTTATAAAGGAAAATCTTGTGCTTGTCGAAGACGAAGGAGCCGTCCCGTTCCTGGCGACGCTTGCTCTCGGTGATGGTCAGGTAATAGTCGTTGTTGCCTTTCGTAGCCTTGACATCGAAGAAGTAGGTACGCTTGCCGGCTCTCACAGGCTTCGAGTATACATCCTCCGCGTTGCGCTCCTGGGCCCGGGCCCTCTCGTAATCTTCACTATACATGGCTTTGTGGGTTTTGTAAATCTGTTCACAAATTTAGGGAAATAAATTTAAAAACACTAAATTTGTAAAAATATTTTAACAGACACCGAAAAGTTATTTGAAATATGCTCAACAGACGAATCCTCAGAATCAAGGCATTCAAGGTCCTGTATGCGTATGCGGAGAACCCGGAGATGACGCTGAAGGAGGCCCTTTCCAGCCTCGACGCTTCCTGCGAAGCGACCCGCGACCTCTACCTTTTCATGCTCTCCGTGATTCCGCCGCTGACCGCGGAGGCCGCCCGCCGGATCGAGGCCGCGCAGGGCAAGTTCAACCCGACCGAGGAAGAACGCCATCCGAATCTGAAATTCGCCCGGAACGCCCTGGCCCCGCTGCTGGAGGGCGATCCCGACTTCCGGAAGATGGTCGACCGGAAGAAACTTTCCTGGGAACAATACGATGTCTTCCTCCACAACCTGTACGATGCCGTCCGGGAGAAGCCGTACTTTGCCGCCTACATGGCCGACCCCGAGGTCTCCCTGGACCAGGACGTGCGCCTGTTCAAGAAGGTCTTCGAGGAGGAGTTCGAGGACAACGAGGCCCTGTGGCAGATCCTCGAGGACCTGTCGCTGTACTGGACCGACGACCTGGCCTACGCCCTCACCTATGATATCCGCACCCTGGACGACATCCGTCGCACCGGCCGCTGGGAACTGCCCCCGCTCTACCAGAGCGACATCCTGCGCCGCAAGGGCAAGGAAGGTGTTGACAGCGACCGGCAGTTCGTCGTCAACCTCCTGTCCGCCGCCTTCGCCCGCTTCGACGAGTACTACGCCAAGGTGGCCGGCTCCGTCACCAAATGGGACCGCGACCGCCTCTACACGACCGACATCGTCCTCATCGCCATGGGCCTGGCCGAGGCCGAGCATTTCCCCGAGATCCCGGTCAAGGTGACCATCAACGAGTATGTGGAGATCGCCAAGTTCTATTCCACGCCCAAGAGCCGTTCCTTCGTGAACGGACTCCTCGACCGGCTGATCCGGCAAAGCGTCGGGGAAGGACGCATCAACAAGTCCGGCCGGGGGCTCCTTTGAAACCATTTTAAACTGAAAATATATGCACATCCTTTTCCTTACCCTTCAGGCACAGCCGCAGGCCGGTGGTTCCTGGTCCATGTGGGTCATGCTCATCCTCGTCTTCGTAGTGATGTGGCTCTTCATGATCCGCCCGCAGCGCAAGCAGCAGAAGGAACTCCAGAATTTCCGCAACGCCCTCAAGAAAGGCGACAAGGTCGTCACGGTGGGCGGCATCTACGGTGAAGTCCTTGAAATCAAGGAAGACTCCGACACCGTCCTCATCAAGGTGGACGGCGACGTGAAACTGCGGGTCTCCAAGCAGGCCCTGACCAAGGACTACCAGGCCCAGCAGTAAGAGGTCTTCTAACTCTCTTGACGTGAAAAGGGTGTCCGGAAGGGACGGAGGACTTCTCCTGACGTCGGTTCTCGTGGCGATGCTGATCTGGCTGGTCAGCAATTTGTCGCGGGACTATTCCGGTGTGATCAGCGTGCCGGTGGTCGCCGAGTGCAATATCGACGGCCACAGCAACCGGTCTTCCAATTCTGCCATCGTCTCCGCCCGTTGCCGCACCAGCGGCTTCCGCCTGCTCCGGGTCTCCACCCGGAAGGGGGGCCGTCCGGTAAAGGTCCGTTTCGAGCGGGCCGACCTCCGGTTGCGGGGCGGTGACCAGTTCTATGTCGCCGGCAGCGCCAAGAACAGCTATGTCCAGCAGTTTTTCGGTGACGACGCGACAGTCGAGGCCTTCATCTCCGATACCCTGTCCTTCACCTTCCCGGTCGAAAATTTCCGGAAAGTGCCGGTGGAACTGGTCCATGACATCACGTTCCGCTCCCAGTACATGAGTTCCGCCCCGATCCGGATCGTGCCGGATTCGATCATCGTCTACGGCGAGGCCGGCCGCGTGGATGCGGTCGAAAAGGTCAAGACCGCCCAGTTGACCCGTTTCGATGTCCATGACAGCGAGCACGGGGTCCTGAAACTGGCCCGGATCAAAGGGGTACGCCTTTCCCAGGAAGAAGTCAGCTATGAACTGTCGGTATCCCGCTATGTGGAGGTCCGCTCGACGCTGCCGCTGGAGGTGTGGAACACTCCGGCCGGCCATCACCTGCAGGTCTATCCTTCCCAGGCCGAGGTGATTCTTCGATGTGCCTTTCCGATGGTCCGGGATCCTTTCGGACCGTTCAAACTGTATATCGATTACCAGGACTTTGCCTCGTCCCTTTCCGGACGGTGCGTGCCCCGGACCTTGCGGCTTCCCGACGGGGTCCTCGACTATCGGGTCGAGCCGGAAGTTTTCGACTGCATAGAAAGCGACTGACGCCATGGAAACCGTCATCATCACCGGCGGCATCGGGAGCGGTAAGTCCCGGGTTTGCGCCTACCTGGCTTCCCGTGGTGTGCCGGTCTATGATTCCGATGCCCGCACCAAATCGCTTTATGAGCGGCATCCTGACCTTGTCGACCGGATGGAGGAGGCGCTGGGTGTCCCGTTGCGCGATGCTCAGGGGCAGCTTGACCGCGGCCTTCTTGCGGAGCTGATTTTCCGGGACAGCCGAAAGTGTGCGTTGGTAGAAGGACTGGTCTATCCTGCAGTCCTGGAAGATTTTACCGTCTGGAAAGGACAGCAGGATCCAGCGGGGTGGGGCTATGGGCCGGTGCCGTTCGTCGTTCTGGAATCGGCCGTCATCCTCTCCAAACCCGCTTTTGCGGGGGTGGGGGACAAGGTGGTCTGGGTCGAGGCCGGGGCCGCCCTCCGTGCTGCCCGTGCCGCCGCCCGCGACGGGGTTCCGGAGGAACAGGTACGCCTGCGCATGGCGCAGCAGCCGGAGGACCGGAGCCGGGTGGACCAGATGCTGGTGAACGAGGGCTCCTTGGAGGAGCTGCCGGCCGAAGTAGACCGGGTATTCGCCACCTTATATCAGAAATAATGTTTATCTTTGTATATCTCAATATCCCTTTGAAACGATGAAAACAGACCTGACAAAAATCCTCTCCATCCGTGGCCGGCACGGCTTGTTCAACTATATCGCCCAGTCCCGCAGTGGTGCCATCGTGGAAGCCCTCGGCGACAGGAAGCGCTCGAATTTCGGTGCGGCCAGCGGCATCACCACCCTCGCCGACATCTCCATCTACACCTCCGAGGGCGAAGTGAAACTCCAGGAAGTGTTCGGCAAGATGCACGACGTGCTCGGCGAGGCCGACGCCCCGGGCGCCAAGGCTTCCGCTGACGAACTCAAGGCCCTCTTCGCCCAGGCCCTTCCGGACTACGACGGCGACCGGTTCTATGTCTCCCACATGAAGAAGGTCGTTGAGTGGTACAACGAACTCAAGCACTACGCCTCCCTTGATTTCACCGTGGAAGGGGAGGAGGAGGCCCCCGGGGAGTAGCATGCCGTCCCTGCAGGTCATCACCCTGGGCTGCTCCAAGAACACAGTCGATACGGAGCACCTGCTGTATCAGGTACGCGATGCCTACCGGCTCGTGCCTGAAGGGGAGGCGGGACCTGTGGATGTCCTTCTCATCAATACTTGCGGCTTCATCGGAGACGCCAAGGAGCAGTCTATCCAGACCATCCTTCAGGCGGCGGAGCGCCGGAAGTCCGGTGATGTCGGCCGTCTGCTCGTCTGTGGCTGTCTCTCCCAGCGCTACATGGCAGAGCTGCCGGGACTGATTCCCGAGGTGGACGGCTGGTTCGGCGCCCGCGAACTGGACCCGCTGGTGGAAGCGCTCGGCTGCCGTCCGGACCATGGTGCCGACCATCGCCGCATCCTCACGGACGGCCGCCATGCCTATGCCTACTTGAAAATCTCCGAGGGCTGCGACCGCCACTGTTCCTACTGCGCCATCCCGTCTATCCGGGGCCGCCACCGCTCCGTCCCGATGGACGTGCTGGTCCGGGAGGCCGAGGACCTGGCTGCCCAGGGCATCCGGGAACTGGTCCTCATCGCCCAGGATACGACCTATTACGGGCTGGACCTGTACCGGAAGCGGGTCTTGGCCGACCTGCTGCGCCGCCTGTCCGCCGTGAAGGGCATCGAATGGATCCGGATCCACTATTCGTATCCGGCCGACTTCCCGGAGGACGTGCTCACCGAGATGGCGGAGAACCCCAAGGTGTGCCGCTACATGGACATCCCGCTCCAGCACATCTCCGACCGGGTGCTGGAACCCATGCGGCGCCATGTCGACGGAGCCTGGACCCGGAACCTCATCGCGCGGATGCGCGAGAAGGTGCCGGGCGTTGTCCTCCGTACCACGATGATTGTCGGCCATCCCGGCGAATCCCCGCATGCCTTCAGCCAACTCCTGGATTTCGTCCGGGAGGCGAAGTTCGAGCGCCTGGGCGCTTTCACCTATTCGGAGGAGGAGGGAACCTACGGCGCGGCACACTTTGCGGACACAATCTCGCCACGGACCAAGAAGAACCGGCTCGACCGACTCATGGAGGTCCAGCGTGGCATTTCTCTTGCATATAACCAGTCCAGGGTCGGAACGGAGGTCCGGGTGCTGGTGGATGACTTCGTGGACGGCACCCTGGTGTGCCGCAGCGAGTTCGAGAGTCCGGAGGTGGACGGCGAAATCCTGGTGCCGTGCGATGCGGCCGCTGCGAAGGGGCTCGTCGGCGGGTTCATCCAGGTCCGTATCACCGGTGCCGACGAATACGACCTGACGGCTCAAATCGTTTAAAGATGAGAAGTTTACCTGTCATAGCATGGGCCTCTGCCGCCCTCCTCATGGCCGCCTGCTCGCCGCAGACCCTGACCATGAATGTCGAGATGCGCTACCCGTCCAAGTCGGGTATCGACCTTTCCCGCAAGTCCATCGCCGTCGTCTACATGGATGACGGCACGCCGGTGGACACCCTGTTCAGTTCCGCCGTGGCCTCCGGTCTGGCCGCCAGCCTGGAGGAGGACTATTTCGGCGGAGCCCAGGTCATCTCCATCTACAAGGTCCCCGCGGACAGCGTGACCCTCGACCTCATGCACGGGCTCGTCATGGACAGCGGCGACGATGTCATCTTCCTGTTGGAGGCACCATCCTTCGGCGAAGTGGCCTTCGGCGAGAACATGGTGGTCCAGCATGCCCGGAGCGTGGATTCCGCCTTCGTCGCTCCAGCGCAGATTCCTTTTTCATCCCGCGTCCATGTGTATGACAGCATGGATACCTCTGACCAGGTGAAGCGCTTCGGCGGTTCCAGCGTCCTCCGGACCCGTGTCTACAATAACGGTATCACGGCGACGTCTTTTCTGGCAGAGAAGGCCCTCTCGTCCCTCGGGACGGCGGCGCACAATGTCGGCACGCAGACATCCAATCCTTTCCTGTCCACCTGGAGGACCGAGCGGTACAGCCTCTATTATTACGACAACCTCGACGACCGGTGGACCGAAGCGGCGGAGTATGCCTTCTCCTACCAGTGGCACAAGGCCATCGACCTCTGGCTCAAACTCCTGTCACCGAAGAACGGCGAGAAGCGCGCCTGTGCCTCGTACAACCTGGCCCTGGCCTTCTACATGCTCGGCGACCTGCCTCTGGCCGAAAAATGGCTCGACCAGGCCGACGATGCGTTTTCACTTTCCCTCTCTCCTGGCCTCCGTAAGCGCATCGAGGCCCGGAAATAGCGCCCTCTCCCGGATTCTATCCATGAATCCGGGTTTTTTGTGGACGGAAGGGGGCTTGGGGTCGCCTCTGGCCATGAAAAACAAGGAAAACGTGGATGGAAAGCCGTTGACGGGCATTCATTCCATCCACGTTTTGTGTGGGCACGGGCACGGGTTCAGGCCAGGGCCTCGGCGAGGATGGAGATGGGATGCTTGACCGTGTAGCCGGTAGACATTTCCAGCTGCCACTTGCAGGTTTCGCAGTCACAGGCGATGAAGTCGGGATTCACGGCCTCGACCTGGTCGAAGAGCGGTTTCCCGATGGCCTGGGAAGCTTCGTAGTTCTCCTTCTTGAACCCGTAGGTGCCGGCGATGCCGCAGCAGTTGGAATCCAGCAGGATGAACTCCACTCCTGGAATCATCTTGAGCAGTTCCTGCGAGAAGAGGCCCCACCCGAGTTTTTCGAGGTGGCAGGGGGTATGGTAGGCGATGCGGGCGTGGTAGTCCTCCCGGAACCGGAGGGTGGCCGCGCCGGATTCAAGGGCCTGGTAGATGTACCGGGTGGCGAGCACGAGGGCGTCGCGGACGCCGGCATTGTCGACCTTCAGGAGTTCCGGGTACTCGTCCCGGATGGTGAAGGTGCAGGTCGAGGAGGTCGTGACGACGGTCAGTCCCTTGTCCACGGCCTTCTGCAGGACGGACACGTTGTGCTGCGCGTGCCGGGTCGCCTCCCGGGTCATGCCATTGGAGATCATGGCGACCCCGCAGCACTTCTCGCCCTCCAGCAACTGGACGCCGACGCCGAGGGCGTTGAGGACCTTTACCAGGTCTTTGCCGAGTTGCGGGAAGTTGTAGTTGACGTAGCAGCCGTGGAAATAGGCGACCTGCCGCTCGAACTTGGCCTGCTCGCGGGCATGGCGCTTCAGCCATCCCTCGAAGCCGTGGGCGCTGTATTTCGGGAAGGTGCGGTGCCGGTCGATGGCGAGGGTGGCGTCCAGCACGGCCTTGGTGGCGCCGAGACCGGTCATGCCGTTGACGATGGGTGCGAAGGGGCGGGCGAGGGTGCCCATGAAATCAGTGCCCGCCAGCATCCGGTCGCGGATTTTCGGTTTGGAGCGGTCGTACTTGATACGGGCGGCCTGGATGATGTCGGCCACCTTCACGCCCGACGGACAGACCACCTCGCAACGTTTGCAGTTGAGGCAGTACTTGAGAGCTTTGTTGAAGAAGTATGGGTCCTTGAGGCGGAGACGTTCTCCGTCCGGCCCGGCCTGCTTCGGGCCCGGGTAGCGCGGATTGACCGGTACGACGGGGCAGTAGGCCGTACAGATGGTGCATTTCATGCACTCTTCGAAGTTGTGCGCGCTGGCGGTATATTCCTGGAGGGTCATCATTCCTGGGGTTTAGAGGTGGTTATCGCATCGGCTGCTGCGAAGGCGGTGCGCAGGGCAAGGCCGGCGGCCGAGCCGAAATCCGGGCGGGTGCCGCCGAGGATGGACCCGACAGCGAACAGGTTCTTGAGCGGCTGTCCGTCTTTGACGGCATGGAGGTCCGCGTCGGTCTTTACGCCGAAGTCCATATACGGCTGGTCGGCGAAGAAGTCCTGTCGGTACCATCCGTTGCGGTCCTCCTCGAAGGCGACATCCAGTCTGAAGAGCGGCTCGACGACCTGGACCGGCGTGGCGGCCAGTCCCTTGGAGAAATATCCGCCGGAAGCCAGGATGAAATACTCTCCGAAGATGCGGCTGGTGTCGAGGTTGCGGGTGGTGATACTGCTGACCACCCCGTCATGGATGGCGGCCGAGGTGACTTCGTCGCCCATCAGGAAGGTGCCGCCGAGGATTTCATAGCGCCGTTTCAGTTGCATCTGGGTGCGGATGCCCGGCACGGACGGGGGCATGGTGCCGATGAAGGCGGCCCGGGCCGGCAGGGCGGCGAGGATTTTCCCGGGGATGGAGGCGTCCTTGAGTCCGAACACCTGGGGAAGGAGGATGAGGTCTTCATCCTTGTGCATGACCCGGATGTCGGCGACGGCCTTCTCCCAGCAGCTGTCCATGACGCGGGCGATGTTGACGGACCGCATCTCGCTGGGACTGAGCCGCAGATGTTCCATCTCGGGCAGGTCGAGGGTGCAGATGCGGCACGTTGTCCCGTTCTTCTCCAGTCCTTCCGCCAGGAAGGCCGTGAAGAAGTCGTGGAACCCTGAGAAATTGACAATCAATGCCTTGGAGGAGACGGGTGTCTGCGGGAAGAGGGTGACATCTTCCAGGGAGAGGGCGGCCGGGCGGAAGGTCCCGGCGGGCATGAGGCGTTGCCCGTCCTGGAAATGGACCGGGATTCCGGCCCGCACGAAAAACTCCGTGATGCGCTCCCGTTCTGCTTCTGTCGACTCGAAAGTGCCGGAGAAGAAGTGCAGGGCATTCTGGCCGGCGCTGACGATGACGGTTTTCCGGCCCGCCTCCTGGAGAGTGATGCCGGCGGTGAGGCCTGCCAGACCTCCGCCGATGATGACGGTATCGAATCTCATACGCCTAATACATGTTTATAGACCCACTGTGTGTATTCCGCCTCGCGGAGGGCGTCGCCCCAGCCGATGGGGTACATCCCCTTCCAGCGTTCGGTCATGAAGTCCTTGAGGTCCGCGCGGGCCCTTTCGGTGCATCCGTGCGCCCGTGCCAGCAGACCGGCGGCGCGGCAGCCGCAGAGTTCGCCCTGGCAGGTGCCCATCCCCACGCGGGTCCGGCGACGCAGGTCCACGAGGTTCGACACGTCGAGCCGCTGGATAGCCGCATCGATTTCGCCGACGGAGACTTCCTCGCATTCGCAGATAAGGGACTGGCCGAGGGGAGAGGTGTCCTTGATCCGGGCAGCCCCGGTACCGAGGCGTCCGGCCGTGGCCTTCTGGGCGGTGGTCGGGTTCTCCCAGATCTGTTCGGCGACCTCCTTGAAGGACTTCCTTTCGGAGCCGGGCAGGGGCAACGTGGCGGTTTCACAGGCCTTGTCGACGTGCAGCTTGCGGCAGACCAGGTCGGTTGCCATTTCTGCCATGAGCCTGTAAGTCATAAGTTTGCCGCCGGTGATCGAGATGAATCCTTTCACGCCGTCACGGGTTTCATGGTCGAGACAGACGATGCCGCGGCTGATGTTGCGCCCGGTCGGGTCGTTGTCGGCGCTTACGAGCGGACGGACACCGGCATAGGCTCGCAGGATACGGGTGCTGGCGAGGGCCGGGGCGAGTTTGGCACCTTCCTCGATGAGGAGGTTGACCTCGTCGGGGGTGACCCGGACGTTGTCGCATTCCTCGAAGGGAATCTTGGTCGAGGTCGTGCCGATGACGCAGACTGTATCGCCTGGCACGAGGATATCCGCATTGGCCGGTTTACGGCAGCGGTTGATGACGACATCGTTGACCCGGTGTGCGAAGATCAGAAGGGCCCCCTTGGCCGGGTACATCCCGATGGGTACACCGGCCATCTCCGCGACGTGGTGACCCCAGATGCCGGCCGCGTTGACCGTGATGGCGGCGTAGTATTCGGCGCTCTGATGCGTCTGGTGGTTGAAGGTGCGGATGCCCTTGACCATGTCGCCTTCCTTGATGAACTCCGTCACTTCCGTGTACAGGAGAACCTGGGCTCCATGCAGTTTTGCGTCCAGCATGTTCGCGGCGCAGAGGCGGAACGGGTCCACGCTGCCGTCCGGTACCTTGACGGCGCCGATGAGGTCGGGGTTGACGGAGGGCTCCATCCGGAGGGCTTCCTTCGGGTCCAGGATTTCAGCGCTGATACCGGCGGCGAGGCAGGATTCGACGAACTTCGCCTGGTAGTTGAGGTCGTCTTCCGGCAGGGTGATGAACAGGCCGTCGGTCTCGTCCACGCAATGGGAGGCGATGCGCCGCAGGATCATGTTCTCGCGGATGCACTCGTTGGCGGATTCTTGATCGGTCACGGCGTAGCGGGCGCCGGAGTGAAGCAGGCCGTGGTTGCGGCCGGTGGCTCCTGTGGCAATGTCATGCCGTTCGACAAGGAGCACCTTGAGGCCGCGCATAGCACAGTCCCGTGCCGTGCCCGCGCCCGTAATGCCGCCGCCGACGATGATGACGTCATAGTCGTTTCGTTTCATCTGATGGATAAGTATTTATGCGCCTGCAAGGACAGGCGCCAGTGTGGATGTGCTTGGATGTAGTGGATGGTTTCGTCCGTATTGGCGCAGGAGCAGGGCTGGAGGAAGTGCCAGGTCGCTGGGAAGGAGGCCCAACGTTCGACATCGGTGCCGAGGAAGACGAGTTTGACTTCGTCGGCGTGTTCCAGGACGACGCGGCCGTTGCCTTGTACCCCCGCGGCATCTTCCTTGGGGCTCAGGGTCACCCAGTCGATGCCTTGTGGGAGATTCCGGGTTCCGTTGGTCTCGATGTGGAGGACATAACCGGCCCCATGCAGCAGCTCGACGAGGGCTGGATCCACCTGGAGTGACGGCTCGCCGCCGGTCAGGCAGATGCGGCGCACCGCTCCGCCGATGCGCCGTACTTCGGTGAGGATGGCTGCGGCCGTCATCGGCGTGCGTGCGGAGTGGTCCGTGTCGCAGAACGGACACCGGAGGTTGCACCCGCCCAGCCGGACAAAGACCATCGCTGTCCCCGTCCAGAACCCCTCTCCCTGGAGGCTGTAGAATATTTCGTTGACCTGGTACATATTATGGTCTCGGCATAGGTTCCGGTACGTCAGCGTTCGTAGGCGGCCATGTTCATCTCGGATTCCCAGACCTCGACCCGGTAGGCGTTCTCCACATGGTCGCAGATCCAGCGGGCGATGTTCTCGGCGGTCGGGTTGAAGTCGAATACCTCGTTGAGGTTCTTATGGTCCAGGGCGTCGCCGATCTGCCGCTTGATCAGGGTGAAATCGGTCACCATGCCGTCCTGGTTGAGCGTCTCGCTCTTGCAGTAGATCTTCACGATCCAGTTGTGGCCGTGCAGTGCCTCGCACTTGCTCTCGTAGGAGAGCATCAGGCTGTGGGCGGACGATATTTCCAGTCTCTTGCAAACGTAGTACATCTTCTTGGAACTTCATTGTTCGTATTCGGTCGGGTCGAAGCCCTCCAGGGCCTCTTTCCGCTCTGTGCAGGTCCCGCAGACCCCGCAATGGTGCGCCCCGCCCTTGTAGCAGGACCAGGTAAGGCTGTAGTCGATGCCGAGGTCCTGTCCCCGGAGGGCGATGTCCCGCTTGGTGATGTCGCAGTAGGGCGAGACGATGCGGACCCCGTTGTAGGTGCCGGCCCGGGCTGCGGCATCGAAGGCCTCCACGAATGCCGGGCGGCAGTCCGGGTAGATGGCATGGTCGCCGCTGTGGTTGGCGATGAGGACGGTGTCGAGGTCGTTGCTCTCGGCGAGGCCCGCCGCCACGGCGAGCATGATGCCGTTGCGGAAGGGAACGACGGTCGAACGCATATTCTCGTCGGCGTAGTGCCCTTCCGGAATTTCGCCGCCCGAGCAGAGCAGGTCGCTCCGGAAGTACTTTCCGATGAATTCCAGCGGGATGACAAGATGGCGGATGCCCAGCCGTCGGCAGTTTTCCACGGCGCAGGCGATTTCGCGGGCGTTATGCTTCGACCCGTAGTCGAAGGTCACGGCCAGTTCGATGCTGTCCCGGTACTCATACAGCAGCGTCGTGCTGTCGAGTCCGCCGGAGTATATCAGGATGGCTTTCATAAGCGTGAGTTGTATCTATTTGACTATCAGTATTCGATGTGTTCTCTTCCCTGTGTTTTGCAGAGAGGAAATTTTGCAGGTGTTTAATTTTCAGTTGTTTCCTTATCACGAGGATGGACTCCGAGACGGGCGAGGATGGAAGCGACGGCGACTTTCGTGGAGGCCACGGCTTCGACGACCGTCTTGGGACCGAGGGCGAAGTCGCCGGCCACCCAGATATTGTCGCAGCCCGGGACCGAGATGTGGAGATCTTCGTCGACAACGGGCCAATGCGATTCGTTCCAGAGCGGTTCACTGCCGGCGAAGAGGCTCCAGTCCGGCTTCTCGCTGATGGCGGTGATAAGGGTGTCGCACGGCACGAAATGGTCTGTCCCGTCCAGGATGCGGGTGACGACCTTGCCGGTCTCCGGGTCGGTTTCGTTCTGGCAGTCGCGGAAGACGATACCGTCCTCCCGGACTTCGACAGGGGCCTGGAAGACGCGGATTCTTACGCCTTCGCGCTGTGCTTCTTCCACCTCGAAGGGATTGGCCGGCATGTTCTCGTAGGTCTTGCGGTAGTAGATCCAGGTTTCGGCCCCTTTCCGGACTGCCGTCCGGCAGGCATCCATTGCGACATTCCCGCCGCCGATGACGATGACCTTGTGTCCCAGTCCATAGGTGGACGGATCCTTGAGGAAAGGGAGAGCTTGGAGGGCGCGTTCCTCCCCGGGGATGTGGAGAGTGGCCGGCCGCTCGGCCCCGGCGCCGATGAGGACGGCGTCGTACTGGGCGCTGAGTGCGGCGAGGGTGATGTCCCGCCCGACTTCGACGCCGCCCTGGAACGTGATGCCCGCTTCGGCGAACATGCGTTCGTAGGCATTGACGAACTTCTTGTCTAGGCGGAAGGCCGGGATGCCGTACC
Organism: Bacteroidales bacterium; assembly: GCA_017476575.1. Taxonomy (GTDB): domain Bacteria; phylum Bacteroidota; class Bacteroidia; order Bacteroidales; family UBA932; genus Cryptobacteroides. The sequence continues at coordinate 16,250 of JAFUZO010000079.1, read as the reverse complement.
GGAGGACGCCGCCGATGCGTTCGTTGGCATCCAGGAGGGTGACGTCCGCTCCGGCCCTATAGAGCCATACCGCTGCGGCGATGCCGACCGGACCGGCCCCTACCAGGGCGATCCGGCGGCCCTCCAGTCCGGACGATTCCCGCTCCAGTCGGCAGGAGAGCAGGTAGCGTTCCGATATTTCCTGTTCGATCTCGTACCAGCGGACCGGCATCTTCTTGACCATGAGCACACAGTGGCCGAAGCAGAATTGCCTCCAGTCGCAGACAAGGGAGGTGATGGCGGTCAAGGGATTGTTGTCGAACAGGATCTTTCCGGCCTCGTCGAGCCGGTCCTCCCGGTACAGTTTCATGCACTCGGGGACGGGAGTATGGACCGGACAGCCCTGGAGGGAGCATTTCGGCTTCTTGCAAAGCAGGCAGCGGAGCGCTTCGTTGTTTTTCATTCTTAAAATGTGGCTCTGAACTTACAAAGATAATAAAAATCTGTCACAGATAGAGCGCATGCGTGTTCTTTATCTCGTCCATCACAAAGGACGAAAGGGTGCTGCCGATGGCGTCGATGGTGCCGAGCACGTTGAGGATGAATTCATTGTAATACCTCATGTCCGGTGCCTGGATTTTCAGCAGGTAGTCGTATTCGCCGGAGATATTGTAACATTCCGCCACCTGGGGGATGTCCTTGATGACGGAGATGAACGCACGGGCGACTTCGCGGGTCATCTGCTTGAGCTTGACCGAGCAGAAGACTGTGAAGCCGCGGCCCAGTTTCTCGGCGTCGAGGATGGCGACGTACTTGCGGATGTATCCGTTGCGCTCCAGCCGCTTGAGCCGTTCGAAGACCGGGGTGGTGGAGAGGTGGACTTTGGCGGCGAGTTCTTTCGTCGTGAGCCGGGCGTTTTCCTGGAGGCTTTGCAGGATACGCAGGTCGATGTCGTCGAGGGTGAGGTTTTCCATGGGAAAATTTTTCTGTCAAAGGAGGAGGATATCGGACGGTTTATTCTTTTATTTCTGATAATTTTGACAAATTTAGAATAATTTTCTCATTTCTTAAAGAAACTTGAAAAAATCTTCCTCAATTTGTAACTTTGTGGCGCATGATAAGACAGGAATTGACGATGCGGCTTGGCCTGGAGGCGGGCGGCGTCTTGGAGGCGGCCAAGGTCGTCTTCCATACATCACAGGAGGTATACGACGTAAGGCGTCCGGTGTTGTGGATCTTCCATGCCGTGACGGCGAACAGCGACCCGCAGGAGTGGTGGCCTGACATGGTCGGCCCCGGCCAGGCGATTGATACGGAAAGGCAGTTCGTCGTCTGTGTCAACATGCTCGGATCGCCCTATGGTTCGTCGGGACCGGCAACCCTCGACCCGTCGACTGGGAAACCTTACCTTCTTGCTTTCCCGCAGGTGACGGTGCGGGATATGATCACGACCTCCATCGAGGTTCGGAGACGATTGGGAATCAGCCGTATAGATATTCTGATTGGAAGTTCTATCGGAGGTTTTCAGGCCGTCGAATGGGCGGTCCGGGAACCGGATGTGTTTGCGCGATGCATCCTCATCGCCACGGCTCCACGGGTGTCTCCGTACCTGTCGGCATGGGTTGAAGCGCAGCGGATGGCCTTGGAAGCCGATCCGTCCTTCCGGGCGGCAGAAAGCCTTTCCGGCGGTGCAGCCGGCTTGCGGTGTGCCCGGGCCCAGGCCTTGATTTCCTACCGCTGTTTCGAAGGGTACAGGCTGACCCAGGGGGAGGAGGATCCCGACACGTTGTTTGCCAGCCGTGCTGCCTCTTATGAGCGTTATCAAGGAGAAAAACTGGTCCGCCGGGGCTTCGATGCCTATTCCTACCATACGCTCTGCAATGCCTTGGACAGCCACAACGTCGGACGGGGCCGGGGCGGTGTGGCCCCAGCTTTGTCGCGGATTTCCGCCCGGACGACGGTCGTCTCCATCGACACCGACAATATCTTCCCTCCACAGGAGTCGGAAGAATGGTCCCGGCTGATCCCCGGTGCCGATTATCATGAAATCACCTCTCAGTTCGGCCATGACGGTTTCCTCCTGGAAACGGCGCGGCTCTCTGCCATCTTAATAGAAAAAACCTATGCAAGTTCTTAAATTCGGTGGAACTTCCGTTGCGTCGTCTGAAGCGATGCTTCAAGTTGTGGATATCGTCAGGAAGACCTTGGAGGAGGATCGGACCATCGTGGTCTGCTCCGCCATCGGCGGCTGTACCGACACCCTCATCGAGGCCGGGCACCGGGCTTCGGCACGGGACGCGGGGTACAAGGAACTCATCCAGGGTCTCAAGGAGCGGCACTATGTGCTGATCCGGGAACTGCTGCCGCCCGGCTACCAGGAGCGGACGTCCGCCGTGGTCGACCAGTTGTTCGGCGAACTGGAAGGACTTGCCTACGGGGTTTACCTGCTCGGGGAACTGAGCCCGGCCAGCCTCTCGGCCATCGAGAGTTTCGGAGAACTGTTTTCGACAGCGATCCTGACGGACAAGTTCCTGTCGCTCGGCGTCTCCTGCCATTGGCTGGATGCCCGGGAACTGGTCCAGGTTCGCGCCGGATCGGTGGACGAAGGGGAGACCCGCCAACGAATTGCCAGGGCCGTAGATGCCTTTCCGCATGTGGAACTGTTCATCGTTCCCGGCTTCATCGCTTCTGACGAGTCCGGCCGGGGGACGACCCTTGGCCGGGGCGGTTCCGACTATACGGCTTCCCTGTTCGCAGTGGCCGTCCGGGCCCGGCGGGTGGAGATCTGGACCGACGTTCCCGGCATCATGACAGCGAATCCGAAAGTGGTACCGACGGCCCGTACGATCCCACACATCTCTTACCGGGCCGCGCAGGAACTCTCCCATTTCGGGGCCAAGGTCATCTATCCGCCGACCATCCGGCCGGTTGTCGGGGAGGGGATTCCCATCTATGTCAAGGACACCTTCCATCCGGAGGCTCCCGGGACGGTCGTCGAGAAGAACCCGCCGCGCGTGCGGGACGGGGTCTTGGGCCTTTCGCATTCGGACCATATCGCCCTCATCTCGCTTGAAGGCAGCGGGATGGTCGGCGTGCCGGGCTTCTCGTCCCGCCTGTTCGACGCACTCAGTCGGCGGGGCATCAACATCATCCTCATCACCCAGGCCTCCTCGGTGCATTCGATGTGCATCGCCATTGCGGAAGGGGATGCCGATGCGGCCCGGGAGGCGGCGGACTCCTGTTTCGCCTATGAGATCTCCCTCGGCCGCCTCAATCCGCTCCGGGTGGAGACGGGCTTCTCCATCGTCTGCCTGGTCGGCGACGACATCCTCGGCCACAGCGGGGCGACGGGCCGCATGCTGGCCGCCCTCGGGGCGCACAGTATCCCGGTGCGGGCGACGGCGCAGGGTTCCTCGGAGCGGAACATCTCGGTCATCGTCCCTTCGGTGCGGGCGGAGGAGGCCATCCGGGCCGTCCACCGCGAGTTCTTCGACCGCTGGAACGGCAAGGTCATCCACCTGTTCATCGCGGGGTACGGCCGGGTCGGACGCGCCCTGGTGGAGATGCTTTCGGACAATGCCGCGTCCATCGCCCGCCGCTCCGGCAAGGAACTGCGGGTCTGCGGCCTCGCGAACAGCCGTTCGTATGTCATCGACACGGAGGGCATCCCCCTTGCGGAGGCTGCGCAGCGCCTTTCGGACGGCGAGAAGGGGAAGGACTACATCGATGCCCTGATCGGGTTCTCGCCGGAGAATGCGCTGTTCGTCGACTGCACGGCGGACGAGGGCATCGGCTTCCGCTATCCGGCCCTCCTCCGGGCGGGCTACAGCATCGTGGCCTGCAACAAGATTCCCTTTTCAGGCACGTATGCCCAGTTCAAGAGCCTCCAGGAGGAGGCCCACAAGGCCGGGGTCTCCCTGCGGTACGAGACGACGGCGGGGGCGGCCCTGCCGGTGCTGGTGACCCTGGACCGGGTCGTCCAGAGCGGCGATACGCTCGTGCGGATGGATGCCGTATTGTCTGGTACACTGAACTACTTGCTGGACAACTATCAAGGAAGCGGATTTGAAGCGTTGGTGGAGGATGCGCGTGCGAAGGGATACACCGAGCCGGACCCGTCGGTCGACCTGAGCGGCCGAGACGTCCTGCGGAAGATCCTGATCCTCAGCCGCCAGGCCGGCCTCCCGCTGGAGGCGTCGCAGGTGACCCTCGAACCTATCCCGGCGGATATCGACCTCCGGTATGCCGCCGCCAAGGCCCGCGGACACCGGCTCCGCTACGTCGCCTCCGTCGATGCGGACGGCCGCGCCACGGTCGGCCTGCGGGAGGTCGGCCCGGACAGCCCGCTCTACGCGCTCCGGGGCACCGACAACGCCATCCTCATCACCACCGGCGACTATCCCTCCCCGATGCTCATCCAAGGCGCCGGCGCCGGCACCCGCCAGACCGCCGGCGGCCTCCTGAACGATATCATGCTTTCGATTTGACGTCCCCATAAATGGGTATTGCGGAAGCGGAAAGAATGGGCTACCTTTGCCTCCGATGGATGACAGTGTGCTCATAGGATGGATGGAGCGCCATGGTGTTAAACCGACGGCGAACCGGATCGTCATCGCCCGGTCTCTTGCTGCGGCAGGGCGTCCCATGTCCATGAGCGAGTTGGAGGCCGCGTTGGAGACCATCGACAAGTCCAACGTGTTCAGGACCTTGCAGGTGTTCCGCGAGGCGCATCTGGTGCATGTGCTGGAGGACACGGGCGGCGGTGCCCGCTACGAACTCTGCCACAGCCGGCACGACGACGAGGACGACGATGTCCATGTCCATTTCTATTGCGAGAAGTGCCACCGGACGCTCTGTCTGGAGGATACGCCCGTCCCGCAAGTCACCGTGCCCGAAGGCTTCGAGCCCGATACGGTCAGTTATCTGGTGAAAGGCATCTGCCCCGATTGCAGACATCTTGGATGACGAGGCCGGAGAGGGTGAATCCGAACAGGGCGGTGATGTGGGCGAGGGTGCCGTTGATCTGTGCCTTGGCGGTGCACCATTCGTGTCCGGCAAGGGCCGGATCGCCCGCCGTCTTCTTGGGACACATGCAATGCTTGGTGCCGCAGGCCGTCTCATGCCCGATATTGGGCAGCACTTCCTCATCATAGACGCAGAGGAACTTCTTGGCCGGCAAGGTCTTGGCCCTTCGCAGTTTCTTCCGGAGGGCGGCGCCGAGCGGGCAGCCGCGGACCTCCCAGAACTCCGCCACCCGGACGAGGGTCGGGTCCACCTTGCAGGCGGCGCCCATGGAGGAGAAGAAGGTCGCCGGGGTCGCGCAGGCCCGGAGGATGAGGCTGGCCTTGTCCTTGAGCGAGTCGATGGCGTCGATGATGTAGTCGTACTCCTCCAGGTGGAAGCGGTCCACCGTCTCATCGGAATAGATGGCCTGGACGGCTTCGATTTCGGCTTTCGGGTTGATTTCCAGGAGTTGCTGCCTGAGCACTTCGACCTTTACTTGGCCGACGGTGTGGACCGTGGCCATCCGCTGGCGGTTGACATTGGTGATACAGACGCAGTCGGAGTCCACGAGGGTGAGGTGGCGGATGCCGCTGCGGACCAGCCCTTCGGCGCACCAACTCCCGACGCCCCCGACGCCGAAGATGATGACGCGCACGTCCCCCAGCCGCTCCATCAGGGACGGCCCGACGAGCAGTTCGGTGCGGTTGAAAACAGATTTCTCGAGGGTGCTTCTCATTTCGCCTGCCAGCTCTCCAGAATGGCGGCGACGTCCGTCCAGACTTCTTCCTTTCCGGTCTCGTTCAGGATCTCATGGCGCATCTTGGGATAGAGCTTGCCGGAAACCTGCCGGTATCCGCGGGCCCGGAGGAAACTGACGGCCTCGGAGAACTTCTTGATACTGATGATGCAGGGGTCGTCAGACCCGGCGATGAAATGGATGGGCACCTCTCTCTTGCCGACGCTCCAGCCCTTTTCGGAATAGATGTCTCCCATCAGGCGGAACAGGCCGTTGCGGTAGCCGTTCACGGTGAAGGTGAATCCGCAGAGCGGGTCGTTGTTGTAGGCTTGGACGTTGGCGATGTCGGCCGAGAGCCAGGCGTTGGTGATGCCGTCGGCGGCGAACTTCTTGTCGTTGTCTCCCGTACAGAGGCGGGCGAGGAAGGCGGAGCGGTAACGCTGCCCTTTGAAAAGACCGATACAGGCGGCGATGAAGCTGCCGATGCCGGCCGCCGGATTCTTGCTGGGGCTGCCGCAGACGATGAGCCCGTCGATGTCGCGGTCGTAGCGCTTGAGGTAACTCCGGACGACCATCGAGCCCATGCTATGGCCGAAGAGGTAGAGCGGAAGTCCGGGATACTGTGCCCGGGCCCACAAGGTGATACCGTGGACATCGTCGACGAGGCCCCGCATGCCCCCTTTCCCGAAATATCCGAGGTCGTCCCGGCTGGTCACGGAGGTACCGTGGCCGCGGAGGTCGTTGATGACGCAGGCATAGCCTTTTCCTGCCAGCCAGGTCATGAAAGGGATATACCGCTCCTTGTGCTCCGCCATGCCGTGGACCAGTTGGACGATGGCCTTGGGGGTGGAAGGGGCGATGACGAGGGTACTGAGCTGGACGTTGTCCGATGCACCGGGAACAATATATGTATTCATCTCTTTTCGAATCTGAGGAAAACATCCGGAAGCGGAGACTGGCAGCGGACCACTTCTTCCGTGTACGGGTTCCGGAAAACAAGGGTCGCGGCGTGGAGGGCGAGACGGCGGACCGGGTCGGTTTGGGCTCCGTATTTCTCATCGCCGGCGACAGGATGGCCGATGTCGGCGGCATGGACACGGATCTGGTTCTTGCGGCCGCTCTCCAGGGAGAACTCGGCTTTGGCGTAGACCCCTTTCGCTGTATGGACGTAGTCAAGGACCTTGTAATGGGTGATGGCGAGTTGCCCGCCGCGGACCTCCACGGGGGAGGAATACATCTTGAACGACTTCGGGCTCTCCACCAGCCAACTCTGGATGGCGCCGGATTCCTTCTCGACCTTCTTCTCCAGGTAGGCGATGTATTTCCGCTCGATGACGAGGTCCTTCCAACGGCTCTGGAGGATGTCTTTGGCGCGTTCATCCTTCGCGAAGATCAGGAGACCGGACGTGCCCTTGTCGAGGCGGTGGACAATCCAGACCTTGGCGGTCGTACGGTCGGGCTGTCGGCCGTCCAGGAGGTCTTCCTTGCGCTGGAGGCGGGCACAGACCTTGACGTAATTGTTCAGGATGGCGTAGAGGGTCGCCTCCTTATGGCCGGTCTTGCCCTTGGAACCGCGTGCGGTAGACACGCTCAGCAGGCCGCTGGGCTTGTCGACAACAAGGTAGTGCTCATCTTCGAAGACGATGCGCACCCCTTCCTTTCCGACGGCCTCGCGCGCCTCGTCACGGGACTGTCGGGCGATAGAGAGCCCTTTCGGCAGGATGATGATGCGGTCGCCCTGGAAGAGGGGCTGGTCGAAGGCGGTCCGGGGCTCGTTGTTGACGAGGACCTGGCCTTTGGAAAGCAGGTTCTTGACGCCGGTCTTGGACCGGTCCGGGAAAATCTCGTAGAGATAGGAGAGCAGGGGACCGTCGTGCTTGACGGTATATCTTTGTCCGGGAGTCATAGTTCTTCCAACAATTCGTGCAACGGTTTCGGCAGCAGGGACAGGTACCACTCCAGCGTGCCGGTCGGGATGAAGATGGTCTCGAGGGACTCGCAGTCGTCGAAGGCGTCGTCCCCGATGATTTCAAGGTTCTTGCCCAGGCGGACCTGGCAGAGGTTGATGCAGCCCTGGAAGGCGCGCTTGCCGAGGAACCGCGTAGCAGCGGGCAGGGTGACCTTTTCCAGTTGCCAGCAGTCGCAGAAAGCGTCCTCTCCGATGGAAAGGAGGTTTTTCGGCAGTTTGATCCGTTCCAGGAAACCGCATTCACAGAAAGCCGCCCTGCCGATATGGGTGAGGGTGGCCGGAAGATGGATCTTTTCAAGGAAGGAATTCCGTTCTTCCAGGGGAATCTCTTCGCCGATATTCCGTCCGGCCATGTAGTCCTGGAAGGCAAAGGCCTCGTCGCAGATGACCTGGCAGCCTTCCCGTACGGTCACTTCGGAGGGGAAGTTCTCGGCCTCGAGCAGCCGGGTCCCGTCGGCAGAGTAGCAGCAGCGGTTGTCTTCGTCCCAGTCGTCTGCAGCCCGTTCGGCTGACGAGGGAGCGGTGGGGACGTTCAGGATTTCTTCGATGTCCATGGCTCAGAAGTTCTTGACAAAATCGATGTCCTTCTTCAGCATGATCTTCGGCTCCATGACGGACACTTTCTGGAACAGCTTGAACTGGTAGGCGGGGGAGAGGTACACGACATGCTCGTGCTTGCCCTTCCGCCACCACTTGTAAAAAGCGATCGGATCGGTGTCATAGGGGATGCGGGCCTCGATTTCAGACGGATAGCCCGGAAAGTCGATCATCATCCTGAGACCGGTGATCCGTTTGTAATATTCGAAATCGGCCCGACGCAACTTGGACACCAACGGAGCGAAAACCTCCATCTGGTCGACATGGAGCACCTTCTCGCGGACCACCATCTTGTGGATACGGACGGGGTCGGTCAGCAGCCATTCCCCGACCTTGAGGGTCTTCGGGCCGTTTTCGCAATCCAGGGTCAGGTAGTCGCCGGAGTAATAGGTCTTTTCGGAATCGAGAGGGTAGTTCTCCATGCAAAAATCTCTTTCTTGATGCAAATATACGAAAAATTTGACGTATTTTAATGAAAAATGGCTATATTTGAGGGATTGAATACAGGAACACCATTTTTTAAACACAAAACAATATGAACTACAAGATCATCGACATCCAGGGTATCGGCCCTGTCTACGCAGAGAAACTCATCGCTGCCGGTATCGAAACCGTAGCCCAGCTCCTCGAGAAGGGCGCCGACGCCAAGGGCCGCAAGGCGATCGAAGAGGTGACCGGCATCCGTCATGACCTCATCCTTACGTGGGTCAACCATGCCGACCTGTTCCGTGTCAAGGGTGTGGGCCCTCAGTTCTCCGAACTGCTCGAGGCCGCCGGTGTGGACACCGTCAAGGAACTGCGCAACCGCAACGCAGCCAACCTTGCCGCCAAGATGCTGGAGATCAACGAGGCCAAGCACCTGTGCAAGCGTACCCCGGTCGAGAAGGAGATTCAGAAGTACATCGATCTCGCCAAGGAGCTCGAGCCGGTAGTGACCTACTGACATCCCTCCGTTGCTGGAAAAAGAAGGCTGACCGATAAGATTCTTCACTTTGTTCAGAATGACAGCCTTGTGTCATTCTGAGGCAGGTCCACCTGCCGAAGAATCCACTTTTGGTCAGCCTCTTTTGGTTATTCCTTACCGATTCCGCTTTATAGTATCAAATCCTCCACCTGGAGTTTCGGAACAAAGTGGACGCCGTCTTTCCTGTAGTAGGTCAGTTCTTCCCCGGCCGTGACCGGCTTGAGGTAGATGTTTTCGGCCCCCTTTCCGATGGCGATGACGGCGAGGGGACGGTAGAGAAGCCCTAACGCCTCCTGGAGCCGGACAGGCTGGCAGTTCAGGATGAAGATGCCGTTCAGACCCATCTCGGTGGCCTTGAGCAGCATGGTTTGGGCGGCGATGCCGAGGTCGATGTCTACGACTCTGCTCTCGGGTGCGGTGGAACAGGCGATGATGAAGGCCTGCGGTTCCGAGCCGGGCTTGGGAAGATGCTCCTCGGGGAGGGCTGCACCGAGGGTGATGAGCGGGAGGACCTGGCCCGCTTCCTCGGCCGTGACCAGCCGGTAGCGCAACGTCTGGCGGTTCATGCCCGAGGGAATGAGCGTCGTCGCACCCACGATGGTTTCAAGTTCCTTCCGGGTGACGGTCCTGCGTGGGTTGTATCCGCGGTAACTGCGGTTCCGCTTGAGCAGGCTCTCCAGCGAGGGGTTCGTCCGCCGGACGACCGGGCGCTGCTGCTGCAACGCTGCCATCTTGTTCTCTATGTAGTTGTCTGCCATGTCTTTTGGTTTTTAAATATCTATCCTTCCTTGTTTTGATGGGTGCAGGGGTGCATCGCGGACGGCACCCCTACATCCTTTGTCCCGGTTGATGATCAGCGCTTTGCATGCCAGCCGGGAACGGGGGTGAGGACCGGGGAGCGTGAGAGGTCGTTGGGGTTGGTGCCGGGAAGGCCCTCGGGGACGGGGCTTCCGAGGGCTTCGTACCAGGATTTCCAGTAGGGGAGGAGGACTCCGGTGGAATCAGTGAAATGCATCGGCCGGGCCGTGAACAGGGGCGTACCGTCTTCGAGGCGATAAGATTCCCAGACCAGTTCGCTGCAATAGAGGGCGCTGTCACCGGGGGCGAAGGCGAAGTCGTAAGGTTTGCCGAGATGCGTCCGGGCTTGCCTCACTGCGCGCCGAGCCTGTGCCTTGTTCCAGCCGGGAAGGGCTTCCGGGACCCGGAATGCTTGCACCAGCGGATCTCCGCCCGGCGAATGTGCCGATGCATCAAGGAAATCCTGCAAGGGTGTCCGGACGACGCCGTTTTCCGGCGAGGCTTCCAGTACGAAGGTTCCGTCAGGACCGGCCTCCACGATGCCGACATGGGAGAAGGTGCCGCCGGTCGATGTTTCGATGGCATCGGTGAAATCGCCTTCGTTCACCTGGAACAGCAGGTCGCCGCTGCAAAGCCCTTCACTGCACCCCGCCAGCACCATCGTCATCACTATGAATATTTTTCTGTCCATATCAAGGGGAAACAGGGGACTTTGCCCCCAATATAAAAAATGGTGGGACCGTAAGCCGGTTTCTGTTTTTGAGTCTGCCATTTATCTTCGCAACCTACCCCCCGGCATCGGACGGGCCGCCCTCATCTGCCGGTATATTTGGTCTTGCAGGCCCGGATACCGTACCCCTCGTACGTCGCCGCACGAAGTCGTGGGCTCTTACCCCGCGTTTTCACCCTTACCGGAAAAAAACGGCAGTCGTAACGGCTCCCGGAGGAGCCTCCTGCCGGCAAAAAAAAGCCCGGCGGTTGTTTTCTGTTACGGTATCAAAAGATTACTCCCTTCTGTGCTTTCCACAGGCGGGTGCCCTTTCCTGTCCGGACTTTCCTCACCGCAGGTTCCCGGCCCGGCCGGGAACGGCGGCGCGGCAGACCGTCCCACCATTGTATAGGGCAAAGGTACGAAAAAAAATTGGCCGGAAAGACAGAATTGAGTATTTTTGTAAGATTTTAGAAAAACTGCTCCGACTATGGCGATGAAATACGTATTTGTGACCGGAGGCGTGGCCTCCTCCCTCGGCAAGGGAATCGTGGCTGCCTCGCTGGCGAAACTGCTCCAGGCCCGGGGACTCCGGGTGACCATCCAGAAGTTCGATCCCTACCTGAACATTGATCCGGGGACCCTGAACCCCTATGAACATGGCGAATGCTATGTGACGGAAGACGGGGCGGAGACGGACCTGGACCTCGGCCATTACGAGCGTTTCCTGGGCGTGCATACGTCCAAGGCCAACAATGTGACGACCGGCAAGATCTACAACACGGTCATCACGAAGGAGCGCGAGGGGGCCTATCTCGGCAAAACGGTCCAGATCGTCCCGCATATCACCGACGAGATCAAGCGCCGCATGCTGCTGCTCGGCAAGACAGGCCGTTTCGATGTCGTCATCACGGAGGTCGGCGGCACGGTCGGCGACATGGAGTCGCAGCCCTTCGTAGAGGCGATGCGCCAGCTCCAGTGGGAGATGGCGGAGGAAGATTTCCTCTCCATCCACCTGACACTGATCCCGTACCTGAAGGCGGCGAAGGAACTCAAGACCAAGCCGACGCAGCACTCGGTCCAGGAGCTCCAGTCGGCTGGTGTCCACCCGGACATCATCGTCTGCCGCACCGAGAAGGAACTGACACCGGAAATCCGCCGCAAGATCGCCCTCTTCTGCAACGTCAAGCCGGGCCATGTCATCCAGTCCATCGACTCCTGGAGCATCTATCAGGTTCCGCTGAACATGAAGGCGGAGCGCCTGGACGACATGGTGGTCGCGAAACTCGGCCTGGAGAGCCTTCCGGAGCCGGACCTGGACGAACTGAAGGGTTTCCTCTACCGGCTGAAGCACCCGAAGGCGGAGGTCGATATCGCCCTGGTCGGCAAGTACGTCGAGCTGCAGGACGCCTACAAGTCCATCCTCGAATCCTTCGTCCATGCCGGAGCCGCCAATGAGTGCAAGATCCATGTCCATACGGTCCATTCCGAGCATGTCGATGCGGAGAATGTAGAGGAAGTGCTCGGCCAGATGGACGGCATCCTGGTTGCGCCGGGCTTCGGTGAACGCGGGTTGGAAGGGAAGGTTACGGCTATCCGGTTTGCCCGGGAGAGGAGGATTCCTTTCTTCGGCATCTGTCTCGGGATGCAGATGGCGGTCGTGGAGTTTGCGCGGGATGTCCTCGGATTGAAAGATGCGGCTTCCACGGAAGCCTGTCCCAACACGACCAATCCGGTCATCGACCTGATGGAGGACCAGAAGACGACAACGGTCAAGGGCGGGACCATGCGCCTGGGCGCCTATACGTGCCACCTTGAACCGGATACGCTGGCCTGGCGTATCTACGGAACCGATGAAATATCCGAACGGCATCGGCACCGTTACGAATTCAACAATGCCTACCTGGAACGCATGGAGGCGGCCGGGCTGAAAGTTTCCGGCCGCAATCCGGACACCGGCCTCGTGGAAATCATGGAACTTCCGTCCCATCCCTTCTTTATTGCCGTACAGTTCCACCCCGAACTGAAATCGACACCGGAGAGGCCGCAGCCTATCTTCATCGCCTTCGTGGAAGCCGCGATGGATCACCGGGCAGGTCGGGGAATGAAAAAATAATTGAAAAAACTCATTACAAAAATGCCCCGCCCGTCCTTATGAACCTGTATCTATGAAGAGTCGGTACATATCGGTCATCGGCCTCCTGTTGGCTGCGTCCTGCGGACGTGCCCAAGTGAAGGAGTATCAGGTGAAAGTCGTCCAGGAGTATCCGCATGATACGTCCTCCTACACGCAGGGACTTTTCTTCCATGACGGGACGCTGTATGAGTCGACCGGACAGTACGGCGAGAGCACGATGCGTACCGTGGATCTCCGGACCGGCGAGGCGCTGGCCCGCCGTGACTTCGGCCGGAAATATTTCGTCGAAGGTTCCGTGATCCTGGGGGACGACCTCTATATACTGACATGGACCAACAAAGTGGCATTCCGCTACGACGCGGCGACGCTCCGATATAAGTCCACGACCGGCTATCCCCGGGAGGGCTGGGGCCTGACCACCGACGGGAAGCAGCTCATTGCAAGCGACGGCAGTTCCTTCTTGTATTTCATGGACCGGAACCTGAAAGTGCAGCGGAAACAGAAAGTGACTTTGAACGGGCGTCCGGTCCGCTATCTCAATGAGTTGGAATGGATCGACGGAAAAGTGTGGGCCAATGTCTATCTGAGCGACCTCATTGTCATCATCGACCCGAAGGACGGCCGGGTGGAGGCGACGGTGGACTGCACGGGTCTCCTGCCGGCGAAGTTGCGCGAGCCGCGTACCGACGTGCTGAACGGGATTGCCGTGGATGGAAAAGGACGTATCTTCCTGACGGGGAAGTACTGGCCGAGGTTGTATGAGGTGGAGTTGAAACGGAAATAGGTTTCCGGCCGGGCCGGGAACGACAATACATATTTTGGGGTATCGTCCCGGACGGGACGGTTGAGATCATACCCGTTGAACCTGATGCGGCTCATACCGCCGGAGGAAAAAAGATGAAAGAAACCGTAATGATGACGGCGCTGCTTGCGCTGTGTGTCTGTGCGGGAGCGCAGACCGAAGAGAGACATGAACGGCTGGACTCTGTCGTTGTGTCGGCATCCCGTGCGGGTGCATCTACTCCTGTCACTTATTCATCGGTCGGAAAGGACGGTCTGCAGAACGCGAATCCGATGAACTCCCTGCCGATGACCCTGAATCTCCTGCCATCCGTCGTGACGTACAATGAAGGCGGCACCGGACTCGGCAATTCCGCCATGACTATCCGAGGCTCCAAAGGCTCCCAGGTCAATGTGACCCTGAACGGCATCACCCTCAACGACGCCGAGTCCCAGGAAGTCTTCTGGGTCAACATCCCCGCCCTCACCGGCATCCTTTCCAGCGTCCAGGTCCAGCGCGGCCTCGGAACGTCTGCCAGCGGAGCAGGCGCCTTCGGGGCAAGCATCAATATGAACACGGCCTTTGTCGGCCCGGAACCTTCTTTCCGGTGGGATGTGTCGGCGGGCTCCTATGATACGTTCGTGACCACGGTGTCTGCCCAGTCCGGTCTCCTCCCCTCCGGCTTGTATTTCAACCTGGCCTGGTCCGCGGCCGGGACGGACGGCTATATCCGGAACGGGAAGGTCGGGGCGAAATCGCTCTTTGCCGTGGCCGGTTGGCTGGAAGGGCGCCATTCGCTGCGTCTGACCTACCTGATGGGCGACCAGCGCAGCGGCATCACCTGGGACGGCATCGAGCCGGACGTCTATGCGGTAGACCGCCGCTACAACGGGGCCGGCCGCTATATCGACGACGACGGCAACGTCCAGTATTACCCGGGGCAGACCGACAACTATGCCCAGCACCATCTCCAGCTTAACTATACGCGGGCGTTTTCGGACCGGCTGACATGGACGGGTACATTCAACTATACACGGGGCGACGGGTATGACGAATATTATAAGGTCGGCCGCAAGTTCGCAGAGTTCGGCTTTCCGGCCGCTTCGATGACCGGTCTGGACGGCAAGGACTACAACAGGAGCGACATGATCTACCGCAAGGCGATGGGCAACGACCTCTCTGTTTTCCTTTCCGAAGTGCGTTATCGCTCCGATGGGATCGACTTGACGGGAGGCCTCAACCTGTCCCGATATCTCGGCGGCCATTGGGGGGAGATCCTCTGGACGAAAGTGCTGGGCGAGGAATATGACTATGCCGCATTGAACGACAGCGACGCCTGGTACCGGAATAAAGGCAAGAAGGACGAGGCCGGCGCTTTCATCCGTGCCGAGTGCCATCCGGTGCCGGGGCTGACGGCCTATGCCGACCTCCAGTACCGGCATATCGGCTACAGCCTCGTCGGCGCCGATGACAAGGTCAGTTCCATCCCGATGGACTATCACCAGAAGTGGGACTTCTTCAATCCGCACCTCGGCCTTACGGTCACCTCCGGTGCACACAAGGTCTATGGATCCGTCTCCCTCGGCCACCGCGAACCGGGCCGCAGCGACATCAAGGAGAACATCAAGGGGGAGATGATTCCTGTCAAGCCCGAGTCGATGGTGGACGTCGAACTGGGGAGTCAATGGTCCGGGGCGCATTTGACCGGGGCAGTGAACCTCTACCTGATGGAATACCATGATATGCTCTTGGAGACCGGCCGGCTGTCGAGTTCCGGCTATGCCATCAAGGAGAACATTCCGCGCGGATGGCGCCGCGGCATCGAACTGTCCGCAGCCTGGTCGCCGGCTGCCTGGTTCCGGGCCGACGGCAACCTCACCCTGAGCACTAACAAGATCAAGGACTATACGGCCTACGTGGAAGATTGGGTGGAGGGCGGCTACCGGGAGGAGCACTACGGTCGGACCACGATGCTCCTGTCTCCGTCCACCGTGGGTATGCTCCAGGTCTCGTTCACACCGTTCGCCGCCACATCTCTCCCGCTGAAGACGACGACCTTGTCCTTGGACGGGAAATGGGTCGGACGTCAGTATTGGGACAATACGGAAGAGGACAGCCGCTGCATTCCTTCATACTTCATCTCCAACCTTTCCCTGCGCCACACCTTCGACATACAAGGCTATCAGCTGGGGCTTGCCTTCTATGTCGGCAACCTCCTGGACCGTGATTACTATGCCTATGCGTGGGTATACCGCGCCTGGCAGGGGCCTGTCGACGCAGACGGCCGTCCTCAGGATCCGATGTACCGTGAGGCCGGCATCTATCCCCAGGAGCCAAGCAATTATATGCTGAAGATGACTTTCTGCTTTTAATTTTAAAAATATTTATTAAATAAACTTTTATTCAAAAATTTTTGCAAGTTTGGAAAGTTTGCCTATCTTCCCGTGTTTGACACTTTGATTTTGTCGAACCGGGGATGATTCAAGGCCACAGACCGCTGTAGGGGCGATTTGTGGCCTTTGCATTTTTTCTGAGAATGTAGCAATATTGCCACATTGCGTTTGACACTTGTCGGA
>JAFUZO010000078.1 GCA_017476575.1 Bacteroidales bacterium | reverse complement strand
CGGCGCGCGGGTGCGGGTGACCAAGGGTGCCCTGAAGGGCGTGGAGGGGTACGTGCTGGAGCTGCAGGGCCGGACCTACGTGGTGGTGGGCCTGCTGGGGAGCCTCTTCGCCAAGGCGCGGGTCCCCCGGGCCTGGCTGGAGGAAGTGCAAGGATAAGACAAAAGAAAACGATAAAAGATACAAATGGTCATGAAGAAGAAACAATTCGAGACACCGAGGGTCGTCCGGGAAGTGCGCCTCCAACTGGAGACGAACTTCCTCGGCTCCATCGTGGACGAGAGCATGTACGTCGAGTCGGACGGACAGGCCGTTGCCGACATCGATGCCGGCAGTTCCGACTTCAATTGGAACGAGAAATGGGAATGGGAGTAAACAGAAGGAGGATGAAAAGTATGAAGACAAAAGCTATCATCATCGCCACCCTCCTGGGATGCACCTTCATCCCCGGAGGATGCAGCAAGAACGAGTTCCGCCAAGGCGGAAAACTCATCAAGTTCAGCACCTGGAGCCAGGACAGCTGTACCAAGACCGAGTACGGCGGCAAGGACAATGACAACACCAGCAATGTCGAACCCATCTGGTGGACGGCGGGAAGCGACAAGATTAAAATCGTCAGCGACATTGCCGAAGTGACCAGCAATCCCGGCAGGCACGATGCCGTCTACAACGTGATCGGCTACAAGGACGGGGACCGCAGCAGCGCCATCGTCGAGAACAGTGGCAACGGCCTGGCCTGGATAGACGGGCAGGACGACTACAGATTCTGGGCGGTCTATCCTTCCAGCCTTTCCGTCGGCACTTCCGGCGAAGAGATGGGAAAGGTTACTGCAGCCATAGAGAAGGAGCAGGCCGTTGTCGCCCATGTCTATGCAACAACCGCAAACAGCAATGCCTCTGACTGGTATACCACGACCACAGAGGACGGCGAGACAACCTACACCGTTTATGAGCCGGAAATGGAGTACGCCTACATGACGGCCTATAATATCGCCAAGGCTTCCAATAAGACCGTGGAACTTCACTTCAAACCGGCCTTCACTGCCTTCGAGTTCACTTTTGAAAGTGCCGACACTCCGATCGACCTGACGGAATTCCGGATGGAATCGACGTCCCAGGCAATCTCAGGAACTTTCTCTGGACCCGCCGACGGCAGCGGATTCACCAGCGACGAGGACTATGACCGGACGGACAATGGAACAGTCCATGTGCAGAATATTGACGAGATCGGCACGCTTGAGCAGGGCAAGTCACGTTCTTTCACGGTTTTCACCCTGCCGACAGACCTGACGGACCTATCCGTCTATTTCAAGGACGAGGTCGGCACACGGATCCTGAAACTCAATTATAGTAAAGATTATCCCGATGCCGCCCTCGCCGGAAAGCCGATCGCCTTCACCGGTGGCCGCAAGTACCGGATCAGAGGCCTCAAACTGCCGTCCAATCAATGGAAGTTCACAGTCTTCAACCTGTCGCTTCCGTGGGATGTCGATGTCGAGACGCTGGATTATACGGACAGCCCGATTATCAATGCCGGCGCCCTCTACCGTATCAGTGGGGCGGCAGAGTGGAGCCGGACAGCCGCGTCGTTCGCCGGAGAGGCCCCCATCCAGGAGTATTTCTCAGTCTATGCCCCGACGGGCGGGAGGTGGCTCATCACCAACAGCAATCCGTCGGCGGTGACGCTGGCTGCAGATGACGCCACGGTCGATGGAGACGGTACGCTCTCCGGCGTTATCAACGGCCGTATCAATCTGACGATAACGAAGGGAACCTCGACCGGACAGGGCGAATTGAACTTCTACGTCGAGGTCGACGGGCACCGGTATTGCATCAATAGCGAGGTCACTCGAGGCGGTGCCCAGGTCATAACCAATAATTAGTCGTATATGAAAAACTCCATGATATTCGCAGCAGTAGCCTTGGTGCTGACTGGGAGCGCTTCTTGCAGCAAGGACGGAAGCGAAGTGCGGCTGGATGAAGCCGCTCTCCGGCTGAACCTGTTGTGCTCATCACCCGTCACCCGTGCTGCGGCCGATCCGATGACCGGCGAGGGCCGTGAGAACTATATCGGACGAATAGACTACTTCTTTTTCGCAGACGAGGAAAGCCAACCTCTCTATTCCAGCACTTATACGCCTGAAGACAAAATGGCTGAGAAACACTCGTTCACGGTCCGTCTCGAAGACGAAGGCGTTCCGAACGCGGATGAACTTTTCCCGCATGGTAGCGCCATCTTCTATGCCGTTGCCAATTATACCGGTGACCTCTCCGGAAAGACACTGAGCCAGATCAAGGGGCTGGCCGTCGGAGACACTCATGGCACCTATGCCGAAGTGATAGCTGAAGGATCAGAGAAATATTTCGTGATGACGGCAGAGAAACGCCTCTCTGCCAGCACGAAAGAGGTCGATATCCCGTTGAAGCGCCTGACGGCGAAGCTGAGCCTGACGTTGGATTTCGGTACCGAACCCATCGAGACGGTGGACGGGGACAAGACCACGACTTGGACACCGATGTACGAGGTGGCGCGCGTACGCTTGGAGAAAGAGGCCCGGCAGGCTCTGCTCGGCGCGGGCGCGGCGAAGTCGGAAGGTGCCACCTTCTGGCTTCCTGATGACCTTGGACTCGCCAACACGGAATACCTGCGCTATGCGGAGGACAACCTGACCCAGACCCATTACTCCTACCCGCAGCGGTGGGAAGAAGGCGCGGCGGACGCACCGGCCTTGAAACTCATCCTCCGCTGGGGTATCGAGACCCGCAAGGACGGAGTCGTCACCTATAAGGGTATCTCTGATGAACGGTACTATAAGATCATGCTGCCAGGCGGAATCACTTCGCTCAATGCCAACTGCTGGTACCGGCTGACGGCTGCTGTCCGGGTCAGCCCGGCAGAGAAAGAGCCCCTGGTCGAACTGGAGGCCTTCACGGTCCTGCATTGGAATGATTCCGGAGAGGACCTGATCAGCAGCATCATCCCGGATGTCAAGTATATCAGCCCCGAGCGTTCTTCCGTTACCTTCTATGGGACAAGCACCACGATTTCCTACATCGCCTCGGGACCTGTCGAGATGAGCATCGACAAGATCTACCAAGTCAAATACACCAGCAGCGGGGCCGCAGAGACGGTGCTGATCCTGAGCGGGGCACCGGACGAGGCCAACATTGCCACCCTCTGCCGTCCGGACGGAGCACGCTTGACGGCGGACGATGTGAGGGGGTGGGTATCCTATGACGATGTGGGCAAGACGCTGAGCATCAACCACCGGTTGATCGACGATTTCACGAAGAGCTATTTCGACGCCACGCCGTATGTCTATGTTCTCCGCCTGCACCTGACCGGAGAGGCAGCCTCCTACGACAAGGTGGTCACCCTGACACAGAATCCGAACTTCGTCCGGCGGCAGATCCAGTCAAACAAGAACGTGTTTGTGAATAAAACGGGGGCACCTAAAAGTGGAACATCTCCCGTAACATCAGACAACAAATTTCGCGGGTATTATAACAGCGGCTGGAAAACATCTAATGCCCTTGGACGTGTCTATTCAGAATCTGAAGTCTTAACATCTGCCAATAACAAATCCGAATTTTTGCACATTGTTTCGGCGGCCATTTCTGATGACATTCCCGTTTTAGACCCGCGCATGATACAAGAAGACAATCTCCGATTTGGTAGCACAACAACAA
This sequence comes from Bacteroidales bacterium, assembly GCA_017476575.1. Lineage (GTDB taxonomy): Bacteria > Bacteroidota > Bacteroidia > Bacteroidales > UBA932 > Cryptobacteroides. Next base: position 81,822 of record JAFUZO010000078.1, on the reverse strand, counting down.
CGGGCGCAACGCTGAGTGGTTTGACCAATTATCATTCAACAAGGGACGACATCCATGGTGTAGCTCCTCTGTTCATTATTGCTTCATCGTATGGCAAGACAGCACCGGTCCGTTATAATGAAGCAGTGGTAAGATGTGCCGCCTATCAGGAAAACGGTTATCCGGCGGGGCGTTGGCGGATTCCTACAGAGGAAGAAATAAACTTTCTGCAGAAGTTGAATGCAAACAAGAAGATAGAGGATCTTTTTTATTCAAAGGTTAAATCTACTAAAGATGAGTCAGAGGAAGGATATTGGGCCTCTTCTGGTAGATTTTATTCATATCACCGAAAAAAATTCAGTAATCAATCATATATAGGGGAGTCAGCGACTCAAGGAATGAACCAATACGTCCGCTGCGTCTACGATGCCTGGTACTGGGGAGAGGAGCCGCTGGACGACAATGGTAAGCCGACGACCAACGACAAAGCCGCCAAGAAATGGCTGGGCTATGATTTTGCAAACAAAATGAGCAATTAGACGGTATGAAAAAGATATTGTATTTGACGGCGGCGCTGCTTTGTGCGGCAGCCTGTACCAAAGGGACGACGGTCCCGCCTCAGGAGGACGGGGTGGAACGGGTGACCTTCACCATGGGCCTGAACCTCCCGCAGAACCGGCCTGTCACTCGTGCGATGGGTGAAACGCCTGCGAAGGACCTTCATGTCTACGTGCTGGTCTTTGGTTCCAGCGGCAACTTCAACGATCTGGTCGAGGTCTTCCCGGCCTCGGACGCCGATTTCAGTAAGGATGGGCAGGAAAATTACCATAAGGAATACATCGTGTCGCTCCGGAAGACGGAATCCCACCAGTCCGTCCATGTCATCGCCATGCCGGGAACGCTGGATTTCGCCACCTTGTCCGGCGGGGCGACGGAAGCCTGGCAGGACATCATGAAGACCCTCGTGACCCAGGGGACGGACGATGGTTACTGGCAGTATATCGACCTGCCCGGCGGAACGGCAACCGCGGCAGAGGCTTTCAGGCAGGTCCGTCTGGTTCGGAATTTCGCAAAATTGTCCGTGAAGGTCAGCGGGAGTGTCGCCTTGCCATCGGGTGTGACGTTCAACCTCCTGGGTTTCGAGACCTACAATAAACCCTCCGAGGGGAGTTTTGCCATCATCAAGGATGGAGCCTTCTACAGTGGCTATGCCGATGCCACACTGGATGCGCTCCGGGAGAATTATCCCGGGTACATGCCTGATGAGTCGGCCATCGACACGGAGAATGCCGGCAAGTGGACGGACGAGGACGGGAAGGCGCAGGACTATCTTTATGAGAGGCCCGAGCCTACGGCCAACCCGACCTTTATCCTGATGAAATGTACCTGGAACGGCGAGGTGTGCTACTATCGGATGGACCTGATGGACAGCGATGGCGGTTACCTTCCTATCTACCGGAACTTCCTCTACACCCTTCGGATTGACAAGGTCTCCAAGAAAGGCTATGCCACGCCGGAAGAGGCGGCGAACTATTCTTTCAACGGTAATATATCCACAGATCTCTCGACCCAGGAACTCGAAGACATTTCGGACGGCTTGTCCCGCATGTATGTCCAGTATATCGAGAAAGTCTTTGTCCGTTCCGAATTGGACCAGACCGGCTATTTCCGATATAAATTCCTGCCGGATGCCACGCAGGAGAGTGCTTCCGCCGCGGCATCCCTGACGGTGCCGACACAGCCGTCGCTCATCGTCCCGGCTGGTGGATGGACAGAAGGTGGCACGAAGGCGGCCGACGCATGGTATGATCTCGAATATACGGTGAAGGCGGATCAGGAAGGTCTCTCCACGTTCCGCGTCACCGGACAGACCGGCTCTGGCACGCTGGTCCGCAACATCCGGATCCGGGTACTTCCGGTGCAGACGTTGACCGTCAGCCCCGCCACGCAGACGATCGCCTCCGGTGGCTCCGGTTCCGTGTGCGTTACCCTGCCGGAGGGCCTGCCCAGCTCCATGTTCCCGATCGAATTGACCTTCGAAGATTCCGCCAGTGTACTGAATCCGGACTACGGCTCCGAGAATGGAAAAGATATGACAGCAAGTGGCAGTTCCTCGCTGACCGGTAGCGGGAAGAACGCTGTCCAGTTCATCAAGACCGTGACTTGGGCTGCCTATCAGGATGGCCAGTCTTTCACGGCCGCTTTCAAACGCCTGGCCGCAGGAACCACGAACCTTTATATCGGCACCACCTACTTCAAGACCGAGAAAGTGACAATCAACTGATCTGTTCCCGGTCCGATACTGCTTTTTCCTTTCCGGGGGCTCCTGCAGGTGGCCTCCGGAAAGGGCGTTGTATCATGGATGGTGTTTGTGGTGTTGGATCAGATCAGCGTCAGGGTGTGGTCGCTGGAGGGGAGAAGGCGGATGAGGAGGTCGGCGGTCGCCAGCTTGACGAAGCTGGTGGGGGTGCCGTCGGTGCAGGCGAACCAAGGGGCTTCGGCGACGCTGCGGTCCATGACGAGGTGCACCCCGGCGGCGCTCGGGAGGAGGGCGCTCAACACGGTCGTGGCGCCGACCGTCACACCCGTGAGGGCCAGGAGCCGGTCGGCCGGTGCGAACGACACCCGCGGGATGCCGAGCGAACGGCAGAAGTCCTTGGTCACGAACGGCTTGTCATCCGTGGTGACATACAGGTAGAACTCCGTCTGCTGGCGATTGCACAGGAAGAGCGTCTTCACGATGCGGCAGCCGATCTTCGCGTCGATATGCTGGCAGTCCTCCATCGTGAGGCCCGGGTCGGTGTCCACCCGCTCGAAAGGGATCGACAGGCGGGAGAAAGTCTGGTACACGGCCTCCTGCAGGGGAGTGGAGAACACTTCGGGAGCCGTCGGAACAGGGTCGCTGACGTGGAACATAGGCTCAGGATAAAGGAGATAATTCGGTCCGGCCGACCTCCCGCCCCTTGTGCAGGATGCGGATGGAAGGCGTCCCGGTATGGTCGACGATGCAGGTCCAGGCGCCCCATGCGACACTCTGGCAGGACCGGTCGTTGGACAGGACACGGGCCCGGGGACGGCGCGCGGCCCGACGGAACGACCGCAGGGAGATGTCGGGGTAGACGGCATAAGCATAGTGGCTGCTGTCCTGCGCGATCCAGCAGCGGAACACATCGCCCTGCTGCGCCTGCCCGGCGAAGGCGGGGTCGAGCAGGCCCCAGTCGCCTTCCTGCGGCCCGGCCGTGACCTGGAGCGGGTGCCCGTCCAGGGAGATGTATCCCTTCCCGCGGTGCCAGGCCCGGACCTGCCCGTCCTGCCAGACCTCCCCGTTCAGTCGGTTCTGCTCCAGCGCGGTCGTGACCGTCATCTGCGGCGTGCCGTGGATGTCCGTCCCGAGGGCGACGATGCCGTCCGGGAAGAAGAACATCGCCTTGAGGGCATGGAGCCCGTCCCGGTTGATTTCCATCGTCGTGCAGAGCACCTCACCGGCCGCCAGCCCGCCGACATGGGCGGTATGGTTCTCCTTGTCCTCCCGCCCGTCCAGGGTCTTGAGCGGCGTCCCGTCGTCGTAGGCGGTGACCCCCGGAATCATACGCCAGTCCCATTCCGGGAAGATATCGGTGTATTCCTGCCCGTCCCGGAGGGTCAGGAGGGCGCCGTCGGCCGTGAACCAGCCGCCCAGGTTCTCCCGGTTGGTGAATTCGAAGCCGATGGTCCGCTCCGAGTGCATCCGGACGGAGGCATACCAGCCCGGTGTGCGGTAGATGCCGTAGTCGGAGCGGGGGAAATACCGGGCCCCGGTCAGCGCCTCTACGGCTCCGGGGTGCAGGGTCTGCTCCGCAAGCCGGCCGAACAGTTCCCGCTGCTCCGAGGAGGTATGGGCCAGGTTGTCCGCCGTCACGACGAAGGACAACGCCTTGCCCCGCAGGCTGCTGCGGAACAGTTGGCGGCCGCAGGAACTCGGGTCCATCTGCCCCCGCCAGAAGGTCCAGGCCAGGCCGTCCAGGATGAAGGTTTCGAGGATCTGGCGCTGCGCGTCCGTGAAGGCGTAGGGCGTGCCGTCGAGGGCCCGTTCCCAGAAGGAAAGCCCCTCGGCATAGGCCAGCCCGTAGTTGCCGAACTGGAGTTGGGGACCGTGCTGGTGGAAGGACCCGTCAGGCTGGATGCCCTCGTCCTCGGTGATGACAATCTCCTCCGCCATCGTGTCCACGGCCTTTCGGACCAGGTCGCCGTCCTCGGTCAGGAGGCCCTTCATCAGCATGTTCCCGGCCCGCCAGACCTTGTTCTGTCCGGTCATCCCGAAGGTGCACTGGTCCATGACGGCAAGGCCCGCCGCCAATTCCTCCGGCGTCCATTCGTCATACAGCATGACCAGCACCGTCCCGAGTTTCTTGGGGACGCCGATGACGTTGTGCCACCAGTTGGGGTTCTTCGGCCGTGCGGTGCACCACCAGGCCGCACCCCGGTGCAGGACTTCCCGCAGGCGGGTGTCCTGGTACCACGGCGACCCCTTCGAAACATACAGTTTTGCCAGCGCCTGCATCCGGGTCAGGTGGAGGGAAGCGGGCCATTTGCCGCGGTGCTGGTCGGCATAGTCGATGTCCGAGAAGGTCCCGTCCTCCGAGAACAGGTCCAGCAGCCACTCCACCTCGTCCTCCGGCAGGTGGACGCTCGTATAGAGTTGGAGCAGCAGGACATCGTTCATCCGGCCGTGGTCGGACAGGGTGATGTATTCGTCGGTCAGGGCGTCCTTCGTCACGGCCGTGGCAGCGGCCGCATCCCGGAAGGCGCTCCGCAGGGCGGTCCAGTCGGGGTTCTGCACGAGGCAGAGCAGGATGGCGATGAGGCAGTTCATGGTTCAAACGGATTGAAGCCGCAAGTTAGCGATTTTTCTCCGGATTTCCGCCCGGAAGGTGCAACGGACGGCCCGATGCTGGCATTTACGGCCCAATTCGCGGGCGAGGCTTGGCGGAAACGCGGCTTTGTCCTACATTTGACCCCGGCAAACACCATCCGCATGAAGAAAATCTGGTCACTCCTCCTCGCAGCGCTGCTGCCCCTCGCCGCCTTCTCCCAGGAGCCCGGCACCTTGAACAATACCCAGGTGGACGGCTTCCGCCCCATCTGGTTCGACCTCGGCCAGCGGAGCGAGTATGGTTCCAAGTACTCCGGCTCCTTCGGCACCTATACGATGAAGCACCGGCCGCTCGCCATCTACGCCCCGGAAGTGGACCGGACCTATTTCGTCTACGGCGGCACGACGGAGGCCAAAGCCCGCCACCTGCTCTGCATGGTCAGTTGCTACGACCACAAGACCGGCCTCGTCGCCAAGCCGACCGTCGTCTACGACAAGGGCAAGGTGGGCGACCCCCACGACAATCCCTCCCTCCTGATCGACGGCGAAGGCTACATCTGGGTCTACGTGGCCGGCCGCGGCAACACCCGCCCGGGCTTCCGCTACAAGAGCGTGGCCCCCTGGGACATCTCCGCCTTCGAGGACAAGGGCGGCAGCATCATGGCCTACCCCCAGCCCTACTACGTGGAGGGCCAGGGGCATTTCCTCTTCTTCTGCCGCTACGACGGCGTGCGCCGCCTGTTCTACCAGACCTCCCCGGACGGCGAGCACTGGACCCCGTACACCCAGATCGCCAGCATCATCGAACCGGAACTCGGCGAGCACAAGTCCGGCCACTACCAGATCACCGGCCGCCGCGGCGACACCCTCGTCACCGTCTTCAACCGCCATTTCAACGGCAACTGCGACACCCGCACCAATATCTACTACCTCCAGACGACCGACTTCGGGAAGACCTGGACCCAGGCCGACGGCACGCCGGTCGCCCTGCCGGTCACGGACCGCGACAATCCCTGCAAGATCCTCGACCTGGAGCGCGCGGGCAAGAACTGCTACATCAAGGACGTGAACTTCGATGCGAAGGGCCGCCCCGTCATCCTCTACCTGACCAGCAACGGCCACCAGCCGGGCCCGAAGCACGGCCCGCGGGAATGGTACGTCATCGCCTGGACGGGAAAGGGCTGGAAGACCCACAAGATCACCACCTCCACCCACAACTACGACTCCGGCAGCCTCTATATCCACGGCAAGGAGTGGACGGTCATCGCGCCCACCGGCACCGGTCCGCAGTGCTGGGGCCAGGGCGGGGAAGTGGAAGCCTGGACCTCCCGGAACGGGGGACGGACCTGGAAGCGGACCCTCCAGTACACGAAGAACTCCCCGCGGAACCATTGCTATGTCCGGCGGCCCGAGGGGGCGAAGGACCCTTTCTATGCCTTCTGGGCGGATGGCGACCCCGACGGATTCTCGGTCTGCCGCCTGTATTTCGCCGATTCCCGGGGCCACGTCTGGCGCCTTCCCTACGAGATGGAGGGGGAGTGGGCCGTTCCCGAGCAAGTTGAATTCTACCAATAAACACTAAGACAATATGAAGCATCTTTGGAAAACCTTTGCCGCGACGCTGGTCCTTGCCTGGGCCTGCAGCGGCCATGAAGAAGCCGCCGAGGACCGTTTCTCGGTCAGCGGCCTCTCCGAGACCGTCACCTTCGCGGCCGAATCGCCCGAGGTGGTCTCGTTCCAGGTCGTTTCGACCCGCAGTTGGACCATCCGCATCGAGAACCTCGACTGGCTCAAGGTGTCCGCCCTCAAGGGTGAGGCGACCGAGGGCACGACCATCACCCTGACCGCCCAGGACAACGGCCGGACCCAGCGCGAGGGGAAACTGACCGTCACCTCCGGCGACCAGTCCCGTACCTTCACCATCCTGCAGGAGGCCGTGCAGATCACCCCTACCTTCACCTCCAGCCATGACTCCGCCGAGGCCATCGCCTTCGAGGCGGTCGATAACCAGCCCTACTCCTTCACCGTGCAGTCGAACGTCGCATGGCACTTGGAGGCCGGCGAAGGCGCATTCGTCGAGGTGACGCCCGCCTCCGCCGAGGCCGACCGCCAGGTGACCGTCAGCGTCGTGGCCGAGGACAACTTCGAGGCGGAGCGCACCTGCACCTTCAGCCTCTGCCCCGAGGGCATGGAGCCCTTCACCTACCGGGTGACCCAGAAGGCCTTCCAGCCGTTCCTGACGGTTGAAGGTGCGTCGGAAGACGGCATCGTGTTCGAAATCGGCGGCGGCGAGGCGACCCTCCAGGTGCGCAGCGACGCGGCCTGGACCCTCGAGAAGGCCGACCTCGACTGGCTCACCGCCTCGGCCGAAGGCGGCGCGGGCAACCGCAAGGGTGAGGCCGAGACCGTCACCCTGACCGCCGGATTCAACAGCGGCGCCCTGCGCAAGGGTACGCTGACCTTCACCTCCTCCAACACCGCCGTCGCCCCGGTCACCGTCACGGTGTCCCAGTCCGCCAACAAGGAGCCCATCCTCCTGGCCGCCTGGACCCTCGGTGACGGCGCACTCCTGACCGAGAAGCACACCGACATGCAGACCGAGGGCAAGACCAAGGCCGACCTGCCGGAGGGGACGGAGGCCACCATGGAACTCATCGACGTGACGCCGGACCTCGGCACCAGTTCTGCCTATCCTTCGGCGGACAATGCCGGGAATTACGCCCTCAAGGGATTCTGGACGGGTGATTATATCCTGTTCCGGATTCCGGTCAGCACCATCCCGGCCGGCAGCACCATCAACTTCAAGGTGGGCATGAGCCACAACCTCAGTCCCAAACTCTGGGCCGTGGAATACCTGGACGGGGACGATGGCGAATGGAAGGCGACGAGTCTCAAGAAGTACGAGTCCACCGGCCTGCCGGAGGAGGACATCTGGGTGACCATCGACCTCGGCAATACGAAGGCGGTCACCGATGTGGATGAGTCCGCCGACCTGACGGCCGCGGTGACCGGGGAACTGAAGATGCGCCTGCGGTTCGTGGACGGCCGCTTCGGATCCACCTCCGCCGGTGTGGAGAAGATCCTCACCAAGCCTGCTTCCGGTGCCGCCCGCTTGCGTCCCTATGCCGACAACAGTGTGAGTGCCCTGGAAATCTGGGTGAAATACAATTGATAAAAGCGGAAATTGGTTAACTTTGCGCTGGCGGTGGACACCGCCAGCCTTTTTGCGTATATGAAACGATTCCTCACCTGCCTGTGCGCCCTGCTGTGCGCCGTGTCCCTGGACGCCTCCGTACCCACGGGTCAGTTCCACTTCAGCCGGATTTCCCAGGAGGACGGCCTGCCGAGCGCAAGCGTGCGGGCCATCTGCCGGGACGGCCGGGGCTTCCTCTGGCTGGGCACCACCCACGGCCTGTCGCGGTACGACGGGCGGACGGTCCGCACCTGGTATCGTGCCGACCTCGGGCTGGACAGTGACTACATCACCGACCTCATGCTGGACCGGAGCGGGCGCCTGTGGATTCTGACGGGCAGCGGTGTCTCGGTCTACGACCCGCAGGCCGAACGGTTCTCGACTCTCGGCGCCCTCTGCGGCGAGCCGCTGGACGGCGACACCTGGCATGTGAGCGACGACCCGCAGGGGCGGGTCTGGCTGTCGGTCAACGGGGAGGGCCTCCTGGCCGTCGACCCGGACGACTGGACGGTCTCCCGCCTGTTCGTGGAGGACGGGAAGCAGGTCCTCCCGTCTAATGTCAGCGCCCTGTTCAAGGACGAGGCGCGGGGTATCTTCCTCCTCGGCCTGTACGGCAACGGCCTCTGGGAGACGGATGCGGCGGGCTCCTTCCTGCGTCCCTGGCAGGACGGCTCCGGCGGCGAGCCCTTCCGCGGGCAGACCGTCCTCTCCATCTTCCCGAAGCAGGGCGCCGCCCTCTGGGTCCTGGCCTCGGACCATCGGCTGGTGGAGGTGGACCCCTACGTCCGGACGGCGGCGACGGTGCCCTTGGATTTCCCCGAAAAGGCCCATCTGCGCAAAGGCGTCAAGGTGGACGACACCGTGGCGGCCTTCCTGACCAACGCCGGCATCTTCTTCTACGACTGGTCCGACGGGACGCTCCAGCATCTGTCGGCCACCTCGGACCGCCGCTACGGCCTGTCCGGCAACAGCATCCTCTGCCTCGCCGGCAACCTCCGGGAGGGTCTGGTCGTCGGCACCCGGACCGACGGCATCTCCATCCAGCAGCGTCCGCCCTTCGCCTCGGAGACCTGGTCGGGCCCTCTGGCCGGAAGCCGGGTCTCCGGCATCGCCCAGACCCCGGACGGGCGGGTGTGGGTGGCGACCGAACAGGCCGGGCTCTTCGTGTTTGCGGACAGGGTGGTGAAGGCGGTCCCGACCCGCTTGATTCCCAAGTCCCTGTCGACCCTGATGCGCGACGGGGACGACCTCTGGCTGATGACCCTCTCGGGCGTCTACCGCTACGACACGCGGACCGGCCGGGAGACTGTCATCCCATGGAAACGCCGCTCCAACGGCCCGCTGTACCGTTGCAGCGACGGGACCATCCTCGCCGGAACGGTATCCGGCGTGTTCCGCTACGATGAAGGGAGCGGGCGGTTCGTCAAGACCCGCTACCTGCCGGGCCTCAAGGTCTGCTCCATCCTGGAGGATGGCCGCGGGCGGCTGTGGTTCGGCAACTTCAAGGACGGTCTCTACTGTTTCGACGGGGGTGGGCAGACCCATTTCGTACACGACCCCGACGACCCGCGTTCCCTGCCTTCCGACCGCATCCATTCCCTCATGGAGGACCGGGACGGACAGGTCTGGGTGGTCCCGTTCGGGCAGGGGATCGCTCGTCTCGACGGCGACGGGTTCGTCCGCCGCTCCGTCCGGGACGGCCTGTCCAGCGACCTGTGCCAGAACATGTTGCAGGATCGCGACGGCGGCCTGTGGGTGGCGACCGAGTTCGGCCTGAACCAGATCCGTCCCGACGGTTCCATCCTGGCTTTCCACCGCCGCGACGGCCTGCTGAACAACGGATTCAGCCTGGATGCGGCGGCCGTGCTCATGGACGGAAGCCTCCTGCTGGGCTCCCGGGACGGCCTCGTGCGCATCGACCCCTCCCTGGAGCAGGATACGGATCCGGAGCCCTACCTGGGCGTGACGACGCTCTGGGTCGGCGGCGAGGAAATCCTGCCCGGCGGGGAGGACGGCCTGCTGTCGGCCTCCATCGCCGCCACGTCCCATCTGGTCCTGCCGTACGACCACCGCTCCTTCGCCCTGTCCTTCTCGCTGATCGACCGGACCTCACCCGGCGCCGGGACGATGTATTACCGGATGGACGGCTACATCGACGCCTGGACGGAACTCCGCGGCTCCCGGACGGTGACCTTCCCGAACATGCCGCCGGGCCGCTACGTCCTGCGCCTGAAAGGGGTCAGCGGCCGGGGCACCTGGAACGAGGACGTCCCGCCGCCGGAGATCGTCGTCAAACCGCCGTTCTACCGCACGGGATGGGCCTTCCTCCTGTACGGGCTCCTGGCCCTGGGAGCGGGTGCAGCTGCCTTCATGGCGCTCCGGCAGCGGGAGGCCCGGCGGCGGAAGGAACTGGAGGACCGCCTCAAACTCGAGATGAACGAAGGGCGGCTCGACATCTTCCGGGGCATCGTCCACGAGATCAAGACGCCGCTCACCCTCATCAAGACCCCGCTCGAAGATGTGATGGCGCGGGACGGCTGGCCCGAGGACGTGCAACGCGACCTCCGGACGATGGAGAAGAATGCCGACTACCTGACGGAACTCTCCGACGAACTGTTGTACTACACGCGGGTGGAGAAGAGCGGCTTCCAACTGCACACGCAGCCCCTGGACCTCGGCGACCAGTTATCCTTCCTCCTGCTGAACTACCGCCAGGCCTTCGAGCAGCAGGGCATCCAGGTCACGCTGGCGGTGCCGGAGGGCTTGTGGGTCCATGCCGACCGGGCCGGCCTGGCCAAGATCGTGAACAATCTCATTTCCAATGCCTTGAAATATGCCTCCGGAACCTTGTCCATCACGGCGGAGGCGGAGGGGGAGGACCGGGTCGTGGTCCGGTTCTGCAACGACGGGCCGGTCATCCCCGCTTCCATGCGGTCGGCCGTGTTCGACTCCTTCGTCCGGGGCGAGGAGGGGAAGGGCGTATCCGGTTTCGGCATCGGCCTGTCCGTGGCGCGGACCCTGGCGAACCTCCACGGCGGTTCGCTGGAGATGGACGGCGACCTCACCTGCAACCGCTTCCTCCTGACCCTGCCCCGCGACCCGGCCGTCCCGGAACCGGCCGACTTGTCGCCGGAGGCCGGGGAGCCCCGGGAGCGGGGCCGCCGCATCCTCGTCGTGGAGGACAATGCCGAACTGCGCGCCTACATCTGCCGCAAATTGGAGGCCCGCTACACCGTCCTCCAGGCCGCGGACGGGGCGGAGGCGATGGAACTCGTCCGCACGGAGGAGGGCATCGACGTCGTCGTCACTGACCTCTCGATGCCCCGGATGGACGGCCTGGCCCTGTGCAACGCCATCAAGGAGGACTTCACCTTCTCGCACATCCTCGTCATCATCCTGTCGGCCCACCTGACCGGCGAGGCGATGATCGAGAGCATGGACAGCCGGGCCGACCTGCTGGTGTCGAAGCCCTTCTCGATGGAATACCTGCTGTCCTGCATCGAGAGCCTGACCCGCAACCGGGAAGACCGGCTCCGCTGGGTGCAGCAGACCGCCGACGTGACGGTGGAGGCGGCGCAGGAGGAGGGGAGCGGCCTGTCGGTGCGGGACGAGATGTTCATCCGCAACCTTTCCCGCGTGGTGGAGGAGAACCTGTCCGATCCGGACTTCAGCATCGAACGCCTCGCCGGGGCCCTGCGCATCAGCAAGACCACCCTCAAAAGAAAGGTGAGGGACCTGCTGGACACCTCACCCAATGATTATATCCGGGAACACCGTCTGCTGCGGGCCGAGCGGTTGCTCGTGACCAGTTCCGACCGGATCAGCGAAATCTGCTACGCGACCGGCTTCCAGACGCCCTCGTATTTTGCCAAGTGCTTCAAGGCCAAGTACGGCCTCTCGCCGCAGGACTACTTGAAGAGCCGCCGCCCTTGACCGTAGAGTTTGTACATTTCCGTCCCGGCCAGCAGGAAGGCGCCGGTGCCGTAGACCTCGGTCTTGTCGTAGGCGGCCTTCTGCGGGGCGGCGCCGACGGGCTGGACATAACCCAGCATCCCGTCCGGATGGACCCCTTCCACGAGACCCGCCCAGCCTTTTTCGAGGGCCTTGCGATAGGTCTTCCCCTTCAGGACGCCGTTGCGGATGCCCCAGGCGAGACCGTAGCAGAAGAAGGCCGAGGCGCTGTTCTCCGGGTCGGGATAGGCGGCTGGGTTCAGGAGGCTGGCATGCCAGTGGCCGTCCTTGTCCTGGAGTTCCACGAGCCGTGCGGCCATCTCGCGGAAGATGGTGAGGAAATACTCTCGTCCGGCATAGTCGGCGGGGAGGGCGTCGAGCACCTGCGGGATGCCGCCGAACACCCAGCCGTCGCCGCGGGCCCAGAACTGTTTGGCGCCGTTCTTCTCGGGCTGGGCCTTGCGCATGCAGTCGCGGTAATACAGGTGTTCCGTGCGGTCGTAGAGGGAGTCGGTGCATCCACGATATTCCTTTTCCAGGAACTCCAGGTAGACCGGCTCCCCGGTGATGCCGTAGAGTTGGGCGAAGACGGGCGGGGCCATGAACAGGGCGTCGCACCACGACCAGCGGTGGTTCTTGCCGAGTTCGTCGGACTTGTCCAGCGGGGCCGGATAGGGATGCGTGGCGATGTAGTGGGCCCGCTCGGCGGCTGGCAGCATCATGGCCTCGTCGCCGTAGCGGCGGTACATCTTCAGGAAGCCCAGCCCGACGGCCATGTCGTCGGCGTGGTAGGTCCTGACCGCCAGGCGCCACAGGTTCTTCTTGCCGATGTTCATCAGGAAGTCGAAGATTTCCTCGTTCCCGGTCACTTCCGCCCATTCGAACATGCCGGCGTAGAGGGCGCCGTTGGTCCAGTTGAGGTCGTGGTGGCGGCATTCGCTCCGGTGGGTGATTTCCCAGCGGGCGACGCTGTCGCAGACCTGCCGGATGGCACCGGCTTCGGGTTTGCCGCTGTAGGTCGCGGCCTGGAGGGTCCCCGCGAAGAGGACGGACAGGAGGAGGATTCTTTTCATAACGTTGTTTCTTTTCATTCTTGCAAAGTTACGCAGCCTCCGCGCGATAGAATAGAAGAAACGGGTGAATCATGCAACAGAAGGCCCTTTGCGCGGCTGGGCCGAATCTTCCATCTTTGGACTGATTCTTCTTTTCGGGGAGCGCCGCCCATGCTAATTTTGCGGTCGACTAAGATTGATGACCGATGAAACGATGCTCCATCCCCGTCTTCCTGTCCGTCCTCGCGACGGCGTGCCAGCCCTCCGGCGGCGAACTGGACCTGCCCTCCTGGCGGTTCTACCGGAATCCGGTCTATGCCGACAGCAAGTTCCCGGACCCGGGCGTGATGCGCGATGCAGACGGGACCTTCTACGCCTATTCCACCACCATTTCGGCCTCCGCCATCTGTCCGGCCATGCGCTCGGACAACCTCGTGGACTGGGAATACCTCGGTTCGACCTTCGACGGCAAGCCCGCCGTCTACATCGCCGGCGCGTCCATGTGGGCGCCCGAGGTGGCCCGCATCGGCGGCCGGTACGTGATGTATTACGCCTTGAGCGGGTCGTCCATCCAGGAAACGGGCATCGCGGTCGCGGTCAGCGATTCGCCGGAAGGGCCCTTCCAGGACCTCGGTTGCCTCATCGACGCGCAGGAGTCGGGCGTGCCCAACTCCATCGACCCGTCGCTGTACGAGGAAGACGGGCACCGCTACCTCGTGTGGGGGAGTTTCGGCGGCGGCATCTGGGCCGTGGAACTGTCCGATGACGGCCTTTCGGTCCGGCCGGGCGCGGAAAAGGTGGCTCTCGCCAGCGAGAACTACGAGGCGGCCTGCATCGTCCGCCGCAACGGGTACTATTATCTGTTCGCGTCCCCCCGTGCATCGCTGCCCTGCGGCTATCCGCCCGAGGACTATGCAGACGTCGTCTTCCCCGACCCCTCCACGGCCGGCAACACCGGTGTCCAGACGACCTACCGCGTCGTCTACGGACGGTCGGAGCACCTGTGGGGCCCGTATGTCACCCGGGCGGGCGGCCGGATGCTGGACAACTACCATGAATACCTGATCGGACCGGGCACGGTGTTCGCCGGTCCCGGCCACAACGCCACCCTCGTGACGGACGATGCCGGCGACGACTGGATGCTCTACCATGCCTATACCATCGGACAGGAGTCGGTCGGCCGCGTCCTCTTCCTGGACCGGATCGAGTGGAAGGACGGCTGGCCCTCGGTGCGCCGCCGGACCCCCTCCTCGATGAGCGATGCCCCTTATTTCAATGACAACCATTAGACTATGAGACACTTACATGCCATCTGCGCCCTGCTCCTCGCAGGCGCTGCCCTCCAGGCCCAGGAGACCGTCCGGATCGAGATTACCGGTACGGTCGTCGACGGGGCCGGACTGCCGGTGCCCGGCGCGACGGTGATGGTGCCCGGCCGGGCGGAACTCGGCGGGGCCGTCACCTCGGAGACGGGCGCCTTCCGCATCCGCGTCCCCAAGGGCTCCGTCCTGGAGGTCTCCTGCATCGGCTACCAGGCCCGGCGGCGCACCTTCGACGACCCGCTCGACTGGCTCGTGGTCCTCGAAGAGGAGAGCGAACTCCTGCAGGATGTCATCGTGGTCGGCTACGGCGTCCAGAAGAAGGAAAGTGTGGTCGGAGCCATCTCGCAGGTGTCTTCGGACGACCTGCTCCGCACCGGCACCACCAACGTCACGAACGCCATCGCCGGCAAACTCTCCGGCGTGCAGACCGTCCAGACGAGCGGACAGCCGGGCGCCGACGACGCCACCATCTACATCCGTGGCATCTCCAGTTGGAACGGATCGACCCCGCTGGTGATGGTCGACGGCATCGAACGGACCTTCAATGCCCTGGACCCGAACGAGATCGAGACCATCTCAGTGCTCAAGGACGCCTCCGCGACCGCCGTCTTCGGGGCCAAGGGGGCGAACGGCGTCATCCTCGTGACCACGAAGTCCGGCCAGGAAGGGGCGCCGAAGATGCGGCTCACCGTGGACTACGGCCTCAGCCAGGCGACGCGCCTCCCGGAGCATATCGCGTCGGTCGACATCATCGAGGCGGCCAACGTTGCCTACAAGAACGACGGCTCCTTCACGAGCCTCTACCCGCAGTCCACCATCGACGCCTACCGCTACGGCACCAACTCCATCCGTTATCCCGACACGGACTGGTACGAACTGCTGCTCAATGACTTCGCCCAGTCCTGGAACGCCAATTTCAACGTGTCCGGCGGTACGAAGAAGATCAAGTACTTCCTTTCGGTGAGTTACCTCAACGAGGGTTCCATCGTCAAGTCCATCCACCCGGCCGGCAATACGAAGTTCGACTACAACCGGTTCAACTACCGCTCCAACATCGACTTCCGTCCGACGTCCTCGACCACCCTGTCGCTCCGGATGGGCGGCAGCACGGGCATCCGCCAGCAGCCGGACGACGTGACGGTGGCGTCCCTGTTCACGACGATGTACAGTGCGGCGACGTGCCTCTTCCCGGCCTACTATCCGGAATGGGCGCTGGAATTGTATCCCGACCCGGACTATCCCGAGGACAGCGGCATCCGTCTGGCCTCCCACGGCTCGACGCTCTACAACAATCCGTACTACTACCTGATGCAGGGCGACTTCGACCAGGTGACGGTGAGCAAACTCAACACCGACCTCGTGCTGGACCAGAAACTGGACTTCATCACGAAGGGCCTCCGGGCAAGTGCCAAGGCCTCCCTCACCACCTCGTTCACCCGCACCTCCCTCGCCGGTGTGGAGGACATCCCGCGCTACACCCTCGACTGGAACATCGTGGACGCCGGCATCGGCAACCCGTGGACGGCCACGAAGGTCATCACCAACGGCGAGATCTATGTCCAGGACCCCTACAAGGTGACCCCCTCGGGCGACGTGACCGCCTCGGCCAACGTCTTCTACTGGGAGGCCGCGCTGAACTACGACCGCACCTTCGCCAAGCGGCACCACCTGACTGCGATGGCGCTGATGAACCGGCGGCAGCAACTCACCGATGCGCAGTTCCCGCGCCGGAGCGAGGCCTATGTCGGCCGGGTGACCTATGACTACAAGGGGAAATACCTCCTGGAGGGCAATGTGGGCTACACGGGCAGCGAACAGTTCTCGCCGAAGAACCGCTACGGCCTCTTCCCGTCGCTGGCCGCAGGCTATGTCGTGTCCAAGGAGAAGTGGTGGAAGCGGGCGATGCCCTGGTGGAGCCGCTTCAAGGTGCGCTATTCCGACGGTCTGATCGGCAGCGACAACGCCTCGGCCCGCTGGCTGTATTTCAGCAGTTACGAGAAGTCCGGCAACTATATCGTCGAGAGCGAGGCGGCCAACGAGACCGCCCGATGGGAGACCGCCCGCAAGCGCGACCTCGGCGTGGAAAGCGGTTGGTGGGACGATGCCCTGACCTTCAGCATCGACCTGTACGACGAACGGCGGACCGACATGCTGGTGACGCCGGTCGTGACCCCGCTCGTGGCCGTCGGCTTCAAGGACGTCAACACCGGTTCCATGAAGAAGCACGGCATCGACATCGAACTCAAGTACCGCCACGACACGGCCGCCGGGCTGCACTGGGCGGTCGGGGGCATGCTGGGCCTCAACGAGAACCGCATCCTCAGTTATTCCGACCCGGCCTATTCGCCGGAATACCAGAAATATGCCGACAAGCCCTACCAGTCCCAGCGCAAGGGGGTGACCCTGCTCGGCGACGGCTACTTCCACTCCATCGACGAAATCCACGGCTATCCGGCCTATTCCACCAACTGGAGCACAGTCTATCCGGGCGTGTACAAGTACCTGGACTACACGGTGGACGGCACCGTCAACGGCGACGACCTCCACCCGGTGGCGGGCAGCGCCTATCCGCCCTGCGTCTACTCCTGGAGCGGGGAATTCTCCTGGAAGGGCTTCTCTTTCAACATGCTCTGGTACGGGGTCTACGGCAAATGGACGGGCTACAACCGCTGCTTCGAGAAGGAGTTCATCCGGGGCGACCCCGTCGTCCACAAGTCCCAATTGGATTACTGGAGTCCGGCCCGGACGGACGGCACCCATGCCGCCCTGAGTTTCAGCGACGCCATGTACACGGTCGGCGGCGGCAATGCGACGGGCGGCTACACGGTGGCCATCCCGGGGCACACCTGGCGCAAGTCCGACTACCTCTCCCTCAAGGAGGTGAGCCTGGTCTACCGCTTCGACGCGGCCGCCCTGAAGCGCATGGGCGTGTCCGGGCTCAGCATGACCCTCACGGGCAACAACCTCCTGACCCTGACCGACCTCCTGGAGGGCAATCCGCAGGCCACGTCCCAGATGGCCTCGACCTATCCCGTGATGCGGGTGGTGAAACTGGGTGTCAAACTGGATTTCTGATGCTATGGACAAGATATTGAAACGCTGGGGAACCCTCCTCCTGGCCCTCACCCTGACGGGGTGCCACTATCTGGACGTCAGCCCGGACCTCGGACTGACCGACGAGGATGTGTTCTCGACCTACAAGAACTTCAAGGCATACTTCGACTATGTGTTCGCCGACGAATCCGGCGTGCAGAACCTCCGCAACGGCTATCCGTTGTTCGTGGACTGCAACGACCGGCGCTATGCCCTCGTGACGACGACCGATGCGGCCGACTGCGGGCGCCTCCTGCGGGCCCAGCAGCAGGTCAAGAGTTGCAACCTCGCGCAGGACACGATGAACGACTTCACCTTCGACCAGAGCCGCCGTCCCATCGTGAGCGCGATGCTCACCTGCATCCGCATCGCCAACAAGACACTGGAGAACATCGACCTGCTGACCAACGCGACCACGGCCCAGCGCAACGACCTGCTCGGCCAGGCGTATTTCGTGCGGGCCTACGCCCACTTCGCCCTGTGTCGCTTCTGCGGCGGGATGCCCTACATCGACAAGGCACTCGGCGCCGACGACGAGTGGGACCTGCCGCGCCTGTCCTCCTACGAGACCTATGTCCGCTGTGCCGAGGACTTCTATACGGCCTATACCTGCCTGGAGAAGGCCGGCAAGATGCGCCGCGACGGCAAGCCGGGGGAGGCGGGGCACCTGACCGGCTCCGAGATGGACCATCCGGGCGGCTGTGCGGCACTGGGGATGCGGGCGCGGGCGCTTCTGTACGCCGCCTCGCCGCTCTCGAACCAGCGGGGCATCCCGGACTGGGAGGAGGCGGCCGATGCCGCGGCCCTCGCCATCGCCAAGGCCCGGGAATGGGGCTACGACCTCGTCCCCTTCGAGGAGTATACCAACCTGTTCTACGGCAAGAAGGCCAACAACGAGACCTTGTTCCAGTACAACCAGAGCGTGAAGATCACCAGCAGCATCATGCTCTCGATGTATGGCTTCCCGATGACGGCGGCGACCAACTCCGGCGGCACCATGCCGACGCAGAACTTCGTGGACCGCTTCGAGACGGCGGACGGACGGCCCCTCCGGACCGAGGCGGAACGCGCCGAGGCCGTTGCGGCTGGCAGTTACGCCGACCAGGACCCCTACACCGGGCGCGACCCGCGCTTCTATGTCGACATCGTCTATGACGGCATGACCAGCCGCTACGTGACCGGCACCATCAACATCTACTACGATCCCTACCTGTCGGCCTGGCCGACGACCAGCATCTCCGGCCAGGTGGCCAACTTCGGTATGTCCTGGGGGACGCAGCCGGCCCGCGGCTACAGTTGCACGGGCTACTACTGCGGCAAGTACTGGCGGGGCGACCACGGCAAGGCGGCCTCGGCCTACGTCACCGCCGACCCGATCGTCCGCCTCGCGGAACTGTACCTGGACTATGCTGAGGCCGTCAACGAGGCCTACGGCCCTGGCGGCACCGCGGGCGGGCTGTCCCTCACGGCTGTCCAGGCGGTGGACCTGGTCCGGGAGCGGGCGCAGATGCCGCCGGTCCGGGACCGCTACACGGCCTCGGCCGATGCCTTCCGCGAGCGCATCCACAACGAGCGCGACGTGGAACTGGCCTACGAAGGCAACCATTATTATTTCGATATCCGCCGCTGGAAGGAGGCGCCGACCTGCATGAAGGAGACCCTCATGGGCATGTACATCGAGAAGGTGGACGTGTCGGAGACCTATCCCCGGGGCCGCCGCTACGAACGCCGGGCCATCCCGTCCGACCGGCAGGCGACCTGGAAGGATGCCATGTACTGGTGGCCGATCCCGGACGCGCAGGCGAACACGATGAAGCATTTTGTGAACAATGACCCTTGGATGTAGCCCTATGAAGAAAGTCTTCCTTTCGATGGTCCTGGCTGGATGCCCCCTGCTGCCGCTCGCGGCTCAGGGTGCCGATTCGCTGGCCGCCAGTGCGTGGAACACCTCGGTCCCGTTCTGGGAATCGCCCCAGAGCCAGCGGAGTTACGGTACGGACCGCTTTACCCATACGCCGGTCTCCGATTTCCGCAATGCGCTGACGGGACTCGTCCCGGGGCTGGATGTCGTGGAGAAGGACGGCAGCATCTCGCCGACCGACGGCTTCGGCTCGGCCCTCCTGTCGGGCGGTTCGCTGACCCTGTCCTCCCGCGGCTTCTCCTCGATGCTGTGCATCGTGGACGATGTGCCGGTGCCGTGGAGCCAGTTGATGCTCGACCCGGAGCAGATCGAGTCCGTCACCGTCCTGACCGATGTGACGGCCAAGGCGCTGTACGGCCCTTCCGCCTCGCTCGGCGCCCTGCTCATCAAGACCCGCCGGGGCGGGTACGACACCCCGCTTACGGTCCGTTTCCGGGCGCAGGGCGGCGTGTCCGCCATCGACCGGATGCCGCAGTGGGTGGACGGGGTGGACTATGCCCGCCTGAACAACGCCGCACGCCTGGCCTCGGGTTATCCGGCCCTGTACTCCGACGAGGCCCTGGACGGCTTCGCGGCGGGGAATCCCTACGACCGGACCTTCCCGGACGTGGACTACCGCAGCCTGATGGTGCGCGGCCTCGTCCCGGTCAGCCGGGCGGGCCTGACCCTCTCCGGCGGCTCGGCGCGGGTGCGCTACAATGCCTCCCTGTCGGGCCTGTACGAGGGCGACATCGCCAAGGTGGGACCGGCGGCGGATTTCAGCCGTCTCAACGTGTCCACCTCCGTGGACGCCCGTATCAACTCCTGGCTGGAGGCGGGCGTGCATTTCAACGGCCTGACGGCCTGGCGGCGCGGGGGCAACGTGGACCTTCCGACGGCCTGGCGGACGGTCCCTGCGACGGCCTTCCCGCTCGCCCTCGGCCGGAACGGCGGCATCGACGATGTGGACGGCATGGCCGGGAGCACGGTCTACGCGGTCTCCCGCTCCTTCCCCACGAACCCGTATGCGGCCCTCGTGGAAGGCGGTTCGCACACCGGAACCCTGCGCTCCGGCATGTTCCAGGCGTCCCTGGATGCGGACCTCGGCGCACTCGTGCCTGGCCTGAAATCCCGCACCCTGCTGACACTCAATTCCTTCTATTACACCTATACCGGCACGACGGACGACTACCTGGCCTACTACTGGGACCTTGTGGACGACGTGACCGACATCTCCACCCACAAGGGCGAGCGCCAGTCGGAGAAATCGACCGATGACAACAACGCCTGGCAGGGGCTCGACTTCTACGAGCGCCTGACCTGGGACCATGCCTGGGGCCGGCACCGCCTGGGGGCCGGGGCGCTCCTGACCCTCTCGTCGGTCGAGCGGCGCGGCAACGACCAGCGGGAGCGCTCGGTGGACGGCATCTTCAACGTGGATTATTCCTACGCCTCCCGCTACATCCTCCAGGTGGTCGGCGACGTGTCCGGCTCGCAGCATTTCGCCGGACGGGACCGCTGGGGCTTCTTCCCGGCCGCCGCGGCCGCCTGGGTGGTCTCCAACGAACCCTTCCTGCGGGATTCGCGGGTCCTGGACCGGCTCAAGGTGCGGGCGCAGGCGGGCCTTCTCGGCTCGGACCTCGGCGTGGACGACTTCCTCTACCAGGCCGACTATTCGCTGACGAACGGCAATTACTACGGCCCTTCCACCTCGCAGACGCTCTGGTTCGGCAACGAGCGGCAGCGCGCCAAGTACACCACCATCAACCGGCTGGCCAACCCGGACCTCCGCTGGCCGACCGTGTTCCAAGCCGAAGCCGGATTCGACGCCGAACTGCTGGGCTGCCTGCGTCTCGGCGGGACCTTCTTCCGGACCCTCCGCCGCGACATGGTGGCCGACGTCACGGCGGCGCTGACCAGCATCTACGGCCTGGCGGAAACGGCTGTGTACGACAACTATACGGCGACCAGGACTCTCGGCGGCGAACTTTCCGCCGACCTGTGCCGCCGCTTCGGTGACTTCGGCCTCTCCGTCGGCGTCAGCGCGGCCTCGTGGAAGACGGTGAATACGGCCGTCGTCTCGGACTTCTATGAATATGACTGGCAGAAGAAGACCGGGGCCGACGTCCAGGCCATCTGGGGCTATGTGTGCACCGGCCGCTTCGAGAGCGAGGAGGAACTGGCGTCGGCGCCGACCTATTCCAGCGCGGCCCAGGTCGGCGACCTCCGCTATGAGGACCTGAACGGCGATGGCGCCATCGATGTCAACGACCGCAAGGTTCTCGGCTCCTCCGCGCCGAAACTGCGCTATGCCCTCCGGCTGGGATGTTCCTGGAAGGGGCTCGACGTGCACCTCGTGGGGACGGGCCGGGCCTTCTTCCAGACCGCGCTCACCAATGCCTGGTTCTGGAACGGCTGGGGCGACGGCAACTACTCCGCCTTCGTGCACGACCATCTCGGGGAGGACTATCCCCGCCTCGCGTGGGAGAAGGCGACGGACAACTTCATCGTGTCGTCCTTCTGGCTGCGCCGCGGCGACTGGTTCAAGGTCCAGAGCGCCGAGGTGGGCTACACTTTCCCCTTCCGCAAGGGCGGGGTGGAGAGCGTCCGCTTCTGCGTGACCGGCTCGAACCTCCTGACCCTCTCCGGCATCCGGGACGTCGATCCCGAGAGCATCGACGCCGGTGTCTCGGCCTATCCCCTCATGCGCCGTGTCACGGCCGGTATCCAACTGAATTTCTGAGACCATGAACAGAACCTTTCCCAGCCTGCTCCTCGCGGCGGCCGTCCTGACCGGCTGCTCGGGTTTCCTGGACCCGCTTCCGAACGGGAAGTACACCGAGGAGAACTTGCCGGATTATCCGAACCTCATCAAAGGCTATGTCTACAAGGCCTACGACCTGCTTTCGCATTCCTACTATGCGGCGGAGTTCATGGGCATGGACGCGGCGACCGACGATGCCGTGTACCGGAGTTCGACGGCTGCCCTGCGCCTGTTCGCGACCGGCTCCGCCACCCCGTCCAGCAACCCCTTCCAGACCCTCTGGGAGCGGGATTACGAGGGCATCTACTATGCCAACCTCTTCCTCAAGGACAACATTGGAACGGACACCCGTTACCTGGTGGACAAGGATTCGGACCTGCGGCTCCGTACGGCCTTGAAGGGCGACGCCTTCGCCCTGCGGGCCTGGTACACCTACGAACTGCTGAAACTCTTCGGCGGCCGCAGCACTTCGGGCGAACTGCTCGGTGTCCCGCTCATGACGGAGCCGGCGGCCCTCTCCGACATGGATGCGGCCTCGCTCGTGCGGGCCTCCTACGACGACTGTGCACGGCAGATCCTCGCGGACTGCGACTCGGCCCTGCGCTACCTGCCCCGGGCCAACCGCGACTTCGCGGTGGCGGATATCCAGCAAAACACGGCCGTGCTCGGCGGCGTCCGCTACGGGATGTTCGACCAGATTGCCGTCAAGACCCTCCAGGCGATGGCGTATCTGATGTGGGCTTCCCCGGCGTTCAACCCCCTGGGTGACCGTTCGCGCTACGATGCGGCGGCCCGCCTATGCAAGGAGGTCATGGACTACAAGACGGGCGAGGAGGCGGCGGTGAGCCGGTTCAAGCCGCTGGAAGCCTTCCAGTGGAGCAACTGCAACACACCCGAGGCTATCTGGATCTCCGAGATGGCGACCGGCACCGGCTACGAGACCGGGCTGTACCCCTCCGGATTCGGCGGTTCGGCGTCCATCGTGCCCTCGCAGGACCTGGTCGATGCCTTCCCGGCGGCGAACGGCTATCCCGTCACGGATGTCCGGAGCGGCTACGACCCCGCGCAACCTTACGTCGGGCGCGACCCGCGCTTCTACAGCACCATCTATTACAACGGCGCTTCGGTGCGGCCTTCCGCCGCGGTGGCGCCCGTGTACACCTTCAACACCACGGTCGGCGGCGCCGACGGCCCGGGCGGTATGGCGACTTCACCGACGGGCTACTATGTGAAGAAGTTCCTCAACCCGCGCTGGAACGCCTTCGCCGAGAGCAAGGAGAGCACCCAGCGGGCCATCTTCTTCATGCGCTGGACGCACCTCTGCCTGATGTTCGCCGAGGCGGCGAACCAGATGGTGGGACCGCTGGACGCGGACACGTACGGCCTTTCCGCCCGGGATGCGCTGGCCTACCTGCGGGGCCGGACGACCCAGGACGGCCTGCAGGGCCTCGGACGCCAGGGCGACCCCTACCTGGATGAATGCGCCCGGGGCGGGACGGCGGCCTTCGACGCCCTGGTCCGCAACGAGTGGCGCATCGAGACGTGCTTCGAGGGGCGGCGCTACTTCGACCTCCGCCGCTGGGGCGCTCCGATCGACGGCCCGGTGCACGGGGCGCGTATCACGGCCGCCGGGACGGATCTCGGCCATGTCGTCGAGACCCGTTCGTTCCCGTCGCCCTGGCAGCCGCTCCACTACATCGAAATCCGCAAGGCGCCGGGCCTGTTCCAGAACGAAGGCTGGGAAACCTGGCAGTAAAACGCTATGACTATGAGAACACAATCGATGGGAATGCTGCTGGCGGGCCTCGTGTGCCTGACCGGATGCTACGATGACTATGTCCTGGACTACGACTATTCCGGGGTGTACGTGGCCTATCAATACGACCTGCGGACGTTCGTGGTGGGGGAGGACCCGCACTTCGACTTTACGGTGGCCCTGGCCGGCGTGCTGGAGAACCGCCGCGACCGGGCGCTGGACGTCGTGCTGGACCCCGGCCTGGTGACCGGTGACCTCTCTGGCTTCGCGGAAGGGTCATGCGCCGCCTTCACGGCGCTGGACGGGATGCTGGACAAGGCCCCGCTCGGCACGCTGAGCCAGGGCTATGTGACGACGGCCTTCACCGGCGTGTCGGGATTGACCCCGCTGCCGGAGGCATATTACACGGTCTCGGGCCTGTCCGGGATGAAGATAGCGAAAGGGGAGCATACGGCCGTTGCGACGGTGCGGATGCAGGAGGCGATGCTGGACGACCCGGCCGCCTTCACCGCAGGGTATGCGCTCGGGTTCCAGGTCCGCTCCGCCGATGCCGATACGCTCTTGCGGGAGAAGTCCTTCGCCGTGATCGGCGTCCGCTGCGAGAACAAGTTCTACGGCAACTGGTACCACGGCGGCCGCACGACCGTGATGGACGGCGACGACCTTGTGTCCGAATCGGTCTACGAGACGACGGTGCCCCAGGCCGAGGCCGACCTCTGCATCCTCAAGACGCTGGACGGGACGCGGGTGCTTTCCGACAAGGTCGGCGACGCGGACGGCTCCCTGGTCCTCACCTTCGCGGCGGACGGGACGGTGGCCGTGACGAGCCCCGACGTGACCATCCTGTCCTCGGAGGGGAGCCGCTTCAATGGTGCCCGCCTCCTGCAGGACCGGCAGATCTACCTCCATTACACCTACGAGACGGCGGACGGCGCCCTGGCCTACGTGACCGATACCCTGACCTTCCGGAACCGCATCCGGGACGGGGTCAACGAGTGGCAGGACGAGAATCCGGAAAACTACAGATGATGCTATGAGAATGGATGGAATGTTGCTGGCGCTGGTCCTTGTCGCGGCGGGATGCGCCCAGGAGAAGGAATACTATCCGCGTCCGACGGAGGTGACGTCGGTACAGGTCGACCCGGCCCTGACGGCGGAGAACCATCCGCGCCTGCTGATGCACGCCGAGGATTTCGAGGCGCTCCGCCGCCGGATCGATGCCGGGGACGACAAGACGCTCGCGGCTACCCATGCGCTGATCATGCGGATTGCGGACTCCTACAAGGCGGCGGGCGCCACGGACCCGCTGGAGTTCCAGTTGGACGAGGCCGGGAAACGCATCTTGACGGTGTCCCGGGCCGCCTTGACCCGGATCTTCCATTGTGCCTACGCCTACCGGATGACCGGGGAGAAGAAGTATCTGGAACACGCCGAGGACGATATCCGGACCGTGTGCAGTTTCGCTTCCTGGAATGCCAAGTCGCACTTCCTGGACGTGGCGGAGATGTGCACGGCGGTGGCCCTGGGCTATGACTGGCTGTATGCCGACCTCTCGGCCGACACGCGGGCGATGGTGGAGAAGGCCATCGTGGAGTATGCCTTCACTCCGGCCCGGAGCAAGGTCTGGAACCTGAACTTCTACCAGTCGCCGACCAACTGGAACCAGGTCTGCAACGCCGGCCTCGTGCTCGGGGCGCTGGCCATCTACGAGCAGTATCCGGTCCTCTGTCAGAACATGATCGACGCCTCCGTGGCGTCCAACCTGCCGATCGCCGCGACCATCTATTCCCCGGACGGAAGTTACCCCGAGGGCTATTCCTACTGGGGATACGGGACGACCTTCCAGGTGCTGATGATGGCATGCCTGGAATCGGCCCAGGGCAAGGACTACGGCATGGGAAACATCCATGGCCTGTCCAAGACTGGCCCCTACATCATGTTCATGGAGAGTCCGGTCAACCTCGCCTTCAACTACAGCGACGGCGGTGCCTACACGAGTTTCCTCGTCGCCAACTGGTATCTCGCCCGGAAGTACGACGATCCCGGCCTGCTCTACGCCGAAGTCCAGAAACTGCCCCGGTACACCATGGCGGCGGCCGGGACGGAAGAACGCCTCCTGCCGATGGTCATGGCCTTTGTCGGCGACGTCGACCTGGACGGGGTGAAGGCCCCGTCGCAGACGGTCTGGTCCGGCGACGGACTCACCCCGCTCGTGATGGTACGGACCGGCTGGGGCGGCGACGCCTCGGACAAGTACCTTGGTATCAAGGGCGGCCGGGCCCGGACGAGCCACGGACACATGGACACGGGCTCCTTCGTCTTCGATGCGGACGGGGTCCGCTGGGCGGCCGACCTCGGCAGCACTTCCTACACGGCGGCCGAGAATGCCATGAAGGCGGCCGGCGGCAACTTCTGGACCATGACGCAGGAGTCCCTGCGCTGGACCTTCATGCGCCTGCACAACAAGTTCCATAACACCTTGACCGTCAACGACGCCGATCACCGGGTCGAGGAGAAATGCGCCTTCACGGCCGTGCTGGACGACGCTCATGAGAAGGGCGGGACCATCGACTTGACCCCGGCCCTCTCCGGCGAAGTCGCCTCGGCCGTGCGGACCGCCAAGATCGTGGACAACGAGAGCCTGGTCGTCATCGACGAGGTCAAGGCCCTCGCCGGAAAGGAGGCCCGGGTCCGCTGGACCCTCGTGACCGAGGCCGAGGCCGACGTGCAGGCCGACCGCATCGTCCTGACCCGATCCGGCCAGGTCCGGACCCTCACCGTGGCGGCAGATGTCCCCGTGACCCTGACTCGTTTCAGCACCGAGAAGTGGCATTCCTACGATGACGACCTGTCCGCCGTCCGGGTCGTCGGGTTCGAGGCGGTCGTCCCGGCCGGTTCCTCCGCCACCTTCACCGTCCGGTTGTAATCTTCGCGGCCGGACGGCACGAAAAAAGCCGTGGCTCCTTTCCGGGGCCACGGCTTCGTGGAATCAGGCCGGTCTACTTGCCTGCAAGACGCTTGTAGGTGCTGAGGCGGACCTTCGCGAACTCCTCGGTCTTCTCCAGCAGTTCCTGGGCCGTGTCCGGGAACATCTTGTAGAGGGAGGCGAAGCGGACCTCGCCCTTGAGGAAGTCCTGGAACTTGGTCCAGTCGGGCTCTTTGGAGTCGAGGCTGAACGGGTTCTTGTCGGTTCCTTCGAGGGCCGGGTTGTAACGGTAGAGATGCCAGTAACCGCAGTCGACGGCCAGTTTCTCTTCCTTCTGGGAGAGTCCCATACCTGCCTTCAGACCATGGTTGATACACGGGGAGTAGGCGATGATGAGCGAAGGACCGTCGTAGGCCTCGGCCTCCTTGATGGCGTTGAAGAACTGCACCGGGGAGGCTCCCATGGCGACCTGGGCGACATAGACATAGCCGTAGCTGATGGCCATCATGCCGAGGTCCTTCTTGCGGATCTTCTTTCCGGAGGCGGCAAACTTGGCGATAGCGCCGACCGGGGTGGACTTGGAGGACTGGCCACCGGTGTTGGAGTAGACCTCGGTATCGAGGACGAGGACATTGACGTTCTCGCCGGAGGCAAGGACATGGTCGAGTCCGCCGTAGTCGATATCATAGGCCCAGCCGTCACCGCCGAAGACCCACTGGCTGCGGGCCGGGATGAAGTGACGGTACTCGAAGAGCTTCTTGTAGACATCGCAGTCGCACTTCTCCAGGATCGGAAGGAGGGCGTCGGCCACCTTCCGGGTGACTGCGGCATCTTGCGGGGCTTCCAGCCACTCGGCGAAGAGGGCCTTGGCCTCCTGGGAAGCGCATTCGCATTCGAGGCCCTTCTTCATGTAGGAGGCGACGGTCTCCCGGGCGCGGTCGGAGCCGATCTTCATGCCCAGGCCGAACTCGGCGGCGTCCTCGAACAGGGAGTTGGCCCATGCAGGACCGTGGCCGGCGGCGTTGGTGCAGTACGGCGAGGCCGGGAAGGAGGCACCATAGATGGAGGAGCAGCCCGTTGCGTTTGCAATCATCATGTGGTCGCCGAAGAGCTGGGTGATGGTCTTGATGTTCGGCGTCTCGCCGCAACCGGCGCAGGCTCCGGAGAACTCGAAGAGCGGCTGGGCGAACTGGGAGTTCTTCATGTTGGCGGACTTGTTCACATACTCCTTGTAACCGACCTTCTTGTGGAGATAGTCGAAGTTGGCCTGTTCGGCCTCGTTGTCGATGTAGGCGTCGAGGGCGAGGGCCTTCTCCGGCTTGGCGAGGCAGACGTCCACGCAGTTGCCGCAGCCCGTACAGTCGGCGACGGAAATGGAGATGGCATACTTGTATTCCTTGAGGTTGGCCTTGCCCTGGGCGAGTTTCAGGCCGGATGGAACCTTGGCGGCCTCTTCCTCGGTGAGGAGGAACGGACGGATGGCGGCGTGCGGGCAGACGAAGGCGCAGCTGTTGCACTGGATACACTTTTCGGCATCCCAGACGGGGACGTTGACGGCGACACCGCGCTTCTCGAAGGCGGAGGTACCGGCCGGCATCGTACCGTCGGCGTAGGGGAGCAGGGCGCTGACCGGGAGGGTGTCGCCGGCCTGGGCGTTGACGATGTCCGCAACCTCCTTGACGAAGGCCGGAGCGAGACGGTCCTTGTCCGGGTTTTCGAACTTGGCGGAGATGGAAGCCCATTCGGCAGGTACCTCGATCTCGGTGTATTCTCCACCCCGATCGACAGCGGCGAAGTTCATGTTGACGACATTCTCGCCCTTCTTGCCGTAGCTCTTGACGATGGCGTCCTTCATGTACTTGACCGCATCCTCGTAGGGGATGATGCCGGTGATCTTGAAGAAGGCGCTCTGGAGGATGGTGTTGGTGCGGTTGCCGAGGCCGATCTCCGCCGCGATCTTGGTCGCGTTGATGATGAAGAGGCGGATATGCTTGCGTCCGATGACGGCCTTGACGTGGTCCGGGATCTGCTTGATGGTCTCCTCTGCATCCCAAAGGCTGTTCAGCAGGAGGGTACCGCCATCCTTGATGCCTTTCAGCACGTCATATTTGCGAAGGTAGGACGGCACGTGGCAGGCGACGAAGTCGGGCGTGTTCACCAGGTAGGGCGCCTTGATCGGCTGGTCGCCGAAGCGGAGGTGCGAGCAGGTGTAGCCGCCGGACTTCTTGGAGTCGTAGTCGAAGTAGGCCTGGCAGTATTTCTGTGTGTGGGAGCCGATGATTTTGATGGTGTTCTTGTTGGCGCCGACCGTACCGTCGGAACCGAGACCGTAGAACTTGCACTCGGCCGTACCCGGCTTCACGATGGAAACTTCGTTCTTGATCGGGAGGGAGCGGAAGGTGACGTCGTCGACGATGCCGATGGTGAAGCCGCCTTTCGGCTCCTTCATCTCCAGGTTGTCGAAGACGGCGACGATCTGCGCTGGGGTGGTGTCCTTGGAGGAGAGGCCGTAGCGGCCGCCGTAGACCTGCACATTCTGGTCCTTTCCCTGGAAGAGGGTCTTGACATCCTGGAAGAGCGGTTCGCCGAGGGCACCGGGCTCCTTGGTGCGGTCCAGGACGGCGATGCGGCGTACGCTCTTCGGCAGCACAGCGAAGAAGTACTTCTCCGAGAACGGACGGTAGAGGTGGCAGGTGATGAGGCCGTACTTGCGTCCGCGGCCGGCGAGGTAGTCGATGGTCTCCTTGATGGTCTCGGTGACGGAGCCCATAGCGACGATGATGTTCTCGGCGGCCGGATCGCCGTAGTACTCGAACGGGCGGTAGCTGCGGCCGGTGAGTTCGGAAATCTCGCCCATGTAGCGGGCCACGATGTCCGGGACGGCGTCATAGTACTGGTTGCGGGTCTCGACGCCCTGGAAGTAGACGTCGCCGTTCTGGGCGGTGCCGCGGGTGACGGGGGCATCGGGCTTCAGGGCGCGGGCGCGGAACTTGGCGAGGGCCTTGGTGGAGACCATGTCGCGGAGGGCATCCTCGTCGAGAGCCTCGATCTTCTGGATTTCGTGGGAAGTCCGGAAGCCGTCGAAGAAGTGCAGGAACGGGATCGAGGACTTGATGGTGGACAGATGGGCCACGGCGGCGATGTCCTGGGCTTCCTGGACGGAACCGGAAGCAATCATGGCGAAACCGGTCTGGCGGCAGGCCATGACGTCCTGGTGGTCGCCGAAGATGGAGAGCGCATGGGAGGCCAGCGCGCGGGCGGAGACATGGAAGACGGTCGGGAGCATCTCGCCGGCAATCTTATACATGTTCGGAATCATCAGGAGGAGCCCCTGGGAGGCTGTGAACGTGGAGGTCAGGACACCGGCCTGGAGCGAACCGTGGACGGCACCTGAAGCACCTCCCTCACTCTGCATCTCGGTCACCCTTACGGTCTCGCCCCAAAGGTTCTTCTTGCCGTGTGCAGCCCATTCGTCGACGTTCTCAGCCATCGTCGAGGACGGGGTGATGGGGTAGATCGCCGCGTGCTCACTGAAGAGGTAAGCGATGTTGGAGGCGGCGTAGTTACCATCACAAGTGATGAATTTCTTTTCTTTAGCCATAATTGTTGAAGGTTTATATGTACTTATTCGGATATTCCGTTGACTTCGACATCCGGTGCGGTGCGGTGCACGAGCCCTTGCAGGACGGTGCCTGGCCCGATTTCCAGGAAGGAGGAAGCTCCGTCGGCAACCATGTTGCGGACGGTCTGGGTCCAGCGTACCGGGGAGGTGAGCTGCCGCAGGAGGTTGGCCTTGATGGTGGCGGGATCGGTGGTCGGAAGGGCGGTCACGTTCTGGTAGACCGGGCAGACGGGAGGAAGGAACGGCGTGGCTTCGATGGCCTTGGCCAGTTCCACCCGGGCCGGCTCCATGAGCGGGGAGTGGAAGGCGCCGCTGACGGCGAGCGGAAGGGCCCGCTTGGCACCGGCCTCCTTGAGTTTGGTGCAGGCCTCCGCAACGGATTCCTTCTCGCCGGAGATGACGATCTGGCCTTCGCTGTTGTAGTTGGCCGGTACGACGATACCGCCGCAGCCGTCGCAGATCGTCTCCACGGCTTCGGCCGGAAGCCCGATGACGGCAGCCATGGTACCCGGTACCAGTTCACAGCATTTTTGCATTTCGGCGGCGCGGAGGGCGACCAGCCGGAGGGCGTCTTCAAAAGCGACGGCGCCGGCTGCAGCCAGCGCGGAGAATTCACCAAGGGAGTGGCCTGCCACCATGTCGGGGCGTTCCAGGGAGCAGCAACGGGCGAGGACGACACTGTGCAGGAAGATGGCCGGTTGGGTCACCTTCGTCGCCTTCAAATCGTCGGCCGTCCCTTCGAACATGATGTCTGTGATGCGGAAACCGAGGATGTCGTCGGCCTGCTCCAGCAGTGCGCGTGCCTCGGTACTGCGTTCATACAGCGGCCGGGCCATGCCCGGGAACTGCGATCCCTGACCGGGAAAGATGTATGCTCTGCTCATAAGGTCACAATATATATTGTACAAATATAGACAATTTTCCGGAAATCTCCCATCATTCCGCAGGAAATGGGGGCCGATACTCATTCTTGGGGATTGACAATCCGCAGAATTATCACTTTCTTTGCAGTATGGAAGCCATTCTGATCGGACTGATGATTCCCCTGGCCGGGACGGCGCTGGGGTCCTCCCTGGTCTTCTTCATGCGGAAGGAGATGTCGACGCTGCTCCAGAAAGCGCTGCTGGGGTTTGCCTCGGGCGTGATGGTTGCCGCCTCGGTGTGGTCGCTGCTGATTCCCGGCATCGGGCTGGGAGGAGGGGCGGGGCCGGCGACCGCCGGTCTTCTGGCTGGATTCGGATTCCTCCTTGCTATCGACTATCTCACGCCGCATATCCACCCGGCGGGTGGTCGGGAAGGCCCCCGGAGCCACTTGTCCCGGACGACGATGCTGGCCCTTGCCGTGACCATCCATAATCTTCCGGAGGGAATGGCTGTCGGAGTGGCGCTGGCTGCGGCCATGAATGCGGAGGCCGGCATGTCGGTGGCCGGGGCGCTTGCGCTCTCGTTGGGAATCGCCATCCAGAACGTGCCGGAGGGAGCCATCATTTCGATGCCGCTGCGGGCAGCGGGGAACAGCCGGATGCGTTCGTTCTGGATCGGGGCATTGAGCGGGGCCGTGGAGCCGGTCGGCGGTGCCCTGGTCATCCTTGTAGCCTCGCTGGTGACGCCTGTTATGCCGTACCTGCTGGCTTTCGCCGCCGGCGCCATGCTCTATGTCGTCGTCGAGGAACTGATCCCGGAGGCCTCGCAAGGAAGGCATTCCAACATCGGCACGATCGGGTTTGCGGCCGGTTTTGCCTTGATGATGGTCCTGGACGTCATGATGGGATAAGGAAAGAGACCCGTCAAGGGTCTCTCGGAAGGGAGTAGGGACGGTCGGATTCGAACCGACGACCTCTTCAATGTGACTGAAGCGCTCTAAACCAGCTGAGCTACGCCCCTGGATGGGAGTGCAAAGGTAACACTTTTCTCCGGAACTCCAAGGGATTTTCTTAAAAATCTTCCCCTGCGTGGTAAGAGGAGCGGACGAGCGGGCCGCTGACGACGCGGGTGAATCCCTTGTCGAGGGCGGTCGCGCGGTAGCGGTCGAACTGTTCCGGGGTGACGTATTCCACGACATCGAGATGCCGGGAAGTGGGTTGCAGGTACTGGCCGATGGTTACGGACCGGCAGCCGGTGGCGCGGATGTCGTCCAGGAGTGCGTCGACCTCGTCCGCCGTCTCGCCGAGCCCGACCATGAAGCCGGTCTTGCAGGTAGAGCCGGCCTCTGCGATGTGCCGGAGCACGTCGAGGGAGCGATCGTAGCGGGCGGCGCTACGCACTGACGGGGTCAGCCGCCGGACGGTCTCCATGTTATGCCCCACGACATCCGGGGAGGTGGCGAGGATTTGGTCTACAAGGTCCGTCCGCCCCTGGAAGTCGGGAATCAGGACCTCGATCCGCGTATCCGGGTTCTCCCGTCGCACCGCTTCTATTGTCCGGGCCCAATGAGCGGCTCCGAGATCGGGAAGGTCGTCCCGGTCGACGGAGGTGAGGACGGCGTAGCGGAGATGCATGAGCCGGATGGACCGGGCTACCTGCCTTGGTTCCGTAGCGTCCAGAGGCAGGGGACGGCCGCTTTTTGTGTTGCAGAACCGGCAGCTGCGCGTGCAGATGTCCCCGCCGATCATGAAGGTCGCCGTGCCGGCCCGCCAGCATTCGCCCCGGTTGGGGCAGAGCCCGCTGCGGCAGATGGTATGGAGGCCGTTCCGTTCGATGATGTCCTCGGTTTCCCGGAAGGTCCGGTTCGTGGACAGGCTGACTTTCAGCCATTCCGGTTTCGGAACATGCGGCTTCCGGCCGAACAGGAGCCGCAGGAAAGCGTCGGACTCCAGATTCCGGATGATGGAGGGGAGGGGAATGTCTGCAAGGGCACCCGTGACGGCTTCCCGGTTGAACGGCACGCCGGAGAGCCGGGCCACCAGGTCGTTGTCCAGGTCACCGATGAGGAAATAGTCTCCGGCGAGGTCGAAGTCGGTGATCCGTCCGCCTTTGACCTCGATGAAGGCTTCCAGCCGCCCCACGTCGGGGACATGCAGCTGCCTTACGAGCGAATAGCGGGGATTGTGTCCGTAGACGAAGGCGTCGGAGCCCAGCCGCCCTTCGATGAGACGGATCTGCGCCAGGTCTTCCTCGGTGAGGTGCCGCACCTCGTTGCCACAGACCTGCTTCCGGGCGAAGGCGATGAAATCGGGAATCGGGAGCCCGACAGCCCCGCCGGCGTTGCCGACCCGGTCGCGGACCGAGGCCACCCCCTTGCTTTCCAGTTTTTCCATCGGCGGGGTCAGCGCCTTCTCCAGGAGGTCCAGGTCGGTGCTGTAAAGGAGCGTGTTGTGCATGACGCACCGCCGCCCGGTCCGGTAGAAGGCGGCCCCGGCGACCTTGCGGCCGTCGATGAGGATATCGTTCCGCCCCGAAAGCTCCGCATCCGCTCCAGCGGCACGGAGCACGTCGGCGGTTGTCTGCATGTATCGGCGGAAGGCCTCGGCCGGACTCTCGTCCGGGACGATGTAGGAGAACTGGAGGCACCCCTCGTCTGCGAAGACGCATCCCCCGCCACTCTTGCGCCGGAAGATGTCGATGCCGTGGCTCCGGCAGAAGGAAAGGTCTACCTCATTGTCGGCCAATTGGTTCCGCCCCAGCATCACGGTCGGGGGGACCTGCCAGGCAAAGAAGTAGCCGGCATCGTTGAAACGGGTGGCGACATACTCTTCCACGACAAAGTAGAAGGGTAGTTTCCGGGGCTCCGGGGAAGGGGGCAGTTCCAGGTATTTCATCAGCGGAACAGGGTCGCGTCGCGGTCCTTGCCGATGGAGATGACCTTGACAGGGACGCCGGTGTACCGTTCGATGAAGGCAATGTAGTCTTTGAGTTCCACCGGGAGGGCGTCGTAGGTCCGGATGCCGGAGAGGTCGCCCTTCCAGCCCTTGAACTCCTTGTAGATGGGCGTGACGGGGCGGTCGGCGGCCTCGTAGGGGAACCAGTCGATGCTGCGGCCATCCATCTCGTAGCCGGTGCAGACACGGATGGTGTCGAAACCGCTGAGTACGTCGCATTTCATCATGATGAGCGCGGTGGCCCCATTGAGTTTCACGGTGTACTTGAGGGCGACGAGGTCCAGCCAGCCGCAGCGGCGGGGGCGCCCGGTGGTCGCTCCGTATTCGCCGCCGATGCGCCGGAGCGTATCGCCGGTCTCGTTGTCGAGCTCGGTCGGGAACGGGCCGGAGCCGACCCGTGTGCAGTAGGCCTTGAAGATGCCGAAGACCTGGCCGATGCGGGACGGGGCGACGCCGAGTCCCGTACAGGCGCCTGCACAGAGGGTGCTGGAGGAAGTGACGAATGGATAGGTCCCGAAGTCGATGTCCAGGAGTGAGCCCTGTGCTCCTTCAGCGAGGACGGTAGCCCCCTCGTCGAGGCGGCGGTTGATGTCGACCTCGTTGTCGATGAACTCGAAGCGGGTCATGGCCTCTACAGCGGCAAACCAGCGCTGCTCATACTCTGTGATGTCGAACTCGGTGTACCCGAGACTGGAGATTTCGCGCAGGTGCGCAGCTTTCAGGGTGGCATAGCGCTCCTTGAAATCCGGCGCACTGATGTCGCCGATCCGAAGGCTGGCGCGTCCGGCCTTGTCCGTGTAGGCCGGCCCGATGCCCTTGAGGGTGGAACCGATCTTGGACTTGCCCTTGCTCGCCTCCTGGGCAGCGTCGAGGATCCGGTGGGTCGGCAGGATGAGGCTGGCCCGCTTGGCGATTTTCAGTTTTTCGCCGGTACGGATTCCGTTTGCTTCGATCTGGGCGACCTCCTCCATGAGGATGACCGGGTCGACGACCACGCCGTTGCCGATGATGTTGACAGAACCCTGCCGGAAGATGCCGGAAGGGACGGTGTGGAGTACGAAGCCCGTACCGTTGAAGCACACGGAATGCCCGGCGTTCGGACCACCTTGGAAACGGGCTACGACATCATAGCGTGGGGCCAGGACATCGACTACCTTGCCTTTGCCCTCGTCACCCCACTGCAGGCCGAGGACTACATCGATTGATTTCATACGTTTTATGCTAGGGTGAAAGATAACCGGGGATTTTGCATCCTGTCGCTTTGCGACCCTGTTCCGGGCCCTGTCCGCAAAACCGTCCGCCTATCTTTCCATGTTCAATTATAAGGTTGCAAGACAGGCGGACACATGGGCTTCCATCTGTCCGGGGGAGGAAGGGATACGGTCGAATGGCTCGCCCGTAAGTTGTTCGTACAGTTCGATATACCGGTCCGAGATGCGGTTGACGACCTCCGGGGTCATGGGGGGAACCTGCTGGCCCTCCTTGCCCTGGAAGCCGCCGGCCATCAGCCATTCGCGGACGAACTCCTTGGAGAGTTGCTTCTGGTGTTCACCCCGGGCGAGCCGCTCGGCATAGCCCTCCGCATAGAAGTAGCGGGAGGAGTCGGGCGTATGGATTTCGTCCATGAGGTAGATGATTCCGTCCCGCTTGCCGAATTCGTACTTGGTGTCCACGAGGATGAGCCCGCGCTCCGCGGCCAGCGAGGTGCCACGCTCGAACAAGGCGAGGGTGTACCGCTCCAGTTCGGCATAATCTTCTGCAGAGACGATCCCCTGGGCGATGATTTCTTCGCGGCTGATGTCCTCGTCGTGCCCCTCCGCCGCCTTGGTGGTCGGGGTGATGACGGGATGGGGGAGACGCTGGTTTTCGACCAGGCCGTCGGGAAGGGCGACCCCGCAGAGGGTACGCTTGCCGTCCCGGTATTCCCGCCAGGCATGGCCGGCGAGGTAGCCGCGCACGACCATCTCGACCTTGAACGGCTCGCAGCGTAGACCGACGGTGACGGCCGGGTCCGGGACGGCGAGCTTCCAGTTGGGAAGGATGTCCCGGGTGGCGTCGAGGTTCCGGGCGGCGATACGGTTGAGGACCTGTCCCTTGTAGGGGATTCCCTCGGGAAGCACCACGTCGAAGGCGGAGATGCGGTCGGTGACGACCATCACGAGGAATTTCCCGTCGATGTCATAGACGTCGCGGACCTTTCCCGTGTACTTTCCCCTTTGCCCTTCGAGATGGAAATCGGTGTTGAGGATAGCGTTCATATACTACTAACTGAATGAGTGTTCCAAAAAACTTCTAAAGTTACTCATAATCGATGAAACTGGCAAGGGCTTTCCATGATTATTTTCAGTTTATTTTGTGTAAATTTGTACTTTCTTACGAAGAAGGAAATGGAAGACCTGGAATTCAGAGGCTTGCACGAAGAGTGCGGCGTTTTCGGAGCCTGGCATGTCGCCGATGCGGCCCGGATCTCTTATTATGGCCTGCACAGCCTCCAGCATCGGGGGCAGGAAGGTTGCGGAATCGTGACTGTCGGAGACGACGGCGCTTTCCACCGCTACAAGGGCCTCGGTCTGGTGACCGAAGTGTTCAAGGACGAGAACCTGCGGTCGTGCCCGGGCAGCTGCGCCATCGGCCATGTCCGCTATTCCACCCACGGCGGCGGCGGACTCGACAATGTCCAGCCGTTCTATTTCCGCCACTACTCCGGCGACTTTGCCTTGGCGCACAACGGCAACATCACCAACGCCCGCCAGCTGACGGACTTCCTGGAACGCAAGGGCAGCCTCTTCCACTCCACCTCGGACAGTGAAATTCTCGCCCATCTGGTTACGAAGAGGGGCAACGAGCCTCGCATCACGGCCATCCTCGAGGCCCTGAACATGTTGGAGGGCGCCTTCGCCTTCCTCATCATGACCAAGAACCGCATCTATGCCTGCCGCGACAAATACGGCCTGCGTCCGCTTGTCATCGGGCGGCGGGGGGACAGCTATGTGGTCGCCAGCGAGACTTGCGCCCTGGAGGCGACCGGCGCCACCTTCCTCCGGGATGTGGACCCGGGTGAAGTCATCTGCATCGATGCCCACGGACTCCGCAGCAACACCTACTCGCGTTTCCGTCGCAACAAGATGTGTGCGATGGAGTATATCTACTTCTCGCGCCCGGACAGCGACATCGAGGGCTGCAATGTGCATGCTTTCCGCAAGGAAACGGGCCGGCGGCTCTTCCGGGTCGCGCCGGTCGAGGCCGATATCGTCGTCGGAGTCCCGGACTCCAGCCTGAGCGCGGCCTCGGGCTATGCCGAGGAGAGCGGTCTGCCCTACGAGATGGGTCTGGTCAAGAGCAAGTACGTCGGACGCACCTTCATCCAACCTTCGCAGGAGATGCGCGAACTGGGTGTGAAGATGAAACTCTCGGCCGTGCGGAGCATCGTCTCGGGCAGGCGCATCGTGCTCATCGACGATTCCATCGTCCGGGGAACGACCTCCCGCAAGATTGTCAGCATGCTCCGGGAGGCCGGTGCCACCGAGGTGCATGTGCGCATTGCCAGCCCGCCCATCACCCATCCTTGCTACTACGGGGTCGACATCTCCTGCTACGACGAACTCATCAGCGCCCGGCGGAGCGTCGAAGAGGTCCGGCAACTCATCGGCGCCGACTCCCTCTTCTTCCTCAGCAAAGAGGACACCCTCGCCTCGGCCCCCTGCCGCAGCGACATGTGCTTCGCCTGTTTCACCGGAGATTATCCGACTGCATTATATTGATAAACCTTATCTAAAAAATGAGGCAGGCCATTTTTTACAGAAACCTTGAAAACCATGATTGAACGGTATTCCCGGCCCTGCATGCGGGCCATCTGGACAGAAGAGAACAAGTTCGCCGCCTACCTGGAGGTCGAGACCCTCTCCTGCGAAGCCTGGAGCGAACTCGGCGTCATCCCGCGCGAAGACGTGGACAAGATCCGCCGCGACGCCCGCTTCAGCGTCGAGCGCATCAAAGAAATCGAGGAACAGACCCGCCACGACGTCGTCGCTTTCACCCGCGCCGTCAGCGAAAGCCTCGGCGAGGAGCGGAAATGGGTCCATTACGGCCTCACCTCCACCGACGTGGTCGATACGGCCAACGGCTATCTGCTCAAGCAGGCCGATGCCATCCTCATGAAGGACATGGAAGGCTTCCTCGACGTGCTGCGCCGCCGTGCCCTCGAGTTCAAGGACACCCCCTGCATCGGCCGTACCCACGGCATCCACGCCGACATCACCAGTTTCGGCCTGAAGTGGGCGCTGTGGTATGCCGAGATGAAACGCAACATCGAGCGGTTCCGCCAGGCTGCCAAGGGTGTCGAGGCCGGCAAAATGAGCGGGGCCGTCGGCAACTTCGCCAATATTCCGCCCTTCATCCAGGACTATGTCTGCGGCAAGCTCGGCATCGAGAGTGCGGACATCTCCACCCAGGTCCTCCAGCGCGACCGTCATGCCTGGTATATGTCCACCCTCGCTGTCATCGCCTCCACTCTGGAGCAGATGGCGATGGAGGTGCGGAGCCTCCAGCGGACCGAGGTGCGGGAAGCGGAGGAAGCCTTCCGGAAAGGCCAGAAGGGATCCAGCGCCATGCCGCACAAGCGCAATCCCATCTCCAGCGAGAATATCTGCGGCTGCGCCCGTGTCATGCGCGGCTACATGGCGACCTCCTGCGAGAACGTCGCCCTGTGGCACGAGCGCGATATCTCCCACTCCAGCACCGAACGCATCATCCTCCCGGATGCGACCGAACTCCTCGACTACATGCTCACCCGGTTCCGCGGCATCCTCGAGAACCTGACCGTCTATCCGGAGAACATGCTCAAGAACATCTACTGTACCCACGGGGTTATCTTCGCCCAGCGGGTCATGAATGCCCTCATCGGCAAGGGCCTCTCGCGGGAGACCGCCTACGATACCGTGCAGCCCCTGGCCATGCAAGCCTGGAGTAACGGACTTGACTACCAGAAGCTCCTCTCCGACGACCCGACGGTGATGTCGAATCTCTCCGGAGAGGAGCTGCGAGCCTGCTTTACGCTGGACTATTATTTCAAGAACGTGGACTACATCTTCTCCCGCGTGGGTATCGCCTGATGGGCGATGTCATTGCGATAGAACAGGTTTTCACAGGAGATCCGGGCGGCCTCACGGTAGGCACGGTCCCGGGTCTTTGCGATTTCCGTCCCCTCGCAGACGACCATGAGCACCCGGCCCCCGGCGGTGACGAGACGACCGCTGTCGCACCTGGTTCCCATGTGGTAGATTTTCGCATCGACCGTGTCGAGCCCGTCGATGGGAAATCCTTTCTCGTATGAGCCGGGGTAGCCTTTGGAGGCCAGCACGATTCCGAGGGTCACCTGGTCGGACCAGACCGGTTCCGGGGCGGGGCGATGGTCGGCGACTGCTTCGAGCAGTGGGTAGATATCGCTCTCCAGCAACGGCAGCACCACCTCCGTTTCGGGGTCGCCGAAACGGGCGTTGAACTCGATGACCCGGATGCCCTGCGGGGTCTTCATCAGGCCGCCGTACAGGACGCCCGACAACGGACAGCCTTCTTCAGCCATCGCCTCGGCCGCCTTGCAGAGGATTTGTCGGAAGGCGGACTCCCGGTCTTCCTCCGTAAGGAAGGGGAGGCCGGTGTAGGCACCCATCCCGCCGGTGTTGGGCCCTTTGTCGCCGTCGAAGGCCCGCTTGTGGTCCTGGGCGCACGGCATCGGGTAGACCCGGGTACCGTCCACGAAAGCCATGAAGGAGAACTCCGGCCCGGTGAGGAAATCTTCGACGACGACCTTGCCCGTGCCGTAGGCTTCGTCCAACAGCATGCTGCGCAGAGCCTCGTCCGCCTCGGCGAGGGTTCCGGCGACGACCACGCCCTTCCCGGCGGCCAGCCCGTCGTATTTGAGGACGGCGGGCAGCGGACGGGCCGCGACATAGCGGCGGGCCTCGTCATATTCGGTGAAACTGCGGTAGTCTGCGGTCGGGATGCCATGCCGCTGCATCAACTTCTTGGCGAACTCCTTGCTGCTCTCGATGCGGGTCGCGGCCTTCGTATGGCCGAAGATGTGGAGCCCGGCGGCACGGAACGTATCCACGATGCCGACGGCGAGGGCGGCTTCCGGCCCCACGACGGTCAGGTCCACCCCGTTTTCGAGGGCGAAGGCCTTCAGGGCCTCCACGTCCGTGTCCTTGATCGGGACGCAGGTCGCCTCCCGGGCGATGCCGGCATTGCCCGGAGCG
This sequence comes from Bacteroidales bacterium, assembly GCA_017476575.1. Lineage (GTDB taxonomy): Bacteria > Bacteroidota > Bacteroidia > Bacteroidales > UBA932 > Cryptobacteroides. Next base: position 41,340 of record JAFUZO010000078.1, on the reverse strand, counting down.
CACCAGATGGTGCCGACTTGGGGAGAACGGGCGAGCGCGTCCACAATGGCGTGTTCGCGTCCGCCTCCCCCTACAACCAGTACCTTCTTGTCACCCATGTTTCAGTGTTTGAAATGGCGGATGCCGGTGAAAAGCATGGTGATGCCGAGTTCGTCGGCCTTCGCGATGGCGTCGGCGTCCCGGATGCTGCCGCCCGGCTGGACGATGGCCGTCACGCCGTAGCGGGCGGCAAGGGCGACGGTGTCGTCGAACGGCAGGAAGCCGTCGGAGGCGAGGACGAGCCCTTCGGTGAAGCCGGCGGACTTTGCCTGCTCGAGGGCGATTTCGGCGGAGCCGACCCGGTTGGTCTGCCCGGCACCGACACCGATGGTATGTCCGTCCCGGACGACGGCGATGGCGTTGGACTTGATGTGTTTGACGATCTTCCAGCCGAAGTCGAGGTCCGGGAGCTGGGCGGCGTCGGGCTTGACGGCCGTGACGCACATCTCCGGCGTGACGTTTTCGACCTTGGTATCGAGCTGCTGGACGAGGAGGCCGCCGTTGACCCCGACATACTGGGTCGGTGTCACGGTCTCCGGGGTCATGTCGACTTCCAGGACACGGAGATTCTTCTTGGAAGAAAGGATTTCCAGCGCCTCGGGACTGAAGGACGGGGCGATGACGATTTCGAGGAAGATGGGCTTCATGCCGGCCGCGACCTGGGCGGTGAGCTCGCGGTTGACCGCTACGATGCCGCCGTAGATGCTCACCTTGTCCGCCTCATAGGCGGCCTGCCAGGCCTCTTCGATGTCCTTTCCGACGGCCGCACCGCAGGGATTCATGTGCTTGAGGACGACGCAGAACGGCTCGGAGAAGTCCCGCAGGACGTTCAGAGCGGCATTGGCATCCTGGATATTGTTGTAGGACAGCTCCTTGCCCTGGATCTGCCGGGCGAAGGGGAGGGCGTACGGACGGGGGGTGCACTCCGCGTAGAACTCCGCGCCCTGGTGGGGGTTTTCGCCATAGCGGAGCGGCTGCTTGTGGTCATACTCCAAGAAGAGTTTCCGGGTCAGGCCGGCCTGCCCGCGCATGTAGGTGGCAATGCACATGTCGTATTCGGCGGTGTGGGTGTAGGCTTTGGCGCTGAGCTCGAGCCGGGTCTTGGGCGACGTGCCGCCCTCGCGGGCGATTTCGTCCAGGATGCGGTCGTAATCGGCGGGGTCGCAGACGACGGTGACGGCGTTCCAGTTCTTGGCGGCGCTGCGCAGCATGCTGGGGCCGCCGATATCGATGTTCTCGACGGCATCCTCCATCGTGACGCCTTCCTGCGCGATGGTCTTCCGGAAGGGATAGAGGTTGACACAGACGAGGTCGATGGTTTCGATGCCGTTCTCGGCGAGGGTGGCCATGTGGGCGGGAACATCCCGGCGGGCAAGGAGGGCGCCGTGTACCTTGGGATGGAGGGTCTTCACGCGGCCGTCGCAGATCTCCGGAAAACCGGTGATCTCGCTGATGCCGATGGTGCGGATGCCGCTTGCCTCCAAGAGTTTCTGCGTGCCGCCGGTGGCGATGACCTCCCAGCCGAGGCGTTCGAGACCCTCGACAAACGGGACCAAGCCGGTCTTGTCGCTGACGCTGATGAGTGCTCTTTTCTTCATATATGTCTACGTGTTAGGGGTTTACTGGATATGGACGCCCGGCTCCGCGATGACCCGGCCGATGACGGATGCCTTCTCGCCGTGGGAGGCGAGGATGCCGATAGCCTGCGCCGCATCCGCTTCATCGAGGGCGAGGACCATGCCGATGCCCATGTTGAAGATGTTGAACATCTCGCGGTGGGGGATGCCGCCCCAGGCTTCGAGGACCCGGAAGACGGGCAGGATCTCCCAGCTGCCCTCCCGGATTTCGAGGCCCTGCCCTTCGTGCAGGATACGGGGGATGTTCTCGTCGAAACCGCCGCCCGTGATGTGGGCGACGCCGTGGACATCGCACCGGCGGATGACATCGAGAACCTGCCGGACGTAGATCCGGGTCGGTGTCAGGAGGACCGCACCGAGCGTTTCGCCGCCCAGTTCCGGAACCGGGTCATGGTAGCTGTGGCCGCTGTCGGCGACGATCTTGCGGACGAGACTGAATCCGTTGGAATGGACACCGGATGAGGCGATGCCCACGAGCGCGTCCCCGACCTTGACCTTGGACCCGTCGATAAGCCGGGATTTCTCTACGACACCGGTAGTGTACCCCGCGATGTCGTATTCCCCGTCGGCGTACATGCCCGGCATTTCGGCCGTCTCGCCGCCCACAAGGGCGCAACCGGCCTGTCGGCATCCCTCGGCGACGCCGGCCACGATGGCCTCGACTTTCTCCGGAACGTTGTGCCCGAGGGCGACATAGTCCAGGAAGATGAGCGGTTCGGCCCCCTGGGCGAGGACGTCGTTGACGCACATTGCCACGGCGTCGATGCCGATGGTGTCGTGCTTGTCCATCGCGAAGGCGATCTTGAGCTTGGTGCCCACCCCGTCGGTGCCGCTCACCAGGACCGGCTCCCGGATGCCGAGGCTGGAAAGGTCGAACATGCCGCCGAACGAGCCGATGTTTCCCATCGACCCGGTCCTGGCGGTGGATGCGACATGCTGCTTGATACGGCGGACGACTTCGTAGCCCGCCTCCAGGTTCACCCCTGCCTTTTCATAGGATGCTGCCATAGTGCTATGCTTCTTGTGCGGCCATCAGGCCGCTGAGTTTCTGATATACCTTTTCGTAAGATGCCACGATCTTGCCCAGGTCGTGGCGGAAGCGGTCGCGGTCCAGTTTCTCGTCCGTCTCCGCATCCCAGATGCGGCAGGTGTCGGGGCTGATCTCGCCCGCGAGGATGATTTCGCCGCGGGTGTCGCGCCGGAAGGAAAGCTGCATGTCCACGAGTTTGAGTCCTGCCCGGGCGAACAGGGGAGTGAGGATGTCGTTGATGCGCCGCGCCGTCGCATAGATGACCTCCAGGTCGGCGGCTCCGGCGATGCCGAGGGCCAAGGCTTGGGAGTCGTTGATGAACAGGTCGTCGATGCCGTCTGTGCTGTAGATCAGGTCGTAGATCACGGCCGGCGGCTTGAGGCCCTCCTGCAGGGCGAGTTTCTGGGCCAGGGGGCCTGCAACGTAGTTGTGCACTACCATCTTGATGGGGATGTCGGCTGTCCGGCGGCACATCTGTTCGCGTCCGCCGTCCGTCGACAGGAAATGGGTCCGGATGCCTTTTCCGGCGAGATAGCTGAAGAGCAGGGATGAGATGGCGTTGTTCACCACGCCCTTGCCTTCCAGCACGGCCTTCCGGATATTGTTATAGGCCGTGACGGTGTCCTTGAAATGGATGACCACGACATCCGGGTCATCCGTGTCATAGACCTGCTTGCGCAGGCCGTCCGAAATGAGGTTTCTTTTCAGCATGACTGTCGGAAGTATTTCACGGCATTGTCGAAGAGGGCCTGCTCCAGGCAGCCTCCGATGTTCTTGAAGGTACCCCTCTCGTAGCGTTCGGTGTGTCCCATCTTGCCGAGGATCTGGCCGGTCGGACTGATGATACCTTCGATGGCATAGCAGGAACCGTTAGGGTTGCAGGGGGACTGCATCGTGACGGAGCCGTCCGAAGGGTCTACATACTGGAAGGCGACCTGGCCCCGTTCGAACAGGGTGCGGGCAAGTTCCGCACTGACGACGAACTTGCCTTCCCCATGGCTCACGGCGATGGTGTGGAGGTCGCCGAGGCGCATCCCCGCCAGCCAGGGCGAGGCCGTCGTGGACACCCGGGTCGTCACCATCTGGGAGATGTGGCGGTTGATGTCGTTGCGGAAGAGGGTGGGGGATTCGCGGGTCACCATGCCCAGCCGTCCGTAGGGGAGGAGACCGCTCTTGACGAGGGCCTGGAAGCCGTTGCAGATGCCGAGGATCAGGCCGCCGCGGTCGAGAAGGGCATGGACGGCCGTGGCGATGTCACGGTTGCCAAGGACATTGGCGATGAACTTGCCGCTTCCGTCGGGCTCGTCTCCGGCCGAGAAACCGCCCGCAAGGGCGAGGATGTGGCAGGTGTCGATCTGCGCCTTCATCTCGGCGATGGACTGGTGGATGTCGTCGGCACCGAGGTTGCGGAACACGCCGGTGCGGACCTCTGCCCCGGCCTTGCGGAAGGCCTTGGCCGTGTCCTCGTCGCAGTTGGTGCCCGGGAATACGGGGAGATAGACGACAGGGTGTCTGACCGGTGCTCCGGGGTAGCGGAGCAGGGTCTTTTCGTGCGGGGTGCCCACACCGGTCACGAGCTCCCGGTGCGCGGCTTCGGCGGTCGGCGGATAGATCTTGGCGTAATGCCCCTCCCAAGCTTTCTCCAGGGCATCGAGGGCGACGGTCTCGCCGTTGATGCGGAGTTCCGCCCGGTCCGTCACCCGGCCGAGATACAGGGCATCGTCGAAGTCGAGTTCCCGCTCCGAAGCGACGAGGATGGAGCCGTAACCATAGCGGAAGAGTCCTTCTTCCGGCAGTTGGATGTCCGCACCATAACCGTTGCCGAAGGCCATCTTGGCCACGGCCTCGGCGATGCCGCCGAACCCGAGGGCGAAAGCGGCTGTGACGGTCTTGTCCGCGATGGCCTGGTGGACGAAGGTCCAGCCGGCTTTCAACCGGTCCGTGTCCGGCATCCGGTCGGGGCGGGGTGTATGCCGGACGAGGTAGATCCGGTCACCGGCATGCTTGAATTCCGGCGAGATGACCTGCTGCGCCTTGACGGTGGTGATGCCGAAGGCGACGAGGGTCGGCGGTACGCTGATGTCCTCGAAGGTGCCGCTCATGGAGTCCTTGCCCCCGATGGACGGCAGGCCCAGGTCGAGCTGCATCTTGAGGGCGCCGAGAAGGGCTGCGAGCGGTCTGCCCCAGCTGTGCGGGTCGGAGGTCATCCGTTCGAAGTATTCCTGGTAGGAGAAGCGCATCGCGGCGTAGTCGGCTCCCGCAGCGACGACCTTGGCGCAGGCTTCGACCACGGCGTAAGCCGCTCCGTGGTACGGACTCCACGAAGTCAGGAAGGGATTGTAGCCGAAGGCCATGATGGAGGCCGTGTCGGTATAGCCCTTGACGGGCAGTTTCTGGACGGAAACCTGGGTTTCCGTCTTCAAGGAGGCGCCCCCGTAGGGCATCAGCACGGTCGAGCGGCCGATGGTGGAGTCGAACATCTCCACCAGTCCCTTCTGCGAGGCGACATTGGGCAGGGCCATGAGGGCGGCCATGCGTCCGGCAAGGTCCTTCCCTTCGACCGGAATACTGAAAGGGTCGATGTCCGGGACGGCCTGGACGGCGGCTGCTGCATGGTGGACGGCCCCGGCGCTGTCGATGAAGGCACGGGTGAGGTCGGCAACCAGCCGTCCGTCCTTGAACAGGCGCATGCGGCCGCTGCCGGTCACATCGGCGACATGGGTCACCTCCACGTTCTCGCTGTGGCAATAGTGCCGGAACGTTTCTACGTCCGGGGCTGCGACGACGACGGCCATCCGCTCCTGCGACTCGCTGATGGCGAGCTCGGTGGCGTTGAGACCGCTGTATTTGGTGGGCACCCGGTCGAGGTAGATGTCCAGACCCGGGGCCAGTTCACCGATGGCGACGCTCACTCCGCCGGCCCCGAAGTCGTTGGATTTCTTGATGAGGCGGGTGACCTCCGGGCGGCGGAAGAGGCGTTGGAGCTGGCGCTCCTCCGGTGGATTGCCTTTCTGCACCTCACTCCCGCAAGTTTCGAGAGAGGTTCCGGTATGCTCCTTGGATGATCCTGTCGCCCCGCCGATGCCGTCGCGTCCGGTCCGGCCGCCAAGAAGGAGGATGACATCGCCTTCGACGGGTGTTTCCCGTCGGACATCCGCAGCCTTGACTGCACCGACGACCGCGCCGATTTCGAGGCGCTTGGCCGTGTAGCCGTCATGGTAGATTTCGCGGACATGGGTTGTGGCCAGGCCGATCTGGTTGCCGTAGCTGGAATAGCCTGCAGCAGCCTTGCGGGAGATGACCCGCTGGGGCAGTTTGCCCGGCAGGGTGTCGGCGACGCTCTTGAGGATGTCCCCGGCGCCGGTCACACGCATGGCTTGGTAGACGTAGGCCCGGCCGGAGAGCGGGTCGCGGATGGCCCCGCCCAGGCAGGTGGCGGCTCCGCCGAACGGTTCGATCTCGGTCGGATGGTTATGGGTCTCGTTCTTGAACTGGAGGAGCCAGCGTTGCGGTTCCCCGTCTACATCGACGTCGACGAAGATACTGCATGCATTGTTCTCCTCGCTCTGTTCCAGGTCTTCCAAGAGTCCCTGCCTGCGGAGGTATCGGGCGCCGATGGTGGCGAGTTCCATGAGGCAGAGAGGCTTGTCCGTGCGGCCGAGTTCCACGCGGATGGCCTCCAGTCGGCCGAGGCTTTCCCTGATGTCGTCCTGGATGAAGGACGGCTCCACCGTCACGGTGTCGAGGTGCGTCGTGAAGGTCGTGTGGCGGCAATGGTCGCTCCAGTAGGTATCGAGGATGCGGAGTTCCGTCTCCGTGGGGTTGCGCCCTTCTTTGCGGAAATAGTCCACCACCATCCGGAGGTCGTCGGTGTTCATCGCGAGGCCCCATTGCCTGCAGAAGGGGGCAAGGTCCCTGTCCTCCAGGGCGGTGAATCCGTCGAGGACCTGGACCGGTTTCACCTCGGCCTTTTCCGGGAGGCTGAGCCGGGAAAGGTCCTTCTGGCGGGATTCGACGGCATTGATATAATAGTGGCGGACGGCTTCCAGGCCCTCCTCGGACAGGTCGTCGTCGAAAATCAGCAGGCGCGAACTGCGGATCTGCACCTCGGCGGAGGGGTCGATCAGGTGGATGCAGTCCTCTGCCGACGAGGCTCGCTGGTCGAACTGGCCGGGGATGTATTCCACGGCGAGGTATCTTTTCCTTTCAAGGGGACAAGCATCGGCCACGGAGTCGGTCACTCTTTCGCCGAAGACGGCGTAGCGGCACTTCTCCAAGAGTTCCTCCGTGAAGCCGAAAAGGTCGTAGACATTCACCAGGCGCAGGGAACGGAGACCCAGCGAGAGGTTTTCGTTAAATTCATTCCGGAGGCTTTCCGCCTCGACCTGGAATCCGGGATACTTCTCGACAAAGATACGGTATGGTTTCATTTAGCGTCTGTTTTGAAATGATTCGACAAATTCTTGATAGGTCTTTCTGGAATCTTTTTCCTGGTTCCTCAGTCAGATAGCCCCTGCTATCCTCCTCCGGATCCAGAAAAAATCTTCTCAAAAATCCCTGTATCAATAAAAAAGTCCATCATTTCAAAACGGAGGCTTATAGTTCGGTTTGGAGGACTTTGTCGGCCTGCTGCTGCCGGAAGGCTGCGAGCCGGGCAGCGAGGGCTTCATCATGGAGGGCCAGGATGGAGACGGCGTAAAGGGCTGCATTCTTGGCCCCGTCGATCGCCATCGTCGCGACGGGGATGCCCGACGGCATCTGGACGATGGACAGGAGGGAATCCAGTCCGTTCAGGGCGGCGCTTTTGATGGGAACGCCGATGACCGGGAGAGGAGTCAGGGCGGCAGCCATGCCCGGCAGATGGGCTGCTCCGCCGGCTCCGGCGATGACGATGCCGACTCCCCGCTCCCGGGCGGCAGCCATGTACTCGCAGAAGAACTGCGGCGTACGGTGTGCGCTGATGACTTTCTTTTCGTAGGGAACGCCGAAATGCTCCAGCGTCTCGCAAGCGGCGGACATGACGCCCCAGTCGCTTTTCGAGCCCATGATGATGCTGACTTTCATACGGTGGCCAGGATGACTACTAATTAACAGGGCACAAATTTACTCGAAAAAAAGGAGAGGTCCAACAAGGACGCTCTCCTTTTATCAAAAAAGTTTTCAACAGGACGGGACTATCCTTCCCGGACCAGGTCCATGCCGAGGCGAAGGGCCTGCCCGTTCTGCGGAATCAGGTGATGATGGCGCTCGGGAAGGGTTTTGCGGAGGGCCTGGAGCACGCTCTCGAGGCTGACAACCGGATGGATTTTGAGTACGCCGCCGAGGACGATCATGTTGAAGACTTTGAGCATGTCGCCTTCGGCTGCCTTCTCCATGGCATCGATCCGGTAGACGGAGATGTCCTCCCGGGTCGGAGGAACGTTGATGCCGTAACTGTCGTAGATAAGGGTTCCGCCGGGCTTCACCTTGCTCTCGAACTTGTCGAGGGAGGGCTGGTTGAGGACGACGGCGGTGTCGTAGGTGCTGAGGATCGGCGAGGAGACCGGATCGTCGCTGATGATGACGGTGACGTTGGCGGTTCCTCCGCGCTGTTCGGGGCCGTAGGCCGGCATCCAGGTCACTTCCTTGCCTTCCATGAGGCCGGCATATGCCAGGATCTTGCCCATCGAGAGGACGCCCTGTCCTCCGAATCCTGACAGGATGAATTCGTGTGTCATGGCTTGCTGTCTTTAAGGTCTCCGAGCGGGTAGAACGGGAACATGTTCTCTTCCATCCACCGGTTGGCTTTTTCCGGGGTCATTTTCCAGCTGGTGCTGCAGGTCGATACGATTTCAACGAGGCTGGCCCCACGTCCTTGCATCGAGTAGTCGAAGGCTTTGCGGATGGCCTTCTTGGCTTTCAGGATGGCGGCGACCGTGTGGACGGCCTGGCGGGTGACATAGCAGGACCCGTCCAGGAGGGCGGCGATTTCGGTGATTTTCAAGGGATAGCCATGCAGATGGACGTCACGTCCATAGGGACAGGTCGCGGTCTTCATGCCCAGGAGGGTGGTCGGGGCCATCTGGCCGCCGGTCATGCCGTAGATGGCATTGTTGATGAAGATGATGGCGATGTTTTCGCCCCGGTTGATGGCGTGGATGGTTTCGCCGGTGCCGATGCAGGCCAGGTCACCGTCCCCCTGGTAGGTGAACACGAGCCGGTCGGGCCAGAGACGCTTGACGGCGGAGGCGAGGGCGGGTGCGCGGCCATGGGCCGCTTCCTGCCAGTCGACATCGATGTATTTGTAGGCGAATACGGCGCATCCCACCGGGGAGATGGCGATGGTTTTCTCGGTCATGCCCATTTCTGCGATGACTTCCGCGACCAGCTTGTGGACCATCCCATGGCTGCATCCCGGGCAGTAGTGCATCGGTACATCATTGAGCAGTTCCGGTTTCCGGTACACCAGGTTTTCGGGCCGGATGATTTCTTCCGTTGTCATAGGGCTGCGATTTTCTTGAGTTCTTCCAGGACTTCTTCCGGCTCCGGGATGATTCCGCCGAGGCGTCCGTACCATCTGACCGGGATGCGGCCCCCGGCGGCGAGACGGATGTCCTCGACCATCTGGCCGGCATTGATTTCCAGGGAAAGGATGCCTTTCACCTGGCCGCAGAGGGATGCAATCCGCTCCGACGGGAACGGCCACAGGGTGATCGGACGCAGGAGTCCGGCTTTGATCCCTGCTTCCCGGGCAAGGGAGGTGACCTTCTTGGAAATCCGGGCGGCCGATCCGAAGGCGACAATGAGGTATTCCGCATCGGAGGTCAAATATTCCTCATAGCGGACTTCTTTCCGCTCGATCTCGCGGTATTTCGCCTGGAGGCGGAGGTTGATGGCCTCCATCTCTTCGGAGCGGAGCCCGAGGGAGGTGATGATGTTGGGGGAGCGGAGGCCCTTGCGGCCGGTCGTTGCCCAGGGGCATCCGGCGGCGATTTCTTCCTCGGTCCGCCGTGGCCTGTACTCGGGCAGGACGACCTTCTCCATCATCTGGCCGATGGCACCGTCGGAGAGGATCATCGCCGGATTGCGGTAACGGAAGGCCAGAGTGAAGGCGAGGTCTACGAAATCAGCCATCTCCTGGACGGAGGCCGGGGCGAGGGTGATGAGGCGGTAATCGCCGTGCCCGCCGCCTTTGACGGTCTGGAAATAGTCCGCCTGGCTCGGCTGGATGGTCCCCAGGCCCGGACCGCCGCGGGATACGTTCACGATGAGGGCGGGAAGCTCGGCGCCTGCCATGTAGGAGATGCCCTCCTGCATCAGGCTGATACCCGGAGAGGAGGAGGAGGTCATCACTCTTTTACCGGAAGCGGCACCGCCATAGACCATGTTGATGGATGCGGTCTCGCTTTCGGCCTGGAGGACCACCATGCCGGTCGTCTCCCACGGCTTCTCGGCGGCAAGGGTTTCGAGGATTTCCGACTGCGGGGTGATCGGATAGCCGAAATAGCCGTCGCAGCCGGTCCGGATGGCAGCGTGGGCGATGGCCTCGTTGCCTTTCATCAGGATAGTTTCTTTCATCGTCATTCCTCCTTCTTGCGATAAACGGTGATACATCCGTCGGGACAGACGACCGCACAGGCCGTACAGCCGGTGCATGTGTCTTGCAGGACGGTTTCTGCATAGGGATACCCCTTCAGGTTCACGGCCTTGGTGGTGAGGGCCAGCACACCGAGGGGACAGGCCACCACGCACAGCCGGCAGCCTTTACATCGTTCGATGTCGACAATCGTCGCACCTTTCATCTTCGCCATATCGTTATTTTTTTTAGGATCCTGGAAAACCGCCCGTTCCCGGTGCCGTCTGGACAAGGGTCCGGAGGCGGATGGCTTTCACATGATTGGATGAATGATCAGACACCAGTCGTAAGGGTCTTCGTCGATCCCTTTCTGGATACGGACGAGGCGCCGGTACAGCATCTCGCTGACCGGAGAGCACCGGTCCGGCCGCCCGAAATGCCAGGAGCGGGTGACCTCCCCGCTTTCCAGGGACGTCTTGTCGTCGATGCGGCAGATGGGCGTGATGACCACAGCTGTTCCGCAGGCGTTCACTTCCTCGAAGGTCTCCAGTTCCTCCACGGCCACCGGGCGCCGCTCGACTTGCAGACCGGCATCTTCGGCGACCCTCCGGAGGCTCTTGTTCGTGATGGAGGGGAGGATGCTGGCAGAATCCGGCGTGATGTACCTTCCGTCCTTGATGGCGAAGAAATTGGAGGAACCGAATTCTTCGATGCGCGTGTGGGTGGCTGAATCGAGGAAAAGGAGTTCCCGGTACCCCTTGCCATGGGCCACATTGTAGGCATGCAGCGACTGGGCGTAGTTGGCGCCGATCTTGTAGCCTCCGGACCCGAATGTGGCGGCGCGGTCGTAGTTGCGGGAGAGCACGGCGGTGCCGGGTGTCAGGCTCTTTGCTCCGGAATAGGTGCCGATGGCGGAGGCCATCACGACCAGCATCACGTCGTCAGGCGACTTGATGCCGAGTTGCGGGTTGATGCCGAAGAGCACCGGCCGCAGGTACAGGGAGGCCTCTGTCCCGTAGGGTGGAATGTGGTTCCAGTTGGCCTGGACGCAGCGGATGCACAGCTCTACGAACAGTTCGGCGGGGGGCGTCGGCATGTCGAGATACCTCGCGGCTGCAGCCATCCGGGCTGCATTCTCGTGCGGGCGGAAGAGCCGGACCCTCCCGTCGGCCCCTTGATAGGCCTTGAGGCCTTCGAAACAGGAGGGCGCATAATGGAACACGCCGGCGAAACAGTGCAGGTTGAGCTTGAAGTCGCCGGTCACCTCAGGGGTGGACCAGACGCCGCCGATGCACCGCGACAAAACGATCGCGTCCGTCGGATAATAGGCGAATGAACGCCGGGACCAGTCGGTTGCTGCCATGGTTGCTGTTGTTTTTCAGGGTTCTTCGAGCAGTCGGTCTTTGTCATAGGTATGGACCGTCGTCTCTCCGGAGAGAATCATGTAGCCGTTCTCTGCGAGAGATTGCAGTTCATCCTCACCCGGATAGACTTGGACCGGGGCGACGAAGCGCACCTTCTTGGAGATGGCGTCGGTTATTTCCTGGCTGAAGGCGACGCCGCCGGTCAGGATGATGACATCGACCCGGCCGTCCACGACGGCGGCCTGGGCCACGATGTACTTGGCGATGTTCAGGACGAAGGCTTTCATGAAGAGGACATAGTCAGGGTCGCCTTCCTTGGCCCTTTTCACGATGAGGCGCATGTCGTTGGTTCCGAACCAGGCGACAGCGCCTCCGCCTCCGATCAGTTTGCGCTTGATCTCCGCCTGGGTATATTTCCCGCTGAAGCACAGGTCGATAAGCGGAAAGGGGGGGCAGCATCCCGCGCGTTCCGGCGTGATGGGGCCGTCGCCGCCGAGGCCGTGGGAGGTATCGATGACCCGGCCGCCCTTGTGCAGGGAGATGGTGACGCCTCCGCCCATATGGCAGATGACGGCGGTCGTATCCTCGGCCTTCCGCCCTGTCTCACGCAGGTAGCGGCGCATCATCGCCCGGGTGTTGAGAGCATGGAACAGGGTCTTGCGGGGAAATTCAGGGATGCCGCCGACATGGCATTCGGGGAGCATCTCGTCCGCCATCGGCGGGTCGGCCACGTAGGCGGCGCACTCACCGTAGAGAGGTAGGATGCCCTTGGAAGCGCGCCGTGCGTTGATTTCGGCGGCAATCCGGTCTGCGATGATGGCACTGAGGTTGCAGGCATGGTTGCCGTCGCGGCTGGTGGACAGGACTTCGCGCATGTCCGCATTGACCTTGTAGACGCCGGTGATACAGGGGGTGAAGAGTCCGCCCCGGGCCATGACGATGTCGATGTTCTCCAGCCGCCCGCCCTTCCGCTGGAACTGGTCGAGGATGGCATCCGTACGCATCCGGTCCTGTTCCATCACGTCCGCGAAGCGGGCCAGCTCCCCGACCGGATGCTCCAGTTTCTCCCGGAAGACCAAGACGCCGTCGCTGTACCAGGCGAACTTGGTGGTGATGGATCCGGTGTTGATGACAAGGACGTTGCCTTTCGGACGCTTTCCGTGGGTGGCCGCAAATTCTTTCATACGCTGAATTTGCGAACAATGTTGAAATTTTTTCTTAAAAAAACAAGATTGTAATGAAATCTTAAAGATTTCGGGGTTTTTTATAAGAATCTTTAATTGTATGCAGCCCTTGTGCGTGATGGACAACTGTTTGACAGTCGGCATATTGAGACCAAAAAGTAGATTCTTCGGCAGGTGGACCTGTCTCAGAATGACACGATGCGGTCATTCTGAACAAACAGTCATTCTGAACAAAGTGAAGAATCTTATGGATCAGCCTCAATGCGCTGATAGGGAATTATTTCCTTTTCACGGGCAGATGGACCGTCAAAGGACGGTGGCCGCGAGGCGCTTGGCACGTTCGCGGAGGACGTCGGTGCCGTCGGCGAGGTCGCCGTAGCAAAGGACGACACCCATCCTGCGACCCTTGTGGGCATCGGGTTTGCCGAAGATCCGCACGCGGGTCCGGTCTTCGAGAAGAGCATCCTTCAGGTTATACTCCGGCGGACAGGACGTGTCTTCCTTGGCAAGCACCACGGCGCTGGCCCCGGCATGTTCGAGATGGATGCCGGCGATGGGCAGTCCCATGACGGCGCGGAAATGGAGCTCGAATTCGCTCAGGTTGGTCGTGTGGGCGAGCGTGACCATGCCGGTGTCATGCGGTCTCGGGCTGAGTTCCGAGAAGATGACTCCGTCGTCGGCCACGAAGAACTCCACGCCCCAGATACCGGCGCCGGTGAGGGCCCCGGTGACCTTGCGGGCCATGTCCTGGGCTTCCCGGAGGTTCTTTTCGGAGAGCTGGAACGGCTGCCAGGATTCCCGGTAGTCGCCGCCGACCTGCACATGGCCGATCGGGGGGCAGAAGAGCGTCGGACCATTTTTCTGGGTGACCGTGAGCAGGGTGAACTCGGCGTTGAAGCGGATGAATTCCTCGACGATCACTTCCTTGACATCGCCCCGACTGCCTGCCATGGCGTCGTCGAAGGCCTGGCGGAGCCCCCCGGGTTCGCGGACGACGCTCTGGCCATGGCCGGATGAAGACATCAACGGCTTGATGACGCAAGGGAAGCCGATTTCGCGGCTGGCTTCTTCGAGCGCTTCGAAGGTTGTCGCGTAACGGTAGCGGGCGGTCCTGAGGCCGAGGTCCCGGGCGGCGAGGTCGCGGATGGCCTTGCGGTTCATGGTGTAGTTGACCGCCTTGGCCGACGGGGTGACCTGGATGCCCTGCCGCTCGAATTCGAAGAGCTTTTCGGTGCGGATGGCCTCGATTTCGGGGACGATGATGTCTGGACGGTGCTTCTCCACGGCTGCGGCGAGTGCGTCGCCGTCCAGCATCGGGAAGACCTCCCGTTCGTCCGCGACCTGCATGGCAGGTGCGTTGTCGTATCGGTCGCAGGCGACCACATAGGCTCCCGCCCGTTTGGCGGCGATGACGAACTCCTTTCCGAGTTCTCCCGATCCCAACAGCAGAATCTTCTTCATGGCAAGAAAGGTTTTGGTAAGCCACAAAGGTAAGAAATAATCCTGAAACCCCGACGCGGGACGGAAGAAAATCCGTACCTTTGCCCGCATGAAATATTTTCTGCCCCCTGATGCGGCCTCGCTGCCGGCCGCCGGTATCGCCGACGAGGTCAACCGGGCCTTGGCCGGGGAGGGCTGTATCATCGTGACGGCGCCGCCGGGCGCCGGCAAATCGACGTTGCTGCCACTGACGATGCTGGATGCGTTGCCGGAAGGGAGCCGGATCCTGATGCTGGAGCCCCGGCGGTTGGCCGCCCGGCAGATCGCCCTGCGGATGGCGGCGCTGCTGGGGGAGCCGGTCGGAAAGACGGTCGGCTACCGCATCCGGTTCGAGAGCCGGGTGTCGCCGTCGACCCGGATCGAGGTATTGACCGAAGGGATCTTGACGCGGAGGCTGGTGGACGATCCGGGATTGGAGGGGGTCGCCGCTGTCATCTTCGACGAATTCCACGAACGGAGTCTCGCGGCCGATGTGGCGTTGGCCCTGACCCGGGAGGCGCAGGTCTTGCTCCGGCCGGATATCCGCATCGTGCTGATGTCGGCCACGATCGACACGGAGGGGATCCGCTGTGCCCTGTCCGCTCCGGTCATCGCAGGGGAAGGACGCATGTTCCCGGTGGAAATCCTCCATAGCCAGGAAGAAGCGGATGCTTCCCATGCGCCCGTGCTCGTAGCCCGGACCATCCGGAAGGCCCATCAGGAGCGGGAAGGAGATATCCTGGCTTTCCTGCCCGGGGAAGCGGAAATCCGCCGCTGCGCCGAACTGCTCGGCACTTCACTGGGGGATACGCAGGTCCGACCTCTCTATGGGATGCTATCCCCGCAGGAACAGCGGGCCGCTATCCAGCCGGACGGGACGGGAAGGCGGAGGGTGGTATTGGCAACGCCGGTGGCGGAGACCTCGCTCACCATCGAGGGCGTGCGCATCGTGGTGGATGCCGGTCTCTGCAGGAAACAAGTCTTCGATGCCCGCACGGCACTGAGCCATCTGGAGACGGTACGGATCGGCCTGGACCAGGCCGACCAGCGGAGCGGCCGGGCCGGGCGCCAGGCGCCGGGTGTCTGCTACCGCCTCTGGAGCCTCGCCACAGAGCAGCGCATGGCGCCGGTCCGCACTCCGGAAATCCTGGAGGCAGACCTGGCCTCGACGGTGTTGGACATCGCCGCCTGGGGGGAGAACCGCTTGGAGCGGCTTCCTTGGCTGACCCCGCCGCCTGCCGCCCGGGTGGCCCAGGCACGACAGTTGCTGGAATCTCTTGGCGCGGTCGACGGAGAAGGCCGGGTCACGGCACATGGCCGGGCGTTGGCTGCTTTGCCATGCCATCCGCGCATGGGCCAGATGCTTTTGAAGGCCATGACGTCCCGGGAAAAGAGCCTCGCCGCAGATGTCGCTGCCTTGCTGGAGGAAAAAGACCCATCGGGCATGCTGCAGGAGGCAGGAATCGATATCCGTATCCGCCGGTTACGGGAGGCTCGTCGCAGCGGACAGGCCGGACGCTGGAGCCAGGTGCTCCGGGTCGCCCGGCAATACTGTGCATTGGCAGGCGTGGAGCCAGGACTGGATTCCTTCGACCCATATGAGATCGGGGCTTTGCTGGCCGCTGCCTTTCCCGAGCGGATCGGCAGGGCCTGGCATGAGGGAGCAGGACGCTTCCTCCTTTCCAGCGGCGATGTGGCGGCGGTGGACCCGTCAGATGTCCTGGCTTCTTGCGGGTGGGTATCCGTAGCGAGCGTGCATGTCCGGAAGGACG
Source organism: Bacteroidales bacterium (assembly GCA_017476575.1). GTDB lineage: Bacteria > Bacteroidota > Bacteroidia > Bacteroidales > UBA932 > Cryptobacteroides. The sequence continues at coordinate 25,280 of JAFUZO010000078.1, read as the reverse complement.
GGGTGGGACGCATCTTCCTGGCCGCTCCAGTGGACGTCCATGACCTGCAGGGCCTGGCACGGACGCGGAAAGTCATCCATTGGGACAGTCGGCAGGGGGCGGTCATAGCCCGGCAGGAGACCCGGATCGGAAGCCTGCTCCTGGAGGTCCGTCCATTATCGGAAGGTGTCCGGGCGGAGATGACGCAAGTCATCTGCGAGGCGGCCCGGAAAGAGGGCCTGTCCATGCTGGACTTCTCCGATGACGTACAGGACTTCCAGCGGCGTGTGGCGGCGGTGGCCGCCTGGCATCCGGAACTGGAACTGCCGGACCTCGGGACGGGGGCCGTGCTGCAACGGGCGCCGGAGTGGCTGCCGCCCTGCATCGGTCGGGCCGTGACGGTGGCCGACCTCAAGAAGATAGACCTTGCCGGAGCCCTCCGGGGACTGCTCACCTATGCACAGCAGCAGGCAGTGGACCGGATGGCCCCGACCCACATCACCGTACCGACCGGAAGCCGGATCCGGGTGGAATACCGTCCGGGAGCGGATACCCCCGTCGTCCGGGTCCGGCTGCAGGAATGCTTCGGCCTGGTGGACACCCCTCGGGTGGATGACGGCCGCCGCCCCGTACTGATGGAACTCCTTTCGCCGGGATACAAGCCTGTGCAGCTTACCTCCGACCTGCACAGTTTCTGGACAAAGACCTATTTCGAAGTACGGAAAGAATTGCGACGGCGTTATCCCAGGCATGCCTGGCCGGACGACCCGATCGGAGCCGAAGCCGTCCGCGGGGTCCGCCGTTCCGGCAAGGAATGACAGAACCGGTGTAGGAATGTGCCGATATTTTTTTATCTTTGCACCGAAGGACCAGGAAGGTCTTCAATCAAGTTCTGAACGTATGGAAAAGTACATTTGCAATGTCTGCGGATACGAGTATGATCCGGCAGTCGGAGACCCGGACAACGGTATCGAACCGGGTACCCCCTTCGATATGATTCCCGATACTTGGGTCTGCCCGCTCTGCGGCGTGGGCAAGGAAGAGTTCTCCCCGGCCGGGTAGGGCATCTGCCTTGTGCATGGCCCCTTAAGGGCCGGCACATTCGTCTCCGGCTATTCCTCGACGGCAGGGAGTGGTTTCTTGGGGTTGCGGGGGATGCCGAGGCGGACGAGCTGGTTGGCGGAAGTGAGGATGGAGGGACCTCCATCCTTGAGTTTCAGATCGCATTTCCGATAGTAGTCGAGGGCGTCTTCAAGTTTGGCGCCCATGCGGGCATGCGCCTCGGCAAAGTCGGCGACGCGGTCGACCATCGTCTGGGCGGCCTTGACAATCTTCTCCTGGTTGCGGGCCTGGTCATAGTTGGTCCAGGCGATGCGGATCATGCGGAGGAAGGGCATCAAAGTTTCTTCGGTCGTCAGGAGTACCCCCTGGTTGTAGGCTTCCCGGAAAAGGTCGGGAGCAAGGGACTTGGCGAGCTGGAGGGCGCCGTAGTTCGGGATGAACATGACGACGTAGTCCAGGGTCCGGAAGCCCTCCCGGACATAGTCCTGGTAGCGTTTCCCCGAAAGTGAACGGACCTGTTCCCGGATGGCCGCAAGGTTGCGCCGGGCCGCATCGTCCTTGTCGGGACCTTCTTCGGCGGCGCTCCAGTCGGAATAGGCGTCGAGCGATACCTTGGCGTCGACGATGAGCTCGGTCTTGTCGGGGTAGTGGAGGATGAAGTCCGGGCGCATGCGGCGGCCGCTGTCTTCGTTCAGGACCAGCAGTCCCAAGGCGTCGCGCAGGGTTTCTTCCTTGTCGAAGTCCCGTCCTTCGACCATGCCTTCCGCGATGAGCATGTTGTACAGGATGGTCTCGCCCCAGCAGCCGGCCATCTTGTTCTGCCCCTTGAGGGCCGAGGCCAGGTTGTCCGCCTTGGTGCCGATGTCGCGGGTCTGGTCGGCGAGGTGGCGGACTGCTTGGGCGAGCTGCTCCCGCAGGGTTGCCGAGCTTTCGGTCTGCGTCTTGTTCTGGGCCTCGAAGGAGGCCCGCATCTCCCGCAGGTCCTTGTCCAGGCTGCCGGTAAGGTTCTTGAAGGTTTCCTCAGCCTTGCGGGACAGCTGTTCCTCGCGCTGTTTGAGGAGCCGTTCGGTCTCGGCCGTCATCTCGGCCCGGATGGCGGCGATCTGTTGTTTCAGTGCTTCCTCGTGGGCCTGTTTCAGGGTGGCGACACCCGCTTCATGGCTTTCCCGGAGGGTCTGCTGCACGGCCGCGGCATGGACGGCATCATTCTCCCGGAGTTCCTTCAGCGACTGGATTTCGCCCCGGGCGGCAATCAGGTCGTTCTCCACACGGTTGTAGCGGGACTTGAGGATGAGCCAGGTCACGAGGACGGCGACGAGGACGGCAGCGATGCCGGCTGCCAAGGCGATGGTAAGGGTGTTCATAGGGCAATGGATCGGGCGGCGGCATAGCCGGTGGACCAGGCCGCCTGGAGGTTGAACCCGCCGGTGACGGCGTCGATATCGAGTACTTCTCCGGCAAAATACAGGCCGGGAAGGGCTTTGCATTCGAGGGTGGACAGGTTGATGTTGGACAGGTCCACGCCGCCCGCAGTGACGAACTCTTCACGGAAACGGCTCTTGCCCTCGATGGAATAGGTGTCGCCGGTCAGGACGGCGACGAGGCGGTGGAACCCTTTGTTGCCGAGTTCCGCCCATCGGAGTCCATCCCGGAGACCGGCCCGGGCGGTGAGGAAGGTCCACAGGCGCCCCGGCAGGCGGTCCGGATGGACAGTGGTGATCTGCTTGTGCGGATGGGTTGCGGCGAGGGTGCGGACGGCTTCATCCGCATCGCGGAGCCAGCGCACCGAAAGGGGAGCCCGGTAGCCGCATCCTGCGAGGTGCCGGGCGGCATAGGACGAGAGTTTCAGTACAGCGGGGCCGCTCAGCCCCCAGTCGGTGACGAGGAGGGAACCTTCGGCCCGGAACGAGGTGCCCGGCAGGCCCACGGACGCATCAACGACAAGGCCCATCAGGGCACGGAGCCCGTCCTCCCGGATGGTGAAGGTGAACAGCGAGGGAACCGGCGGGACGATTTCCAGCCCTAACCCGTCGAGGAAGGGGAGTCCCTTGGCAGCGCCTCCGGTCGTGACGACGACGGCATCGGCCTGCGCATCCGGGGCCTCCGTGAAGCCGATCCGCCAGGTGCCTCCCTCGGGCGAAAGACGGCTCACCCGGTAACGGGTGTGCAGGGTCGCTCCGTCCATGGCCCGGAGCAGGGCCCGGACGACATCCATCGCATCCTGCGAACGCGGAAAGACGCACTGGTCCTCCTGGACGACGGTCGGCACGCCGCGGACGGCGAACCATTCCCGCGCATCCTCCTGTGAAAAGGCTTTGAGGGCCCGTTTCATGACCCGCTCCCCGCGCGGATAGGCCTCGGCAAGGCTCCGCAGCCCGGCGAATGTGTTGGTCAGGTTGCAACGCCCTCCTCCGGTGACGGCGACCTTGGCGAGCGGCCTCGCCCCCGCCTCGTAGACGTCGACGACGGCCGACGGCATCCTCCGCCGCACCTCGGCAGCGCAGAAGCAGCCGGCCGCCCCGGCTCCTATGATGGCAATCCTCTTCATCGCCCTGCAAAGGTAGCAAAAATGTGACGGAAAGGACGCAGGGTGGCCGGGAATTTGCCATACCACATCCTGACGGTCTGGAATCTGTCTATCGAGTCCTGTCTGTGGAGGGCGGTTCTTTGATGTAGACGTCGCGCTGCGGGAACGGGATTTCAATGCCGTGCTCGTTGAGCGTGTTGTAGATGATTTCCTTGGCCTCGGCCGCATAACTGTAATGGGTGTCGACCGTCGTGAACTGGCTGACGACAAGGTCGACGGAATTGTCACCGAAGCCGGAGAACTTCACCGTGACCCCGCGGCGCGGGTCGACGACCTCGCGTCCGTACTTGTCCTTGACCTGGAGGACCCTGAGCGCATCGATAATCAGCCGACGGACTTCCTCCACGTCGGTGCCGTACTTGACACCGACCGGGATCTGGAGCAGTTCGTACTGGTGGTTCCGGGTCAGGTTCTTGAAGTTCTTGCTGAAGAGGGTGCTGTTCGAGAAAGCGATGATGGAACCGTCGTTCGCGAGGATCTGGGTACTCTGGTAGCTCAGGCTGTCTACGGTGCCGCGCACCCCGTCGCATTCGACGACGTCGCCGACCCGCAAGCGTCCGGACATGAGCTGGATGCCGTAGAAGAAGTTGTTGAGCACATCCTTGAGGGCGAAACCGATACCGGTGGCAAGACCGGTCGTAATGATGGTCAGGGCAGAAGTCGGAATCTGGAGCATGACGAAGGACGTGATGGCGAAGATGCCCCAGCATAGGAGGCTGATGATGTTGTCGGCCAGGTTGAAATTGATGTCGGACTCCTTGAAGATGATGCCGCTGCCGAGTTTCTTCATGGCGGACCGGGTCTTGATGACACGGTAGTACGCCTTGGCGGCATAGTTGAGATAACTGAACAGGAAATACAGGCTGACGACCATGACCAGTTTGAACAGCGACAGGTTGATGACGCCCGGCACATTGAGGAATGGCTTGTAGAAGTACTCCAGGCAGACGCCCGACAGGTCGAAGACATCTCCAGCCCAGGAAATGCAGGCCGGAAGGGACCAGACGGAGGCGACCGGGACGATCACCCGTTTGAGCAAGTCATATCCCCAGGAGACTTCGATGAAGGCGCCCTTGCCCTTGAGGGGCATGTCGGGATGCCGTTGGCGGTAGCGGGACAGGCGCTTGCTCAGGTGACCGTTGTAATAGCGGGAGAGAAGGTCGAAAACGGCGGTGATGGTCTGGATGACGGTAAGTTGGAAACTCCACCAGATCAGCAGCAGGAGGGCCATCATCACATATCCGGACCAGCTGATGACGGTGCCGATAAGAAGGACGACGAAAGAAATCCACAGGTAGATTCGGTCCGTCTGCGGCACGTGACCCTTCTGGATGATGTTGACGGCCAGTTGCCAGAGGGTGAACAGCAGGAGGATCGGCGGCAGCACCAGGTTGATCATGCTGTTGGGAATGAAGATGATGCGGAAGGTGATGATCACCAGGGCCATCAGGATGATGGGCAGGTAGCCGGCGAGGGCCCTCCGGCTCTGCTGGCTGTCCAGACGGATCAGCATGGAAGCGAAGATGGCGGCCAGCAGCCAGGCATATTCGGCCAGCATCTTGGAGGCCATCTTGAAGAAACTGTTGCCGCCGCCCGTCAAGTTGGCGACCCAGATGCTGATGGCGAAGATCACGACACCGGCGAGCATGATGAACATCATGCGGTGGTTGCGGAAATAGTCGCTCTGGAAGTAGGCGACCCGGCGCATCGTCAGCCGCACGATGACATTGGCCAGGATGACTGCCAGGATGATGTAGAAGAAGACGATGATGGTGAGCCAGATGACGACCGGCCCCCGCCACTCGCTGACGATGTCGTTCTTGAAGGAGGTGGTGCTGTACTTTTCCTTGCAGTCCTTGGTGGCCCGTTCGAAGTTGCGCCGGAACCTGCGGAGGATACGGACATAGTCCGACTGCCCCTCGATGAAGATTTTCCTCTGGACGAGCCGGTATCGTTGCTGGGCGTAGTCATAGGCTTCCTTCAGGTGCTTGTCGGTCTCCACATAGTAGCTGTTGTCCTCCTCGATGCGGTGGATGATGTCCCAATACATCTGGACCATCTGTTCGGCATATACGAGGCAGCTGTCGCGCAGGGTGGCCGTCTCGTGGTCCATACGCCCCTCCGTCTCGATGAAGGACGGGGGAGCGAGCAGCGTATCGGTCTGGACCGTCAGGGAGTCCAGCACGACTTCGACCTGCGGTTCACGCGGGTCGCCGACAACCACCGGCGGCAGGTTCCGGAGGGTCTGGGACAATTTGTCATAGCGTTCCAGGTCGATCCTCATGCTTTCCACGATCCGGTCGTACGGCATGCGGTTGGCGTCGAAATGGAGGTATTGCTTGGTGACTTCGTCCAGGGCATAGGTGAGGTCGAAGGTGAAGTCCTGCTGCTGTGAGTAGAGCATGAGGGAGAGCTCGTTGCAGTTCTTCATCAGGTTCACGAGGACCCGTTGCTGTTCGGCTTCCATCACCGAGGCTCCCCGGGACATCTGTTCCAGGTTCCCATAGGCATTACGGAGTTCGTAGTCCAGGACGGTGAGGGTCTGCTTCAGGTCTTTCTCCGGGAAGACAGCCTGGGCGGGAAGAGCTGCGAGGATGAAGGCAGCGGCGAGGATCAGTCTGCGGTTTCTCATACGATGGCGGGGTATGTGCGGCCGGGTGCTCAGTCCTCCGGCAGCACGATCTGCTTGTACTGGTTCTTGCGCTTGAGCCAGCGCTCCTTGGCATATTGCTGCATGTCGGTGATCGTGTCGTTCTCGTCGATGATCTCCATGCCGAGGATGGTCTCTATGATGTCTTCGAGGGTGATGATGCCCTGGAAGCAGCCATAATCGTCGATGATCAGGGCGATCTGGTCCTTGGTCTTGAGGAGGGATTCCCAGATGTCGCTGACGGAGGTCTCCTCGTGGAAGGCCGCAATCGGGCGCTTGATGGAGACGAGGCGGGTGTCGAACTTGTCGTCGGCCAGGTTTTCCAGGACATCGTACCGGAGGATGTAGCCGGTGATGAATTCGGGGGATTCTGAGTAGACCGGGATGCGGGAATTGTGGGAAAGGTCCTCCTGCTTGTAGAATTCTTTGAGGGTCATGGATTCCGGGGCGATGGCGGCGACCACCCTCGGAGTCATGACATCATAGGCCTTGATGTCGTCCAGTTTGATGATGTTCTGGATGACCTTGTTCTCGGAATTGTCGATGACGCCTTCCTCCTCGCCGATGTTGGCCATGGCGGATACCTCCTCGCGGGAGATGGTGGTGTCCGGCTCGTCCTTCGAGATGACCCGGCGCAGTTTCTCGATGAGCCAGACGACGGGGAAGAGCAGGTACACGAGGAAATTCATGACCTTGGAGAGCCATAGGAGGTCTTTCCAATGGGAAGTGCCGATGGTCTTGGGGATGATTTCGGAGAAGACGAGGATAAGGATGGTGGTGATGGCGGAGACCAGGCCGAACCAGTGGCTGCCGAAGACGAGGGTGGCCTGCTGGCCGACACCCGCGGCGCCGATGGTATTGGCGATGGTATTCAGTGACAGGATGGCCGTCAGGGGACGGTCCGGATCCGATTTCATCTTCATGAAGAGCGAAGCGTTGCGGTCGCCTTCGTCCTCCTTCATGGTGATGTAGGAGAGCGGGGTGGACATCAGGACGGACTCCAGCACGGAACAGAGGAAGGAGATCGCCATGGCTCCGAGAAGGAATATGAGCAGCAGTGTCATAGATTCTGTTCAAATATTCCACAAAGATAAGCGTTTCCGCCGGATTTTGCTATGATGTCCGAGTATTTTTACACATCACTTAAAAGCAGGTGCGGAGAACTTCGGCGACATTGCGGGGCTTGCCCATCGTATAGAAGTGGACGGCGGGGACGCCGTGGGCGAGGAGGTCGCGGCATTGGGCGATGCACCAGTCCGTGCCGATATGGTAGACGGCTCCGGCATCAGGACCGGCCGCGCGGACGGCATCGGTCAGGGCCACGGGGATGTCGATGGAGAAAGATTCCGGCAGGAGGGCAACCTGGCGGGCCGTGGAGAGGGGCTTGAGAGCGGGGATGACGGGTACGTCGATGCCTGCGGCCCGGCAGCGGTCCACGAAACGGTAGTAGACGGCATTGTCGAAGAACATCTGGGTGATGATATAGTCGGCCCCGGCTTCGACCTTCTGTTTGAGATAGTGCAGGTCCGTCTCCAGGTTTGCCGCCTCGAAATGCTTCTCCGGATAGCCACCGACCCCGATGCAGAACGAGCATCCGTTGTCTTTTTCAAAAGTCCGGACGGCGCCGACGAGCTGGTCCGCATGGGCGTATCCGTCCGGTGTCGGCGTGAAACGCTTCTCTCCGAGCAGGGAATCGCCGCGGAGGGCCATGACATTCTCGATGCCCAGGAAACGGAAGTCCTGCAGGAGTGCCTCGGTTTCATGGGCGGGCGTGCCGCCGCAGATCAGGTGGGGGACTACCTCGATACTGTAGCGGGCCCGGATGCTGGCGCTGACGGCAACGGCGCTGACCCGGCTGCGGACCACGGTGCGCCGGAAACTGCCGTCCGGCTGGGGGATGAAACGGAATTCGTCGCGATGGGTCGTGACATTGATATATTTCGGCCCGTATTCCATAAGCGGGTCGATGCTCTGGAACAGTTCATCCTGGGAGATGCCGGTGAGCGGCGGAACGATTTCGAGGGACGGGAACGGCCGGGTACCGCTCCGGAGCAGGTCGGAGATTTTCATAGCAGGTGGGAGAGGAAGAGCCGTGCCTCGTCGGGGGAGAGACCGCGGGCTGCAGCATAGCGTTCGTACTGGGCGTGACTGATGTGCCGGATTTCGGGATAGGAGGCCTCCGGATGCAGGAAGATGAAGCCGCAGATGGCGGCATCGGGACGCATGGTACAAGTCTCGGTGAGAGAGATGCCGAGCCGTCCGGTTTCCGGGAGGAGGCGGAGGATATCGCGTTTGAGGCTGTGGTCGGGGCAGCTGGCATAGCCGGCGGCCGGTTTGATGATACGAGTGTCCGGCCGGTCGACCCGCCGCTCCAATCTGTCGTCGAGCCAGGCGGAGGCTGCTTCGGCCAATGTGACCTTGACGGAGCGGCCCATCATGCTCCCGTAGTCGCTGCGGCAGGCTTCGCAGGTGCACCCGTCCGGGTGTCCATGCTCATGGACGCTGAGGGCGAAAAGGCCGACAGGGCCTGTGCCGTCCTGCGGAACGAAATCGGCGAGGGAGCGCCGCTGCCCTTCTTCCTGACGGAGCATCGGAAGCCGCAGCCCGTCGCCCAGGACGAGGTCGTCGCCTTCGCGACGTGCCTCGAAGAAACGGACGGACAGGAAGACCCGGAGGCTTTTGCGGGCGATAAAGCGCTCCAGCATGGCCTTGCCTTCTTCCAGCAGTTCCGGTTGCGGCTCCTTCATGCCCCAGACTGTCTGGAAAAGACGCCAGTCGAAGTATGGCTGCAAGTCTTCCACCGGAATCTCTTGAGGGATAATATCTTCGAAATGATATTCACCGGGGCTCGGATAACTTTCCGGCGGGAAGTCCGCCATCTCGGCAGAAGGTCCGGCCACCTTGCGCCGGGCATGCAAGATGCGCAGCCGGGCCTGTTCCGCATGCCGGGCGGCTTCGCAGGCGGGACGGTCCAGCAGCAGGCGCTTGGCCAGGACGGCACCGGCCGAGGCGTCGGCGGCATAGAAGACATGGTCGTAGAGCGGAGCGAGTTTGACGGCTGTGTGCAGGGCGGAGGTGGTAGCACCGCCGATGAGCAGGGGCGTGTCCATCCCTCGGGCGGCCATCTCGCGGCAGATTTCCTCCATCTGGAAGAGGGAGGGGGTGATAAGGCCGCTGACCCCGATGAGGGCGGCATGGTGCCGGACGGCGGCATCGAGGATGGTTTCCTTGTCCACCATGACGCCGAGGTCGACGACCTCGAAGCCGTTGCAGCGCAGGACGATGCCGGCGATGTTCTTGCCGATGTCGTGGACATCGCCCTTGACCGTGGCGTGGATGATGACCGGCCGCGCCGCCGGGGTGTCGGTCGAAGCTGCCATGTAGGGCTCCAGCAGGGTGACGGCATCCTTCATGACCTTGGCGGATTTGACGACCTGGGGGAGGAACATCTTGCCGGCGCCGAACCGGGCACCGACTTCCTCCATGCCGGCCATCAGCGGCCCCTCGATGACCTGGACGGCCGATCCGAGTTCTTCCAGGACCTGCATGAGGTCGGCTTCGAGACGGTCTGTCCGTCCGCTGACAAGCGCTTCCCGCAGGCGTTCCTGCGGCGTTCCCGGCGCCGGGGCTTCTTGGACGGCGGATCTCTCTTCCGGCATGCCGGATAGCATGGCGGCCTTGGCGATGAGCCGCCCGGTCGCTCCGGCATCACGGCAGAGGATGACGTCTTCGGCGCAGCGGCGAAGTTCCGGTTCGATGTCGTCGTAGGGGATGATCTGGCCCGGGTTGACGATGGCCATGTCCAGGCCGGCCTGGACGGCATGGTACAGGAAGACGGCGTGCATGGCGCTGCGGACGGGATTGTTGCCCCGGAAGGCGAAGGAGAGGTTGGATATCCCACCGGAAGTACTGACACCGGGGAGGTGGGATTTGATCCAGCGTACGGCTTCGATGAAGTCGACGGCATAGCGGTCGTGTTCCGGAATGCCCGTCCCGACGGACAGGACGTTGACATCGAAAATGATGTCTTCCGGGGAGATGCCGTGGCTGGTGAGGAGGCGGTAGGCCCGCCGTGCGATGGCGGTCTTGCGCGCATAGGTGGCCGCCTGTCCCTCCTCGTCGAAGGCCATGACGACCATGGCGGCACCGAGATTCCTGATTTCCAGAGCTTTCTGGAGGAAGGCATCTTCGCCGTCCTTAAGGCTGATGGAATTGACGATACATTTGCCCTGGGCGTTCTTGAGCCCGGCGAGGATACATTCCCAGTGGGAAGAATCGATCATGAGGGCGGCTTTCGCGACGGCCGGGTCGTTCTGGACGCAGCGGACGAACTTCTCCATGGCGGCAGGGCCGTCAAGCATCGCGTCATCCATGTTGATATCGATGATGGACGCTCCGCCCGCGACCTGGTCGGCCGCGACCTGGAGGGCAGAGTCGTAATCTTCCTGTGCGATGAGCCGGGCGAATTTCCGTGATCCGGCTACGTTGGTCCGCTCGCCGATAAGGGTGAGGTTGGACGTCCGGACATCGACGGTGACGGCTTCCAGTCCGCTGATGGTCAGGTGCTTCTCCCGCTCCGGCGCCAAACGGGGCGGGCAGGGGAGTACGGCTTGCCGTTCGGCGGCGATATGCGAGGGCGTCGTGCCGCAGCATCCGCCGACGATGTTGACTTGGCCTGCGGTGGCCATGGCCCCGACGGCTGCGGCCATCTGGAAGGGGGTCTCGTCGTAGCCGCCGAGTTCGTTCGGCAGCCCGGCGTTGGGATAGCAGATGACCGGGACGTCGCAGAAGCGGGACACCTCCTGGAGGAGCGGAGCCAGTTCTTCCGCTCCGAGCGAGCAGTTCAGTCCGAAGGCGGTAAGGGGGTAGTGCCGGACGGCGGCATAGAAGGCTTCGAGGGTCTGCCCGGTCAAGGTGCGTCCGCTCTTGTCGGACGGGGAGACCGAGACGATGACCGGAAACCCATAGGCAGCCTTCCCGACGGCATAGAGGGCCGCCTTGGCGTTGAGGGCGTCGAAGCAAGTCTCGATGAGAAGCAGGTCCACGCCGCCTTCGATGAGCGCTTCAACTTGCTCCCGGTAAGCGGCTGTCATTTCGTCGAAACGGCACGGAGCCTCGGACGGACCGGCGAGGTCCGGGACCAGGGTCAGCGATTGGGAAGTGGGGCCGATGCTGCCGGCTACCCATACTTCCCGTTCTGCGGCATCGGCGGCCTTCCGCGCAATCCGGGCGCCTTGCAGGGCCATTTCCCGGGCTTGTCCGTCCAGGCCGTACTCCTTCTGGGAGATTCGGTTTGAACTGAAAGTGTTGGTTTCAATAAGGTCTGCACCGGCTTCGATATAAACGCCGTGGATTTCTTCGATGATATCGGGATGCGTGAGATTGAGACAGTCGTTGTTGCCGGTCAGCCCATAACGCTGAATCATGGTCCCCATCGCACCGTCGAGGACCATGATCCGCTCCCGGAGGAGTTGTTGCAATCTCTCTTTTTTTGGCTTCACCCTGCAAAGTTAATCATATTTTCTCGAATGCCTGGGCCAGGTCGGCGATGAGGTCGTCGATGTGCTCCGTGCCGATGGAAAGCCGGATAGTGCTCTGGTAGATGCCCTGGTCGGTGAGTTCGGCTTCGGTCAGCTGGGAGTGGGTCGTGGTGGCCGGGTGGATGACGAGCGACTTGACGTCGGCGACGTTGGCCAGCAGCGAGAAGATTTCCAGGCTGTCGATGAAGCGGTAGGCCTCTTCCCGGCCGCCCTTGATTTCGAACGTGAAGATGGAGCCGCCTCCCTGCGGGAAATACCGTTCATACAGGGCATGGTCCGGATGGTCGGGAAGGGCGGGATGGTTGACCTTGACGACCTTCGGATGGTGGCTGAGGAAGTCTACGACTTTGAGGGCGTTGGCGACATGCCGTTCCACCCGCAGGGAGAGGGTTTCTAGGCCCTGGAGGAAGATGAAGGCGCTGATGGGACTCAGGGTGGCGCCGGTGTCCCGGAGGAGGATAGCCCGGGCCCGGGTGATGTAGGCGGCGGGGCCGACGGCTTCGGCGAAGACGATGCCGTGGTAGCTGTAGTCCGGTTCCGTCAGCTGCGGGAACTTGCCGGAGGCCTTCCAGTCGAACTGGCCGGAGTCGATGATGACCCCGCCGATCGTGGTTCCGTGGCCGCCGATGAATTTGGTGGCGGAATGGACGACGATGTCGGCCCCGTGCTCGATCGGACGGATGAGGTAGGGCGTCCCGAATGTGTTGTCGATGACGAGCGGGATGCGGTGGGCATGGGCGATGGCGGCAACGGCCTCGATATCGACGAGGTTGGAATTGGGGTTGCCGAAAGTCTCGATGAAGAGAAGTTTCGTTTCGGGGCGGATGGCGCGTTCGAAATTCTGCAAGTCGGACGGGTCCACGAAAGTGGTGGTGATGCCGTAGGGAACAAGGGTGTGCTCGAGCAGGTCGTAGGTGCCACCGTAGATGGTCTTGGCGGAGACGATGTGGTCGCCCGCCTTGGTGATGTTCAGGATGGCGTAGGTGACGGCGGCGGCTCCGGAGGCGACGGCGAGGGCGCCGACTCCGCCTTCGAGGGCAGCGATGCGGCGTTCGAAGACGTCCTGCGTCGAATTGGTCAAGCGGCCGTAGATGTTGCCGGGATCGGTGAGACCGAAGCGGGCAGCCGCGTGCTTGGAATCATGGAAGACATAGGAAGTGGTCTGGTAGATCGGTACGGCCCGGGCGTCGGAAACGGGGTCAGCCTGCTCCTGTCCTACATGGAGCTGGAGGGTCTCGAAGTGAAGTTTGTGTGTACTCATAACAGCGGTTCGTCTTATCGGAGGGCAAAGGTACGGAGGGAAGTCCTTTCAAACAAGAAAAATAGAAAATAAAGATAATAACACTAATTTATTTTAAAACAGTAGATGAAAAATTTATTTTGATAGGAGCAGTGCCACTCCGGTAGAAAAAATCACTTCCTGCATTCCTTGGAAACAACCGGCCTCATTCTGGAACGTGTTGCAGATCGCCGGATGGAAGGTCTTGGCCTGTCCAGAACCCCATTTTTCAGATATTTTCAAGAAAAAAGACGGGAACGCGGAGAAAACCATTATATTTGTATAGAAAACCATTATTGATAACAGTGAAACTGTAAGTATGTCAACTGCATTGGTCCTTCTCCAGCTGGCTGTCGTGCTGGCTCTCATCTTCATCGGTGCCCGTGTGGGCAGTATCGGCCTGGGAATCTACGGCATGGTCGGAGTGTTCATCCTGGTATTCGTGTTCGGACTCGAGCCAGGGAACATTCCGATCGACGTGATGCTCATCATCGTCGCCGTGATCACGGCTTCCGCCGCGCTCCAGGCGGCCGGCGGGCTCGACTACATGGTCGAGGTGGCCGCACGTTTCCTCCGGAAGCATCCCAACCACATCACTTTCTACGGCCCCCTTACGACTTGGTTGTTCTGCGTTCTCGCGGGCACGGCGCACACCTGCTATGCCCTCCTTCCCATCATCTCGGAAATCGCCCTCAAGGCGAAGATCCGTCCCGAGCGGCCGTTGAGCGTAGCGACGATCTCGGCTTCGCTGGGCATCACCGGTTCGCCGGTCTCCGCGGCCACGGCGGCTATCCTGTCGCAGAGTCTCCTCGGCGACAAGGGCATCGGCATGCGGGAAATCTTCATCGTCACGATTCCTGCATCACTCATCGCCATCCTGGTTGCCTCTTTCGTGCAGAACCATGTCGGCAAGCCTCTGGAAGAGGATCCCGAATATCAGAGAAGGGTCCGTGAAGGGTTGCTCAAACCCGACGACGGCCGGAATGAGCAGGAGAAAGACTTGAATCCCAGGGCCAGATGGGCTGTTGCGGCCTTCCTCCTAGGTGTGCTCCTGGTGGTGCTGTTCGGCAGTTTTCCCGGCCTGCGCCCCTCCTTCGACGGTGTCCCTGTGAGCATGAATGCGACCATCGAGATGACGATGATGGCTGTCGCTGCCGTCATCCTCCTGGTGGGCAAGGCCGACGTCAAGGTGGCTGTGAAGGGCAATGTTTTTGCCTCCGGCATGACCGCAATGGTCTCCATCTTCGGCGTCGCGTGGATGGGCAGCACCTTCTTCGAGGGCAACAAGGAGGCCATCCTGGGCAGTGTGGCTGGTCTTTTCACGAGCTGGCCCGTCCTGTTCGCCATTCCGCTCTTCATCTTCAGCATCATGCTTTTCTCACAGGCCGCAACGGTCAAGACCCTCTATCCGGTGGGTCTCTCGATGGGTATCCCGCCGCTGGTCCTCCTGGCCCTGTTCCCGGCCGTGAACGGATATTTCTTCCTTCCTAACTATCCGACGGAGGTCGCTGCCATCGGCTTCGACCGTACCGGGACGACCCGTATCGGAAAATATGTCGTCAACCATTCCTTCCAGCTGGCGGGCTTTATCACCACATTGGTCAGCATCGGAGTGAGTTATCTGATCATTACGCTGCTTCAAGCGGCATGAAAAACTAATAACCTGTCTTATGAAACATTTGAAATCCACCCTTCTGCTGCTGGCGGCGGTTGTCGTCAGCGTCAGCCTCGGCGCCAAGCCGAGGGTCCGCATCATCGCGACCGGCGGCACCATCGCGGGTGTCAGCGCCACTTCCGCCTCTTCGGCCTACACGGCCGGTCAGGTCGGCATCCAGACCCTGATCGACGCCGTCCCCCAGATGCTCTATCTGGCAGATGTGAGCGGCGAGCAGCTGGTCAACATCGGATCCCAGGACATGAACGACGAAGTCTGGCTCAAGCTGGCGAAGCGCGTAAACGAGATTCTCAACGTGGAGGGCTACGATGCTGTCGTCATCACCCATGGCACCGACACGATGGAGGAGACTGCCTACTTCCTGAACCTCACCGTCAAGAGCGACAAGCCGGTGATCCTCGCCGGGTCCATGCGCCCGTCCACGGCCATCAGCGCCGACGGACCCGCGAACCTCTACAATGCCGTTGCAGCCGCCGTCTCCCCGGCTTCCAAGGGGATGGGCGTGCTATGCTGCATGAACAACCAGCTCCTGGACGCCAAGACGGTCATCAAGACCCACACTATTGACTGCGACACCTTCGAAGGCGGTCCTTCCGGCATCATCGGATATGTGTACAACGGCGAGGCGCACTACCTCCAGACCCCCAACAACAGGCATACGGTGAACTCCGTTTTCGATGTCTCCAAACTGGACAGGCTTCCTAAGGTGGGTATCGTCTATGGTTATGCCAACGCCTCTCCACTTCCGATGCAGGCCTTCGTGGATGCCAAGTTCGAAGGAATCGTCCTCGCCGGCGTGGGAGACGGCAACTTCTACAAGGATGTGTTCGACGTGGCCGTGAAGGCACAGGACCAGGGCATCCAGATTGTCCGTTCGTCCCGCTGCCCGACCGGTCCGATCTGCCTGAACAGCGAGGTGGACGACGCGAAGTACCATTTCGTCGCCGCCCTGGACCTGAACCCGCAGAAGGCCCGCGTCCTGCTGATGCTCGCCCTCACCCGGACGCATGACTGGCAGGAGATCCAACAGTATTACAAAGAATATTGAGCCATGAGAAAGGTTTTCCTTTGTGCGCTGGCGGCCCTTGCGGCCGTCACTGCCTCCGCCCAGGGCGGGAACACCGGCACCGGTGGCTATGACGGTGATTACAAGTCGCTTTCCGACCGTGTCTTGAACTTGGAGAAGAAGACCGACAACTTCAACCTCTTCCTCAACTACGCCTCCAGTTTCCAGGTGGGAGACGACGGGAACGGCTGGTCTTCGGCCTTCCGGGCCAAGCAGCTCCGCCTGGAAATCAAGGGAGCCTTCGGCGACCACCTGACCTATCGTCTGCGCCACCGGCTGAACCGGAGCCAGGCAGGGGCCGACTTCGAGAACTTCTCCAAGGCGACGGACATCATGATGGCGGGCTATCGGATCAATGACCACTGGACCCTGATGGGCGGCAAGCTGTGCCAGTTCTGGGGCGGTTTCGAATTCGATGAGAATCCGATGTACATCTATGAATATTCCGAGATGGTGAACAACATGGACAACTTCCTCGCCGGTGCCGCCATCGCCTTCTATCCGATGGCGGGGCAGGAGTTCGTGCTCAATGTCTCCGACTCTTACAGCAACCACTTCGAGACCGAATACGGTGCGGGCGCCCTGCTTCAGGACGGAACGGCCCTGAAAGCTTCCCGGCATCCGCTCGCCTATATCCTGAACTGGAACGGGAACCTCTTCGGCGGACTTGTGGAAACCCGCTGGAGCGTGGGAGCCTACAACCAGGCGGAAGGCTACTGGGACAAGATGGCCTTCCTGGGGCAGAAACTGAACCTTCCCAAGTTCCAGGTCTATTTCGATTGGATGAGTGCCTGGGAGGGGTTGGACCGGCTCCGGATCGCCTCGTCCGAACTGGGCGGCGGCCGCTACCTGGAGGATGTCCATTACAATTCTTTCGTCACCAAGGCCAACTGGCAGTTCGCGCCTGGATTCAACCTGATGCTGAAGGGTATGTACGAGACGGCCAGTCTGAAAGACTTCCACAACTACCGGACGGCGTGGGGGTATATCAGTTCGCTGGAGTATTATCCGGTGCAGGACCAGGATTTCCGGGTCTTCCTCGCCTATGTGGGACGCCGCTACGACTATACAGCGGCATCTGCCCTTCCCGGCTGGAACACCAACCGGATCGAACTCGGCTTCATGTACCGGATCAAGGCCTATTAGACGGCCTGTCCTGAAAGAGAGGGAGGCTGACCGAAAGATTCTTCACTTTGTTCAGAATGACAGCCTCGTGTCATTCTGAGGCAGGTTCACCTGCCGAAGAATCTACTTTTGGGTCTGCCTCTTTTTTTGTACATTTGTCCGGAAAAAACACGACATGATGGAACAAAGACTTGACAAGACCGATATCCAGATCCTCCGGATCCTTCAGGAAAACGCCCGTATCACGACTAAGGAACTGGCGGCGAAAGTCCATCTGTCTCCGACTCCCGTTTTCGAACGGGTCCGGAAACTGGAGAACGAAGGCTATATCCAGCAGTACACGACCGTCCTCAACGCCGCCAAACTGGGGCAGGGGTTCATCGTCTTCTGCAGTGTCAAGCTGCTGCGCATGAGCCGGGACATCGCCCACGATTTCGTGGAGCGCATCAAGGGCATTCCCCAGGTGACGGAGTGCTACAACATTTCCGGTGAATACGACTACCTCCTGAAGATCCATGCACCGGACATGCAATACTACAATGAATTCATCATCAATACCCTGGGCACGATCGACAGCCTTGGATCCATCCAGAGTTCTTTCGTGATGAACAGCATCAAGCAGCACTACGGCCTGGCGTTATAGCCGTTATATTTCGGGATGTGGTCTCGACGGCAATGCTGATTCCGTTTTCATCCGAAAAGGCTGGGCTCTTCCGCCTGGGGAAATTCGTTCAGATAGGCAAAGACGGCATCGGGGTCGGACAGGATGCCGTTTTCGGCGCACCTTCGGCGGAACAGGTCCATCAGGGCCGGTCCGTTCGGGGAGGCCAGTTGGTAGCGGTTGCCGTACTCCTGGATGTACCGCTGTTTCAGTCCGGGGAAATGCCGGTCCAGCGCGGCGTAGTAGGGCTCCCGGTCGCCTTCGCGGAGGGTCATGCCCATGTTGAAGCAGATGATGCCGCGGACGCCTGTCTCCACGCAGGCATCCAGGATGGCGACGATGTTCGCTTCCGTGTCGGAGAGGTAGGGGAGGACGGGGCAGAGCCAGACCACTGTCGGGATGCCGTGCCGCTGTAGTTCGCGGAGTACTTCGACCCGCCGGCGGCTGGGACATACGCCCGGCTCCAGCTTCCTGCTCAGCGCTTCGTCCATGATGGTCAGCGACATCTGCACGACGCACTTGGTCCTGTTGTTGATGGCTTCCAGCAGGTCGAGGTCCCGCAGCACCCGGTCTGACTTGGTGATGAGGGTGGCCCCGAAACCGTAGCGGTAGATAAGCCCGAGGCATTTCCGGGTGATTTCCAACTGCATCTCGCAGTGCTGGTAGGGGTCGGCCATCGCTCCGGTTCCGATCATGCAGGGCTTCCGTTTGGAGCGCAACGCCTTCTCGAGCAGTTCCGGGGCGTTCACCTTGACCGCCACGTCCCCGAAGGGATGGTCCATCCCGTAGACCGTGCTCCGGGCATCGCAATACACGCAGCCATGCGTGCATCCGCGGTACACGTTCATCCCTGCATGGGAAGAGGTCAGGATGGATTTCGCCTTGATGTAATGCATATCCCGCACAAAGTTACGACAATCCGGGCCGATTCGCAAGTCGGCCGGGTTTGCAGATTCCATCCATGGTTTTGCTTGATTTTGTGGACAGATGGCTGGTTTCGCCCATCCCGTCCACGTTATTGCCCGATTTTCATGGATGGAACGGGGATCCGGGCACACCTGTCAACATGGAGAATGAAGAAGATGCTGTGCCGATGGCTTATGTATTCTGCCAAGAGAATGTGCAGACCAAGGGCAGGATCATTTACTATCCCATCTACATGTTTTCGGGCAGCGCTAGGAAGAGAAGGTATATAAATTTGATTTAACAGGGCTTTAAGGTGTATCCGGGTGGGAAGCCAGGCGGCCGATGATGTCGTCGAGCATCCGGAACAGGTCGGGGACGGTCTCCGGGGTGACGCTTTCGCAGAGGACGGATTTCCCCACGGTGAGGGGAACGTCCGTGAGGGCTTGCTGCAGCCCTTTCCCTTTCTCTGTCAGTGTAACGAGGGTCTGCCGGGCGTCTTCCTTGCCCCGTTTGCGCGTGACCAGGCCGAGCGCTTCCATGCGTTTGAGGAGCGGGGTCACCGTATTGGTCTCCAGGTACAGCCGCTTGGCGATGTCGTTGACCGGCTGCGTGTCTTTCTCCCAGAGGACCAGCAGCACAAGATATTGTGGATAGGTGAGATGGTGGGGCGACAAAAGCGGCCAGTACGCCTGGTTGACCAGGCGCGAGGCCGTATAGAGCCGGAAGCATAACTGGTTGTCCAGCCGGAACATCTCGTCCATCAGAACATCTTCTGGATGTCGTTCTCGAATTCTTCCGGCGTTGTGGTGGGAGCAAACCGTCTGACGGTCGTGCCGTCACGGGAGATGAGGAACTTGGTGAAGTTCCAGCGGATGTCGCTCTCTTTCTCCATGCTCTTGCTGATCGTCCTGAGCATCTTGGCCGTCGTCTTGGCCTTGAGCCCGTTGTATTCCTCCGTGGGCGCCTGGGTCTTCAGGTATTCGAAGATGGGGTGGGCGCCGGGTCCGTTCACCTCGACCTTGGCCATCAGCGGGAAGGTGACGCCGTGGTTGAGACGGCAGAACTCGGCGATTTCCGCATCGGTGCCGGGCTCCTGGTGGGCGAACTGGTCGCAGGGGAAGCCGATGATGACCAGTCCCTGGTCCTTGTATTTCTGGTACAAGGCCTCCAGACCGTCATACTGTGGTGTGAAACCGCACTTGGATGCAGTGTTGACAATCAGCAGGACCTTCCCCTTGTACTGTGAGAAGTCCACTTCGGAGCCCTTGTTGCCGAGGGCCGTAAAATCATAGATGGTTGCCATGGAAGCAGATTTTTGTGCGTTGGCGCCCATCCCGGACAGCATGAGCGCCAAGGCGATGATGAAACGTTTCATTTACAGTTGTTTGACAAGCCAGTTCTGGAGCCCGATGGTTTCAATCAGTTCCAGTTGCGTCTCGCTCCAGTACATGTCTTCTTCCTCGTCGAGCGCATAGGCGCGGAGGATGTCGTAGGTCTTGAAGTCGTCGGCCAGGGAAGTGACGGCCTCCATCAGGACCGGTACCTGCTCGCGGGAGACGGCGAGGTCCGCCTTGATGTATTCCACCGGGTCTGCGATGACCGGCATTCCGGGTGCGGCCTCCACCTTCGGCTGTCCGCCCAGGTCGAGGATGCGGTCGATAAACCGGTCTACCCATCCCATCTCTTCATCGGCATGTCCGGCATATTTCTCACCGAGCTTGCTGAAACCGTTGCTTGCGAAAAGTTTTCCCTGGACCTTGTGCTGGAGGGATTGTGCAGCCAGCCCCGTTGCGTAGGCTTGAAGGACTGCGATTGATTTCTGTTTGTCCATAATGTGTATCGGTTTATTTATATCGTTCACGATGCAAATATACACATTCTTTTTTATTTCGCAAGCGATTTCTTCCGAAGCCGTCCGATGGCGTGTTCCAGGCTTTCGGACGGCTCGATGATGTTGTAATCCTTCCAGAAGTCCGGATCTTGGAATTCGGCCGCCTTGTCACTGAGGATGTCCTTGGTCTTGAACGCCTCGTTCCGGGAGACAGGGACGGCCGGCTCGCGGACATCCGTGACGACCAGTTCGTTGACGGCGGTGTAGCCGGTCTTGAAGAGGCGTTTCCGCCAGTCGCAGTTGAAACGGATCGTGGAGCGGAAGTAGCCCAGCCGGATCTTTCCGTCCAGGAGGCGGTAGTTCACGGAAAGCGACAGTTCCTTCGGGATGAACCGGAGCGAGAAGGGCTTGCTCACCAGGATCTGCCGGGTGGCCTTGACGGGGTCCGACATGTCCAGGGAGAGTTCGATGCGGGTGAACGTGAGCAGTTCGCGGTCGATGTACAGTGTGCCGTTGTAGAGAGCGTATTCGACGTCCTTGTATCCAGGGGAGAGATGCACGACGAACTGCAGCCTGTCGTCGATGTAGGCAGGAGGGCCCATCTCGAACCGGTACAGGGAGAGTTCTTCGTCGTTGAAGAGGATGCCGTTGTTCTTCACCAGGTCGAAGGTGAGTGCCTGGGTCGGACCGCCCTGGACCTTGACACTCAGGGTGTCGGAGCGGCGCTGGCTCAGCAGGACCCGGCTCTTTTCCAAGGCCGCCTTGTCCCGGAAGACGGATCCGTCGTAGGCGGCCTTGTAGAGGCGTGTCACCGCCTCGGAGACATAGGTGTACCGCTGGCGTTTCCGGAGGGTTTCCCGGTAGAAGCATTCCAGCAGTTCGGGTTCGAGACAGTAGTTGTCCCGGATCTGCCCGATGGCGATCTGGACAATCTGTTTCGGGTCGCCTGAGACGATCGACGCCTCATCCAGCAGAAGGGCTTCCGGGAACAGACGGACTTTCATCGGCTCCGTCCCGGTATCCTGCCGGAGTGTCTTGTAACCTACATAAGTGAATACCAAGGTCGGAATGGGAGCGTCCGACTTGATGGTAAAGCCGCCGTCAGCATTGGTCACGGTGGCATAGTGACGGTCCGGTATGGAAATATGGACCGTTTCGAGCGGCCGTCCGCTCCGCCCGTCCGTCACCGTCCCGCGGATGACATAGGAAAGACGGAGCGAATCCTTCTGGGCGGAAAGGCATACCGCCGGCAGAATGAACATGATGATGAGCAGATATTTTCTCATGATTCCTCCTTGTTGGACGCGTACTGCAAATATAAACATAAGTTCGTAATTTCCAGCATTTTGTCACTTTTTTGAAATGAAGGGACATTCCCTTCTCCGGATCATCCCGGACCCGTCTCCGGAGTTTCTGGCCCGTGCCTCCTGAAGCGGGTCGGGCTCATGCCGTATCTTTTCCGGAAAGCCGTGGAAAAATGCGAAGGACTGACAAAGCCGACGGCGTACATGATTTCCGTGACGCTGCGCCTGGTCCCCTTGAGCAGCCGGGCGGCCAGATGCAGGCGGATATGCTGGATGTATTTCGACGGGGACATCTGCGTGGCTGCTTCGATTTTCCGGTACAGGCTTGCTCGACTCATGCCCAACCGGCTGCAGAATTCTCTCACGTCGAGTTTCGGGTCGGCGATGCGTTCCTGGATGACTTCGTTGAGTTTCTGGAGGAACTTCTCGTCCGAAGACAGGATTTCCATTCCCATATTTTCCAGCGAGAGTCCCTTCGCATACAGATTCTTGAGGTTCTCCCGGGAGCGGAGGACATTGGCGACCTTGGCCAGCAGGTCATCCATGCTGAAGGGTTTGGTGATATAGTCGTCGGCCCCTGACTCCAGACCTTCCTTGACCTGCAGGGCATAAGAACGGGCTGTAAGCAAGATGACGGGAATATGTGACGTCCGTGAATCGCCCTTGACGGACCGGCAGAACTGTAAACCGTCCATTTCGGGCATCATGATGTCGCTGAGGATGAGGGCCGGCATGGCGGAGAGAGCCAGGGCGTACCCCTCTTTTCCATTGGCCGCCTCGAGCACTTTGTACCGGCTCCTGAGCCTGCGGGCCATATAGCGGCGGAGCTCCTTGTTGTCTTCTACGATGAGGAGGGTGGCAGGCAGACCGGATGCCGGTACTTCTACGGCCTCTTCTTGGAAGTCCGTGAGGGCCGTCTCCTTCCCTTCAGGAATTTCTCCTTCGGTCTCTTCCGGCCTGAAATGCTTCCGTCCGTCCGGGATGATGACGGAGAAACAGCTGCCGTTCCCGTCGGATCCAGCCCAGATGATGCCATGATGCATCGCCGCGATATTCTTGCACAGGGACAGGCCGATGCCCGTTCCGCCGCTACTGTTGCTTCCTTGTACGAAGGGCTCGAAAATCCGTTCCAGGTCTCCGGGAGGGATGCCGTCTCCGGAATCCCTGATATCGATCCGGAGGTATTTGCCTGCATCCGGATAGAGCCCGGACGGGATTCCTTTCCCTTTGAGGTGGGGAAGATCCTGTTTCCGGACCGTAGCCAGCAGCACAGAGACACTCCCTCCGGCCGGGGTGTATTTGAAGGCATTGGAAAGGAGGTTCATCAGCAGGCGTTCCATCAGTCCGGGGTCGAACCAGAGGTTCTCCGGGACACCGTTGTCCCGGAACGAGAAACGGATGCCTTTCTGTCGTGCATGCGTCGCGAATGCTTCGGCCGTTTGCCTGGCAAGGGCGTTGAAATCGCCTTTGGATGCCTTGACAACCATGTTCCCGCGTTCCATTTTCCGGAAGGTCATCAACTGCTCGATGAGCATCAGCATGCGGTTGACGTTGTCGTGGACCATCTTGAAAGCATGCATGTCCATCCGTCCGGTATCGTTGGACGAGATGACTTCCTCGATGGGGCCGCGGATCAAGGTGAGCGGGGTCCGGAACTCGTGAGAGACGTCGGTGAAGAAATCAATCTTGGCCTGGAAGAGTTCTTCGTCCTGCTTCTTGAGCGCAATCTGCCGGGAAAGGTTCATCCGCGTATGGCGCAGCAGCAGGACCGTGCCGAGAATACCTGCGAACAGAAGGAGGTAGGCCAGGAAGGCCCAGCCGCTGAGATAGAACGGCGGCAGGACCCGGATGCCGAGCCAGGCACCCTCTTCGTTCCAGTATCCGTCGTTGTTGGCGCCCTTGACCCGGAAGGTGTAGCGTCCGGGGGAGAGATGGGCGTAGTTGACGCTGGAGGCGTTCCCCATGTAGGTCCAGTCTTTCTCGGCCCCTTCGAGCATGAAGGCGAACTGGTTCTGTTCGGGATACAGGTAGTTCAGGACATTGCATTCGATGCGGATGTAGGCTTCGTTGTGCTTGACACGGATGGAAGGATGGTGCCGGAGGTCTACAGGAACAAGCCGGGTGTTGACCCATACGTTCTTGATGGTGACCGGAGGAATCCTGTCGTTTTCGCGGAGGTCTTCCGGCCGGAAGCTGACCATTCCGTTGTTGCCTCCCACGAAGAAGGTCCCCTCCTCGGTACAGAGTCCGGACAGGACTGAGAATTCCTGGATACCGATTCCGCCCTGACGGTCGAAAGAGCGGCGGACAGAATAGTCCCGGTCCAGTTCGGACAGGCCGCCGAGCGTTACGACCCAGGATGATCCGGAGGTGTCTTCGAGCACGGAACAGACCTTGTCGTCTGGCAGGCCGTCGCGTCGGCGGATATTCCGGAACAGCCCGGTGTCCGGGGAAAAAACATTGAGTCCTTCGTCCGCTGTCCCGACGAGGATGTTTCCCGACGGGTCCTTGGAAAGGGTGGAGACCATCCGTCCGAACCCGCCGAACGAGCCGTCCATCCGCAGGTGTTGCCGCTGGTTCCTTTGCAGGATGTAGAGCCCGTTCTGCTTGGTCCCCACGTAGATACGGTCCCCGTCCCGCAACAAAGCTGTAATCCGGTTGATTCCATCGTCGCCGGCCCCGGGTCCGGGGAAATCCGAAATCTGCATGCTCCGGGTGTCGAAAAGTTTCAATGCCTGCTTGGAGTAAGTGCCGAGGAGGAGACGGGAACCGTCGTACCGGCACATCGCACAGATGGGCCGGTAGTCGTCGAGATGGTATCTTCCCAGGAGTCGTTCCGACCTGGTGTCGATGACCTGCAGCCAGCCTGAATACAGGCCGATATAGAGCCGTTTCCCGTCAAGGAGAAGACACTTGATATTGTTGTCCGCGTTGTCCACGTCCTTGCTGCTGCCAGGATCGGAGACCCGTCGGAATGTCCCGGAAGGGATATCGTACCGGAGGAGCCCCGCACCATCCGTCCCGATCCAGAGCGTGGCTCCGTCCTGTACGATGGCGCCCAGGGATATCTGTGCCATATCCGGGTCCGTCCACGGCTGATGCAGATGGAAACGCCGTCCCAGGGTGTTCGAGAGGTAGATCCCGGAGGAGTAGGTACCGACCCACAGGATTCCTGTCTCATCCAGCAGGAGGGATTCGATCGAGGAGCGGCGAAGGTCCGGTTGCAAAGGCAGGATGTCCTCGTAGGCCGTGAGCCGGCCGTCGGTCCGGTCATAGTCGAAGATACCATTGCGGGTCCCGACGACGAGATGTCCCCGCGCATCCTCGGACAAGCAGCGGATTTCATGGGGGACCGGGACCGAACATTCAATGGAAAAGGTCTGGGGATGATAGCAGACAAGGGCACCTGCCGCATCGTCGGTCCAGACCTTGCCCTCGCTGTCCCGGAAAACGGCTTTCCGGGTATCCTTGCCATCATCTGCCCGGCGGACGGAATGTTCCAGGCGGCGGACCCGGGACGTCGATTTCTCCAAGACCTGGATGGAAGTAGACGTGCACACCCAAAGGTGGGTGCCGGTGTCGCAGAGTCCGTCGACACGTTCCCGCACGGACTCT
>JAFUZO010000077.1 GCA_017476575.1 Bacteroidales bacterium | reverse complement strand
TTATAAGTACTTAATACACAATATTTTATGCGCTATTTTTGCAAGAAGATGCGTAAAATTACGTAGGTTTTTTCACCGAATTTTTATACAAGCAATTATAAATTTTTTAAATAATAGGCCGAATTTCAGTAAGAAAATGCAAATCAAGCTTTTCGAGTTTAAATTGATTCAAATTGTACCCTCTTTCCGTCCTTGCCGGACGGACCTCGATGGTTCGGGACAAAAGAACCCCCGCTCGGAAAAGCGGGGGCAGGACAGATGCTTTGGGGAAAATATGATTTTTACAGCAAACCGATAATCTTGCTGTTGGCCCGGTCTACACGGGCGTTCGAGAGAGAGGCCAGATAGATGCGGGTGGTCCGCTCGGAATCATGGCCCATTCCTTCGGCGATGACAGAGACCGGGATGTTCCGGGCATAAGCGATACTGGCCCAGGAATGCCTGGCGACATAGGTGGTCAGCGGGTGGGAAAGTTCAAGCCGTTCTGAAATCTCCCGCAGCGACTTGTTTACCTTGAAGATACAGCTCTTATACTGGTGGCGCGCATCCTTGTCGGTCCGCCGGACGATCGGCAGAAGGTATCCGGCGGGCGAGGATGGCCAGCGATCGACGATATCCTGCATGCAGGGCTCCCAGTGGATGGCGAGCCGCTGGCCGGTCTTGCTCCGGGAGTAGGTCAGCACGTGGCCGGCCAGGTCGCTGCGCCGGAGGTAGGCCATGTCGACGAACGACATGCCGCGAGTGTAGAAACTGAACATGAAGAGGTCGCGGGCGAAGGCAAGGTCCGGACGGTCCGACAGGTCCATCATCTTGATTTTCCGGATAATGTGGAGCGGGACAGCCCGCTTGACGGTCTTGTCCACGCCAGTATAGACATGTCTGAACGGATCCGCCGCCGGTGCATAGCCTTGGTCGATGCCCCGGTTGTAGACGGCCCGGAGGATCCGCATGTAGAACGAGGTCGTATTGCGGGACAGCCCGGTGCCCAGCAGCCAGTTCTCATACCCTTCGATGAAGGCAGGCGTCATGTTGCGCAGGGTGATCGAAGATCCTCCATAGCGGACGATACTGTTGCACGCGCAGCGGTAAGTCTCTGCCGTGCGCATCTTCCCGTTCCGTTCCAAGGTCCGGACCAAGGACTCCATAAATGTTGTGAACAATGTTGTCTTCTTTTTCATTGTCTTTTGTAAGTTTAAGTCAATCAAATATTTAAAACATCTGTTCTGTCTTTTTTGTATCTCTGCCCGAGAGAACTAAGACATTTTAGGTTATAAGATGTTTATAGTCAAATGATTATGAAACAATTTCACCGGGAAAAAGGTTATGCCACAACCCGGATCATCATATTCCAGGACACGGCGTTCTCGACGTTCGGGTCGCTTCTTTCCATCCTGATGGTCCGCTGGATTTCGGATCCGATCCCGGATTTTACCACGATGGTCCTGATCTGGCTGGGGGTGGCGGCCGTCATGAGTGTGGCGGCCTTTGTCTTGACCGGCAGTGCGCGTGCCATCCGGCGCTATGCTTCCTACCGTACCTTGTCCCGGCTCCTTCCCGCCATCCTGATCAAGGAGGCTGCCTTGACCTTCCTGCCGGTCCTGGGTGTGGTCTCCTTCCCGTCGCCGGCCCTTGCCGTTACTGCTATTGTCATTGATGTATTGGCCACGGCGGTCCTTCTCGTTTATCCGCGCTATGCGTCTACAGTCCTTCGAAGGGAAGAGCGGAACCTATCCGCCATGGCTGGAAAAAAGAATACTCTTGTGTTAGGCACTGACGACGAATCAGTGGCTCTTGCCGAGTCGGCAGAACGGACAGGTCACTTCCAAGTCCTCGGTTTCCTCACATACGACCGGGCGATGTCCGGACGTGTCATTGGTGACCATATTGTCTATTTCTGCGAGGACCAGTCCGAACTGGGACGCCTCCAATGGAGGCTGGGCGGTATCGACTGCATCCTGATTCCGAAGGGCTCGGGGAGTGGTGCCGCGACGGATGTGGTCCAAGCTGACGGGATGAAGCGGGTCGGGCATGTGGTGAAACGCACCGTGGACATGCTCCTCTCCGGCGTCCTTCTCCTCGTCTTCTCGCCGTTACTCTTGTTCTGCGCCATCGCCGTCAAAATCGAAGACGGCGGTCCGGTCATCTATGCCCAGGAGCGCATCGGCCGTAACGGAAAGCCCTTCCTCATCTACAAATTCCGTTCCATGCGGATGGATGCGGAAAAAGGAGGACCGGCGCTCTACGGGGGTGACAGCGATCCTCGGCTGACCCGTGTCGGCCGCTTCCTGCGGCAGCATCATCTCGATGAAATTCCCCAACTCTGGAACGTATTCAAGGGCGACATGTCGTTCATCGGCTACCGTCCCGAACGTCCTTATTATATAGACCGGATCATGGAATGCAATCCACGCTACCGGTATCTCTATCAGATCCGTCCGGGAGTCACTTCCTATGCGACCCTCTACAACGGATATACGGACACCCTCGACAAGATGCTCACGCGCCTTGACCTGGACTTGTATTACCTACGTAACCATTCCCTGTGGTTCGATGCCAAGGTGTTGGGGATTACTTTCCTTCGCATCGTGACAGGCAAGAAGTTCTGATATGGTGTCCGGAGTCCTGCAGAATGTGTGCTGGTTCGCCGCACGGACGCGCTATGGCCAGGAGATCCCGATCCGGGACCGGCTGGAGCGGCTCGGAGTGGAGCATTTCATCCCGACCCGCCAGGCCGGCCGGCCGCGGGGGCGCCGCACCGTGGAGCGGCCGGTCATCAACAACCTGATCTTTCTCAGGACGACCAAGAATGAAGCCTGTGCATTGGCCAACGAGGCCGGTGTACCGGTACGATACATCATCGACTGCATGACGCGGACCCTCCTGGTGGTCCCGGACAAGCAGATGGACGATTTCCGGCGGGTGCTGGATCTTTCTATCGACGAAGGCGGACTCATGGACGAGCCGCTCGCGCTCGGAGAACGGGTACGGGTGGTGAAAGGCCCTTTGAAAGGAGTCGAAGGGTTTGTAGCAGAGTTCCATGGCAAGGCCTACGTCGTCGTCTCTTTGTGCAACAGTATCTTCGCCCGGGCGCAAGTTCCGCGTTCGTGGCTGGAGAGAGCTTAATCTGCTGATAATGGAAAAATCTTACAAGAAACAATTCACATCACCCCGGGTCCTCCAGGAGGTCGAGCTCCGTCTGGAACGGAACTTCCTTGGATCTGTCGTGGACACGGGTCTCAGCGTAGAAACGACCGGACAAGAGGTCGTCGACATGGACTTCAGTCCCGACAACAATGAAGGGTTCAATTTCAAATGGGAGGAATAACGATATGAAAAAGGACAGATACCTTTCAACTCTCTGCCTGGCCGCCCTCCTGCTGGCCGGATGCACCAAAGGCGCCGCCCCCGTGGGAAAAGAAATTTCCTTCCGGGCCGCCACCTCACAGAATACGACCAAGACTGCCTACAGCGGCGAGCTGGATGAAAACCACTTTGAACGGATCGACTGGACCGAAGGTGATATCATCCGCGTCCTCAGCGACAAGGCCGTCAAACCGGACGGCGTCACTCTCTGGGCGGATTACCGGGTCACGGGCCCGACTGCATCAGGACGCCGGAGCGTTGCGACCCTCGCCAACTACGATCCGAACGGCCTGACCTGGGCGGAAGATGAAGGACAGTACCGGTTCTGGGCGGTATATCCTTCTCCTTCCGAGCGCTCGGATGTGGCCCTGGCTGCAGACCGTGTGTCTGCCGTCCTGCCGACGGAGCAGCCCTGTCTTGCCGGTGGTGACATGAAACTGGCACTTCTCACCGCAACGGCGGCCGTCACTGCCGGAAGCAGTGTCTCTCTTCCTTTCTATCCCGCTTTCACGGCCTTTGAATTCAGCCTGAAGAGTGCAGATGACGACTTGGTCCTCACGAGTTTCGCATTGTATTCGACCTCCTCCGCCCTTGTAGGGGCTTACACGGTGGATGCAGCGGACGGAAGCAGCGTCGGGACCGTTGCTTTCGAGGAAGGGGCCAACGACCGCATTTCTGTGGATCTCGACAACTTTACGCTGACAACGGAAAATGAACTGAAATTCACCGTCTTTGCACTTCCTCAGGAATTGAAGGACCTTACTGTCCTGTTCAACACTGACAAGGGGACCCGCCGACTTGCGTTGAAAAAGGGGGATGACTATCTCACGTTCGCCCCTTGCAAGAAATACCGGATCACGGGGCTCGCCATGCCGGGACAGGTCTGGAAGATGGCCCTCGACCTCGGCCTGGAGGTCCTTGAATGGGATGATGTGCCGATGGAGACGGATTTTACGGACAATATCGTCGCGGGGCCCTTCCTATTCGATGACGATACGGTGGACCTGGATGGAAAGACGGTCCGCTATATCGGCGGGACGATGTCCCTGAATTTTTCGGTATCTGCTCCCAAAGGCGGCGTCTGGCGTATCCAGAAGGCCGGCAACGATCCCGATGCCTTCGTCGTGACTGTCTATGACGAGGCAACCGGTACCGAGTCGGAAAACCTGTACGGGGCCATCCGTCCCGAAACGCAGATCGTCCTCCATGTCCGGCCGATCGACGCACTCACCGGCCACCGGGAGCGAGCCTATACGATGATTCTCAAGACGACCGCCGAGCTGGGGCTGCGCTCCTTCAGCATGGACTCTGAGACGCAGGAAATCGATGCTGACGGTGGTGAATACTACACCTTCCTCCTCCCCGCAAACGAATGACAGCCATGAAATCCATTCTGAAACTATCTGTTTTTGTCCTTGCGCTGACGGTCTCTTGTTCCAAGGAACCGGAGCGCATGGAGACGGCCGGACGCGGACTTGAACTCCGCCTCGAATGTGCCTCTCCGCTGACCAAGGCCGTCGGAGAGGACCTGTACCATGAAAACACCATCACGCATGTCGACTGCTTCTTCTACAGCACGGCATCGACGTCTGCATCGGCCATATACTACACACGGGTGACCGGCATCTCCGGCGCCACGGCGGGAAACCTCGTCGCCACGGCCCGCATCATCCTGGACGACACGCCGATGGAGGCCCAGGGCGACTTCTGGGTCTATGTCATCGCCAACCTGCCCGAGACGCCCGATACCACGGCCGGGACTTCGGTCGAGCAGCTGCGTACGCTCGCGACAGATGCGGATTTCATCAACCCGTCGTCCTTCGTGATGGACAGCGGGTTGGAGCGGATCTCGGTCGGCGAAGGTCTCACCACCGCGACGGTGGAAGTGCGGAGGCTGGCTGCGAAGATCACTGTCGAGACCGAAGTGGAAGAGTCGTACAAGGAGTGGAGGGTCGATGAAAACGGCGACTCGGTGCTCGTCGCAACATGGACGCCCCGCCTGGAGTCCATGCAGATCTACCTCGTGAACGGAGTGGACCATGCCACCCTGGACGGCACCCCGCTCGTCCGGGACGAGAGTTCATCGCAGTACGGCTTCAACTACCCCCTCAACCATACTGCACCCTTCTACACCTATCCCCAGACGTGGACCTTTGGCGACACGGCCGAGCCTTATATCAAGGTGGTCCTGCCGTGGTCGGACGGACAGGGCACCCTGCGGCCGTTCTATTACAAGATCCTGCTGCCCGGCACGGATACCATCGAGCGGAACTGCTGGTACCAGTTGGCGCTGCACATCTCGATCCTCGGGAGCGAGGACGACGACCAGGAGACGCTCATCACCGGCCAGTACCATGTCGTGGATTGGAGCGAGTCATCCTACACGGGCATGGACCTCTCCAAGGTGGCGCGTTATCTGAGCACGCCGCAGCGCACGTACACTATCTACAGCACAGACACGCTGACGATTCCCGTCACGTCCAGCCACCCGGTCGAGGTGGAGGTGCTGTCGGCACGGCGGATGGACTATTCGCAGACGACGCCGGTCGAACGGGATGTCACCGCGAACTATACCGGCGGGAACGACCGGTTCTCGGTCGAGGCGGTCGGCAAGACGGCGGTCGCGTTCCGGAATGAACTGGACAACGACCCCACCAGCAGGTCCTTCGACTGCACACCGGTCACCTTCTCGCTCCGGATCCGGCATACGGACGGGCGGAAGTCGTTGACGGTGACGGTGGTGCAGTATCCGGCCATCTATATCGATGCCGTGCGGTCGAACGGGTATGTGTGGGTGGACGGGCAGAATTATGACCGCGGGAATGGGCGGACATTCACTACCGGTTCGATTGAAAACCGATATGTCTACGCCAACAACTCCACGAGCAGCACCCGCCTCGGTTCGGTATCCTCACGGAATACAGCGTTGAGTTCCACCGGCAACAACAACCCCAACCAATACAGCCTCAAGGTCTCGGTCCTTCCGTCCGGCTCCGCCTATACGCTGGCCGATGTCCGGGGGGCTGTCAAGAACATGGCGCCGCTCTCCGGTCCGACCCGCTATTACCCGACCGATATGCAGGCCGGTTACAAGATTTCACCGTATTTCAAGATTGCATCTTCCTATGGGAAGACCACTCAACTCAACAATTACGCAGCCGCCGAGATGCGCTGCTCCGCCTATCAGGAGAACGGCTACCCGGCCGGACGATGGAGAGTCCCGTCTCCCGGTGAAATCTCGTTCATCGTGAACCTGTCTTCGAACGGGGTTATTCCGTCGCTGTTCGACGGCTATTATTGGGCGTCGGATGGAACCAAATACAATTCTTCCAATGGGCAATTCGTAACGGGAAATACTCCGTCCAATGCGG
>JAFUZO010000076.1 GCA_017476575.1 Bacteroidales bacterium | reverse complement strand
GAGGCGCCGGCTTCGAGGACCGCCTGCCGGAGGGTGACGGTCTCCGGGTTGGGGTTGCCGACCGCAAGGGTGACGGTCTCGGTGGCCTTGTGAGAGCCGCCCGTGGCGGTGACATGGACCCGGGCCGTCCCTTCGCCGGAGGCCTTGAGGGCGAAGCGGACGACCTGGTCGCCCGTCTGCGCGAAGGGGAGGGACTGGGACGCGGCGCCGACGATCTCCAGCGGACCTTCCGTCCGGACCGAGACCTGGGCGCTCTTGATGCCGTCTTCCAGGGCGAAGACATTGACCGGCAGGGTGACCGACTCGCCGGTGCAGACCGTGCGCGGGAGCGAACTGAGCACCATGAGCGGCGCCTGGACGGAGACGGTCTTCTCGGCGTTGCCGTAGGCCCTCCCGTGCCCGGCGACGACCATCACCCGGACGCTGCCGACATACATCGGAAGCTGGAGCCGGTGGGTGGCCGTCCCCTTGTCCAGCGTGAAGGGGCCGAGGAAGCGGACGACCGGGTTGAAGCGGTTGTCCTTGCGGGCCGAGACGAGGTTGTCCTGGTCGCCGCCCACGCTCAGCATCGGTGCGAACCGGCCGCTGTAGGCCCCGACCACCTGGTCGAAGAGGTCCCAGGTCTTGACGCCCAGCGCCTCGGTGCGGTACATGGCCTCCCACGGCGCGGGGGTCTTGAAGGCCGTGAGGTCCAGCAGGCCCTCGTCCACGATGGCGAGGGTGTAGGTCATCGGGCGGCCGCCCTTTTCGGATACCTTGATGGTGAACGGTTCCTCCGGGGCGATGGTTCCGGCCATCTGGATGACGGGCTGCAGGTGCGAGTCCGGATGCTCGACGTGGACCCGCCGGACCCCGTACAGGCGGAGCGGCAGGTCGTTGGAAACGCTGCCGTAAGGCTGCAGGAGGGTGATATGGACATAGAAGTTCGGCGCCATCTCCGGTGTGACCGTGAAGGTATACGGCGTATCCCGGTCCGCGGCGGTGGCGACCCACGCTCGGGACAGCACGCGGGAGCCGTTCTCCAGCGAGACGAGCGCCTGGCCGTCCCGGGCGGAGGGGACGTAGACGGTCGCCTTCTCCCCGGTCCGGTAGGTCTCCTTATCGGTAGAGAAGGTGATCATCGTGAGGGCGTCCGGGTCGCGCCGGTCGGAGCGCCCCTGGTATTCAGCGGAGTCGAGCGTGAGGACCTTTCCCGAGGCATGGCCGCTCTCCCGGTCCCGCACGAAGACGAGGTAGCGTCCCCAGGTGTCGGCCCGGAGGGTGAAGGTGGCGTCCTGCGCTCCGGAGACGAGCGTCCCCGACAGGACGGGTTCGGCGGCGTTGCCGTTGACATAGGAGTCGAGTTCGCTGCTCCGGCTCTCCCACCACCAGCGCCAGTCGAGTTTGAAGACGCGGTATTCGAGCGGATGGCCGCTGACGCGCTTCCCGGCGGCATCGACGACGGCGACGCGGACGGGATGGTCCCGGCCGGTCTCCAGGTAGTCCCCCTCGGGGAACTTCACGCCCACGTAGGCGCTGAACGGGGAATAGGGCAGGGTCGTCGTCGTGAAACTCTCGTCGCCGCCGTCTTCCTCGACGGAAGTGACGATGAAGGCGTTGAGCAGGCCCGGGGCATCTGCCGCAGCGGGCAGGTCCAGGGTGACGGAGGCTTTGCCACCCGCGTCGAGGCGGGTCTGGAAGAGGGCGTGTTCGCTGCGGGTGAAGGTCGCGGCGGGGTTGCGGAAGACGTAGCCCGCGAAGCCCGGGAACGTGGCGGCGCCCTGGCTCAAGGTGAGGGTGGCATGGGCCTTGAGACCCGCCGCGGCCGGTCCGGTGAGCCAGGCGGCGGAGAGTTCCGCCGGCATCCGCTTCCCGCCTGCGAGCCGGTCGGCACCGAGGTCCAGGTTGACCTTGAGGCGGTTCGGCTTGATGGTCTCGATGCGGAGGCCTTTGTGGAAGGCGGTCCCGCCGACTTTGCAATAGGCGTTCCACAGGCCGGTCGGGTCGCCCGGGTCCGTGGGGATGGCGAAGGTGTAGAAGCCGTCCTGCCCGGTGCGGACCATCCGCGTATGGAACTGGCCTTCCGGGGTGTAGAGTTCCAGCGTGGCCGGATGCCCCTCCGGGAGCGGCCGGTCCTTGTCGGAGAGGAGGAGGGTCACGTGGAGCGTGTCGCCCGGCCGCCAGACCCCGCGTTCCCCGTAGATGAAGCCTTTGAGGCCCTTGTCGACGACCTGTCCGCCCACGTCGAAGCGGCTGAGGGCCTTCTCCTGGCCGTCCACGATACGGAGATAACTGGTGGAGGCGCCGGAGCGGCCCACGAGGACGAAGGGACGCCGGTCGACGGCGATGTCCGCGAGGCCCTGCCCGTCGGTCTCCGCCGTGGCGATGCGCTGGAGTTGGTAGTCATAGACTTCGAGCCGGGTCCCGGCGGCGGGCTTGGCATTGCGGATCCGGGTGGCCGCTACCCAGAGGCGATCGCCGCCGGCATATTCCGCCAGGAGGCCGAGGTCGGAGGTCATGAGGTTGACGACGGGGAAGCGTTCCGAGAGCATGTAGTAGGAAGGGTGGTCCGGGTTGTCCCGCTGCTCCCAGTCATAGTGGTCCCAGTCGAAGAAATTTTCCCAGTAATAGGCATTCGGGGTGTCCCAGACCGCGTTTTCCGCCTCGGTCGGCGTGCCGTCGGAGAGGGGGGTGAGCGGCTGCGCGGCGGCGTCCTTCCCGTACAGGGAATATTCCTGCCGGAACGAGAGGCGGATGCGGTAGAGGGCGCCCGGCTCCTGCTTGAACAGGCCGCCGAGGTCGATGGAGAAGTCGTTCCACTGGTGCAGGTCCCGGGTCGGGTCGGTGTCCAGGCGGACGGGCCTGCTGTAGACGAGGCGTCCCGAGCGGCGGAGGCCGTCGGAGCCGTCCAGGTCGTTCTCCTGGAGGAAGGAAAGGACATTGCTTTCGTAGATGCGGATGACCCGCAGGTCGACGGCGGCCAGGTTGACGGCCCGGAAGGGCACAACGAGCGTGGCCTTGTCCGGGAGGATGTTGCCTTGGAGCGGGATTTCCACGGCCGGTTTTTTCGGCGCAGCCTCGAAGGTGGCCTGGAAATCGCTGTCGAGGGCGGTCCCTTCGGTGCTCCTGACGTTGCGGTTGACGGTCAGGGTGACGAAACCGTCCTGCCGCCCTTCGAAATAGATCCTGGCCGTGTTGTCCTGGATGTCGGTGTAGGCGCGGAGAGCGCCGTCGAGTTCGATGAACCCGGCGGCCGCAGCCTCCGGGGCCAGGGGTGCGCTGAACAGGACTTCCACATACGGCGTGTCCTCCTCGGCGAGGCGGGCGCTGAGGACCTTGAAGGCCGTCCGTCCCGGAATCGTCACGGTGACGGGCTCCACGGCCTTGAACCCTGCGACGGCGAGGCGGAGGGTCAGGGTGCGGTCGCGGTCGGTGCGCTCCAGGCCCGGAATCTCGAAATGCAGGAGGGTCCCGCCTTCCGACAGTTCGACGGCCGCGGCCGGTTCCGGGGTGAGGACCACCTGGTCCAGGGGCACTTCCTCGCTGAGGCGGATGCTGCCCCGGATCGTCGCGGTCTCCTGCCCGGCGGGAATCTGGATGCCCTCTACGGCGAGAGCCGCCGTCTTTTCCGCCACCTTGAAGGAGAAGCGGAACTGCTGCAGGTCCGGCTCCTTGATATCCAGCACCTGGCCGATAGCGAAGGAGCCGTCGTAGACCGTTCCGCTGCGCAGGGCGCCCTCCTCCGGAACGAAGGCGATGCGGGTCGGGCTGAGCCAGCGCGTGTCGCCCGGAACGGCGGGCGAGAAGGAGAAGAGTCCGCCGGCCTGCCGCTCCAGCGGGACGGGCTGGTTCAGTTCCACCTGGATGGAGGCCCGGTCGGAGACGACCCCGCCCGTATAGGCCTTGACGTAGGCGGCGAACGCCGTGTCGGGCGATGCCGCCCCCTTCCTGGGAGAACACGCCGCCAGGCCGGCCAGGAGCACCACCAGGCTCCCCAAAAGATATCGTTTCATCATGGCCATGCCAATTTTTCCACAAGTTTACGGATTCTTCCGGCAAAATGCAAGCCCTGTTCCGTACATGCCCCTTCCTGCGGGGGAAGTTTCGACCACTTGACAACCAGAATGCAGAAGCACGATTCTGTATCGAAGTGGCGGCGATTTCCCCGGATTTCGGGTTTTTCGCTTCCACTTCGACAGAAAATGTGCATTCTGCTGCATTCCCTTTGTCGAAGTGGTGTGAAGACCTGGGCGGCCGGGGGTGGTCGGGGCCCTTATTCCTGCACCGGGGTGACCGGCTGACAGAGGAAGCGCGGGTCAGGGCTGTCGGCGAGTTCCCGGATGGCGCCTTGCTGGCCCCGGTCCATGATCAGGCCGACCGGCAGGTCCGGCCATTCCGTCAGCATGGCCAGGTCTCCCTGGCTGTCCCCGCCGACAAGAAGTGGAGTCCCGGGACTGTGCCCCGGGGCGATGAGGCGCCGGATGCAGTCTACCTTCCCTTCCATGTAGGGTTGCACATAGCCCTCTCTGTAGCGGGGAATGACCTGCTTCCCGGTAGCGAGCCGGATACCGAATACATGCTCGGGAGGCAAGCCGAAACCCTGGTCCGGATCGCAGGCAAGCAATTCCACCAGCCATTCGGCCGATGCCGAACAGATGTAGACATCGATACCGCGTCTGTCCAATGCCCGGTACAGATTTTTCATATCTTGCGGTACGACCAACCCTTTCTCTGCGGTGGCCTGGAAGGTTCCGTCCGGTGATATCCAGGTCTCGTCCCACACTTTTCCGAAGGACAGCCAGTAGTCGAGAGATTCCCGGCCCAATGCGGCGGCCTCCTCTGTGGTCATCCCTTCCAGCAGGGCCGGCATCCACAGACAGAAGGTCCCGTAGTCATATTCTTCGGCTATGGCTTCATAAAAAGCGAGGAACTGGGCCCTGAAATCTAGATACAACGGTGTCGTCCTGACCGTGTCCAGGGATAGACCCTCCTCTAGCAGGGATTCCAATCCTTCGTATTCCCGGGCCAGGGCGGACCCCATATCGGCGGCAGTCATCCCTCCCAGACCGGCCAGAGGGATAGCGGTGTCCTCGATGCCGGAAAGGAACCGCGATGCCGGTGCCGAGGCGAACCGGAGGTTCTCGATCTGGTAGATCATCAGGCAGATGGAGACATCGTGACGGATGGAAGTGTTGTCGCAGTCGAAGACGGCATAGGCATGTTCGGGGGCGTTTTCCAGCAGGTTGCAGAGCCTTTCGTAGACGGCCTCGTCCCATCCGCCCCTTTCCAGCACGGTGGCCGGCCGGCCGCATGAGAGGACGATGCCGGCCTCGGCCAGGAGGATGATTATTCGCTGAACCATCTGTTGAGGGTGTTGTCGGGTGCCACCAGGGCGAACTTGCAGAATCCGGAATCTGGTATGTCGGTCTCGAAATGTCCGGTGGAGGCGGGCACCGTTCCCAGCAGGACCCATTCCTCATGCCCGATCTCCCTGTAATTGTTGGCTGTGGCCATATACACCTGGACCGGCGCCTTCTTGTCCACGGCCTTCCAGCGGAGGATGGCCTTCTTGTCGTACCGTTCGACGGTCATGTCTGTGATGTCCAACCGGCCGATGAACGGAACCCCGTCCTGCTCCACCTGGACCTCGAACGGAAGCCTGAATTCCATGAACCGGCAGACGGTGGGATTGATGTCGACCATGGCGGCCTTCCCGTCCTTGAACCGGCGGTTGACCTTGACATTGGTGGCGATCCAGGTCTGCCGTTCCCGGGCGGACTGCCCGCCGTGCTTGTGCCCGAGGAAACGCCGTCCATGGTCGGTGGTGACGATGACCAGCCACTCCTCGCCGCAGTTCTTTTCCCGGTACTGGACTGCTTCCCAGATCCGGCTTATCTGCTTGCCGGCTTTCAGGACATATTCGTCCACGTAGGTCCCGTCACCATAGCGGTGGGCGGCATCGTCAGGATACCAGAGGTAGACCCAACTGAAATCCGGCGCCTCTTCCCGGATGCTGGCGGCAGCCTGGCGGGAGACCTCTTCGTCGTAGTCGAAGATATGCAGGTCCTTCTCTTTCTTGGGAAAGCGCTCCTGGTCCAGGTCGTAGCCGTCATGCACGATGTCGATCTGCAGGCCGCCGGTCTCCGGCTTCCCTTCGCCCACCAGGATGGTCCGGTTGTCCGTCCAACTGGAGTAGATGGCCGTCCGGACCGGCCGGTCCTGCTCCTTGGCAATCCGGAACAGACTCCAGTAATGGTAGTCCGGCTGCATGTTGGAGTTGCCGTACACGTTGTGCTTGTTGACCCAGGTGCCGGTGAGCATCGAGTTGTAGCCTACGGCCGAGATCGTGGGCGTCTGCGAATAGGTGCCGACCTCCCCGCCCACATAACTGGGGCCGAAACTTCCACTGCGGGCGATATCGTAGAGGGCCGGAACATGCAGCCGTTCGACCACATCCTTTGCAATGCCGTCGACGATGATGACGACGGATTTCTTCGGTTTGGCCCCGGAGAGGGGCAGGCAGGCGGCCGCGACCGCCAGGGCCAGGATGATTCTTTTCATCGGGAATAAGTTATGTAACAATCTGTTTCCAGGGTAAGGCCTTCGACCGGGTTCACCCAGTCGAGGCGGAGGAGATGGTCTCCCTCCGGCAAGTCATAATCTGCGAACAGTTCCAGCCTCCGCCCGTTGAAGTCCAAGGGAAGCAGGACCGTAGCAGGCGCTGCTCCGTCGAGGGCCACCTGCACGGAGGCGGCGTAGCCGTCGGGTGCAGGACCGTCCTGCTGGAAGCGATACCGGACCACGATGCCCTCTCCTTCAAAGGATAGCGAGTCCAGGAAAGCGAGCGGGCGGCTGACCGGAAAGCGCCCGGTCGGATGCAGGCCGTTGAAATTCTGTTCCAGGCGCTGCGGAGCGGATGACTGGGGCTTGAAAACGAGGGCTCCGTCGTCTCGGATCCGGCCACCGGCGGCTACGACGGAGGCCTTGGCCAGGTCGAGCGTCATGGCGCAGGCGGCCTCCAGGGAGGTGCCGACATAGGCGAAGGGCTGGTTCCACCAGGGCTCTACCGGCTGTTTCCACACGTCGGGTAGGGCGTCCCAACCCAACATCACCCCCAGGATGCTTCCCACGGTGGAGGGATTGCAATCTGAATCCTGCCCGCAGCGGGTGGCGATTTCGAGACTTTTTCCGAAGTCGCCCCCTCCGTAGAGCAGCCCGATGGTGACGTAGGCGCTGTTGAGGACGGCGTCGATGTCATAGGGCTTCAGTACGCCGGACGGGCAGCCCGTATCGTCCCCATAGCTGCGGGTGACCCTTTCCCAGGCGGCGGTCCAGTCCGACGGGTGGTGGTGCCACTCGTCGAGGACATCGTCCATCGCGGCCCGGAACCGGCTTCCCTTCGGAATCGCGGTGGCCGCCTTGCGGACCACCTTGGCTGGATCATCCTCCATAAAGGCAAGGGAGACCATTGTCGCTGTATAGACCCCGCCATACCACCCGTCACCGGCATTCATGATGTGCCCGACCCTGTCGCACAGGGCGGCGGCAGAGCGGGGAAGTCCCGGGGAGACGAGGCCGATGAAATCGCTTTCGATCTGGAAGTCGATGTCGTCGGCATGGGGATTGTTCCTCCAGGCGCCGGTCTCCGGTGGCAGGAGCCCGTCCAGGATGTTCCGCCGGGCGGCCTGGTTCGCATGCCAG
Source organism: Bacteroidales bacterium (assembly GCA_017476575.1). Taxonomy (GTDB): domain Bacteria; phylum Bacteroidota; class Bacteroidia; order Bacteroidales; family UBA932; genus Cryptobacteroides. Next base: position 11,718 of record JAFUZO010000076.1, on the reverse strand, counting down.
AGCGGGTACTCCTTCCGGGCAAACGCCTCCGCCAGGGAAGCGGCAGGCGCATCGAGCCCCTCCCGGTGCAGGACCTCCAGGAAGGTAAGGTCCATGTAGAGGTCGTCATACATCCCGGGCGCTTCGGTGAAATACCACCCGACCTCCGTACCGGTCCATGCCAGTCCGACTTCCGGGGGAATCATGCCGAAGTATTTGAACTCGGTAGGCCCGCCATAGGCACAGCCGATGGTCTGCCCGGCCCATCCGCCCTTAATCTTATCCATGAGGACTATTTCAGGCAGGATGTGCGGGTCCGTGGAGCATCCTCCTGCGGGGAGGAGAGCCCCCAGGAGAATCGACAGGATGATATCCGGGCCTTTCATCTTCAGTGCGTGGCAAGGAAATGTTCCACTTCTTTCCGGAAAGGGGCCGAGGGCATGGCGCCGTGCCGGGTCACCGAGATGGCGGAGGCGGCTGCAGCAAAACGGACCGCCTTCCGCAGGTCCATCCTTTCGGCCAATCCCACGGCCAGGGCGGCGTTGAAGATGTCTCCCGCGCCGGTCGTATCAATGGCAGGCACAGAGAAGGAGGGAATCATCTCCGTCCCGGGGCGGCCGTCAGAGACCAGGGCTCCTTTCTGCCCCAAAGTTACGACAATTTCCCGGGCTCCCAAGGCCCGGAAGGCCGAGGCTGCCTGGACCGCTGTCCCTTCGTCATGGACCGGGACACCGCTGAGGGTGCTGATTTCCGTTTCGTTCGGGGTGACGATGGTGGCTGCGGCCAGGATGTCCGGTGGGAGCGGTTCCTTGGGTGCAGGGGCTGGATTCAGGATCAAGGGGATGCCGTGGCGCCGGGCGACCCCGGACAGGTGCCGGACCGTCTCCATCGGAATTTCCAGGGAAGTAAGGATGACCCTGTAGTCCTGGATGTTCCCGATGCGGTCGATGTCCTCCGGCATCAGGTCGGAATTGGCTCCTGCAGCGACGGCGATTGAGTTCTCGGCCTGTTCATCCACCAGGATGAAGGCCACGCCGGAATGCAGTCCGTCGGTCGAGAAGACATAGGAGGTATCCAGTCCTTCCTGCTCGAAGGACTGGCGAGCGGCCTCTCCCTGTGCATCCTTCCCCAGTTTGCAGACGAAGGATACTTCGCTGCCGAGCCTCCGGGCGGCAACGGCCTGGTTGGCCCCTTTCCCTCCCAACCCCGAGTAGTAGATGCCGCCCGAGACGGTCTCCCCGGGCTTGGGAAGGGATTTGAGCCGGATGAAATGGTCGGTGTTCGAACTGCCGACAACGAGGATTTTCATTGCAAAGGCGGTCTATTCCAGGGCCCCCTGGGCGGCGGTCGTCGGCCAGTAGGGGTTCTGGTAGGTGACGGAGTTCGCGACAGTACCGTCGGAGGAGACGATGGTGATGTCCCGCTCGCCCAGCGGATAGAGGTAGTGGGCCTTGTGCCAGGTCCAGCCGTCGTACAGGTCGTTGTTGGCAATCCAGGTGCGGTAGGGCCGGTAATATTTGCTGTCAGATTGGGCCGACACGGTTCCCGACGTGTTCTCGCTGGGTTCGGTGAAGTTGGCGTCGCCCTCGTACAACTTGTAGAGATCGTCCCACAGGTTGACGCCTTCCGGGATGTATTTCTCTACCATCAGGTGGTCATACGCCCGCCAGCGCAGGAGGTCGTTCTTGCGGAAGCCTTCGCCGATGAACTCGTTCCGCCTTTCACGCCGGATATTGAACAGGGTGGCATCCACGAGGGTCGGGCCGGAATACCGTGCCCAGTCGGGCTCCTGGGCTAGGTCCGTGGCGGCGATGGTGGCCGCATAGTCGGTGCTGACCCCGGCCCGGGTCCGGATCGCCTTCCAGTATTTGTCGGCGTCGGCATCGAGCGAACCGTTCAGTTCGTAGCAGGCCTCGATATAGTTCAGGTATGCTTCGGCGGACCTGTAGAGGACCATGCCGGTCTTGCCGTAGGATGCACCGCTGGTCTGCCGGTTCTGGGCCTCGTCATAGGTCATCCATTTTCGGATGCGGAAGCCGGTCTTGTCGTTGCCGTTGGCCCCGCCCCAGAATTGCGGCTTGGTGAACTTGACTACGGAAGGGGTCGTATATTTGACGGAAGAGTTGGAGAAGACGAAGATCTTCAGCCGCTCGTCCCGCCCGTCGAACTGGAGGTCCAGGGAGGTGTCGCCCTTGTACCCCGACGCCGTCGCATAGATGGGGAGGCCGTTGGCCATCAGGAAGCCGTCGATGCAGGTGCGGGTGGCTCCGTTGTTGGCTCCGGATACGATGGCGGCGGAAGTGCCGGTGGAAATGTTCAGGTCTGGGTCGTAGGCCCGCCACATCAGGACTTCCGGAAGGGTGGACGGGTTCGTCATGGCGAACATGTCGAAGTATGGATTGCCCATGGAGATGGCTCCGGCGGCCGACGGTTCGGTGACATGGTTGTTCGTGGTCAGGGCGCAGGCGTCTGCGACGGCCTTCGCTGCCACCATGGCTTCGGCCAGGAAGAACTCGATCTCTCCCGGGATGTCGAAGGTCTTGCCCTGGTTGTAGGACATGGCGGCGCCGGGCCATCCCTGCTCGCCGGGCACGCGCGGTGTCCCGCTGTGGTATTTTTCGAAGGTCGCTTCGAACAGGGCGACGCGGGATTTCAGCAGGAGGGCGACGTTCTTGGAAATCCGGTTGCGGTTGGCGTCATAGGCTGTGGATTTGCCCAGGAGTTCGGCGGCCTTGTCCAGGTCGGAGAGGATGAACCGGGCGACCTCGTTGCGCGGAGCGCGTCTGGAGGCCTCCACCAGCGGTTCCCGTTCGTCCGGCAGCACCGTCTCGATAATCGGGAAGTCGCCGTACTTGGTGAGCGCATCGAAATAGCCGAGGGCACGCATAACATACATCTCGCCGATGTAGTGCTCCACCCCGGCGCCCGTGAGGGCCCCGGCCTCGTACTTGGGCAGGACGGCTTCCAGGAAGTAGTTGCAGTAGCGGATCTTGTAGAAATAGCTGCTGAGCGCCTGCCCCGCACCCACCTGCCAGTAGGTGTTGCCTTCGGCGAACCACTGCTGTGTGGCGGAGGCTCCGGGGGCATAGATCAGGTTGTCGGTGTCCCGGTCCTCGTTGATGACGCCCGCACTGTTGATGTTCCGGATGTAGTTGGTGAAGAAGGTCGGATAGTAGTTGATGGTGTAGGCTGCCAGTTCGGCCTCGGACTTGAAATACTTGTCCGGGGTGATTTCGGAGAGCGGTTCCCTGTCGAGGAACTTGTCGCATCCGGAAAGGAGGAGGACCGGCAGCAGTGCGTAATATATGAGTGTCCTTTTCATGGTCTGAACGATTAGAAGTTGATGTTCACGCCGAAGGCATAGTTCTTCATGAGGGGATACATGGTTCCGTAGGCACCGTAGTTGGTCGCAGCGATGGTCTCCGGGTCGAAGGTGCTGAACAGTTTGGTGAACGTGAGGAGGTTGTCGCCGGTCACGTAGAAGCGGACGGCCTCGATGCCGATCTTGCGGGTCCATTTCTTCGGAAGCGTGTATCCGATCTGGGCATTTTTCACGCGGAGGTAGGCGGCGTTCTGGATGTACCGGGTCTGGCACTGGTAGTTGTCATAGAGCGAGAACTGCGGCCTGGCGAAGTAGGCGTCGGTGTTTGGGCCGAGCGGGTTGGTGGTGTCCTCCGCCCGCCAGTAGTCCAGGTGTTCAGTGAACACGGCCGAGTTCCACAGCGAACCATATGCACCGAAGAAATAGGCGCTTGGGAGCCAGGCATCCCGCCTGCCGACACCCTGGAGGAAGACCTTGGCGTCGATGCCCTTCCAGGCGAAGTCAAGGGTAATGCCGAAGTTGTAGCGTGGTGTGCGGTTGCCGATGATCCGCTTGTCGCCCGGGTTGTCCACGGTACCGGCGCCGTCGTTGACGATGCCGTCGCCGTCGAGGTCGCGGTACATGATGTCTCCGGCGCCCCAGTAGGATCCCCAGTCGGGACGGTTCTTTTCCAGCCAGGTGTTCATCTGCTCGTCGCTCTGGGCGATACCTTCGGTCTCATAGCCCCAGATTTCCCCGAGCGTCATCCCGTCGTAGTAGTCGGTGAGGGTCCGGGTCTCGTTAGGGTAGCGGAGGATGGTCTGCACCGCATCGGACAGGACGAGGCGGACGCCGTAGTGGAAGTCTTTGATGTGGTCCCGCCAGAAGACTTCCAGTTCCCAGCCGCGGGAGCGGAGGTCGGAGTTGTTCACCTTGGGAACGGCTGCACCGAGGGCGCTCGGAAGTGTCGGGGCCGGTCCGACCATGTCATAGGTGTAGCGGGTGAACCAGTCGAAGGAACCTTGGAGACGGTTGTTGAAGGCAGCCCAGTCAAGGGCGAGGTTCCAGGATTCGATGGTCTCCCAGGTCATGCTGCCGGAGACAATCGAGGGAATGGAGGCGATGTTCTGCTTGCTGCCGCCGACCAGCCATTCACCCGAAGCGGTGCTCACCGGCATGGTCTGATAGAAGGGATACCAGCTGCTGGTGTTGGTATTGCCGAGTTGGCCCCAGGAAGCGCGGAACTTCAACATGCCCACATACGGTTTGACTTTCTTCCAGAATGGCTCGTTGGCGATATTCCAACCTGCGGAGACCGACGGGAAGAGGGCCCAGCGCTTGTCTCCGATGAACCGGGAGGAACCGTCGTACCGTGCGTTGAGTTCCAGGAGATACCGCTCCTTGAAGTTGTAGTTGAACCTGCCGAAGAAACCGGCGACGGCGTAGTCCATCAGTTCCCCGTCCACATGCTCCTCGGCCGTGACCTGGCTCAGGTAGGGGACAGAGGTGTCGGTGAGGGCATCGCCCCGGGCCCAGATCTGGTCGTATTTCTTCTGCTCGGCATTGAAGCCGCCCATGACGGTGAAGTTGTGGGCCTGGGCGATGGTCCAGGAGAAGTCGCTGTAGAGGTTGGTGGTCAGGTAGTCTTCCTTGTAGCGCTGCTCCTTCACGCGGCTTTCACCGGCCTTGATGTTGCTGGTGCCGTTGTCCCAGACGGTGGCTACCGGCGTCTCGTAGGCGTCATAGTAGTAGACGGGGAGGATTTCCTCGTGGAGCGACCAGTCCCAGATGCGGGCGCTGCTCTCGATGTTGATGTGCCAGTTCTTCACGGGTTCCCAGACCAGTTGGACCTGGTTCGTGAAATAATCCGAGCGGGTGTTGGAGACACCGCCGTCGACCAGCCGCAGTGCGTCGAGTCCGTTGATGAAGTGCCCGTTGGGATCGTAGAGCGCGTAGGTCGGCCAGGTCCGCATGACATTGTAGTACAACTGTCCCTTGTGCTCCTGCATGTAGGACGGGCGGTCATAGTCGCTGCGGGACCACTTGGTGGAGATTTTCATCCGCAGGTTCTTGTCCAGTTGTGCGGACAACTTGGCGTCGAGCGTGTAGTGGTTGAGGCGGTCTTCCCCGAAGGCGAGCAGGCCCTTCTGGTCCAGCCAGGAATCGCTGACCCGGTAGTTGATCTTGTCGTTGCCGCCGCTCAGGCTGATGCTGTTGGAATACGAGGGGACGTTCTTGTCATAGTAGATATGGCCCCAGTCGTTGTTGGCCCAGGAGTAGTAATGCTCCGCCCATCTGTGGTCGGTATAACTGACATATTTATAGGTCGGGTAGGCGAGTTCGCCGTTCTGCCACATCTTCATGTGGTCGATGAAGCCTTCGGAGAACTGGGTGCCCATGCCGGAGTGCGCCGCAGTGTAGTTGTAGTAGTTGGCGAAGTCGATGGAGTTGGCCATCGTCGGGATGTTGATGGCGCTGTTGAAGCGGACGTTGCTGTTGAAGGTGACGTGCGCCTTGCCCATCATGCCGCCCTTGGTGGTGATGAGGATGACGCCGAAGGCGCCCTTCGCCCCGTAGACGGCGGCCGAGGCGGCATCCTTGAGGACTGAGATGGATTCGATATCGTTGGGGTTGAGGGTGTTCATGTCGCCTTCGATGCCGTCGATCAGGACCAGCGGCGTGGCGGTGGAGCCGGTGCCGACGGTACCGGTACCCCGGATGGCCGCCGTCATGGCGTTATCCAGTTCACCGCCGAAGGAACCGACCGACATGTCGAGGCCGGGAATCTGCCCCTGGAGGGCCTGGGCGACGTTCTGGACCGGTCGGGAGTCGAGCGTCTCCGACGAGATGACACTCACCGCCCCGGTCAGGTTCACTTTCTTCTGGGTACCGTATCCCACGACGACCACTTCGTCAAGGGCCATCCGGTCTTCTTCCAGCACGACATCCAGGCGGCCGCCTGTCCAGACGACCTCCTGGGTGACATAGCCGATGGAGGCGACTTCCAGGAGGGTTCCCTCCGGGATGCCCGAGAGGGAAAAGGTTCCGCGTTCGTCGGTGATGGTTCCCTTGGTGGAACCCTTGACGATGATGGAGGCCCCGATTACCGGGTTTCCGTCCTTGTCCATGACAACGCCGGCGACCGTATCGTCGGCTGCGGTATAGGTTGTGCCTGCGACGGGGAGCGAAATAGCGGCCCGGGTCAGGCATGAGAGGGCTATCGCCCCGGAAAAAATCAGTTTTTTCATGGATTCCTGTCCTATAGATATTGTCCGAAATAGGCATCCCAGGAACGGTTGCCGGTGAATTTACGCTCGGTGTCCCGCAGGACCTCGCCCTCGTAGTAACCTTCGAGCGGGACGATGTTGCCGTGGTAGAGGTGGTAATAGTCCAGCGCGAAGAGTTCTCCCTTGAAGCGGATGCTGAACTGGATCCGGAACCGTTCGGGTCCGCCTTCTTCCGACTCCAACTTGTCGACACGCAGGGTGCTCCCTTCCTCGAGCATGTCCACCTGCTCCTGGGTCCAGCTCTGCACGGTGAAATTGTAGTTGGCATAATAGTCATAGTAGCGGAAGGTCCAGTATTCACTGCCCGTGGTGACTTCGGTCAGGTCGATGTCCTTGCCATACCATGTGTTGGGAATCAGGATGCCGACATAGTCCCACATCTGGGTCAGGGAGGTGACGCTGGAGTCCCACGAGAGGACGAAGCGGGGCCAGGAGGACGTGCCCCACGGATAGCCGACCGCTGCGATGCGGCATTCCCGTGTGATGTCTCCGATGGCAACATAATGCTCGGGCGCCTCCTTGACTGGTTCATCCTTCTGGCAGGAAGACACGGTCAGGCAGGCGACGATTGCCGTTGCAACGGCTGCGATCGAGGTGCTTTTCATGACTGGAATGGTTATGATTAGTTGTGTTATGCGCAATCGTTTGTGCAAAGATATGGATTTAAATTATAATTCCAAATAAATTTCACTTTCAATGCATTGTATTTTTGTTTATCTTTGCATCCGTAATCGTCACGATGTAACAGGATGACACGGATTAAGGAAACGCTCGAAACCCTGTCCCGCAAGACAGGATACTCTACGACAACGGTGTCGCGGGTGCTCGCCGGCAAGGCGGAGCAGTATCGGATCAGCAAGGAGGCCGTACGCATCATCAAACGGGAAGCGGAAAAGAGCGACTTTATCCCTTCCAGTGTGGCCCAGAGTCTCAGGACGCATCGGACCAATACCATCGGTCTGGTCATTCCAAGTGTTGATAATCAATATTTTGCGCATCTCGCGCATGTCATTATCGAGGAAGCACGGGAACGGGGGTTGATGACCATCATCCTGTCTTCCATGGAGGATGAGTCCAACGAGCGGATCGCCATCCGTTCCCTTGTCTCCAGGAAGGTGGATGGCATTATCCTCGTCCCCTCCGGAACTGACCCCTTCTTCGCCGAGGAGACAGATGAAACGATACCGATTGTGCTGATCGACCGGTATTATACCGTCGGAAGCCGCCTCTCTTATGTCGGAACGGACAACTACCAGGGTGCCTGCGATGCCATGCGCTATCTGGTCGACAACGGCCACCGGCGGATCGCCTGCATCCAGGGGCCGGAGGACTCGTCACCGGTCCGGGAGCGGACGCGAGGATATCAGGACGTCCTTGACCAGGTCGATCCGGACGGTTACCGGTGCATCGCCGGGGACAGTTTCACGGTGGAGAACGGCTACATGGAGACCAAGTTCCTCCTCAATTCCGATGTCCCGCCCACGGCGGTCTTCGCGCTCAGCAACACCATCCTGCTGGGTGCCGTACAGGCCGCCCGCGAGTCCAAGGTCTCCGTTCCCGGCGACCTCTCCCTGATTTGTTTCGACGACAGCGTGTTCATGGACTATCTTTCCCCGGCGGTGACCCGGATTGGCCAGCCGACCTACGAAATCGGCGTCCTGGCCACCAAACTCCTCATCAAGCGTATGAACGGGGCCGATATCCGGGAGAACCGGATTCTCCTGCCACCCAAACTGATTCTGGGACAATCCGTCAGAAGTATATGATAACGATGAGACCTTCCTCCTGCCCGATGGCCGTCCTTGCGGCGGTATTTGTACTTGCCTCGTGCAAACCCTCTCCCGACCTTCCGCGCGGGAAGGCGGATCCGGCCCTGGCCGGGGCCTTCGATGCGTATGTCACCGCCGTCGATTCCATCGGCGAAGAAATCCACAGCATCATGATTGTAAAAAAAGGCCGTGTCGTGGCCGAGAAATGGTTCGGCGACCACACGCCGGATGAACCGCATGGTCTGTGGTCGGTCAGCAAGACCTTCACCAGCATGGCGGTCGGCCTGGCCGTGGACGCCGGGCTGGTCCGCCTGGATGACCGGGTGATGGACTTCTTCCCGGACCAGGTGCCGGCGGAGCGTTCTGCCTATCTGGAGGAGATGACGGTCCGCCACCTCCTGACCATGACTTGCGGCCATGCGAAGGACCCGACCGCTGCCATCCGGGACCATGCGGAGAACTGGGTGGAAGCCTTCCTGGCGGAACCGGTCGCGTTCAAGCCGGGAACGTATTTCTGTTATAACAGCATGGGCACCTACCTGATCTCGGCCATCGTGCAGAAGGTTACGGGGGAGAAACTGGCCGACTTCCTGGGCCCCCGCCTGTTTGAGCCCCTGGGCATCGCGTCTCCCGTCTGGGAAGAAAGCCCGCAAGGAATCGACTGCGGCGGCTGGGGACTGTATCTCAAGACCGAGGACATGGCCAAGTTCGGGCAACTGCTGCTGCAAGGTGGCCTCTGGAAGGGGAGCCGCCTGCTTCCGGAGGGATGGATTGCCGAAGCATCATCCCGCCAGGTGGACAGCCGTCCGGCCGGAACGACGCCGGAGCAGGTCCTTGCACGGGGGCTGACCGTCGAAAACAGCGACTGGCTCCAGGGGTATGGCTACCAGATGTGGCAGTGCCGCCACCAGGGGTTCCGTGCCGACGGCGCCTATGGACAGTATATCATCGTCCTTCCCGAAAAAGAGGCGGTCATCGCAATGACGGCCCATGTCAAATACGGAATGCAGAAGGAGATCGACCAGGTCTGGGACATCCTCCTCCCCGCCTTATAATCTATCGGCCATGTTTATTGTCAACACGTACACGGCAGCCGTCTTGCTCTGCCTGGTCACGATGCTCTGCTGGGGCTCCTGGGGGAATGCCCAGAAATTCACCGCGCGCTCCTGGCGTTATGAACTGTTCTACTGGGACTATGTGATCGGGATGGTGCTGTCCGCCCTCCTGCTCTGCCTGACGCTCGGAAGTTCCGGAGCGGATGGGCGCCCTTTCATGAAGGACCTTTCCCAGGCCTCTGCAGCGAGTATCGGCTGGATTTTCCTGGGCGGTGTCGTCTTCAATGCGTCCAATATCTTGCTGTCCTCTTCCACGGCCCTGGCGGGGATGTCCGTGGCTTTCCCGCTCGGCGTCGGCCTGGCCCTGGTCATGGGGGTCTTCTTCAACTATTTTGGCGGGGCCGCAAAGGGGAATCCGGTCCTCCTGTTCCTCGGTGTCGCCCTGGTGGCCGCCGCCATCCTTTGCAACGGGATGGCCTCCGGTCGTCGCGACAGGGACACCGCCGCCCCGTCGTCACGGAAGGGCGTCGTCCTGGCGGCGTGCTCGGGTGTCCTCATGTCCCTGTTCTATTATCTGGTCGTCAAAGGGATGGATGTGGACGATTTCGTCAACCCCGCAGCAGGAAAGACAACGCCGTACACCGCCATCTTCCTCTTCTCGCTCGGGGTTCTCGCCAGCAATTTCCTGTTCAATACCTGGGTGATGCGGCACCCCTTCGAGGGCCGTCCGGTCTCTTTCCGGGACTATGCCCAGGGGGATGGGCGGACGCATCTGGTGGGCATGGCCGGCGGTGCCGTCTGGTGCCTCGGGACCGCTTGCAGTTATCTTGCCTCCGGAAAGGCCGGTCCGGCCGTCTCCTATGCCCTGGGGCAGGGGGCACCGATGGTCGCCGCACTCTGGGGGCTGTTCGTCTGGAAGGAGTTCAAGGGCGCCGGGCGCCGGGTGTACACGATGCTGGCCGTGATGTTCCTGCAGTTCCTGTCCGGGCTCGGATTCATTGTCGCCGCCGGGGCTGGGAAGGAGGAGGACCGGGATGGGGACCTGCTCCATGTCGTCTCGTTCAACATGCTGTTCGAGTATGATTGGACACGGCAGATGCATCTGGTCAGCGGAGATTCGACCCGGCTCTGGGAGCACCGCGCCGGGGTGGCACGTGAGACCTTCGACCGCTATTCCTTCGATGTTGTCGGGGTGCAGGAACTGATGACCTTCCAACTGGATTCCCTGACGGGGGACGGTGTCTACTCCCGCATCGGCGTCGACCTCGGTGGGCTCACCCGTCCCCGGAAGGAGAACGAGGCCGTCGTCTACCGCAATGCCCGTATCGAGGTCCTGGACCACGGGCAGTTCTGGTATTCCGACACGCCGGACGAACCGGGAACCCACTGGGGTATCCATACCCGGGGATGTACCTGGGGACACTTCCAGGACCGGTTGACCGGAAAGGATTTCTATGTCTTCAATTCCCACTTCCACGTCAATTCCCCGACCTCGAAATGGCCGGACGGAACCCCCTTTACCAATGCCGATGCCGATTCCGTCCGCATCAAGAGTGCGCTCCTGCTGCTGGAACGGGTGGGGGTGACGGTTCCCGACGGCCGCCCGGTCTTCATCACGGGTGACCTGAACTGCGAGGACGATTCCCGTCCGATCGCCATCATCCGGGCAGGCGGCTTCACGGATTCAAGAGATGCGGCTCCTGTCGTAGAGGGCCCCAAGGGGACGTTCCATGACTTCTCCCGTGGCGAGCCCCCGTTCCGTATCGACTATGTGTTCGTGCGGGGTGCAGCCGACGTGCGGTCCCATCAGGTATTGACCGACCAGTTGGAAACCGGCCGCTGGGCATCCGACCACCTGCCGGTCTACGTCACCGTCCGTCTCGACTGATGGCAGGCCCTTCCCCTTCGCATCCAGAATACCGCTGAATCCCGATTCCGAGCCGAAGGGGGTTGAGGGGGATTATTCCCAGACCCAGCCTTCGAGGCGGCGGTTCGCCGTGGAGAAGGTCGCGCCGATCCGGAAGACCTTGCGGCCGTCGGCCAGGAAGGGCCAGTCGTAGCCCTTGTCGCTGATCTGGTCCAGAGCGTCCTGCGGGTCCTTGTCGCGCTTGAGCTCGATGATGTAGACGTACTGGTCCGTCTGGACCAGCACGTCGATGCGGCCGTTCGAGGTGTGGCGCTCGACCTGGACCTGCTGACCCATGAGTTTCAGGATCACGTACATCGTGTTCTGGAAGTAGAGTTCCGCATCGCCCGCGACCTGGTAGTCCGCGTCGGCGAAGAAGGCGGTGAACCGGCGCATCAGCATCTCCACGTCGCCCGACTCG
>JAFUZO010000075.1 GCA_017476575.1 Bacteroidales bacterium | reverse complement strand
TTCGTGGCGCATGTCGTCCTGCTTCTTCTCGTCGCGCGAGAAGATGCGGATTTCGCCGATGTCGGTGCAGATAAAACGCTGTAATACAGCATTGCCGAAACTACCGGTCCCACCGGTAATCATCAAGGTCTTGTCTTTGAAGATAGACATTCCGTTATCGTTTTTAGTTTCAAGGTTTCCCGTCGGAAGCCCAATCATGTAAAGTTAACGAGTTCTTCCGGTTTTACAAGTCAGCAGTCGATGCCGCAGCGGCGGGTGAGGTCTTCGCGGGCGGTGGTCTGGATGATGAGGCTGTGGTAGAGCAGGCGGATGTCGGCGGTCTCCCCGGGGGTGCGGCCTTGGGGGGCGGCATCGGGGCGGGGGTTCTGCAGGAGGGTCTGCAGAGAGTCTTTCAGGGAGCGGAGGATGGTCCAGTCGGTCGCGGGACGGATCCGCTCACCGAGGGTCTCGTGGAAGAGTTCCACCAGACGGCTGTCGGCATGGGGCGACAAGGCGGCCATGGCTTCGGGGATACAGGCATCATGGAGCCGGGCGAGCAGGTCTTCGCGACCGTAGTCACGCAGCAGGCGCCGCTGCATCGCGAATAGTTTGAGCCGGTAGAGGGCTTGGGCCGTGGACAAGCCGGTCCAGCGTCCGGTGGCAGGATCGACCGTCTGTTCCCACCGCCGAAGCTGCTCCTGCAGCGCTTCCTTCCACGCCGAGTCGATCTCGGTCCCGAAGGCGAGATAGGTTGCAAGCAGCCGCAGGATGCGGAAACGCACCTCTGCCTCCGCCTCCGTCAACGGGACAGTGGCAGGGGTCCAATCCCGCATCTCACGGATAAGAAAGCGCCGGGCATCCTCAAGGATGTCGAGCCGGTCTGTTGTGATGGCGATCAAGCCGCCCAGCCGGAGCTGGATGGCTTCACAATAGAGGTCGGCCTTCGCCATGCGTTGAGGAGCCTCGGCGCACTGCATCGACAGGGAATGGTACAGGGAACCCAGGTAGTCGCCGATGACGGTCCTCCCGCCGAACGCCTCGTCCATGCCGCCGACCGACACCAGTTCGTAGAGCGAGGTGGCGATGCGGACCAGCGCACGCTGCCGGATGGTCTGCCCGGAAGCGGACAAGACCGGCGGTGTGCTCTGGAGCAGGAACAGGGCGCGGTTCATACCCGTTTCAAATAGCGCAAATCGATGAAAGGGAGCTTGATGACGGCCACCCTGGGCATATCCAGGAGCACGGCGCGGTCATGGCCCACTTTCTTGAAGTAGCCCTGGATGCCCGAGAAGCGTCCTCCGGCGACCGTCACGCGGTCGGAGAGGGCGAGCCGCTGCGCATCCAGCCCCATGAAGTTGAGGTTTTCCGTCTCCCGGGCCGCGTCGGCCCGCATGAAATTGTCCATGTCGCCGTCCGATACGGTGAGGGGCTGTCCGTCCTCGGCCAGGTAGAATCCCAGTTCGCCGACATGCCCCTGCATATAGCTCCGCAGCCCTTCCTCCGTGCACCGGACGAAGAGGATCTGCGGGATGAGGGGAATCTGGACCTGCCCGGCCTCGCCGTCCACTTTCCGGGTCCAGCTGCGGGTCGGAACCCAGACCTCGCGGCCCGTCGCCTCGATTTCCTCGCGGAAACGGAACACGTCGGCCTCGAAGGTGCGGATCACGAACCAATGCTTCTGGGTGGACATTCTGGAATGGATACTTCTTATATTCCCCGGCCCGGAAGGCCTTAACGCAAGGTCATTCCCAGGCCGGGCTGGTTGCTGACGACTGGAGCCGTGCCTATCGGCAGGCACATGATAACCCTACGGAACCCTCCAGCATCCAGGGACGATGCGGCTGTTTCGCAAGCCGGAAAGCGTCTGATGAATCGGCACAAAGGTAATGAAATATTTTTGAAACACAAGAGAAATATTTTTGAAACTGTCCACGCTGAAGGAATCGACAAAGAACCGATGGCTCCCGGACGCAAAAATCCGCCACAAGAGGGGTCTCATGGCGGAATAAGGGCTGTCGGTGCGCGAGGGAACTCAGTCCCCGGCGATGATGCGGGCGTTCTCGGCGCGGTCGATACCGCGGCGCTCGTCGATGCGGGAGCGGAGGGCCTGGAGCTGGTCGCGGTGCTCGATGACCTTGTTCTCGGCGAAGACGGCGGCGCTCGCGAGGAAGTAGTAGATGACGGTCTGCACGGTCATCGCCCAGATTTCCGGGGCGATGGTGCCGAGGGTGCCGCCGGCGGTGTTGAGATTGATGAACGCACGGCAGCCGAAGGTGGAGGGGAAGAGGTAGGAAACGGTCCGCCAGAAGGCCGGGATGGCGGTGGTCGGCCAGGAGAACCCGGTCAAGAACAGGCAGATCGGCGAGATGGAGAGGAACAGCACGAACACCGTCTCCCGCTTGGTGATGAGGGTGGACCAGGTGAAGGTGAAAAAGATGCAGTCCACGATGAAGAACAGCAGGAGCACCAGCACCTCCCACCACTCGGAGCGCTGCGGAAGATGGAAGATCCAGGGGATCAGCAGGGCGACGAGGGTCCCGATGACGAGGTACACACAGAAGTACGCGGCTCCCCGCCCCAGCACGACACGGCCGATGCCGAGGCCCTGGAGGCGGTCCGGCATGGAGGCGAAGCTGCGGTTCTGCTCGCGGAGGGTACCCGCAAGAAGAGAGCTCCCGTAGAACATCGTCTGCTGGATGACCAGCAGCAGGGCCGCCGAGATGAAGAAGATGGTGTAGGAGAACGGCCGGTTGTAGGGCATGTTCTCGTCGGAGAGCACCGGCTGCACGAGTTGCCAGGCCGACTGGCCGTCCAGCCCGGCGGCCGCATAGTGCTCCGTCTGGATGACGTGCATCTCGTCCAGCATCACGTGGCTGGTCGCCATCGTGAGGTTCTTGTAATAGAGGAAGCTGGACATGTCGGCGTAGGTGGAGATGACGCCCTGCTCCCCGCGGACGATGCGCTCGTCGAAGTCGGAGGGCACATAGATGACGCCGTATACCTTCCGTTGCTGCATGAGCTGTTCCGCCTCCGCCAAGGAGGTGCAGTAGCAGAAGATCCGACATTCGCGGGTCGCATCCACCTTGCGGAGATAACGGTCGCTGTAAGAGCCGCCGGAGAGGTCCACCACGGCGACGGGCATCTCGTCGACGGTGCCGTGCATGTAGATGAGGTTGTACAGCACCGGATAGAGCAGTCCGCCGATGAAGAAGATCACCATGACGCCGCTGTCGGTGAAAATGAGCTTCAGCTCGTTGATGAAGATGTCGTACCAGTTCTTGATCCAGGTACCGGCGTAGGTCGTCTCAGTCTCTTTCATACTCCTGATGGATATAGGCCTCTTCCAGCCGCCGGTAGAGGAACAGGGGGAGGAACAGGAACAGCAGGAAATGGACCACTTCCTGCCACCAGCCCGCAAAGCCGCTGCCGAAGACGGTCTCCTGTACATAGAACACATAGTAATGCCGCAGGGGGAATATGGCGGCAAAGCCCTGGACATAGGGCGGCATGGCCTCGATGGGGAGGGTGAACCCGGAGAGCGAGAAGCCGAGCACGCTGATGATGGCGCCGACGCTGACGGCCAGCCGCAGGACCGGGAACAGTTCGATGATGAAGAGCCCCAGCGCCTCGGAGGCCATCACCAGCAGGAGCACGTCCACGAACATCCACCACAGCGAACCCTTGATGGGATAATGCATCCAGTGGAACAGGCAGACTTCCAACACGATGCCGAGCAGGGTGAAGAGGAGCGTATAGGGCGCCAGCTTGCCGGTGAGCGCCTTCCCGATGGAGCCGCCGGCCGTCCGGAGCAGGTGGCGGGAGGTCCCGTACTTGAGTTCGGCGCCCACTGTATAGATGGTGATCAGGATGACGATCATCTCCAGCACGCCCACGAGGAGGATGCTGTTGAGGTAGACCCCGTAGTTGGTGGTCACGTTGCCGATCTGGTGCTGGTCCAGCACGATGGGCTGGATCTGGCCGCGGATGGCGCGCTCGTTCATGCCCTTGGCCCGGAGCACCTGGCGCTGGACGGCCCCGTTGGTGAGGTTGACCATGGTCAGGATGTCCTTGTAGGCGAGAGCGCCGCCGACAAAGTACAACGAATTGATATAATACCCGATATGCGGCTGGCGGCTGGCCTGGATGTCGGCGTTGAACCCTTCCGGGACCACGAGGAACGAGGTGATCTTGCCGGTCTCCATGTCGCGGCGGGCCAGGTGGAGGTCGTCGTAGTAGATGACCTCGCCGAGCTGGGTCGCATCGAGCTGCTGGGCGAAGGAGCGGGACGTGGAACTGTGGTCCTCGTCCACGACGCCGATGGGCAGGTCGTGCGGCAGCCCGTCCTTCATGAAGGTCAGGTAGAACACGGCGTTCAGGAGCAGCACCCCTACCGAGGCCAAGAGGTAGATCGGCCGGCTCTGGATGATGCGGATCTCCCGCTGGATGACACTGTAGATGTATTTCATTACTCGTTCTTGGTCATGATGACACTCATGCCGGGGCGCAGGCCCTCGACCGGGGCGTCGGGACGGGCGCGCACCTCGAAGGTCTTGGTGTCGAACTCGCCGATTTCCTTGGTGGCCTTCCAGGTGGCGTAGGACTCCCGGACGGCCAGGTAGTAGACGGTGGCGGAAACCTTGCGGCCGTCGAGGGCCGGAATGGTCAGGTCGAGGCGGTCGCCGCTCTGCATGCCCTTGAGCCGGTCTTCCCGGATGTTGAAGGTGAACCACATGTCGTCAAGGTCCTGGATGGTCATGATCGGGGAGCCCTGGCCGACCAGTTCGCCGACCTTCGGATAGCGGTCGGAGACGACCCCGTCCGCCGGGGACACGAGGGTGATCTCGTCGAGGTAGGAGTTGACGAGATCGACGGCGGCCTCGGCCCGCTCCACGAGGGCGACGGCGGCATCCTTGTCCTCCTGGCGGGCACCGGCGACGGCCTTGTCGTAGACCGACTTCGCCATCTTCGTCGTAGCCAAGGCGGCATTGTACTGGGCCTCCACCTCGTCGAACTTCTGGTCGGAGACGACCTTCTGGTCATGGAGGGTCTTCATGCGGTCGTAGGACTTGCGCATCACGTCCTCGCCGACGATGGCCTTCTGCCACTGCTCATAGGCGGCGGCGATGTCTTCCTTCTGGGCGCCGTTGTAGGCCTTGTTCCGCTGGGCGACGGCGGCCGCCTTGGCCGCATGGGCCTCCGCGATCTTGGAACGGATTTCCGGGGAGTCGATCAGCACGAGGGTGTCGCCTTTGCGGACCAGCTGGCCTTCCACGGCCCGGAATTCTTCGATACGGCCGGGCACCTTGCCGGAGACGCGGTATTCGGTGGCTTCCGCCTCGCCCTGGATGACGATGGGCTGGGGACGGGAGACGATGTATCCGACGATGGCGATGGTGAGCAGGATGGCGATGAGGGCGGCCACGCCGATGAGAAGGTTGTAGTTTTTCTTTGACATGATATTGTTTCTTTTATTCTGCTGTTGAATAGTTGCCCTCCGCCTTCTGGAGGTTGGCATATGCCATCTGGAGCTCGATGCCCGCATCGATATACTCGGAGTGGGCGGAGAGCCAGCCGGTCTGTGCCTGCAGGACCGTATTGGTCGGGATCACCCCGGCCTCGAAACCGAGGGTCGCAGTACGGAGGTTTTCTTCCGCGCTTTGGAGGCTGGATTCCGCCATGGTCAGTTTTTCCAGCGCCTCGTCCATGAGGTGGCGCTGCTGGGTCACCTGGAGGCCTATCATTTCCTTGGCATCGTCGTACTGGTCGCGGTAGAGGGTCGCCTCGGCCTTGGCCTTCTTATATTTGTTGACCTGTTCCAGCCCGTGGAAGAGCGGGACGCGCACCATGACCCCGGCGGAAAGCATGCCGCCCTGCCAGGTGTTCTGGAAGCCGTTGTAGACATTCGGGTTGGAGACCATCCAGCTGCCCACCAGGGCGACGGTCGGCATGAGGTCGGCGCGGGCGACCTTCGCCTTGGCGTCGTAGATCTGCGAGGCGAGGTCGAGGCTGCGGGTCTCGGGACGGTCGGCGTAGATGGCGTCCAGGGTCTTGTCGTCGGCCGCTCCGGGAACCGGGATGATCTCCATGTCCTCGTCGGCGAGGGTGACGGTGCTGTCCAGCGGCAGCCCCACGCGCTTGCACAAGAGCATCTTCGCGAGCTGGAGCCCGTTGGTGGACTTGGTGAGGAGCATGTCGGCCTCGTTGGCCTTGACTTTGATCTGGAGGGCATCGGAGGAGGTCATGACCCCCGCGGCGACCGAGGTCTCGACGTCCTGCTCCAGACGGTGCAGGAGGTCGGCGTAGGATTCGGCGAGCCTCTTTTTGTTGGCGATGGAGACGATCTGCCAGTAGGCCTGGTCCACGTCGATGACGACATCGGCGTACTTCATGTCGTACTTCGACTTCGCCAATTCTTCGGCCAGGGCTGCCATCTTGTTGGAATAGACGATCTTGCCGCCGACGAACACGGGCTGCTGGAGGGTGACGGCGCCGACCCAGATGTTGTGGAGGTCCGGATGGAAGGCGTCGTCGATCTCCTGGCCGATGGCGTTGATCGGGCCGCCGACATCCGGGGAGACGAGGATCGAGGACGGGTCCAGTTGCTGGAACTTCTGCAGGAGCGCGGCGAACTCAGGGTTGGTCATCAGCTGCCGGGCCAGTTCGGGATTCGCCTGCATCTGGGCGGCCAGACCGGCGAGAATCTGGTCCCGGGCCGTGGTGAGGCTCTGGGCGGCCAGACCGTAGACTCCGTCCACCGTCCCCTGGAGGGCCGTCCCCGCCCCGGTCAGGAGGGAGGACCACTGGTCGTTGATGAGGGCGATGTCCCGGTTGTTATAGAGGTAGGCACCTGTGGCGCTGATATCCGGAAAATAGTTGGCGAGGGCGATCTTGCGGTCATAACCGGCCATTTCGATGGCGGTGCGGGCCTGGTCCAGGTCCTTCGATGACTGGACGGCCATCTGGCGGCAGTCCTCCAGGGTCAGGCGTTCCTGTGCCCCGGCCGGAACCGTCGCGAGCGCCACCAGCGCCAAGATGATGCTTGTTCTTTTCATATTGAGACTTTTTGACAATTTTCTGTTTTTTTGTCAGTGCGCATTCAGCCTGCAAAGTTATTGCCAAATTTTTCCTTTTCGCAAATATATTGGATATAAATTTGTCCTTTTGGTCGAAATATGCGAATTTTTGCAATTTTCAAATGTTTTTTTCTATCTTTGCAGGAAACGACCGGAAAACAATTCGAGTCTGTTTGGGAATGATTGACATTTTTATACATATAGGGATTTTTGAGAAGTTTTTTTCCGGGTCCGAAGGAGGATAGCTGGTGCTATCTGACTGAGGGCCGGGAAAAATATTCCGGAAAGACCGCCCAAGAATATGTTGGATCATTTCAAAACAGACTCCACTATGGACGAATTACAAACTATAGACATCCAGCGGGTCAAGGCGCTGGCACCGATTGTCGACGAGTATGGCATCGGAAACGATTTCATCATCGGTGAGGTCAGCGGCAAACGGATCGAGAAGAACGAGGCCATCCTGGCCATGCTCCGATACCCGGTCCGGTTCGACGGGTATATCGTCTTCTTCTGCCGCAGCGGGCACTTCCAGCTGGACGTCAACCTCAACACTTACGATATCCATGAGCATTCCCTGCTGATCAACGTTCCCGGCAACATCATCAAGATCGGGGCCTACAAGGAGGACCACATCGGAGATGCCGAAATCTACTTCGTGCTGATTTCCAAGGAATTCCTGTCCAACATCCGGTTCGACTTCAACAAGGTCTTCCAAGACAGCATGCGGATCATGGACAATCCCTGCATCACGCTGAACGAGGCGCAGCTCGACGTCGCCGAAGACTACTTCAAGCTGGCGCGGAAGATCATCGGGTCGGACCTCAGGAACAAGCGGGAGATCATCGGGTCGCTGCTGACCTCCCTGACCTACATGGCCGTGGATGTCTGGGCAGTGCAACTCACCGAGGCACAGCAGCGCAAGGGCACGGCCTCCGCCCGGATCAACCAGGTGTTCGAGCGTTTCATCTCCCTCGTCACCGAGTACCATACCTCGCAGCGGGGCATGGCTTTCTATGCCGACAAGCTCTGCCTCACCCCGAAATACCTCTCCAAGCTCATCAAGCAGGCGTCGGGCCGCAGCGCCCCGGACTGGATCGACTCCTTCGTCATCCTCGAAGCGAAGAACATGCTCAAGTACTCCGACATGACCATCAAAGAGATCGTCTACCAGCTCCACTTCCCCAACCAGTCCGTCTTCTACAAGTTCTTCAAGGCCCACACCGGCCTCACCCCCTCGGAGTACCGGAACGGGTAGGGTCCTCTCCCCCGCCTGTGTCCGCCCCGTCATGCCCAGACGGATTCCCGGGTGTCCCCGTTGTGTCCAGACGGCACCGTACCCACCCCCTCGGATTCCCCGGGCAATCCGCCATGTCCCGGACAGCGCCCAGCCTCCCCATTGTGCCCGACTCCGACCCGGCATCTTTTCCCTGTTGGAATTTGTAACACCTTGGAAACAGTTTTGACACCGATTCGTAACAAATTGAAAGTAAAAATATTTATTTTGATAAAAAAGTGAAAATAAATTTGGAGTTTCAGTTTTAATTCATACCTTTGTATCGGACATGTGATTCACTTCATGTCTATTTGTTAAGTTCGTTTTATATACCGACCGGAGCTCTTGGGGAGGAGCTCCGGTCACCTTTTATATCCATCCCGTCCGGAATATACTTGATAAAAACACCTACCGAGGGCCGGTCTTTCCAGTCCGGTACGTCCCGTTAAAAAGTGCCTCGAAGGAAACGGGTCCGGACCCTGGCGAGGGCATCCATGACCGACCGGAATCCGTAACCTTCCCCGGATCAGTGGCCGTTCCGGCTGCCCATGAGATGGACCAGTTCGAGGGTCGTGTTGATTCCCAGTTTGCGGAAGATGTTGCCCTTGTGGGTCTCGACCGTCCGCTGGGAGATGTCCAGCCGGTCGGCGATCTCCTTGCTGATGAGCCCCTGGCAGCACAAACTGGCAATCTCCAGTTCGCGGTTCGTAAGCTGGACATCGGGAGCCTCGCCGATATGGGCCAGTTCCTGGACCAGCGAGGACACTTCCCCGGCCCGCTCCGGCTCGGCCGTCACGCCTCCGTTCAGCGCCAGCAGCTTGTCCTTCAGTTCCGAGGCCTTCCGAAGCATGAGGTTGTTCTTCTGCCGGGCGGTCGAGAGACGCGACTGGACGACGATGACGACAGCCATCAGGACAACCAGCAGGAGAAGCAGGGCGAACAGAAACGCATGGGAACGGAGCTGTCGGCGCTGGAGGACAATCTGCTGTTCCTTCCCCGCCAGGCCATATTGCAGGTTCAGCTCCGAGATCTGGCGTGCGGTCTCCTCCCGGTAGATCGAGTCCGTCAAGGCCGCCACGTCCGCCATGTACCCCATGGCAACCCTCGGGTCCGTGTCTTTGAGGACGTCTGCAAGGTCTTGGGAGATGTTCTTCTGGAGAAGCTTGTTGCCGGTCTGTCGGCTGAGCGCCAGCGCCTCGCGCAGATAGCGCGCCGCCTGCTGGAAATCGCCCCGCCGGACCGAGATGGAGCCCTGCTGCTGGCGGCAGACCGACAAGGAATGGAGATTGTGGGCGCCCTCGAAGACCGGAGCGGCCTCTTCGAGGCAGTTCCAAGCCTCCTCCAGCCGACCGGACTCCAGGAAGGCGGCGGCGAGCTGCGACCGGCGGACGGCCGCTTGATACGAACGCCCGGCATCCTGGTCCATGGCAAGCGCCCGCTCGGCATAGGAGATGGCCTCCGGCAGTTTGCCTTCCTTGACCAGGATATCGCAGGCCATCCCGTAGCGCACCGCAAGGGCTGCGGAGGGGCCGAGCGGCTCCTCGTAATGGATGGCGTCGAGGATAAGCTCTTCCGCCTGGGCATAATCCTTCATGACCATACAGGTGGCAGCCAGGTTGTTGAGCGAGGAACTGATATTGCCAGCATCGCCGCCTGCCAGATCGAGTTCGTAACATTCCCGCTGCGCCGCCAAGGCCAGGTTGAACGCACCCAGGCGGAAATAGGCGGAAGACAGCAGGCTGAGGGCCTCGGCCAACGCATCGTCATCGCCGGATTTACGGATCTGCGGAACCGCTTCGGCAAGCACATCCACGGTCTCGGCATAGCGGTCTTCGGCGAAGAGTTCGCCAGCCCGCCGGCAGGCTTCGGAAGGCGAGAGGGAGAGGATGAGGGAAGCGATACAGGCCAGGATCATGGAGCAGTCATAGTTGGTCTGTCGCTAAGATATGCAAAAAAAAGCGGACTTGTTCTCCCCCGGGCGGGAAAACTGCCTACGTATTTTTACGTAGACCCACGTAAGAAACTTCAAGCTAAGCATTTATACGCAGTACGTATATTTGACGAACTGCCGCATTAGGCCGGGAAGCCGCCGCCGTTTATCTTTGTCCGAAACTGAAAACACCAACAAAAAACTTCCATCATGAAAACGTTCTCTCTATCTGCCAGAATGCTCTGCCTTCTTTTGGCAACATCCTCCCTCATCCCGGCCTGCTCCAAGCACGACCCTGAACCGGCCCCCGAACCCGAACCGGAAGTGTATGTGCTGACCGCCCCGGCCTACGAACTGACCAAAGCCGAAATCAACGCCAGAAACCTGATCCAAAATGAAGGGCAGGTCAATTACGACATCTACCTGACCTACGGCGACATCTATAAGTTCCACATCGAATTGTCCGGAACCAAGCATGACGGGGAGGTCGTGGACCTCACCCAGCCCGAAGAGGATGCCGCAGGCTGGTACTGGTACGTTGAAGGCATCTACAGGGCCAAGGAGTTGTTCGAGCACTACGGACGCAAATCGAATCCGAACGTGATGGCCCCAGGCAGCACGCTGTACATCAAGCGCCTCAGCGAGGACAGCCTGGACTTCGAAATCCGCTTCAAGTTTGTCTACAAGGACGGCGACGGCATCGTCCAGCCGGCGCTGGAAGGCAGTTATAAAGGCACTCTGAAAGAGATAGACTGACCGCTACCCCGATACCTTTCCGCCGCACCGGTGCTCCTGGAAAAAAGGAGTGCCGGTGTTTTTTCCCGCTCCCCCGCAGATTTCCGCCTGGTTTCGGAATTATTTTTGTAAATTTGCAGGTTGATTGCTCCGACAGGGGCGGATCCACACAGAAACGATAATTTTAATAGGATATGCTTTTCAACCTTTTGCAGACAGACACGCTCCCCCGAGCCGCCGCCGAGGCGGTGGAGCAGGCCGCGGCACCCGTGCAGCCGGTCGAGATGAACGAGAGCCTCTTCTCCATGTTCAAGATGGGCGGGCCCCTCATGTGGGTGCTCCTCGCCCTTTCCGTCATCGCCATCTACATCATCGGACGGAAATGGTGGGTGATCAACCATGCCTCCAAGATCGACGACAACTTCATGAACGATATCCGCGACTACCTGGGCGACGGCAAGATGAAGTCCGCCATCACCCTCTGCCGCAAGTATGACAACCCGGTCGCCCGCATGGTCGAGACCGGCATCCACCGGCTCGGACGCCCGCTGGGCGACATCCAGTCCGCCATCGAGAACATCGGCAATGTCGAGGTCGCCCGCCTGGAGAAGGGCCTTCCGATCCTCGCCACCATCGCCGGCGGCGCCCCGATGATCGGTTTCCTCGGTACCGTCCTCGGCATGGTCCAGGCCTTCTTCAACATGTCCAAGGCCGGCAACAACATCGACATCACCCTCCTGAGCGGCGGTATCTATACGGCGATGCTCACCACCGTGGGCGGCCTCATCGTGGGCATCATCGCCTACTTCGGCTACAACTATCTGACCTCCAACATCTCGGACCTTGTCTACAAGATGGAAAGTTCCACCATGGAGTTCCTCGACATCGTCCTCCACGAACCGGAAGAGGAATAGCCTATGGCACTCAAGAGAAACACCCGGGTCGACGCCTCGTTCGCGGTATCCTCGATGACGGATATCGTGTTCCTGCTGCTGATCTTCTTCCTGGTGACCTCGACGCTGATCAACCCCAACGCCCTCAAACTCCTCCTGCCGAAGAGTACGGGCCAGGTGTCGGCCAAGGCCACAGTGAGTGTCAGCATCAAGGACTGGGGTGACGACACCTATACTTACCATGTCAACGGCGACCAGCAGCCCCTCCCCTATGAAGCGGTGGAGGACGAGCTCGTCAGCCTTCTGCAGAACGAGGAGGACCCGACCTTCTCCATCTTCTCGGACCAGAGCGTCCCGGTCGGGGAGGTCGTCCAGATCATGAACATCGCCAAGCGGAACCACTACAAGGTCATCCTGGCGACCCAACCGGAATAACCCATGCAGCCTTACCTACGCACCAGACAGCAGCAGGAGGGGCGCTCCCGGACGACGGGGCTCCTCGTCACCGCGGCCATCCACGTGGCGGCCGCCGTCTTCTGCGTATGCACCGGCTTGAAATACCTCGACCCGCCGCCCCCGGAACGGACGTCGCTCCTCGTCGACTTCGAGGAGGAGATCGAAGCGCCGAAGCCGGTACAGACCCGGATCGGACGGCAGCCGCAGGCCGAGGAGGTGGACCGGACCAAGCCGGTCGAGCTGGTGCAGCGGGCTGAATCGCCCTATGTGGGCGACCGCCCGAACGTCACCCCGGCCACCAAGCCTGACCCGGTCGGAGATGTAGAAGTCCCCACCCCGCCGGTGGAGGAGCCACAGCTCGACCCGCGCGCCTCGTTCCCCGGCATGAGCCAGAAGGACAACCCCGCCACCACGCCGCACGCCGCCGCCGAGGCGTCCGAAGGCTTCAAGGCAGGCCAGCCGGACGGCAATACCAAGGAAGGCAAGACGGAGGGCAGCGCCAATGCGCACCTGAAAGGACGGAATGTCGTCGGTTCCCTGCCCCGGCCGGCCTACAGCGCCCAGCTGGAAGGAATCGTCGTCGTGCAGATCAAGGTGGACCAGTATGGCAACGTCACGGAGGCCGTCCCGGGCGCGGAAGGCACGACCGTCACCGACAAGACCCTCTGGAATGCGGCCCGCAGTGCTGCCATGAAGGCCCACTTCAACATGAGTGCAGACGCACCCGTGCTCCAGACCGGTACCATCACCTATAAGTTCAAACTTCAATAATATATATACGATGACGGGAGTCATCACCACTTATTAACACGGCCCCGAAGCGGGGCACCAAGCAACATGGAAGATAACAAGAAAGGCGGTTTCGACCGCCAGGGCCGTAGGGAGTACGGCACGAAAGGTACGACGGGTACCCGCAAACATTTCACCACCCGCAAGCCGTCCGAAGGCCGCGCCGAGAAGGTCGAGTACCATCCGCGCAGCGAAGGAGGCTACCGGCCCCGCACCGAAGGCGCTTCCCGCCCGCGGACGCAGCGGGCCTATGGCAGCGAGGACTACAGCACCTCGCGCAGTTTCGATTCCGAGGAGCGGACGGAGAGCCGAAGCTACGGGGAACGCAAGCCCTACGGGGAGCGGAAACCGTACGGGGAGCGCAGATCCTTCGGCGAACACAAATCTTTCGGCGACCGCAAGCCGTACAATGGCGGCGGCAAGACCTATGGAGAACGCAAGACCTACGGCGACCGTCCTGCCCGCAGCGGCTACGGCAAGCCGTCCTTCGGCGCCAAGTCCGGCTTCGCCGCCGGGAAACCGGGACGCAAGCCCTTCCCGAAGCGCGATGGAGCGGCGGAGGGCATGAGCGCCATGCTCAGCCGCAAGCCCCAGGTGAGCGGGGCCGCCTGGTCCGACGACGACACCGCCAAGACCCCCATCAAGGAGGTCGTCCGTCTCAACAAGTTCATCGCCAATTCCGGCGTCTGCTCCCGCAGGGAGGCCGACACCCTCATCCAGAGCGGCGTCGTGACCGTCAACGGAGAGGTCGTCACCGAACTTGGCACCAAGGTCAACGTCCTCAACGACGACATCCGCTTCAACGGCGAACGCCTCAAGGGCGAGGCGAAGGTCTACATCGTCATGAACAAACCTAAGGGCTATGTCACCACCGCCAGCGACCCGCATGCGGAGAAGACCGTCATGGACCTCATCAAGGGGTGCCCGACGCGCGTCTTCCCGGTCGGACGGCTGGACAAGAACACCACCGGCGTGCTGATGTTCACCAACGACGGCGAAATGGCCGAACGGCTCACCCACCCGTCCTTCAACAAAAAGAAGATCTACCAGGTGATCCTGGACCAGCCGCTCCGCGAGGAGGACAAGGAGAAGGTCCTCGCCGGGGTTGAACTCACCGACGGGGTGGCCGCCGCCGACGAACTCGAATACATCGATGCCCATGACCACCGCCAGCTCGGCATCGAGATCCACTCCGGCAAGAACCGCATCGTGCGCCGCATCTTCGAGTCCCTGGGCTACGAGGTGAAGGCCCTCGACCGCGTCTACTTTGCCGGCCTCACGAAGAAGGGGCTCAAGAAGAGCGACTGGCGCTACCTCACCGAGGGCGAAGTCAACATTCTCAGGATGGGGGCCTTCGTATAATGGCACACCGCGCAGGATTCGTCAACATCATCGGCAACCCCAACGTGGGCAAATCCACGCTGATGAACGCCCTCGTCGGCGAGAAACTGTCCATCGTCACCGCCAAAGCCCAGACGACACGCCACCGCATCATGGGCATCGTGAGCGGCGAGGACTACCAGATCGTCTACTCCGACACCCCCGGCATCCTGAAGCCGAACTACCGGCTCCAGGAGAACATGCTGAACTTCGTGGACACGGCCATCGGCGACGCCGACATCATCCTCTACGTCACCGACACCGTCGAGAAGGGCGACAAGAACGAGGCCTACATCGAGAAACTGCGGAAAGTAGAGTGCCCGGTCATCCTGGTCCTCAACAAGATCGACCTCTCCACCCAGGAGAAGGTCGTGGAACTCATGAGCTGGTGGCACGGGCAGCTTCCCGAAGCCGAGATCATCCCGGCCTCGGCCCAGGAAAAGTTCAACCTCGAGAGCATCCTGGAAGCGGTTTCCAGCCGCCTTCCGGAAGCCCCGGCCTGGTTCGACAAGGACCAGTTCACCGACAAGAACCTCCGCTTCTTCGCCTCGGAAATCCTGCGCGAGAAGATCTTCCTCCACTACAGCGAGGAGATTCCCTACTCGTGCCAGGTCGAGATCGAGGCCTTCCATGAAGGCGAGGAGCGATACGACATCAGCGCCGTCATCTATGTGATGCGGGAATCCCAGAAGGGCATCCTCATCGGCAAGAAGGGCGCCGCCCTCAAGAAGGTCGGCACCGAGGCGCGCCTGGAGATGGAGGACTTCTTCCAGAAGAAGGTCTTCCTCTCCACCTTCGTCAAGGTCGATCCCGACTGGCGCGAAGACCGCCGCGAACTGCGCAGGTTCGGGTATGAATTTTAAGCACCCTTGCCGGAGGACATAGCCTCCTCCATCCATAAAAGAAGAACCTATGAGCGAAGAATGGGATGACATCCAGGAAGAGCCGGTCGAGGAAGGGCCGGAGGAACAGCCGTTGGACGAGAATGCCGGGGAGAGCGGGAAATTCGCCCGCCTGCTGGGCAGCGACAGCCGGAAATACAAGCTCTCCGGCATGTTCAAGGACTGGTTCCTGGACTACTCGTCATACGTGATCCTCCAGCGGGCCGTTCCCCACATCGTGGACGGTCTCAAGCCGGTCCAGCGCCGCGTGCTGCATGCCATGTACAAGATGGACGACGGCCGCTACACCAAGGTCGCCAACATCGTCGGCCAGGCCATGCAGTACCATCCGCACGGCGACGCCTCCATCCTCGGTGCCCTTGTCCAGATCGGACAGAAGGGCCTCGCCGTCGACTGCCAGGGGAACTGGGGCAACATCCTCACGGGCGACTCCAACGCCGCCCCCCGTTACATCGAAGCCCGGCTCTCCAAATTCGCCAAGGAAGTCATCTTCGACCCGAAAGTCACCACCTGGATGACCTCCTACGACGGCCGCAACCAGGAACCGACCGAACTCCCGGTCCGCTTCCCCCTCCTCCTCGCCCAGGGCACCGAAGGCATTGCTGTCGGCATGGCCTCGAAGATCCTTCCCCACAACTTCAACGAACTCCTCGACGCCTCCATCGCCATCCTCAAGGGAGAGCCCTATGAACTCTACCCGGACTTCCCGACCGGCGGCATGGCCGACTGCTCCAAGTACAACCACGGGCGCCGCGGCGGCCAGGTGAAGGTCCGCGCCCGCATCGAGAAGGTGGACAAATCCACCATCACCATCACCGAGATTCCCTTCGGCAAGACCTCCCATATCATCATCGACAGCATTCTCAAGGCCAAGGACAAGGGCAAGATCAAGATCAAGAAGATCGAGGACATGACCACCGAGCACGTGGAAATCGTCATCCATCTGCCCAACGACGTGTCCCCGGACAAGACCATCGACGCCCTCTACGCCTTCACCGACTGCGAGACCACCATCAACCCCAACGCCTGCGTCATCAAGGACGACAAGCCGCAGTTCCTCTCCGTGGACGAGATCCTCGAATACGACACGTTCCACACCCGCGACCTCCTCGGCCGCCAGCTCGAGATCAAGCTCGGCGAACTCGAGGACCAGTGGCATTACGACTCCCTGGAACGCATCTTCTTCGAAAACCGCATCTACAAGGTCCTCGAACAGAACCAGATGACCTGGGAGGAGCAGCTTTCCGACGTGTTCAGCCAGATGAAGCAGTACCAGGACCTCCTCCACCGCGAAATCGTCATGGAGGACATCCTCAAGCTCGTCGAGAAACCGGTCCGCAAGATCTCCAAGTTCGACACCAAGGCCCTCGACGAGAAGATCTACGCCATCGAGGACGAGATGCGCACCGTCCAGGACCAGCTGGAACACCTCACCGACTACACCATCGCATGGTTCGAGCGCATCAAGGCCAAGTACGGCGGCAAGGCCTTCGAGCGCAAGACGGTCATCACCTCGCTGGAGACCATCGCCGCCACCAAGGTCGTCTCCAACAACGCCAAGCTCTACGCCAACTTCGAAGAGGGGTTCGTCGGCACCGGCCTGAAGAAGGACGACAACGGCGTGTACCTCTGCGACTGCTCCGACCTCTCCGAGATCATCGTCATCGGCAAGGACGGCAAATACCGCGTCACCAAGGTTTCCGACAAGGCTTTCTTCGGCAAGGACCTCCTCTATGCGGGGGTGTTCAACCGTGGCGACGAGCGCACCATCTACAACGTCATCTACCGCGACGGCAAGGGGCCCGCCCACTACGCCAAGCGGTTCAATATCACCTCCGTCACCCGCGACAAGGAGTACGACATCACGACCGGCGCGGAAGGGTCCCGCATCCTCTGGTTCACTGTCAACCATAACGGCGAGGCAGAGGCCGTCCGGGTGTACCTGCGTCCCCGCAAGGGACTGAAGAAGACCCAGGTCGAATGGGATTTCTCGGCCCTCGCCATCAAGGGACGCGGCTCGCGGGGCAACCTCGTGACCAAGTATCCGGTCGCCAAGATCCAGCTCAAGGCCAAGGGCATCACGACCCTCGGCGGCAAGGATATCTGGTACGATGCCGACATCCAGCGTCTCAACGAGGATGGCCGCGGCGACTACCTCGGCCAGTTCTCGGGAGGCGACCGCGTCCTCGCCATCTTCGCCGACGGCACGTTCTATACCACGACCTACGACCTGGTCAACAAGTACCAGGGCGACGTCGTACGCATCGAGAAATTCGATCCGGGTCTCACCTACACCGTCCTTTACTGGGACAATGCCGCCAAGGCCTACTATATCAAGCGGTTCAGTTTCATCGAATCGAACAACACGCCGATGTCGTTCATCTCCGATGCCAAGGGGTCGAAACTGGTGGACATCGCCTCCGACCGCCATCCGCAGGTGAAGGTCACCTTCAACGGCAAGTACGAGCACCGCGAGCCGGAAGTCATCGATGCCGAGGAGTTCATCGCCAAGAAGGGTCTCACCGCCAAGGGCAAGAAGTGCCACGCTTACGACCTCGCCGCCGTCGAGTTCATCGAACCGCTCGTGAAGCCGGAGGATGACGCAGAGGCCGCCCCCCAGGCGGACAGCTCTCTTCCCGATGGTTTTGACGGGAATCCGGATGGTACCCATGCCGACAATCCTGACGGAAGTCCGGATAGGGCCCTTGCCGACAGCTCCACCCTTGCAGGTGCCGACGACGAGCCTGTCGAGATCGAACTCGACGACGACATCCCCACCGTTCCCCCCATCGAGCAGACCGGCCAGGCCTCCGACCTCCTGAAAGAGGCTTCCGGCGAAGACCCCGCCGACCTCGGCTCCTGGGAAGACCTCACCCTGTTCTGACGAAAAGCCGTCTCCAGTATCCTCAACGACATCCTCTGCCAGGATGTCGTTTTTCGTAAGCACTTATCAATAAACAACTTGCTCGTTTTAACTTATGTTTATTTACACGGGTTAAAACGAGCAATTACCTTACTTTCAGACCGTTACATAAAACATCGAAAAACTCGCCTTATTTTCGTATCTTTGCACCGGCGGACGGACATCGGGGTCTGTCCCGGGAAGAATCATGGTCATTGCACTCACGGGCTTCATGGGAAGCGGGAAGACAACGGTCGGGCGCATCGTGGCGGATGCGCTGGGGTGTCCGTTCGTGGACCTCGACGAGGTCATCGTCAAAAAGGCGGGGCGGAGCATCCCGGACCTGTTCGCCACGGAGGGGGAAGCCGGTTTCCGGACGCGGGAATGGCAGGCGCTCCAGGAGACGG
Organism: Bacteroidales bacterium; assembly: GCA_017476575.1. Taxonomy (GTDB): domain Bacteria; phylum Bacteroidota; class Bacteroidia; order Bacteroidales; family UBA932; genus Cryptobacteroides. The sequence continues at coordinate 37,703 of JAFUZO010000075.1, read as the reverse complement.
TGCGGAAAGACGGCGAGGCGACGGCCGTCCTCTCCCTCGGCGGCGGTACCATCATCCGGCCGGAAGCCGCCCGGCTCCTGCAGGAGAAAGCCCTCTGCATCTACCTCCGGGCCACCTGGGAGACCCTGCAGGAGCGCCTGCAGGACCCGTCCGGCGGACGTCCCCTGGCCGGTGAAGGCGCCGCCGACCTGTACCGGCAACGGCTCCCGCTCTACGAGTCCGCCGCCCACCTCACCCTCGACACCGACGGTCTCGCCCCCGAGGAAATCGCCGACGAGATCATCATTTCCTGCCTGTAAGGGCTTGTCCGGAATCAGCCCTATCATGGAGGCCGGGGAAAAAGAGTTTGTGCAAGAAATGAAGCGGATATACGATTATAAGGATTTACAACCTCTGTTAGACCGTCTGCTACAAGACAAAGAATCAAGCGAGATAGAATTCAAGTCAGCGGCCGGTGGTTTTCCAAAAACTTTTTGGGAAACCTACTCATCGTTTGCCAATACAAACGGAGGGACCATCATCTTCGGCATCAAAGAAAAAGGAAACGAAATTGTATTCGACGGCTTGACCGATGAGCAGGTCAAGAAATACAAGCGAGACTTTTTCAACGGCATGCACAGCAAACAGAATGCGAATATCGCCCTGTTGAAAGAGGAGGACGTGCAGGCCGTAACATTCAACGGGAACCTCTTCCTGTTCTTTCATATTCCACGGTTGGACAGAAGCCTCAAGCCGGTGTACTGTGGACTGGATCCCTATACCGGCACTTACAGGCGAGACCTTGACGGGGACTATCATTGTTCACGCGAGGAGGTGAACAGCATGTTCTCTGATGCGAACCTGGCAAGTCCGGCCGATGGAAGGATCTTGAAGAATTTCAGCAAGGAAGACCTGGATCCCGATTCCATCAGACAATATCGCCGCAGGTTCGAACAATGGAACCCGGATCATGTATGGAACGCGTTGCCTGAGGACTTATTCCTTGAGAAGTTGAATGTGTTCAGAAAAGACCGGGGAACAGGAGAATATGGTCTGACCTATGCCGGACTGCTGATGTTCGGAACCTATAGCGCCATCATGGATGAGAACCCGAACTTCTTTCCCGATTACCAGGAGGTGCAGGACCCGGAAGACCGCTGGGTGAACCGCATCTGCCCGGATGGGAACTGGGAATCGAACCTGTTCCAGTTCTACAGCCGGGTGCTTCCCATCCTGCAAGGTTTCCTTCCAAAACCTTTCCGACTGGATGACAACCAAAGGAAAGCCGGGACCCCTGCCCATGTTGCACTCAGGGAAGCCTTTGTCAATGCCCTGGTCCATGCAGACCACACCGTGAACGCATCACTGAATGTATATAAGTATCCCAACAAAATCGTATTCTCCAATCCCGGAACGATGCTGATCTCGTTGAAACAATATTATAAAGGCGGCGAGAGTGTGTGTCGGAACAAATACTTGCAGACCATGTTCACATTCCTCGGGGCGGCAGAGAAAGCGGGCAGCGGTGCAGACAAGATCATCCACGGGTGGGAAGGAGAAAAATGGAAAAGGCCCTATATTCAAGAGCAGGTCCGTCCCGACAAAGTGGTCCTGACGATGTCTATGGAGTCTATGCTGGATGACTCTATCAAAGAGGGGCTGTCAAAATACCTGGGCGGGAAGATCGACAACCTTCCTCTCGGTCAACTGGTCACGCTGGCGTTGGCCTATTCGGAAGAGGAAATCACCAATGAGCGGCTGCAATATGCCCTGGACATGCATCGGGCGGATATCACACAGATGTTGAGCGAGATGTGTGCCCGGAATCTGCTGGAATCATCCGGACATGGAAGGGGAACCAAGTACCATGTATATGGGATGAATATCGCTCTTGCAAGGAGTCATATCGGACTTCAAGACCCTAATATCGGACTTCAAGACCCTAATATCGGACTTCCCGAGACCGATATCAGGTTCCCGATGTCCGATATATCGCCCAAGAAACGGTACACAAAGGAAGAGATGAGGGAACTTGTCCTCCAAGTCTGCCACGAATGGAAAACGGCCGAGGAAATTGCCGCTGCCGTGGGTAGGAAAACCTTGTACATCAGGGATATTGTACTCCCGCAACTTTCCGACGCACTGGAAAAAATGTATGATATCCCCCATCATCCCAGGCAGAAATACAGGGTCAGGCGACCACAAAACAAGTAGCGGCACGCCCACAGAGGTCCTTTCAAAAATTCTCCGTATCTTTGCGGGAAATGGCGGAAGAGAAACGCATACCGACCGTATTCGACATCGCCCGCGAGGCGGGGGTTTCGCGGGGGACCGTAGACCGGGTCATCCATCACCGGGGGCGGTTCTCGGAGGAGACGGCGGCCCGGGTCCATGAGGCCATCGAACGGCTCGGCTACTCGGCCAATCCCAATGCAGCCCTCCTGGCTTCCAAGAAGTCCTATACCCTCGCCTGCCTCATCCCGGCCTTCAAAGAGGGAGAATACTGGGAACTCATCCAGCAGGGTCTTCTCGCCGGGGCGCAGGAAGCCCGCCGCTACAACATCGAGGTCCGGATGTTCCTGTATGACCAGACGGACATCGGATCCTTCCGGACAGAATGTGCCGCCGTCCTGGAGGCCCGGCCCTCCGGAGTCATCCTCAACGCCGTGTTCAAGGACGCCGTCACCGAGTTCGCCGGAAGGCTCGACAGCGCGGGAATCCCTTACGCCTTCCTCGACAACAAGGTCGACGGCCTCGGCAACTTCCTCTACATCGGCATCGACCCCTACCGGAGCGGCTACCTGGGCGCCTTCCTCCTGACTGCCAACCAGCAGGTCGACAGCCTTGTCCTTATCCGGCTCGTCCGCGATAAGGGGCGCCAGGGCGACCCGAACGAACCGCGCCGGCGCGGTTTCCTGGACTACATCCATGAGCAGCTGCCGGCGTGCACCATCCACACCGTCTTCATCGACCCGAACGATCCCACCGGCATCATCCCCACCCTGGAAGCCTTCTTCCGGGAGCATCCCGAGGTCCGGCACATCGCCATGACCAACTCGCGCATCCACCTGATCGCCCCCTTCCTGGAGCAGCACCCCGAGCCCCGGCGCATCGCTGTCGGCTTCGACGACCTCGAAAGGAACCTCGCCGCCCTCAAGGCCGGGCAGATCGAATACCTCGTGACTCACCACATCCACGACCAGGCCCGCCTGGCCATCGAAATCTTCTCGGACTACCTCGTCCGCAAGATCACGCCCCCCCGCCGGAACCACTACGTCCACCTGGACATCCTCCACCGCCTCAACCTGGACGATTATTCGTAGGCCTTCCCTACCGGTGGAATCCCTGCAACTTCTCCCCGGTGATGCCCGGGGAAACCCTCACGAGCACCACCCCGTGCGGGGCGACAGCCGTCTCCCAGCGGTCTTTGGCCCAGAGGGTGGCCACGTCCTGCTGCCGCCACAGGTCGCGGACGGTCTGCGTGCCGAGCAGGCCCAGCGCCTGGGGCACGAAGCCGAGGGTCCTGGGGGCGTCGGAGAGGTTGAACAGGGCCACCGCGACGGACCCGTCCTCCAGGGGCTTGATGTAGATGCGGTAAGTGTCGTCCCCGTTCTGGCAGGTGGCCTGGAAGCCGAGCGGGTCCTGGCTCACGTCGATGACCTCGTGGTTGCACAGGAGGCTCACGGTGAAATCGTCCAGTTCCGCTAGGTCGCACCCGATCAGCAGCGGCGACCCCAGCATGGCCCACAGGGAGATATGGGTGTACTGCTCGTCGACCGTCAACCCGGAATCATGGGTCTTGGGACCCCAGCCCACCTTGCCCACGACCAGCATGTCGGCGTCGGGCCAGTTGCCGGGCCGCTTGTAGGGCGCCCAGCGGTCCTGCATCTTGAAGCCGATGTCGGAGACGCTCTTCCAGTTGTCACGGATGTCGCCGGTGGTCCGCCAGCATTCGGCATTCTCCATCAGCACGGGGCCGAGGGCGACCTTGGAGGAGTTGGAAATGCTGTACACGATGTCGCGGCCGGTGGCAAGGAGGGCCTTCCGCATGTCCTTGAGCCAGTATTCATCGTTGGGGTACCAGTCGTATTTGAGGTAGTCGATGCCCCAGTCGGCCCACTGCCGGGCGTCGGCCTCCGCAAAGGAGCAGGCCCCGAAGTACCGCAGTGAATCGATCTTGAGTTTGCTGCGGTCCAGTTTGCAGTACTCGTCCACGATGCCCTCCTCGACCCACCAGTAGGTCCCTTCCGGGTTATCGCAGGAGGTCCCGATGTGGCCGGCGTAGGTAGACACCCACGGACCGGAATAGATGCCGAGTTTGAGGCCGTTGTCGTGCATGAAATCGGCGAGGGCCTTCATGTCGGGGAACTTGCTGTTGGGCTGGATGGCATGGTACTTCCCGCCCCGGAGGCCCTGCCAGCCGTCGTCGATGTTGATGTAGGCCCAGCCGTAGTCGGCGAGCCCCTTGTCGAGGAGGGCGCGGGCCGAACTCATCACCTTCTCCTGCGAGACGGTGTTGCCCCAGCAGTTCCACGAGTTCCAGCCCATCGGCGGAGTGAGGGCGATCCGGTCGCCGATGACGATGCGCAGTTCCCGCTCGCAACTTCCGAGGGCGTTCTCGGCCTTCAGGGTCACCCGGTAGGTGCCCTTCTTCCTGGCCCTTCCGGTGATGAGGCCCTTCGCGGCGTCCAGTTCCAGCCCCTTGGGGAGGCCGCTCGCCGAGAAGATCATGGGACGGTCGCCCGTGGCGGGGATGCGGAAGATGAAATCCGCCCCCGGTCGGGCGCCGTACACCTTCGGACCGTTGATCCGGGGTGTGGCGGGCGCCTTCGGCGTGAGGATGTATTGCGAAAGGTCGACGGTCTCCTGGGCCGTGACCCCGGTGCCCGAAAGCACCATCAGCGCCAATGTGGCGGCAAAAATAAATCTCTTCATGCTGACAAAGATAGGAAATTACCGGTAAAAGACAGTAATTTCCGCCACATTTCCGACCGGATTGCGGCTTGCGGCCGTCCTCCAGGACGGGTAGACCGGGCCGCCGCCCCCCGGAACCCCGGACGGGGTTACGGGAGGTCGTAGACCAGGATGCTCTGGATGCGGTTGCCCGAGGACGCCGCCGAATGGCCGGCGAAGCCCAGGTAGAGTTTCCGGTCCTTGATTTTCAGGCTCTCGGCCTCGGCACTCCCGTCCCAGGTGATGCCGAAATTCATCATCTGGACGGAATCCCCGATGGCGGCGATCCGGGTCCGGGGCACCACGACGGTGCCTTCGAAATCATAGGCGGTCAAGTAAGCGACCGACGCATCCGGTGCGGTGCTGGCGCCCTGGGCATTGCCCTCGTAGAACCAGACCGTGTCACCGTGGATTTCGTGCCCCTGGTGGGAACAGTAGTAGACCTGGTCCGGAGAGGTGCCGCGGGCGATTTCGAAACTGCCCAGCAGCGGGGCCTCCTCCAGGTCGCGGGCCGGGAAGGTCCGCGTCACAGTGCCGGCGGAGGTCGTGACGGACAGGGTCGTCTCCTTCACAGGCAGGGCGAGCACATCGTCGAGGTTATAGACGAAATGGAAACGTTTCGCCACACCGGAGACCCGGGCCCCGACAAGCAGCCGCCGGGCCTCGAAGTCGATGGCCACCTGCAAGTCGATGAAGGGCTTGCTATCCGCATATTTCCGGCTGAGGACGAACGTGTCCCCGGCATACCCGCCGGAATAAGACCCGCCGGGCTTGTATTCAATCCGGGAGAAGGAAAGGTTGTCGCCGTAACTGCTTCCGGAATACTGCCCGTTGGAGTTACACCAGATATAGTTCTTTCCATCCGACCCTTTTTCCGCGACAATCTGGGTCATGTGCCCGAACTGCTCCAGGGTCATATAGGAACTGTACTGCTGCGAAGGGCCCGGGACGAAGGAGATGTACTGATATTCACCATCCGGAGACTGGGAATACCAGTAACTGGACGCATCGGTGAAATCGAACCCCTGCATGATGTTGCCCTTCTTGTAGAGTTGCGTCCCGCGGGAGTGGACCAGGGCCTGGGAGAGCGGTGCGGCGAGCACCGACCGGATATCCGGGCCCGCGGAAGGGTCGATGCCGGTCACGGTGACAGCGGCCGTGGCGCTGACGCCGTTGCCGGCCGTCGCCGTGACCGTGGCCTCCCCGGGCGTCCCGCCGATGACAAGCCCCGACGGGGATACCTGGGCGATGTCCGGTGCAGACGAGGACCAGGTCGTGGAGAAGCGGGCCGACACCGGGGTCGGGACGGCCGTCAACTGCTGGGTCTCCCCGGTTTTCAAGGAGACCTTTTCAGGCCGGATGGCCAGTCGGGTGGGGCCGGCGGCCCCTTCTCCGCCGCATGCAGCGGAAGAAAGGGCCAGGCCCGCAGAAAGGAGGATCGGCCAGGGAAGTCTCATAGCGCGTGGATGGAAAGGGTTCCCTTCAGACGGTTGCTGCCGCCTCCGCCCGTTGCAATCGGAATGGTCGACGCATGGTTGACCCGCACGTTGGCACAGACGCGGATCCGGACGCCGAGCGTACCGGAGAAGTCTCCCGGAAGGACGAAGGAAGCCGAGAAAGCGCCGTCCGCCTGCAGGTAAGAATCCTTGGCCGCAGCATGGTACGGGAAGGTCTCGGTTCCCACGGTTTCCGTCGACGCGTTGTCCGCCGCCGTCCAAGTGCTGCCGTCCAGGGAATATTCCACCAGGAAATAGCCCGCACCGGAACCGGAACCGCCCACGGAGCCGGACACCCCGATGGAAGACCCGGCCGTCAGTCCGGATACAGGGACCGTCATCAGGAAACTGTCGTCTTTCTGGAGACCCTTGATGTAGCAATGCCCGTCGTTGTAACCCCATCCGCTGACGGCAGCCAGGGTCTTCCCCGCCGCTTCTGTGACGGAGAGCGTCGCTTCCGTGTTGACATCCGCCTGGTAGATGTGGGACGCCGCCCACTCCGGATGCTTCTCCTTCATGACGGCGGAATAGTCGGCATCCTTGGTATCGGCAAATTTCCATTCGCACGGCAGCCCGTAGGCCCCGCCCGCATGGGTGACCTCGGCCGTCACCGTGCCGAGGGGCTTCCCGTCGGCCGAGACGGTGAAGGAGACGGTGCCGAACTGGGTCGGGGTGCCGGTGATGGCCAGGGATGCGACGCCGGAGCCTTCATTCAGCGTGAAGGTCCGGTCGGCGACGGACAGCCCCTCCGAGGCCCCGTCCAGGGTGACCGAGAAAGTGACCTGCTCCTCGCCGGAGGCATCGGTGTAAGGGACCTGGAGGAAGGCCTCGCTCGCCTCGTTGCGGATCAGGGAACCGGAAAGGTCGATGGTGCCGTAGGAGAAGGAGCAGGCCGCCTGGATGACGGTGACCGGGCAGCGGGTCCCGTTGTGGACCAGGTAGAACGTGCCGGTACGGGAGGTCTCGTCGCTGTTGTAGGCGACACGGATGGTGTAGGGTTGGAAGTTCTTCCCGTCGCCGGTGCCGCTGTCCGGCGACAACGTGATCCAGGGCACATCGTTCTCGCTGGTCCATGCACCGGTGGCAAGCACCCAGTGCTGCAGGTCCTGGCGTCGGCAGGAAACCGACACGGAATCGACATCCCGTTCGATGCGGTCCTCGGTCTTCTCACAGGCCGCAAGGCTGGCGGCCAGGCCCAGGACAATGCCTACGTTGTATAATGTTTTTTTCATCTTTCGTGTCTTTAAAATGATCACCAGCCTGCATTCTGTACCAGATCGGGATTGGAGGTAACATCCGCAGAAGGAATCGGATAGAGGTACTTGTTCTCGGTCCACTGGTACCCTTGCTGATATTTGGTATAACCGAGGATGTATCCATGGTCTCCGTCAGAGAGATAGTTGCCGGAGGTGGAGAAGTTCTCGTTACCGCCTTCCAGGTCCACGGGAAGGACACTCATGGCCGCCTTCTCGACCAGCCGGTTGGAGACGATGTTGTCCGGGGTGCCGTCGCCGTCCAGGTCCAGGTCGGTTTCGAGGGCGGGGATGTACATGCCGGTCTTCACCCGGACCAGGAGTTCGCCCATGTGCCAGCGGCGGATATCCTGCTGGCGGAGGTTCTCCATCGTGAACTCGATGCCGCGCTCGCGGCGGATCTCCAGGATCACGGGGTCGGTGACCTTCCCGTTGAAGTACTTGACCATGTACGGGTCGGCCTCGGCCGGATAGATACTCGTGACGCCGGCCCGCTCGCGGGTGAGGCGGACGGTCTTGTCCCAGACGTCCGGGCCGCATTCGCCGAGTTCCGCCTTGGCCTCGGCATAACTCAGCAGCACCTCCGCATAGCGGATGAGCGGGACATCGGTGAAGGTTGCCTCGTCGATGGCATCCTTGATGTAGTCGGTCAGCCATTTGACCGGCTGGTAGCCCGTCATGGCATACAGGAAGCTCGGCGCATCGGACCATTTGCCCCCGTCGCGCTTGAAGCCCGGGGTCTTGATGGTCTGGGCCAGGCGCAGGTCGCGGCCCGCGGTCTCCTCGGCGAAGGTGGCGTAATAGTAGTCCTCCCCTTCATACCGCGACGTGAACGGCGTCCCGTCCAGCATCAGGTACGTCATCACGAAATCGCGGTTGAACGCGTAGTTCGCATGCTGGGCATTGAGCATATAGTCGTTGATGGAGTAGTCCGTATTCTTGACATTGAGGGCCTCGTCATAGTCGCGGGCCCAGATCCACTCGGAGGTGAAGTTGCCGCAGCCGTCCAGGTCGGTGAACATCTGGCGGTACTGGGTGGCGCGCTTGGCGGGGTCGTCCACCAGGCTGTACAAGCGGGAGTCCATGACGGCCTCGCAAGCCTCCGCACAGGCGCGCAGGTAGGCCTGGCCTTCCGCCTTCTCTTCTGCGGTCCAGGCCTTGCCGGTGGAGGGATCGTTGTCATGGTACTTGCGGTACGTGCCCTCGAACAGGCAGAAACGGGCCTTGACAGCCAGCGCCACATACTTGTTGACGAGGGTGGAACGGACACGGTACCGGGCGTCGCCGGAGCAGTGCTCGCAGGCGTAGTCGAGATCTTCGAGAATCTTCCGGCAGACGAAGGAACGGTCGTCGCGGGCGCGGTACAGGGCATCGGTATCGGTGGGGTCGATCACATGGTCGTACCAGGGGTTGGCCCCGTACTGCTGGACCTTGGCGATATAGAACAGGGCCCGGAAGAAACGTCCCACGCCCTCGTAGTGGTCGAGGACGTCCGGCTCCGCGTCGGCCTGGCGCAGGTTCTCCAGGAAGTAATTGATGGAGCGCAGGTTGGTCCAACTCCAACTGGTGTTGCTGGCGACGTTGTACCGGGTCGTGTAAAAGAGGTACTCCCCGTTCCAGGCCTGTGTGTCGGCAAACCGGTCGCCGTCGATGAAGTCCTTGATCTTGGTGGCATACGACCGGACCAGTCCGTTGGCATACAGTTCCAGGGAGGTCTCGTTGGTGAAGAAGTATTCGCTGTCGATGGAATTGGGGTTCTCTTTCGTCAGGAAATCCTCGCAGGATGTCGCAAAGAGGCTGACGGCCAAAAAGGCGGCAAGATATTTTTTCATGTTTCGGTCCTCCTGGTTAGAAAGTGATGCTGACACCGCAGGTGACGGTCTTGAAAATCGGATAGGAATTGCCGTTCAGGTCGGACATATAGAAGTCGGTGTCCCCGCCGTCGATGCCTTCCGGGTCGAGGTTGGGTCCCCACTTGTGGAGCGGCGTGAAGGTGAGAAGGTTCTCCGCATTGACATAGACTTTCACGGCGGAAAGTCCGAGGGCCGCGCTGGCCTTGGCCGGAAGCGTGTAGTCCAGCTGGACATTCTTGACACGGAGGTACGCGGCGTTCTGCATGTACCGGGTGTTCGGCATGTTCAGGATGGTGTTCTTGTTGGCGTTGTCGTTGGTGACATAGGTGGTCAGGCGCGGCCAGTAGGCGGTATCCCAGTTGAGGCATTCGGTGCCGTCCTCGTTCATCTGCGCCACATCCGGGTTGTCCTGAGCGTGGATGCTCGGGATGAAATAGAAGAACGGGCGGGAATACTTGCCCCAGAAATAGCCGGCGTCCTTACCGGGATACCAGTCACGCTTGCCCACGCCCTGCAGGAAGACGCTCAGGCCGAAACCGTTCCATTGTCCGGAAAGGTTGAGGCCGAAACGGTAACGGGGCGTGCTGTTGCCGATGATGGAGAGGTCGCCGTGGTCGGTCAGGGTAAGTCCCTTGTAGTCGATGATGCCGTCGCCGTCCAGATCGGTGAATTTCACCTGGCCGGGATGGGTGACCAGGTCCGAAGACTGCTTATAGTTCTGGGTCGGGGAGGCGTCGATATCCGCCTGGTCTTTGAACAGCCCCGCGACGGTGTAGCCCCACATCTCGCCGAGTTTCATCCCCTCGTAGTAGTCGGGCTGGCCCATGTTGCCGATCAGGTTGGCGATCGTGCCGAACGTCTTTTCGTCGTTGCCGGCGAACTTGGTCACGACTGAAGTCGCATCCCACAGCGTTCCCTTGATGCTGTAATGGAAGGGCTTCCCGGCCAGGTTGAACTGGTCCCGCCACTGGATGGAAAGTTCCCAGCCGTCGGTGCGGAGTTCGGCATTGTTGCCCTTGGGCACCGTGCCGCCGAAGACACCGGGCAAGGTGGCCCCGGCCGTGTACATGTCGGAGGTCAGGCGGACATAGTAGTCGAAGGAGGCGGAGATGCGGTTCTGCAGCAGGTCGATGTCCAGACCGGCGTCATAGGTCGTGGCGGTCTCCCAGGTCAGGGACCAGGGTACGACACTGGCGACCGAGGTGTAGGACGGCAGGCTGCCGGCCAGGACGATATCAGAGGCCTTTGCAACCGTCATCTCAGAAGTGTAGAGATACGGGGCCACGTTGCCGTTGCCCATCGAGCCGGCGGACAGGCGGACCTTGAGGTTGTCCAGCGCACGGTGGCTCCACTGCATCCAGGGCTCTTCGGAGACGCGCCAACCCACGGAGGCCGAAGGGAAGAATCCCCAGCGGCTGCCCATCGGGAACTTGGAGGAACCGTCGTAGCGTCCGCTCACCTCGGCGAGATAGCGGCTCTTCCAGGCATAGTTGACCCGGTAGAAGGCGCCGACGTAGGCCCATTCATTCCCTCCCTGGGTGATGCTGGCCTCGCCGTCCATCAACTTGAAGGAAGGCTTTTCCGAGGTGAAACCGGTGCGGGTCATCGTCACAGTCTTGTACCGGCTCCATTCCGCATTGTAACCGGCCAGGAAAGACAGGGTGTTGTCCTTCCCGACCTTCGGGGAGAAGGTCAGGTAGGCATTGACAGCCTGGTAGCGGGTATCGTAGTCCTGCTGCTCCATGTAGGAGTCCACCTTCTGGGTGGAGGTGACCAGGATCACACCGGGCTCCTTGGAATAGGAAACCGGCCTGAAGACCGAACCGCGGGTGCGTCCGGTATAGTTGTAGGAATAGTCCGCCTGGAACTTGAGGACATCCTTGATGAGATCGACGTCCAGATCCAGCTTGTCCCGCAGGTAGATATAGTCGTCGGTCAGATAACTGCTCTTCTCGTACAGGCTGGCATAGCCGGAGACACCGGCGGCCGGGGTCCAAGTGCCATCCAGGTTGCGGAGCGGGGCCATCGGCGAAAGGCAGTGCTGCATGTAGCGGGAGACGGAGTTGTTGTTGTAGGTCGTCGGGATGTAGTTCCGGTCGATGGAGACGCTCATGTTGTTGGTGAGTTTCATCCAGGGACGGATGCGGAGGGTGCCCTTCCCGCGCAGGTTGTACTTCTTGTAGCGCTCGTCGCCGACCTTGTACACACCCTGGGAGTCGTACAGGCGGCCGGACACGAAGTAGTCGGCGTATTCGCCCCCGCCGGACACCGACACATTGTGCTCGGTGGACCAGTGGTAGTCGCGGTAGAACTCGTCGAACCAGTCGTGGTTGTCGTAGTAGGCATAGCCGAATCCGCTGATGTCATGGCTCTCGGCCACCTTGGAGAGCGTCGGATCGTTCTTGCGGCGGAGGATCTCGTCATAGATGGCCTGGGAATACGGGACCTTGGAGTCGATGTGGTTGAGGATGGCGCGGGAGCCCTGGTAATAGCCGTTGTAAGCGGCAATCCACCAGTCGAGCCACTCGTTGGAATCGGTGATGCCGTCCGGGATCACGGTCCGGCGGTTCACGCTCACCGAGCCGTTGTAGTTGACCACCGGGGTCCCCTTCCGGGCCGCCTTGGTCGTAACCAGGATGACACCGAAGGCACCGCGGGCACCATAGACGGCCGTGGAGGAGGCATCCTTGAGGACGGACACGCTCGCCACATCCTGCGGATTGACCATCGACAGGTCGCCCTCCACCCCGTCGATCAGCACGAGGCTGGAACCGCCCGCACCGATGGATCCGGTGCCGCGGACGTTGTACGAGCCGGCATGGGACGGCTTGCTGTCGTTGATGGTGATGTTCAGGCCGGCCACCTCGCCTTGCAGGGAGCGGGCCAGGTTGGAGTTGGCGCGGTTGCCGATCACCTCGTCCCCGACCTGGTCGACCGCGCCGACCAGGTCGCGCTTTTTCATGGTGGCATAGCCGACCACGACCACCTCGTCGAGGATGCGCGTGTCTTCCTTGAGGACAATCCGCAGCGGAGAGCCGTCATAGACGGCCTCGACCGTCTCGTAGCCGATGCTGGAGAAGACCAGGACAGCCCCGGTCGGGACGTCCTTGAGGGTGAACCGCCCGTCGAGGTCGGCCACGGCTCCGCCGGTCGTGCCTTTCACCACGACGGACCCGCCGATGACGGGGCGCCCCGCCTCGTCGGTCAAGGTGCCGTGGACCGTCTGCTGGGCCGAAACGGCGATGCCGACGAGCGACAAGGATAAGAGAAGGGTTACTGATTTGAGTGTTAAATTCATAGGGCAATATGTGTTAGATAGGTTCGTGCAGGTAGCCGTCGTCCTTGATGTTCCACAGGAGGGAGACCAGGATGCCGCCGAGGAGGGCGAACCCCGCCATCAGGATGAAGAGGTGGTCCCATCCGAAGTGGTCCGAGAACCAGCCGAGGCCGGCGCCCGTGACGACGACGCTTGCGTAACTCATCAGGCCGATCAGGCCGACGGCGGAAGAGGCCGCCTTCTTCGTGGCATGCTTGGAAGCCGTCACCCCGAGCAGGGCCTGGGGGCCGTAGAGGAAGAACCCGGCCAGGGCCAGGATGGCGAGCACCACCACCGGCGAGGTGGTCGGCGGCAGGAGTTGCAGGACGACCAGGCAGACGGCGACCAGGCCCATCTCGATGGCGCAGACCCGGTGGGCCTTGCCGCCGAAGAAGCGGTCGGAGATCCAGCCGGCGCAGAGCATGCCCGCACAGCCGGCGACCTCGAAGATGCCGATCGTCCAGCCCGCCAGTTGCGGGGACAGCGGGACGGACATCTTCCCGAGGAAGGTCGGTCCCCAGTCCAGGACCGCGAAACGGACGACATAGACGAAGAGGTCCGTCACGGCGAGCGTCCAGATGACCGGATTGAGGAAGACCTTCTTGCGGACGAAGGCGCGGTAGGCCTCCGGGGAGTCGTCCTGGTCCAGTTCGGTCCGGGTGTCCGGCAGTTCCGGCAGCCCGACCGAGGACGGGGTGTCCCGCAGGGTCGCGATGATGAAGAAGATACCGGCCGCGGCGATGGCGCCGGGCACCCAGAAGCAGGTCCGCCAGTCGCCCGTCGTGCCGATGAGGTAGCCGCAGAGGACGGCCAGGATGCCGGCGCCGATCGAGTGCGAGGTGTTCCAGATGGCCGTTTTCGTCGCCAGTTCCCGCGGGGCGCACCAATGGTTGATGAGCCGGTTGCACGGCGGGAAGCCGCACCCCTGGAAGATGTTGTTCAGCACCAGCAGGACGCCCATGATGACGACCATCGTCCCGACGAAATCCGGTCCGCCTTCCTGCCCGGTGACGAGGGAGGAGAGGCGGTCGCTCCATCCGAAGAGGAAGTTCAGGATGACGCAGGCAGTGAGGCCGATGACCAGGTGCCAGCGGGCGTTGAAGCGGTCGGCGATGAACCCGTTCAGGAACTTGGACACGCCGTAGATGATGCCCACCAGGGTCAGGATGATGCCGAAGTCTGTGTTCGTGATACCGTACTCCTGTGCCAGGGCCGGCATGGCGAACGAGAAGTTCTTCCGCACGAAGTAGAACATGGAATAGCCGACCATCGAGCAGAGGATGACCCGCCATTGCCAGTACTTGAAACTATGCCGGGTCGGTTTCATCGGAACTGTTCGAACGTGAAGGCCTCCCAGGGCAGGTCGGCGTCGGCCATCCCCTTGTCGAGGATGTCGGCGATATGCATCATCAGCGGGAAATTCTTCAGGTCCAGCAGGCCGAGTCCGGCCTTCCGGCGGACGGCCTGGCCCATCACCCGTGTGATGACCAGGGATTCGAGGGTGATGCCGGCGAGGGCTTCGGTCACCTCGTCATAGTTCATCCCCTTCCCCATCAGCACGCCGCAGCGGCGGGTCCGGCCGGAGAAGATGGTCACATACAGGTCGCCGAGGCCGATGGCCTCCGACTCGAAGGTGCCGCCCTGCATCTGCATCAGGGCGTGGGTCTCCCGGACGGCCTGGGTGAAGGTGCCGGCCTGGGAGTTGTAGTGCTGCGGCTCGTCCTCGCCGTGCCAGCGGATGTTCAGGCCCACCGCCAGGGTCACGGCCATCGCATAGGCATTCTTGAGGGCGACGGCGCTCTCCAGGCCGATGACATCGTCGGTCAGCGAAATATGGTAGTAGGGACGCTGCATCGCCTCCTTCATCATCTGCAGCTGGTCGCGGTCGCGGCCGCAGAAGGCCACCTCGGACGGGTCCATGAAGACCAGTTCGTAGGAGGTGCAGGGGCCTCCGATGGCGTTGATGGTCCGGTGGATGCCGACCTTCGCCAGTTCGCTCTCCCACCAGCCGGGATAGGAGATGAGCGTGCCGTCGGGAAGGCCCTTCAGGCCCTTGGTGACCGTTATCACCGGGATGGACGGGTCCAACTCCTTGAGGATGGCCTCCAGGAACCACTCCACCCCGAACGACGATACGCCCCCGATGATGAAGTCGGCCCCCTCGACCGCCTTCTTCCAATCCTTGAAATAATAATAATGTACATTGTCCGGGAACGGGCGGCAGAATTTCTCATGCTTGCGGGTCCGGATGTACCCGTCGATGATTTCGTCGTCCAGACAGGTGCCGACAAGACGCACCTCGTGGCCGTTCTCGGCCGCCGGGAATGCCAGCGCGGAGCCCATCATCCCGGCCCCGATAATCGTAATGGTCTTTTTCATGTTCACTTATCTTGATATTGGAATATTCCGTCCATACCGGAAATGATGAACCGGTCCTTATAGCGGCCCATATCCTCCGGCTCGCCGGTCATGACGGCGCCCAGGTCCACTTCCTTCAGCATCTTGCGCCGTTTCAAGTCCCACACGTACAGACGGGACGGGTCGGCCTCCGTCCCGAGTCCGGTCGGCATGTAGAGCCGTCCCTTCCAGATGAAGAGCCCCTGCCCGATGGTGGCGAACCGGAAGCCGCCGTCCTCGATGAGGTAGTTCTCCAGCGCATCTTCGGGGCGGAGGACGACCCGGCTCTTGTCGAGCGGAGGCAGGCGGAACTTGATGATCCGGTGGCGGTTGCCCTCGACATCCCGGTCGCGGGTCGTATTGCCGTAGCCGTACAGCATCCCCGCCTTCCGGTCCACGACCCACTGGAGTGCATAGCCGAAATCACCGTTCCGGTCGTCGTAGCAGATGGTCTGGACCAGGGTGGAACTTTGCAGGTCCGGCGCGATCCGCTCCACGTAGCAGACGTCCTTGTACTCCTCGACCGGCTTCTTGGCCGCCTGGCTGACATACACCAGCGGCATCGGGTCCTTCCGGTCATAGAAGTCCCGCCCGAACGAGAGGACGTTCGCGTGGTTGTTCTTGTGGGCGCTCTGCAGGTCAAACTCACCGAGCAGGGTCAGGGACTTCCCGTCGAAGCGGTAGACGGACAGCATCCCCTGGTTGTGCGCCTGGAGGAGGTAGTCCCGGTAGATATCCATCCCTTGGATGGCCTTCCCCTGCGGCCAGGCGGGATGAGGGCACAGCCAGGAACTTTCCCCGGACGGGCCCGCAACGGAACAGCACAGGGAGAACAACGCCGGGAGGAACAAGCGGAGCCATACTGTCTTGGAAAGCATCATCGTCATGTGGTTTTGTTTTGTGCGTGCACGTGCCCGCACTTCTGTCGGCAAATATATGCACTTTTTTCAGTAACTGCAAATTTTTTTCAGATGAGTTCGTCGCGCTCGCGCATGTCCTTGAGGCGGAGTTGGATGGAGGAGGAGCCGCGGTAGAAGTTCTCGACGATGGAATAGCAGATGTCGACCGGATTGCCGGCCTTGATATGGTCGAAGAAGCGCGACATGTTGAAGCCGATGGCGGCAATCTGGCGGTAGGGCTGGGATTCCTGCATGAGGTCGAGCTTCAAGTGGACGCCACCGGCGCCGACCTTCCGCCCGTTGCCGGCATCATAGACGTCTTCAGTAAGGAAGACCGGATTGGCGTTGCCCGGGCCGAAAGGCTGGAACTGCTTGAGGATGCGGGTGAACTTCGGGGTGATCTGCGTGAAATCCAACCGGGAGTCGATTTCGATGACAGGGGTCAGGGCTTGCGGGGTGATATGGCTCGACACGAAGGCGTCCATCCGGCGGCAGAAAGTCTCCAGGTTCTCTTCCTTCAGGGTCAGGCCGGCGGCATAGACATGGCCGCCGAAGTTCTCCAGCAGGTCGGCACAGCTCTCGATGGCGGCATACAAGTCGAAACCCTGGACACTGCGGGCCGAGCCGGTGACCAGGCCGTTGGACTTCGTGAGGACGACGGTCGGCTTGTAGAAGGCCTCCACGAGGCGGGAGGCGACGATGCCGACGACGCCCTTGTTCCAGGAGGGATCGTAGACGATGGTGACATGGCCGGTCACCAGCGCCCGCTCGCTGTGGACCATCTCCAGGGCCTCCTGGGTGATTTCCCGGTCGATGGACTTGCGTTCGTTGTTGTTGTCGTTGATCTTCTCGCCGATGCGGAAGGCGGTGCGGTCGTCGGTGGCGGTGAGCAGTTCCACAGCCAGCCGGCCCGACTCCATGCGCCCGGCCGCGTTGATGCGCGGTCCGATCTTGAACACGATGTCGTCGATGCCCACGTGGCCCGGCTCCAGTTTCGCGAGGTTGATCATGGCCAGCAGGCCCTTGCGGGGGTTCTCGTTGAGGCGCTTGAGGCCGTAGTGGGCCAGGATGCGGTTCTCCCCCATCATGGACACGAGGTCGGAGGCGATGCTCACCACGAGCAGGTCCAGCAGCGGCTCCAGGCTCTCGGGGTCGAGGTGGTACTGCCGCGTATAGGCCTGGACGAGTTTGAAACCGACCCCGCAGCCGCAGAGGTCGTCGAAGGGGTAGTGGCAGTCGTCCCGCTTGGGGTCGAGCACGGCCACGGCGTCGGGCAGGCCTTCTTCGGGGAGATGGTGGTCGCAAATGATGGTGTCGATGCCGCGCGTGCGGGCGTAGGCGACCTTGTCGATGGCCTTGATGCCGCAGTCGACGGTGATCAGGAGGGTGAAGCCGTTGTCGGCCGCCCATTCCAGGCCCTTGTAGGACAGGCCGTACCCCTCGTCGTAGCGGTCCGGGATGTAGAAGTCGACCCGCTGGGTGAAGCGCCGCACGAACGAATAGACCAGGGCGACGGCGGTGGTCCCGTCCACATCGTAGTCGCCGTAGACGAGGATCTTCTCGCCGCCGGCAATGGCCCGGTGCAGGCGTTCCACGGCCCGGTCCATGTCCTTCATCAGGAAGGGGTCATGCAGTTCGGAGAGTTGCGGGCGGAAGAAACTCCGGGCCTCGGCGAACGTCTCCACCCCGCGCTGGACCAGCAGTTCCGCCAGAACCCGGTCCACGCCGAGTTCCGCTGCCAGCCGGTCCACCTTCTCCGTGTCTGCAGGCACCTTGACGGTCCATTGTCTCTCTGCGATACCCATAGTCTGACAAAGGTAAACATTCCCCTGCGATTTCGCAAATCTAAGGAAACTTACCTGGAATTACCGGAAAAGGAGCGGGAATACCAAGTTTTTTTACTAATTTAGCGGCTCCTTGCGCAGAGAAACTAAAATCTCACGATAATGTCTGAAACAGTCAAGAAGACGCTGCGGGATTCGGCAGCGATGCGATGGACAGCGCTGCTGCTGCTGGCACTGGCGATGTTCTGCTCCTACATTTTCATGGACATCCTCTCCCCGATCAAGGACCTGATGCAGGAGACCCGCGGATGGGACTCCACGGCGTTCGGCACGATGCAGGGCTCCGAGGTGTTCCTCAACGTGTTCGTGTTCTTCCTCATCTTCGCGGGGATCATCCTGGACAAGATGGGCGTGCGGTTCACGGCCGTCCTGTCGGCCGCCGTGATGCTCGTGGGTGCGTGCATCAAGTGGTATGCCGTGAGCGAGCCCTTCATGGGCAGCGGTCTGGAGAGCTGGTTCACCAACCACCTGAACTACATCCCCCTCTTCGATGAACTGGGCGTGTCGCCGTTCTACCGGGGCATGCCGGCGTCGGCGAAACTGGCCGCGTGCGGGTTCATGATCTTCGGATGCGGCTGCGAGATGGCCGGCATCACGGTCAGCCGCGGTATCGTCAAGTGGTTCAAGGGCCGGGAGATGGCCCTGGCGATGGGATCCGAGATGGCCCTGGCCCGCCTCGGTGTCGCCACCTGCATGATCTTCTCGCCCTTCTTCGCCCGCCTGGGCGGCAAGGTCGACGTGTCCCGTTCCGTCGCCTTCGGCGTGGTGCTCCTGTGCATCGCCCTGATCATGTGCATCGTGTACTTCTTCATGGACAAGAAGCTGGACAGCCAGACCGGCGAAGCCGAGGAGAAGGACGATCCGTTCAAGGTCAGCGACATCGGCCGCATCCTCCGCGACGGCGGCTTCTGGATCGTCGCCCTGCTGTGTGTGCTGTACTATTCCGCTATCTTCCCGTTCCAGAAATATGCCGTGAACATGCTCCAGTGCAACCTGACCCTGACAGCTCCCGCCGCCGACTCCTTCTGGGCCGGTTCCAGCGTGACCCTCGTCCAATACCTGATCATGCTGGTGGTCGCCGTCTGCGGCTTCGTCAGCAACTTCCAGAAGGTCAAGTCGCGCCAGTACCTGTTCCTCGGCCTTTCCGTCGCGGCCCTCGTGGTCTATTGCTATATGGGCTATATGCGGCAGTCCGCAGAATCCATCTTCGCGGTGTTCCCGCTGCTGGCCGTCCTGATCACCCCGATTCTCGGGAACTACCTGGACCACAAGGGGAAAGGCGCTTCGATGCTGGTGCTCGGCGCCGTCCTCCTCATCGCCTGCCACCTGACCTTCGCCTTCATCCTCCCCGCCTTCAAGGGCAGCGCCGTGGGCGGGGTCATCGTCGCCTATGTCACGATTCTCGTGCTCGGCGCCAGTTTCTCGCTGGTCCCGGCCGCCCTGTGGCCGTCCGTGCCGAAACTCGTGGACGCCAAGGTCATCGGCTCGGCCTATGCGCTGATCTTCTGGATCCAGAACATCGGCCTGTGGCTGTTCCCGCTGCTGATCGGCAAGGTCCTGGACAAGACCAACCCGGGCGTCGTGGACCCGACCCAGTTCAACTACACGGCCCCGCTGGTGATGCTCGCCTGCCTGGGTGTCGCCGCCCTCGTGCTCGGCCTCGTGCTCAAGGGGGTCGACAAGAAGAAGCACCTCGGTCTCGAAGAACCCAATATCCAGTGATGGCCCGGCGGATTCCCGGCAGGTCGGCGTGCTGGATCGCGCTGGCGTGCCTTGTCGTCCCGATGTTCGCATCGTACTTCTTCGACGACATGTTCTCCAGCATCTCGTACCTGTTCGAGGATCCGTCCCGCACGGTCCTCGGCTGGGATGCGGTGGGCTACGGTCTGTACACGAGCGGCTACAGCGTGCTGTGCGTGTTCGGCGGGCTGGTGGTCTGCGGTATCCTGCTGGACAAATGGGGCGTCCGGGTGACCGGCTCGATCTTCGTCGGGATGATGGTGCTCGGGGCGGCGATAGTGTTGTATGCCCTGCTCTCCGGGGTCTCCTGGTCGCTTCAGGCCGCCTATGTCGGATGCATGCTGTTCGGCCTGGGCAGCGAGATCGCCGGGACGGCGGTGACACGTTCCATCGCGCGGTGGTTCCGCGGGGGGCCGATGGCCCTCGCCATGGGGCTCCAGCTGGCCATCGCCCGGCTCGGGACAGCATTGGCGCTGGTTCTTTCGCCACGGCTCGTCGCCGAGCAGGCTGGCCATGTGTACACGCTCGCGGAAACGGCCCGGCCCGCGGTTTTCGGAATGGGGCTGATGGCCGCAGGGCTCATCCTCTGGGCCGTTTTCGTCGCCCTGGACGCCCGCCGCTTCCCAGCCGCCCCCCGCCGGAGCGTCCCCGTCATGCCCGGCCCCGACCGAGCAGCTGCCCCGGCCTCCGGCGAAGAGACGGGAGACGAAGGCCCCTTCCGTTTCTCCGACGTGCTGAAAGTCCTGGGCAACAAGAACTTCTGGCTGCTTGCCCTGCTCTGCGTCCTGTTCTACAGCAGCATCATCGCCTTCAAGAAGTTCGCCGGAGCCATCCTGGTCCCGCGCTTCGGCATCCCCGCCCAGGCCGCCGGGTGGATGGTCTCCATGCTGCCGTTCGCGACCGTCGTCTTCGCCCCGCTGTTCGGCCTGCTGGTCGATGTGCGCGGCAAAGGCACCCGCTGGATGGTGCTCGGTGCCGTGCTGGCCCTGCTGGCCCACCTCCTGCTCGCCTTCGCCCCCGCAGGCGTCCCGTTCTACGGCTACCTGAGCATGGTCTTCCTCGGCTTCGGCTACTCGCTGGTCCCCGCCGCCCTATGGCCGTCCGTACCGAAAATCGTCCCGGACAAGGTGCTCGGCACCACCTACTCCCTGATCTACTGGGTGCAGAACCTGGGCCTGCTCACCTTCAAGATGCTCGCCGGAGTCATCCTCGGCCGCAGCGACGGCTCCGACGGCGGAGCCGTCTCCGTGGAACTCATGTTCACCGCCCTCTGCATCGCCGCCCTCGTCATCGCCCTCCTGTTTGCCCGCACCTCCGACCGCCACCCCGCCCTCGCCCTCGACCGCCCGAACCGCTGACCCCGGGCCGGGCTGCCTCGCGCAGCACCAGACACGTTATCCGTCACTTGGTTACAGGTTCTCGGGTGCAAATGGATTTGCACCCGAGAATGCTCTTTTCCCTGGCCATCAACCGGTTGGGTGCTTCGGCCGAACGGGTCGCCCTGACCATCGCCCGGTATGTCGGCCTCCACGACAACGCCTTCCGCCACACACCCTGTGTCACCACCCTGGCCTCGTCGCCTGCAACGACCTCCTCAAGACCCTCCCCGACCTCCTACCGATCGGATAGATGCCCGGTCGGGGCCGGGCATGACGGGGTTGACGGGGCAGATGGGACTTTTCAGACCCGACAAATCCACTTCGACAGTTCGGACGGGAATCCAGGGCCAATCATGACCAAACGAAATCCATCCGACAGGTTGGACGGGAATACGGGCATAATCCCTACCAAACGAAACACCGCCGACGGTTCGGACAGGAATCCGGCCGGAGGGTGGAGACGGGAGAGGGAGAGGAGGAAGAGGGAGACGGGAAGGAAGGGGTGGGGATGTCCTCTGCCCGGCGCGTGGATTGCAACAAATTTTTAATAATTAATTTCCGATTTGCTGTTATTATTTATTGTATTTCGATAAATAATCTGTATCTTTGCCGCCATGATATGGAATGGCATGATGTTGGGAAGGATATCGCGGACATCGACAGGGGAAAAGGGCGGCGGCGTGAAAAAAATTTGGTGGATTGG
The DNA here is from genome assembly GCA_017476575.1 of Bacteroidales bacterium. Classification (GTDB taxonomy): domain Bacteria; phylum Bacteroidota; class Bacteroidia; order Bacteroidales; family UBA932; genus Cryptobacteroides. The sequence continues at coordinate 15,891 of JAFUZO010000075.1, read as the reverse complement.
AAAATCCTGCTTACATTTGCAGTGTAATAGCATACTAATACACAAGAGCGATATGCTGATTGAATTGAAAGACATCAACAAGACCTATGACAACGGGCAGCCGCTGCACGTGCTGAAAGGCATCGACCTCACGATCGGACGTGGCGAGTTCGTTTCCATCATGGGCGCCTCGGGGTCCGGCAAGTCCACCCTGCTGAACATCCTCGGCATCCTGGACAACTATGATACCGGCGAATACCGCCTGGACGGCCGCCTGATCAAGGACCTCGGCGAACGGCAGGCGGCCGAGTACCGCAACCGGATGATCGGCTTCGTCTTCCAGTCGTTCAACCTGATCGGCTTCAAGACTGCCGTCGAGAATGTCGAACTGCCCTTGTATTATCAGGGTGTCCCCCGCCGCCGGCGCCGTGAGATGGCCATGGAATACCTCGACAAGCTGGGTCTTGCCGACTGGGCCACGCATTTTCCGAACGAGATGTCCGGAGGGCAGAAGCAGCGCACCGCCATCGCCCGCGCCCTGATCACGCACCCGCAGATCATCCTGGCCGACGAACCGACCGGCGCCCTGGATTCCCAGACCAGCGTCGAGGTGATGCAGCTGCTCCACCGGCTCAACCAGGAAGAGGGCATCACCATCATCGTCGTCACCCACGAGAGCGGCGTCGCCAACGAGACCGACAAGATCATCCATATCAAGGACGGCGTGATCGGCGCCATCGAAGAGAACCATGACCATAACGCTTCCCCGTTCGGTGCAGGAGGGCTGATGAAATGATCACCGACCTCATCCAGGAAATCGGCAGCACGCTCCGGGGCAACAAGCTCCGGACGACGCTCACCGGCTTCGCGGTCAGCTGGGGCATTTTCCTGCTGATCTGTCTGCTGGGTGCAGGCAACGGCCTGATGAACGCCTTCATCGGCAACATGGATGACTATGTGGCGAGCAATTCCATGCGGGTCAGTGGCGGATGGACGACAATGCCTGCAAACGGCTACCAGGACGGGCGGCGCATCCACTTGGACGAAGGGGACATCGCTGTTACGGAAGGACGGGAGTTCGCCGACCATATCGACATCGTATCCCCGGTCACGGACGGACTCTCCGCCACACTCGCCATCGGACGGAAAACCGTGGAAGGCTCGGTCTGCGGCGTGACTCCGTCCTACATGGACATCGAGAAGGTCGTGCTCCGCAGCGGACGGACCCTCAACCAGGCCGATCTCCAGCAACGCGCCAAGGTTATCGTCCTCAGTTCATCGCAGGCCAAGGCGCTGTCCGACGGCGACATCGACGACATCATCGGTCAATGGGTCGAAATCCAGGGCGTCGCCTTCCGCATCGTCGGCATCTATGTGCAAGACGAAAGCAGCTGGCGGAGCTTCTCCTACGTTCCCTACACCACCATGAAGGGCATCTTCTATCCGGACAGCAACGTCGGCTCCATCTATTTCACCTTCCACGGTATCAAGGGTCTCCAAGAAAGCGAGGCGTTCGAAAAGGAATACGGCGCCGCCCTCAAGACCCGACATGACGCCCATCCGGACGACCCGGGTGCCCTCTGGATCTGGAACCGGCACAGTCAGAACATCCAGATGTCCCAGGCCAAGGAGATCATCACCATCGCACTGTGGATCCTGAGCCTGCTGACCCTCATCAGCGGCATCGTAGGCGTTTCGAACATCATGCTCATCTCCGTCAAGGAGCGGACCCATGAGTTCGGCATCCGCAAGGCCATCGGGGCGAAACCCCGCCATATCCTCAGCCTCATCATCGCTGAAAGTGTCACCATCACCGCCCTGTTCGGGTACATCGGCATGGTGCTGGGGATGGCCGCCTGTGAAATCATGGACAAGACCATCGGACAGAAGGCGGTGAACATCGGGTTCACCGAAATCCACATGTTGGAGGACCCGACCGTGGGCCTCAGCGTCGCCCTGGAAGCGACCCTCCTCCTTATCATCGCAGGCACCCTCGCCGGGCTGGCACCGGCAAGGAAGGCCTCCCAAGTCAGACCTATCGAAGCATTACGGGCAGAATGAGACTGGACAGAGACACATTCCGGGAAATCCTGGACTCCATCCTGCGGAACCGCTCCCGCAGTTTCCTCACCGGCTTCGGCGTGTTCTGGGGCATCTTCATGCTTATGCTGCTGATCGGCGGCGGACAGGGTCTGAAAGAGCTCCTGGAGAAGAATTTCGAAGGCTTCGCCCAGAACACCTGCATCGTCTACCCGGAGCCGACGACCAAGCCCTGGCGGGGCTTCCAGAAAGGGCGCACCTGGGCTCTGGACTATGAAGACATCGACCGTATCAAGGCCCGGGTGGACGAACTGGACGTCGTCACGCCCATCCTCTCCTTCTGGGGAAAAACCGCCGAATATGGGGCCAATACCTATTCCAGCGGCTCCCTGAAAGGCGTCCGGGCCGACTATGACCACATCGAATCGCCGAAACTCTACTACGGGCGTTACATCGATGAGATGGACGTCATCCAGGAGCGGAAGGTATGCGTCATCGGACGGAAGGTCTACAACCAGCTCTTCCCTGAAGGCGGCGATCCCTGCGGGAAATACATCCGTGTGGACGGGCTCCATTACCAGGTCATCGGCGTGGACTACAACGAAGGCAACCTGAGCATCAACGGACAGGCCAGCGAGACTGTCACCGTACCCATCACCCTCCTGCAACGGGCTTACAACCATGGAAGGACGGTCGACCTGATCTGTTTCACCGCCCGGGAGGGTATCACGATGTCCGGCGTGATCCCGAAGGTGCGCGAAGCCATCGCCGTGGGCCACTACATCGATCCGACCGACGAGGAATCCATCAACATGATCAACACCCAGCTCATCTTCGGTATCGTGGACAACCTGTTCAGGGGCATCAAGTTCCTGATCTGGCTGATCGGCCTGGGAACCCTCCTGGCCGGGGCTGTCGGGGTGTCCAACATCATGATGGTCTCCGTCCGGGAGCGCACGACCGAAATCGGCATCCGCCGGGCCATCGGGGCCACGCCCCGCATGATCCTCGGCCAGATTGTCGCCGAGAGCATCGTGCTCACCCTGGCAGCGGGGTTGATGGGCATCGTCATCAGCGTACTCATCCTCGCCGGGGTCGAGGCCGGCATGACCTCCGACGGTATCCTCAAAGCGGCCTTCCAGGTCCCCTTCGGCACCGCCGTCGCCGCCGCCCTCCTGCTGACCGTCCTCGGCGTGCTGGCCGGCCTGGCCCCCTCCCTCCGCGCCATGAGCATCAAACCGGTCGACGCCATGCGGGACGAATAATTGTCATTCTGAGTGAACTCGAAGAATCTAAAAACAACATCATATGAAAAAAATCGGTAAATATCTGGTCATCATCTTCATCACTGTCCTCTTCCTCGGCACCTTCGCCTACCTGTTCCAGCGGTCGAAGCCCAAAGCCGCGCAGTACCAGGAACTGGAGCCAACGATGATGGATATCGTGAAATCCACCATCGTCACCGGCAAGATCCAGCCGCGGGACGAAGTCAACATCAAGCCGCAGATCAGCGGCATCATTGCCGAACTCTACAAGCAGGCCGGCGATCCCGTCAAGAAGGACGAGATCATCGCCAAGGTCAAGGTGATTCCGGACATGTCGCAGCTGAGTTCTGCGCAGAGCCGGGTCCGCCTCGCCGAGGTCAACCTCTCCCAGGCCCGGACCGACTTCGACCGGGAGAAGGCCCTCTACGACCAGGCCCTTGTCAGCGCGGACGAGTATGACCGCATCCGGCAGGCCCTCCAGCAGGCGGAGGAGGAACTCTCCGCCGCCAAGGAATCGCTGGAAATCGTGCGGGACGGTGTCTCCTCGGCCAACAAGTCCGGCAGTTCGACCCTCATCCGGTCCTCTATCTCCGGCCTCATCCTCGACATCCCGGTCAAGGTCGGGAACACCGTCATCAACTCCAACTCCTTCAACGACGGCACGACCATCGCCACGGTCGCCGACATGGACGACCTCATCTTCGATGGCAACATCGACGAGACCGAGGTCGGGCGGCTGTCCACCGGCATGCCGGTCCGCATCACCGTCGGCGCCCTGCAGGAAGTCAGCCTCGACGCGACCCTGGAGTACATCGCCCCGAAGGCGACCGAAGTGAGCGGGGCCAACCAGTTCGAGATCAAGGCGTCGGTCCAGGTCCCGTCCGACATCACCATCCGTTCCGGCTACAGCGCCAATGCGGAAATCGTCCTCCAGAGCGCCACCAGCGTGCTGGCCGTCCCGGAGAGCGCCATCCAGTTCGCCGGGGACACGACCTATGTGTTCGTATCCACGCCCGAGGGATATCAGCGGCGTGACGTCGTCACCGGCCTGTCCGACGGCATCCATATCGAAGTCAAGGAAGGGCTCGCCGAGGGCGAGAAACTCCGCGGCAACCAGGTCCTCAAGAGCGCGGGCGTATGAGAAGGCTGACCCTCTGCGTGCTGGCACTCGGATGGGGTGCCGCCGCCTCCGCCCAGGACCTCGGACATCCATGGACCCTCCAGGAGTGCATCGGATGGGCCCTGGAGCACAACCTGACCGTCCGGCAGGGCGGGATTTCCCTGGAACAGAAGGAAATCGACCTCAACACGGCCCGCAACAGCCGGCTGCCTTCCGTGGCGGCGTCGGCTTCCGAAAGCCTCAGCTTCGGTCGCGGCCTGACCTCGGAGAATACCTACGCCCAGACCAACACCACCTCCACGGGCCTGTCCATCGGCGGAAGCATGACCCTCTTCGACGGCCTGGCGACCCCGGGCCAGATCGGCCTCGCCCGGCTCAACCTCGACGCAGCGACGGCCGACCTGGAGAAGGCGCGGGACGACATCCGCATCGCCGTGGCCCAGGCCTATGTGCAGATTCTCTATAACGAAGAAATCCGGGAGGTCGCCCGGCAGCAGGTCGCCATCGATTCATTGCAGGTCGTCCGGCTGGAAGCCATGGCCGGGACAGGCAAGGCGTCTTCCGCGGAAGTAGCCCAGCAACAGGCCTCCCTGGCACAAAGCCGCTCGACCCTCGTCCAGGCCGGAAACAATGCACGCATGTCCTGTCTGGATCTGGCCCAGCTGCTCGAGTTTCCTTCGGCGGAAGGGTTCTCGGTCGCCCGCCCGGCTGCCGTGCCGGGGGACCGGGCCATCGGCTTCCCCGACGACATCTATGCCGATGCGGTCGAGGTGCGCCCGGCGGTCGCGGCCGAACGCATCCGGCTCGAAGGCACGGAGAAGTCCCTCCTCATCGCCCGGAGCGCCCTCTTCCCCACCCTCTCCCTGTCCGGCGGCGCCGGAACGAACTACTACACGCCCTACCGGGGGCTGGACGAGGACGGCGGGCAGTTCTGGAACCAGGTCCGGACCAACTTCAGCCCGTATGTGGGCGTATCGCTGAACATCCCGATATTCAATAAGTTCGCGACCCGGAACGCCATCCGTTCCGCCCGGCTCAACCAGGAACTCCAGCGCATCCAGCTCGAAAAGACGAAGCAGTCGCTCTACAAGGAGATCCAGCAGGCGTGGAACGGGGCCGTCGCCGCCCAGGCGAAGTACCAGGCGTCCGGGACTGCGGCCGATTCGGCGGAAGAGGCCTTCCGGCTCGTCCAGGCCAAGTACGAGAACGGCAAGGCAACCGTCACCGAGTTCAATGAAGCGCGGAACACTTTGATGAAGACCCGCTCCGACCTCGTCCAGGCCACGTACGAATACCTCTTCCAGACCCGTCTTCTCGACTTCTATCGCGGTGCTCCGCTGGACCTCTGACCCGCCCGGTCCGGGAAATTCCGGGCCGGATGCGCGGAAATACGGAGGGGAATGTGTATTTTTGCAGTCGAAAACGACTGCGACATGATGACAGAAGCGCTTATCGACCGGGCTGTCCGGGATTTGTTCCGGCAGATCGAGTTCACCCAGGAGCCGGCGGAACTGTATGACCCGCTGCGGTATATGATCGCCATCGGCGGGAAACGGATCCGCCCCCGGTTGTGCCTGACGGTGTACAGCCTCTTCCACGACACCTTCACGCCGGAAATCCTGGAACCGGCGGCGGGGCTGGAGGTGTTCCACACCTTCACCCTCATCCACGACGACATCATGGACAAGTCCCCGATGCGCCGCGGGCAGGATACAGTGTGGAAGAAGTGGTCCCCTGACACGGCCATCCTCTCCGGCGACGTCATGTGTATCGACAGCTACAAGCGCATGGCAAAAGCACCGGCGTACGTCCTCGGCGACGTACTGGAACTGTTCTCCACGACGGCCGCCCAGGTCTGCGACGGGCAGCAGTACGACATGGACTTCGAGAAGGTGCCGTCCGTGACCATGCAGGACTACCTCAAGATGATCGGGCTGAAGACAGCCGTGCTGATCGCCTGCTCAGCCAAGATGGGCGCCCTGATCGCGGGGGCTCCGAATGTCATCTGCGAGGGTCTCTATGAGTATGGTTACAACCTCGGCCTGGCCTTCCAGGTCGCCGACGACTACCTGGACGCCTACGGCGACGCCAAGGTCTTCGGGAAGCCGATCGGCGGCGATATCCTCAACGGCAAGAAATCCTGGCTCACGGTCCGGACGATGGAGAAAGGAGCCGCAGGATTGTCCGAAGCGATGGCCCTGCCCTCAGGAACGGCCGAAGAGCAGGCCGCCAAGATCGCCCGTGTCATGGACCTCTATGCGTCCGTCCATGTCGGCGACGACGCCTTGGCGGCTGTACGGAGTTTCCATGAAAAAGCGATGACGGCGGCTTCGGAAGTCACCGGCGTCACCGGCTACGAAACCCTCCAACGCTTCGCCGACAGCCTCGTCGCCCGTACCCGATGAACAGGAAGGAGTTGGAAATCATGGCCCCGGCAGGGAGTTTCGACTGCCTCCTGGCGGCCATCGAAGGCGGGGCCGACTCCGTCTACTTCGGTATCGGCCACCTCAACATGCGGTCCCATTCCACCAACAATTTCGCCGTGGAAGACCTGCCGGAAATCATGCGCATCTGTCGCGCCTACGGCATCAAGGGCTACATGACCCTGAACATCACCCTCTACGGTGAGGACCTGGAGGGGGCCCACGCCGTCCTGGACAAGGCCCGCGAGGCCGGGGTGGATGCCGTCATCGCCTCCGACATGGCCGCCATCCTGTATGCCCGGCAGATCGGCCTGGAGGTGCATATCTCCACCCAGCTCAGCATTTCCAATGTGGAAGCCTTGCGGTTCTACGCCCGGTTCGCCGACGTGGTGGTCCTGGCACGCGAACTCCGGCTGGACCAGGTGAAGGCCATCCACGACGCCATTGTCACGGAGCGGATCTGCGGCCCCTCCGGCCATCCCGTGCGGATCGAGATGTTCGCCCACGGAGCATTCTGCATGGCCGTTTCGGGGAAATGCTACCTGTCCCTCGCTGCCTATGGTTCCTCCGCCAACCGGGGCGCCTGCCTCCAAGTCTGTCGCCGGGGCTACCGGGTCACCGATGAGGAGACCGGCAACGAACTCCTGGTCGACAACTCATATATCATGTCTCCGAAAGACCTCTGTACCATCGAGTTCATGGACAAGATCGTCGATGCCGGCGCGAAGGTCTTCAAGATCGAAGGCCGCGCCCGCAGTGCGGAATATGTGAAACGCTGCGCCCGCTGCTACCGGCAAGCCGCCGATGCGGTCTGTGACGGAGTCTACACTCCGGGATTGGCCGCCGACTTGAAGACGGCGCTCGCCGAAGTCTTCAACCGGGGCTTCTGGGACGGCTATTACCAGGGCGCCCGGCTGGGCGAATGGAGTGCAGTCTACGGCAGCCAGGCCACCCGCCGCAAGGTCTATGTCGGGAAAGTCACCAACTGGTTCAACCGCATCGGTGTCGCAGAGGTGCTCATCGAGACGGGCCAGGTGTCCGTGGGCGACGATATCCTCTTCATCGGCCGTACTACCGGTATCCTGGAAATGCAGGTTGCCGACATGCGGGTGGAGATGCAGCCCGCTTCCTGTGCCGGGAAGGGCACCTGCTGCTCCATCGCCGTCCCGCTCGACGGCATGCCCCTCGACCAGGTCAACGCCCACCCCGGGATGATTCCCGGCGAACCCCTCCATCCCCGCCGCGGCGACAAGGTCTACCGCTGGGTCTGACCATGGTTCTCCCCTTCCGTCGAGATTTCACCCTGTTTTCCGTCCGAACTGGCCGGACCTATCAGGCAGACCCGGCAGCCGAACAGGATTCAGCCGGGGGCGGTTACCAGGAGATAGCGGGCTTCCGCAGGGCTTCGTGGAGCTGGTCGTCATAGCGGAGGCGGATCCGGATACCGGCTTCCTGGAAGTAGTAGCGGGTGACGATCTCCTCTTCGATGAAGGGGACGATTTCGTCCTTCTTGAGGCGGAGGAAGGTGGCCTTGTCCATGTCCAGGGAGTGTTCCAGCGCATCCAGCTCCCCGGAAAGCGCATCGGAAAGACCGTCTTCCGTGAGGGTCTTCTTCATCTCGTCGAACATCGCGCGGGCGGAGGAACGGTAGTCGAACTCCTTGTCGGAGGCGAAGGCGATGAAGTCGTCATACGCAGTGAAATGGAAATCGTCCACCGCCGGGATGGTCTCATGTTCCCGGACATACTTCATGGCATACTGGTCCACGATCCCGCCCAGCACCAGCGAATAGGTCAGGCGGGAATACTTCTTGCCTTTGACCTCGTGGTCCGGCAGGATGCCGCCGCCATCCTTCACCGTGCGGCCGTGCGCTGTCTTGAATTCATGGGTCAGGGAATCCGGGATATGGCCCACGCTGCCGTCCTCGTTGCGGTGGGAGTAGTCGATGGCTTGGACGCAGCGGCCCGACGGCGTGTAATACTTGGATGTCGTGACCTTCAGCTGGCCGTCATACGGAAGAGGACGGATGCTCTGCACGAGGCCCTTGCCGTAGGTACGGGTGCCGATGATGGTGGCCCGGTCGTAGTCCTGGAGGGCTCCGGATACGATCTCGGAAGCGGAGGCGGAACCGGAATCGACGAGGACGACAACCGGAATCTGCGTATCCACCGGGTCGGCCGTGGTCTTATAGGATCCCTCGGAACCGGCCGCCCGGCCCTTCGACGTCACGACGACGGAGCCTTTCGGTACGAAGAGGGATACGATGCCGACCGCTTCGGAGAGGAGGCCGCCGCCGTTGCCGCGCAGGTCGATGACCAGCCGTTGCATGCCTTGTCCCTTCAACTTGAAATAGCCGTCCCGGATGCCCTGGCCGACGCCTTCCGTGAACTTGGTCATCAGGATATAGCCGGTCGTATCGTCCAGCATGCCTACATATTCGACCGAAGGGAGGACGATCCGTTCCCGGACAACGGGGACCTCGATAACCTCACCGGCTTTCCAGGAGTCACCGCCCCGGAGTTTGCGGACCCGGAAGGTCACGGTCGTACCCGGCTTGCCGCGCATCTTCTCGGTACATTCGTTGCTCTTGAGTCCGTGGGTGGATTCGCCGTCGATGGTCTCGATCTCGTCGCCGCACCGGAGTCCGGCCTTCGCCGCCGGAGAATCGGCATACGGTTCGTTGATGATGACATTGCCCTCCACATCGGGTTTGTAGATGACTGCCCCGATGCCACCGTAGGCACTTGTCAGCATCATCTGGAAATCCTCCTGCTCTTCCTCCGGTACATAGACCGTGTACGGATCCAACGCCTCCAGCATCGCGTCGACAGCTTCGCGTTCGATACGGTCGACATCCAGGGAATCCACGTAGGAACGGTTCAACTCCTTGAGAATCGCATTGTGCAGCTCGACCCATTTGCCGAGGGTAAAGCTCTTGGACTGGGCGGAGGCGGCGGCAGAGAGGGTCAACGCCATCGCGGCCGCCAGGACAAATTTCATCTTCTTCATATTCAGCTGGGCGGTACGGCAAAGGCCGTGCCAACTGACAAAGTTACAAAATTCTTGCTATCTTTGCGGCGGTAATAGTTATAGTGTATATGAAAATCGTATTTGCAACGGGCAATGTCGGAAAGTTGAAAGAAGCTGCTGAAATCTTGGGCGAGGGATTCGAGCTTGTTACCCCCGCTTCGGCCGGTATCGTGGAAGAGATTCCGGAGACCGGTAACACTTTGAGGGCCAATTCTCTCCAGAAGGCTCAATATCTCTTTGACAAGACGGGAATGGATTGTTTCGCAGACGACACGGGCCTCGAGGTCGACATCCTCGGCGGGGCACCGGGTGTCCAAACAGCCCGCTATGCCGGCGAGGCGAAGGACCCTTCCGCCAACATCGACAGGCTCCTCCGGGAAATGGCACGCCGGGAAATCGAAGCATCCGACATCCGCAGCCTCGGCATCGACACGCCCCATGCCACCCGCAGAGCCCGTTTCCGTACCTCCATCACGCTCATCCTGGGCGGTGAACGGCATTTCTTCGACGGGACCATGGAGGGGCGCATCGCCCTCGACCGCTCCGGAAAGGGTGGTTTCGGCTACGATCCGGTCTTCATTCCGGACGGATATGATGTCACCGCCGCCGAGCTCTCCCCCGGCGAGAAGAACGCCATCTCGCACCGGGGCAAGGCGCTCCGGGCCATGGCGGAATACTTGAAAAACAGGACATGACAACAAGCATCGAGGTCATCGTATTGAACCACACGAAGTTCGGGGAAAACTCGATCGTCCTGCACACACTCTCGCAGGAGCACGGGCGCCGCGGGTTCCTGGTGCGGGTGGGGAAGAAGACCTCCATGGCACTCTTCCTGCCGTTGAACATCCTGGAGATGGACGTGACGGAAAATCCGAAATCTTCTCTGTGGACGGCCCGGAACATCATGGCGAAAGACTCCCTGAACGGCATCCGGGGCAACCTCCACAAGAACACCATGACCTTGTTCATGTCCGAGGTCCTGTACCGGACCCTCAAGGACGGGACCAACGAAGACGGACTCTACGAGTGGTGTGTCCGCAGTATCCTCACCCTCAACGAAATCCAGTCCGATTTCTCCAACTTCCACATCCGGTTCCTCCTGGAACTGGCCGGAGCCCTCGGCTTCAGTCCGACCTTCGAAGACATCGCCCCGTTCGCCGGGCGGCATCTGAAGGAACTCAGGCCGTTCCTGGAATGCTCCTTCAGTGAATCCATGCTCCTCCCCCTCCAGGGGGCCGTCCGCAACGCGCTCTGCGAAGACCTCTTGAAATACATCGAGTATCATGCAGAAACCACCATCGCCGTCAAATCTTTAGCGATTTTACGGGATCTTTATGCATAAACCTGTAAAATCTGAAAATTATTCGTACTTTTGTCGCCGCCACCCCACACTGAGACTTTATGCGGCCACATCCTTCCCAGTCTGAACCTGAACAACCCTTGATCCATGTCCTCCCGTAAAAAGATTCAGGGACGCCGCTCCACCGTGGAAGCGGTCATCTTCCTCGTCCTCCTCATCGCCGTCTTCAGCGCCCTCGGCACCCGGATGGGTGGCGGCAACATGCTCAAGACCATCATGGCCACGGCCCATGACCTCCTGCTGAACACGGTCTTCTACCTCATGGGCATCACGGTCCTCACCGGCGCCCTGTCGAAGCTGATGTCTGAATTCGGGGTCGTGACCCTGCTGGAGCGGTTCTTGCGGCCGCTCATGAAGCCCGTATACAACCTCCCGGGCGTCGCCGCCCTCGGAGCCGTCATGACCTTCCTGTCCGACAACCCTGCCATCATCGCCCTGTCCAAGGACAAGACCTTCTCGGCCTATTTCAAGAAATACCAGCTCATCTCCCTCACCAATTTCGGCACTGCTTTCGGCATGGGCTTCGTCGTCATCATCACCATGATCGGTTACGGCCACGTGACCGGTGCCTTGGTGGGACTCGTCGGTGCTTTCTGCGGCTCTGTCATCTCGACCCGCATCATGCAGCGGAGCTGCCTGAAGACCTATCCCGGACTGGATACACCGGTGCAGTCGCAGGCCCCCGAAGAGATCCAGGAAGAACATCTGGAGGAAGAGAAGAAGGACGGCATCTTCATGCGCTTCCTCAACGCCATCCTCGACGGCGGCAAGAATGGCGTGGACCTGGGCCTGCAGATCATCCCCGGAGTGTTGATCATCACAACGGGGGTCATCATGATCACGTTCGGTACCGGTCCGGGCGGGGTCTACGACGGGTCCTCTTCCCAGGGCGTTCCGCTCCTCCCCTGGCTCGCCGGAAAGGTCCACTGGGTCTTCGAATGGCTGTTCGGTTTCAAGCACATGGAACTGATCGCCTTTCCGATGACCGCCCTCGGCGCCGTCGGCGCTTCGCTCGGCCTCCTGCCGACCTTCAACGCCGCCGGTATCCTGGACGGCAACGCCATCGCCGTATTCACCGCCATCGGCATGTGCTGGAGCGGCTTCCTGTCCACCCATACCGCCATGCTCGACTCGCTCGGCTACCGGAAAGTCATCTCCAAAGCCATCGGCGCCCATGCCGTCGCCGGCCTCTGCGCCGGGGTCTTCGCCCACTTCCTCTACCTCGCCGTCTCGCTGCTGTAGCCGTCTTCCGAACGGGTTGCGGAATCATGGACGGGGCTCATGGAAGCAGGGATTCGATGATTTTATAACAGGCTGGCAACCAGGTGCTTTCAAAAGGCCTGACGCCCAACCTCCGAAAGAGCGGAAGATCCGGTCACTTGGATCTACGGGACCGCCGGACGGGCTTGCCGGACCCGGAAGACTTCGCGGAGGCGGAGGACTTCCGGGAACGGGAGGATGCGGATTTGCGGGAAGCATCCGGTTGGGAAGGACCGGAAGAGGCGGTCCGGCCGGCCCCGGAACTGCGACGTACGGAGGGCTTGCGACCGCGGCGGGATTTCTGTGCAGGGGCCCCGTCGGAGGCGGGGCCTTCCGCCGGGGCGATCTCCGGCTCGATGAGTTCGTAATCGAGGAGTTTCTGTTCGAGGTTGGTACCCTTGACCCGGATGCGGAGCGGGTCGCCAAGGCGGATGATGCGTTGCGAGCGCCGTCCGACCACGCGGTAATGCTCCTCGTCGAAGTCGTAGAAGTCGGACTTGATGGTGCGGAGCGGGATCATGCCCTCGACCTTGGTCGGTTCGATCTCGACATAGATGCCCCACTGGGTAACCCCGGAGACATGGCCGTCGAACTCCTGGCCGACCTTGTCCTCCATGAATTCCACGACCTTGTACTTGATGCTCTCCCGCTCGGCCTCGGCCGCAACGACCTCCCGTTCGGAGGCGTGGGTGCACTGGGCCTCGTAATAGTCCTTGGACTGGGAGGCGGCCCCGTCGAGGTACATCGCCAGCAGGCGGTGGACCATCATATCGGGATAGCGGCGGATCGGCGAGGTGAAGTGGGTATAGAACTTGAAGGCAAGGCCATAATGGCCGATATTGTCGGTCGAATAGCAGGCCTTGGCCATCGAACGGAGGGCCAGGATCTGGATGGCGCCGAGTTCAGGCTTGTCCTTGGCCTCGCCCATGAGGGTGTTGAGGGCAGCGGCGATGTCCTTGCCGCTGTCCAGGGCGCCCATCTTGTAGCCGAAGTTGCCCGCGAAATCCCGCAGGCCGCCGAGTTTCTCCATGTTCGGCTCGTCATGGATCCGGTATACGAAGGTCTTGGGGTCCTTCACGGCCTTGCCGCCCATCTTGCCGCCCGAGGCGACGAATTCGGCGACGGAGCGGTTGGCCAGCAGCATGAACTCTTCGATGAGCCAGTTGGCCTCCTTGGATATCTTCTGGTGGACGGCGACCGGTTTGCCGGCGGCATCGACCTCGACCTTCATCTCGGCCCGGTCGAAGTTGACGGCCCCGGCGGCGAAACGCTTCTTGCGAAGTTTCGAAGCCAACTTATCGAGTGTCAGCACGGCCTCCTTGACCTCCGTCGGGACGATGCCGCACTCGGAGCCTTCGCCGAACACCCCTTCCAGGGCCTTCGGGCCGGCCTCGATGACCGCCTGGGCTCCATCATAGTCGAAACGATAGTCCGAACGGATGACGGTCCGCCCGAACCAGGGATTCAGGACCTTCGCCTGGGGCGTCAGTTCGAACACGGCGGAGAAGGTCAGCTTTTCTTCATCGGGCCGCAGGGAGCACAGTTTGTTGGAGAGTTTCTCCGGGAGCATCGGGACGGTGCGGTCCACCAGGTACACGGACGTACCGCGCTCCTGAGCCTCTGCATCGACCGGCGTGCCGGGCTTCACATAATACGTCACATCGGCGATATGGACGCCGACCTCGTAGTTGCCGTTGTCCAGCACCCGGAAGGACAGGGCGTCGTCAAAGTCCTTGGCATCGGCCGGGTCGATGGTGAAGGTGAGCACCTTCCGGAAATCGCGGCGGCCGGCTCGGTCCCGGTCCGTGATCTCGTCGGAAATCCGGTCGGCCGCGTCCTCCACGGACTTTTCAAAACGGTACGGCAGGCCGAATTCGGCCAGGATGGCGTGCATTTCGGTGTCGTTCTCGCCGGGCATGCCGAGGATATCGGTGACATGGCCGCGGGGATTCGGTTCGCCCCGGTCCCATCCGTCGACGACGGCGGCGACCTTCATGCCGCGCACGCCGCCCTCGGGGACCGGTACGGAGATATCATAGGGCATCGTCTTGGATGACATCAGCACCCAGGCGTTCTGTCCCACGATGTGCAGGATGCCCACGAAGGGGCGCTCGCTGCGCTGCACGATGGCGACGATCTCGCCCTCGCGGCGCTGCTTGGAACTCTGTTCCTTGGATTTGGTCACGGCCACGCGGACGGTATCGCCATGCAGGGCGCCGCGGGTCTTGGAGGCTTTCACGTAGACATCCTCGTCCTGCCCTTCGATGCGCACGAACACGAAGCCCTCGCGGGACATCATGGCCCGGCCCTCGAACTCGGGGACTACCTTGACTTTCTTCTTGCGGGATGCCGTCTTTCCTTCGCCTCTTCTTTTTCTTCTACTCATATAATTCAGATTTACGGCCGCAAAGTTACATATAATTTTTTATCTTTGTGTCCTGACCGTTTTGAACCGTTATGACAACCATCCTCATCACTCTCCTTTCCGTCCTTCCGTACTGGCAGGACATCGCGACCACTTCCGTCGGTGCCGAGACGCGGCGTCCCGAGACCATCTTCTTCGCCGAGCGTTCCGACGCCCTGTCCAAAGGGTTCCGGCAGAGCGAGAACTACGTGGACCTCAACGGAATATGGGATTTCAAATACTTCGGTGACCATCGAGAGATGGAACACTGGCAGGGCGGCGCCTGGGACCGCATCACCGTGCCGGGGAACTGGGAAGTGCAGGGCTACGGGACGGCTATCTACACCAACCAGCCCTATGACTTCTGTCCGAAGGACCCGCAGCCTCCGCAGTTGCCTGAGGCCGTGCCCTCCGCCCTTTACCACCGGACCTTCACCGTGCCGGAGACCTGGGCGGGCCGCGCCGTGTACCTCAACCTCGCCGGCATCAAATCCGGCACCTATGTCTATGTCAACGGCCGCGAGACCGGCTACTGCGAGGATTCCAAGAGCCTCGCCCGGTTCAACGTCACCGGAGCCCTTCGCGAAGGCGAAAATGAATTGACCCTCAAGGTCTACCGGTATTCCACCGGCTCGTATCTCGAATGTCAGGACTTCTGGCGCATCAGCGGCATCGAGCGCGACGTCTACCTCTCCAGCGAGAAGGCGGACACCGGCTTCTCGTTCAGCGTCGTCTCCACCCTCGACCCGGGCCTCCAGGACGGCATCTTCCGCCTGAAGATGCGGAGCCGGGTCCCCGTGGAAGTCTTCTACGAACTCATCGACCGCGACGGCACGACCGTCGCCGACGCCGTCTTCGAGTTCTCCGGCGAGATGGTCACCGTGACCGACACCGTCCGCAGTGCCCGCCGCTGGAGTGCCGAGACGCCCGAACTGTACACCCTCCTCCTGCGCGTGAACGGCGAATATACCCGCTTCCACGTGGGCTTCCGCCGTATCGAGATCGCCACG
>JAFUZO010000074.1 GCA_017476575.1 Bacteroidales bacterium | reverse complement strand
CGAACCGGCCGTCCTCGCAGTAATTATGGTAGCCGCACCAGAGGGTGAAGAGTTCGTACACGAAGCGCCAACGCCCGCCGGTCTCCTCCAGGAAACGCCTGTCAGAAAAGAGGTTGACCAAGATACCGTCCACATCGACCTTGCGGGCCCGGAAGGCGTCCACGCTCTCGGGGACGGAGATGCGGCCTTCATAGCGGACCTGCCGGTCGAGGGCCGAGCGTGTCGGGCAGGTGGCCGGCATGTCGGTGTGGAGGGAGCGGACTTCGATGTCCAGGCGGGGCGCTTCCCGGAGCAGGGCGAGGGTGAAAGCGTTCATGCTCACGATGACCCGCTCGGAAATGGAAGCCCGGGCGACGACGCGGCCGCCGCCTGCGAAGACCTCCGGAAAGGCCCGGGCCATCCCGGCCGCAATGGCCGCGTGCTGTTCCCGTC
This sequence comes from Bacteroidales bacterium, assembly GCA_017476575.1. Classification (GTDB taxonomy): domain Bacteria; phylum Bacteroidota; class Bacteroidia; order Bacteroidales; family UBA932; genus Cryptobacteroides. Next base: position 9,265 of record JAFUZO010000074.1, on the reverse strand, counting down.
CGAGGTCGGTCAGGTCGCCGGTATTGAGGACGGGTATGGCCTGGAAGTCCTGGTAATCGGCATAGAACTTCTCTCCCCGCTCCGTCAGCGAACCGCTCGCCCGGGCGGCCTCCAGCGTCTTTGCGATGACAGAATAGGTCTCGCCGTTCCAGGCATAGCGGGACCCGTGGCGGCCGTAATGGCTGATATAGAACGGGACATACCCCTTCGGTGCAGGGGTCAGGGCCGGGGCATCGAACCGGTAAGGGCCCTCGTTGCCGGCCGCCTTGTTCCGGTCGGCACGGACGATATCGAGGACGTCGTAAGTCTGGGCCCCCAGCATCAGCGCCGGCAGCACGGCCAAGAGGGATAGGAGGAGTCGTCTCATGCTCAAGCGATATAACGAGAAGACGGCCGGCACAAGGTGTATGCTGACCGTCTTCCTGACTTCAAAACGATTTATTTCTTCGCCGCCTTCTTCTTGGCAGCGGCTGCCGTAGCATCGAACATGACCGGCGTACCAATCATGATGGAAGCGTAGGTGCCGATGACGATACCGAGGCAGAGGGCGACGGCGAGACCACGGATGGATTCTCCGCCGAAGATCGCGATGGCCAGCATCGGAAGGAGGGTGGAGACCGAGGTGTTGACCGTACGGGTGAGGGTCGCGTTGAGGGCGGTGTTCACCGTCTCGCGGAAGTCTGCATTCGGATGCAGGCCGCGCTGCTCACGGATCCGGTCGAAGATGACCACGTTGTCGTTGATGGCGTAACCGATGATGGTCAGGATGGCCGCGATGAAGGTCTGGTCGATGTCCAGGTTGAACGGCAGGATGCCGTTGAACAGGGAGAAGAAGCCGATGACGATGATGGCAGTATGGGCCAGGGAGACGACACCGCCGAGACCCCAGGTCCATCCCTTGAACCGGACAGCGATATAGGCGAAGATGCCGAGCAGGGCGAGGAGTACGCTGATGACGGCGCTGCGCTGGATATCGCGGGCGATGGTCGGACCGACCTTGTCGGAGGAGATGATACCGTTCGGATTCTCCAGGGTAGAGGTGAAATCGGCCAGGGCGATACCTTCCGCATAGAACGGCTGGAGGGCATCGTACAGGAGGCCTTCGATTTCGGCGTCGACGGCGGAATCATCCGTGTTGACCTTGTACTGGGTCGTGATCTTCATCTGGGCATCGCCGCCGAACTGCTTGACTTCGACAGAGAACTGCTCCTCTCCGGCCTCGGCTGCCGCCACTTGGAAGGTGTTCTCGACGGCGGAGCGGACCTCCTCGGCCTTGACAGCCTGGTCGAAGCGGACGATGTAGGTACGGCCGCCGGTGAAGTCGACACCATAGCTGAAGCCCTTGAAGGTGATGGAGGCGATGGCGATGACAATCAGGGCGCCGGATATGATATAGGAATACTTCTTGGCACCGACGAAGTCGATCTTCGTGTGCTTGAGGAAGTTCTCGGTGGCCTTGTTGGAGAGGGAGACCGTCTTGCCCTTCTGGATACGGTCGTCGAAGATGAGCCGGGTGATGAAGATGGAGGTCAGCACCGAGGTGATGATACCGATGATGAGGGTGGTGGCAAAGCCCTGGACCGGACCGGAACCGAAGATGTAGAGGATGATACCGGTGAGGAGGGTCGTCAACTGGCCGTCGATGATGGCGGAGTAGGCGTTCTTGTAACCGTCGGCCACGGCCTTGCCGAAGCCCTTGCCGGCCGCAATCTCTTCCTTGATACGCTCATAGATGATGACGTTGGCGTCCACGGCCATACCGAGGGTCAGCACGAGACCGGCGATACCCGGCAGGGTCAGCACGGCACCGAAGCTCACGAGGGTGCCGAACAGCAGGAGCACGTTGCAGAGCAGCGCCACGTCGGCGATGAGGCCGGCGCCCTGGTAGAAGAACACCATGTAGATGAGCACCAGGAGGAAGGCGATGACGAAGGAGATGAGACCGGCGCGGATGGAGGCGGAACCGAGGGACGGACCCACGACCTGCTCCTGGATGATGGTGGCCGGTGCCGGGAGTTTACCGGACTTGAGGACGTTGGCGAGGTCTTCCGCCTCCTGGACGTCGAAGTTGCCGGTGATCTGGGAGTTGCCGCCGGTGATCTCGTTCTGGACATTCGGGTAGGAGTACACGAGGCCGTCGAGGACGATGGCGATCTGCTTGCCGATGTTGTCCTTGGTCAGGCGGGCCCAGATGGAGGCGCCCTCGGCGTTCATGGTCATGGAGACGGACGGGGAACCGCCGCGGTTCTGGCCGTTGAAGTCCACGCGGGCGTCGGTGACGGCGCCGCCGTCGAGCGGGGCCTTGCCGTCGCGGGAGGTCGCCTTGATGGCGACGAGTTCATAGACGTTGCCGCTCTGGACGAAGTCGCTCGGCTTGACGGTCCACAAACCCCGGAAGCCCTGCGGAAGGACGTCCTCGGCGAGGGCTAGGTAACTGTTGACGGTCGCGGTGTCCACCCCGTTCGCGAAGCCGATGCAGGCATTGTTCCAGCCGCTCGGGGAAAGCACGGAGAAGAGCGGGTTGGCAACGGCGGTGCTGTCGCCGAGGTTGGCGAGCACTTCCGCTACGCGGGCGTCGACCGCCTGGAGATTGACCTCGTTGGCGGTGAAGGTCGGCCAGAATTCGAGGGAGGCCGTACCCTGGAGGAGTTTGCGCACACGCTCCGGATCCTTGACACCCGGAAGTTCGATGAGGATCTTGCCGCTGTTCTCGATACGCTGGATGTTCGGCTGGGTGACGCCGAAGCGGTCGATACGGTTGCGGAGCACGTTGAAGGAGTTGTCGATGGCGCTCTTGGCCTCTCCGCGGATGACGTCGACGACTTCCTTGTCGGTGGATTCGGGCTTCACCTTGTCACGAAGCTCGTAGGTGCCGAAGATTTCGGCCAGGCGGCGTCCGTTCGCGGTCTCGGCCCATGCCGTCTCGAACAGGGCGATGAAGTCCTGCGAAGAGTTGACGTTGTTCTTCTTGGCCTGGGTGAGGGCAGCGACAAAATCAGGGTCGGAACTGCCGCCGGAGAGCGCCTTCACGAGGTCCTCGAGCTGTACCTGCAGCATGACGTTCATTCCGCCCTTGAGGTCGAGGCCGAGGTTGATCTCCTTCTCCTTGACGGACTGATAGGTATATCCGAGATAGACCTTCTCGCCGCTGATGGAGTCGATATATGCCCTGTTCCTGATGTTGGCCACGGAGTCAAGGACATATTCCCGGACATCCGCGGCGACATTGTTCGCCTGGACGAACTGCTCCGCCTTCTGCGCTGCATACCGGGCAGCCTTTTTCTCCTGGATGCGGGTCACTGCTGTGAAGGAGAGCTGCCAGATGCAGGCGAGGGCGAACAGGATCGCCACGAGTCTGATTGCACCTTTGCTTTGCATGTCGTTTGTATGTTAAATTATCAATTTCTGCGTATCTCGGCAAAATAAGGGTACAAAATTACAACTTTTTTCTGATAAACGAACTTTCTGCCAACTATTTCTTGTCTTATGCCTCTCCTTCCTCTGCACCGGAAGTCGGTTCGGACGGGATTCCGGGTCCTTTTCCGGCAAAACGGGACCGGACCGGGCGGCCGGTGTTGGGAAAACGGTACGAAATATGTATTTTTGCATGCTCGAAACGAAGGCGAACCGGTGAAAGGGATATGGCTCTGCATATTTGGTCTGCTGCTGGCGGGGGGGAACCTGTCGGGGCAGGTCCTGTTGTTTCCCGGGGCCGATTCGACCGCCATCGTCCGGGACAGCCTCGTCCAAGGGGCCAAGACCCGCACCGACCTTCCGCCCTTGGAGAATGGCACCCCGGAAAGGAGGGACAGCCTCCCGGTCCTCTTCCCCGGCATCCGGGCGGTCCCGGAACCTGAACCTGCAACAACGCCGGCGACGGCTCCGGCTGCAGCCGCCCTTCCAGAACCGGCTTCCACGGCTGCAGAGTTGTTGGAAGAAGGCCGCCGGCTGCATCGCAGCTACTGTTTCGAGGAAGCCATCGAGCGTTACACGGAAGCCTATGCCGCCGCGGACCGGGACGAGGTCCTGCCCGCCCTGGAGGAGGGCATGCGGCTTGCCCAGAACGGCCTCAACATGACGGACTTCTGCTGCGAACCGGTCGTCGTGGCCCGGCAACGTTTCTCCCGCAAGGATTTCTTCCTGTTCTACCCCCTCCGCAACCAAAGCTGGCGCACAGCCCCCAATCCGCTGGACCCCTCCGACGAGGGGTTCCCGACCTATGCGCCGAAAGGGGGCCGGGCTGTCTATTTCTCGGCCCCTGACGAAACCGGCGCCCGCAACCTGTATCTGAGCCAGGACCAGGACTCCCTCTGGTCCGCCCCGGAACTGCTCGGCGAGAAACTCGTGACCCTCGGCAACGAAATCTTTCCGATGCTCTCGCCCGACGGAAAAACGCTGTATTTCGCCTCCGACGGCCTGTACGGCATGGGCGGCTATGACCTCTACAGTTCAGCCTGGGACGAGACGACAGGCTCTTGGGGCGAGCCGGTCAACCTCGGCTTTCCCTACTCTTCGCCCGCAGACGACCTGCTCCTGGTCCATTCCGACGACGGAAAATACACCCTCTTCGCCTCCAACCGGGACTGCTCCCGCGACAGCGTCTACCTGTATGTCCTTGAATACAAGGAACAGCCGGAGCGGAAGGCCGTCCGCAATGTGGACCAGCTGAAGCGTATCGCCTCCCTCCTTCCCCTCGACGATCCCGCCCGCATCGACAACGGTTCGGCCGTCTCGGGCGGCGTCCCGGACAACGACGACACGCGCCTGTATATGCTCAAGATGGATGAGGCCCGCGCCCTACGCGATACCATCTATGCTTACGAGCGGGCACTGGACGAGATGCGCCTCCTGCTGTCCCAGGGCGGCGACGGCCTGGTGGCGCTGACCGCTTCCATCCAGGAGAAGGAAGAGGCGCTGAAACCGCTCCGGGCCCGGTTGGAACTGACCAGCCGGGAAGTACGGCTCATCGAACAGGCGTTCTTGCGCAGCGGGGTGGTCTCGTCCTCGGGCCGCGCGGACCGGGAAGTGGTCGGGGCCTCCTTGAGCTACACCTTTACCAAGAACAGCATGGGCGCGCGCCTGCGCATGAAGGTCGCGGGTCCGCCCGACACCGGGGAGTCCTTCCGGGTGGCCCCGGTCGGACGCTTTGCCCCGGCAGGATCGCTCCCGGCCGGACTCATCTACCAGATCCAGCTGTTCACCGCCACCCGCCATGCCGCTCCGGATGACCTCAAAGGCCTCTCTCCCGTCTATGAACGGCTGACATCCACATTGAAATATGTCTATTCCGTAGGTGTTTTCACGATGTATTCCGAAGCGCTGCGACAGCTCAACAAGGTCCGCAGCCTGGGATTCCCGGAGGCGCAGGTCACCGCTTTTCTCGACGGGCGGCCGCTTCCTGTGGACGAGGCCCGCGCTCGATCAGGCAGGTGAGGCCGAGGAAGGTCAGCCCGGCATTGAGCAGCAGGAGTTCATAACTGAAATGATACCCTCCGAACCAACGTTCCGCATTCATCTGAAGGATGAAGCAGATTACCGGTGCGGCCAGGGACACGATGGGAACATACCGGTCGCGGACCTTCGCGCGGGTGAGGATACCGAAGCTGAACAGGCCCAGGATGGGGCCGTAGGTATAACTGGCCAGTTTGTAGACAGCATCGATGGCACTGGTGCTGTTGACAGCGTTGAAGACGGTGATGGTAAGGGCCATTCCGGCTGCCATCGCCCAGTGGACCCGCTTGCGGGTACGGGTGACAACCGCTTCGTCCCTGCCCTTCGTCCCCAGGATATCCACGGAAAACGAAGTGGTCAGGGAAGTGAGGGCGGATCCTCCGGCCCCGTAGGCGCTGGAGACCAGGCCGATGATGAACAGGATGCCGACCGCCGCCGGAAGGCTGCCCTCCGTGGCCACGGCGGGGAAGAGCCGGTCTCCGGTCTCGGCGATGCCATGCACGGCGGCGTACTGGTAGAGCAGGGCCCCCAGACAGAGGAAGAGGGCGATGACAGCGGCCTGCAACAGGCTGCTGACCACGAGGTTCTTCTGCGAATCCCGCACATTCTTGCAGGCAAGGGTCCGCTGCATCATGTCCTGGTCCAGGCCGGTCATGGCCACGACAGTGAAAAGCCCGCCGACAAGCTGCTTCCAAAAATACTGCGGATGGTTGATATCATCGAAAAAGAAGGTCTGCTCATGGATCCGGATGCCACCGAGGTCCCGGGCGATGAAATACAGGCAGAGAGTCACCGCCAGCAGCATGCAGCCGGTCTTGAGCACATCGGTCCAGATGACGGAGCGGACCCCGCCCCGGTAGGTATAGAGGAGGCAGACAGCGACGTTGCAGAGCGCATTGATCCAGAACGGGACACCCCAGGGGCCGAAGACCAGCAGCTGGAGGGTCAGGCACAGGAGGAACAGCCGCACGGAGGCTCCCAGCATCTTGGAAATGAAGAAGAACCAGGCACCGGTCCGGTAGGCGCCGAGGCCGAAGCGCTGCTCCAGGTACTGGTAGATGGACACGACCCCGAGCCGGAAATACAGCGGCGTCAGGACGAAGGCGATGACAAGATAACCCAGGAAAAAGCCGATGCACATCTGGAGGTAGCCGAATCCGCTGACCCCGACCATCCCCGGCACGGAGACGAAGGTAACCCCGGACATGCAGGCACTGACCATCGCCAGGGCCACTACCCACCAGCGGGAGCCATGTCCTCCGCTGAAAAAAGCGGCATTGTCGGCCCTGCGGCCGGAAAGGAGGGAAACGGCATACATGGCCGCGAAGTAGGCCAGGATGGTGAGAAGAATCGTTGTCGGGGTCATTTCAGATTGTCCTTATGGGCCCTTCCGACCGGGAGCGGAGTATCGACGCCGACCAGCTTGACAGCGGTCGCCTGCTTGCGTTCGATGCGGTAGGCAGGGATGATGTAGGAGCGGTGGATCCGGATGAACTTGCCTTCAGGAAGCTGCTCCAGGAGGGCTTTCAGCGTAATCTGGGTGACCACGTCGTCCTGGTGGTCCAGATGGATGCACGCATAGTTGTTGCGGGATTCGATATACTGGATGCCGGCGAGAGGGATCGACACGTCCTCATAGCCGGCCTTGACGGTGATGGTCTCCCCGGCTACGGCATCACGGGCCCGCAGTTCCACGGCCCGCCGGGTATCCTGATCCTGCTCTTCCTGTGCCTGGCGGCCCTCCAGCGACCGGATGCGTCTGGCAAGAAGGCCGATGGAAAGGCTGGATGCTGTCACGACGATGTACAAGATCCAGATAGCCTGCTGGTAGAGTTCGATATGTGGCAACTGTTCGATATCCTTTGGAAAGGGAACGTCCTGGATGGTCATCAAGAAGGTGACGACCGTCATCAGGAACAACAGGGCCATAGCCGACCACAACCGCCGGGCGCCACCCGTCAGCCAGCGGCTCAGCACCAGCCGGTCCAGGAAATAGCACCCGTACAGCCACAGGATGAAGAGCAACACGTAACCGGCATGCCATCCCGCCCATTCCTCCAGCGGGAAAATGAACAGCAGCGCCGGCAGCACGACCCCACAGAATCCCAGGTCCACACCCGTCTCCAGTTTCACTTTCATGCTGCAAAGATAGCAAAATGCGTTCCATCCACAAAACAGCAGGGAAGCACCTATCCTTCTCCGTAGCAAGCGATTAAAAGAAACCGGGTGCAATTCCGCTTGCTCCCGGTTTCATGCAAATCGCTGGTGTCCAACAGGAAAGGTGCTTCGTCAGTCGCCGTAGGGCGTCGCGTCATTCCAGTCTTTCAGGAGGTAGCCGTGCCGGTCGACACAGTGGTCATAGATGGTCTGGCGGGTGGTCTCATCCAGGCCGTTCCACCACTGGGTGCAGGCCGGATACCGGACGGCGGCTTCATCCACCGTGCCGTCCGCAGATGCCTTCGCAGCCGCTTTCCGGGCAATCCGCTCTTTCTGAGCGATGGTCAGGGACGACCACCACGTTTCAAGTTCTCTGCTCATATTGTATATCCTTTGGATTCTCTGCAAATTTAGCAATTTTCCGGGAAAATGGAGAAGAACCTGAAACCGGCTCAACGGCGGGGCAGCGGTGTCATGCGGGCCCAGGGCATGACCAAAGCTGCAGCCTTCTGCTGGAGCAGCGCCAGGTCGGCCAAAAGGGTCCGTCTCATGTCAATGCTGATAGAGGGTGATGGTTTTGAAGGCATCGCCGACCGTCAAGGTGACATGGGCCTCCCGGGGCGCCGTGCCGGGGTTCGGCTGCGCGGTCACGGTCAGGGTGTTGCGCGCGCCTTCCGGGATGACGGCCTCGTACCACGCCCCGGCGATATGATACACCGTGCCTTCTTCGGGATAGACCAGCCCTTGGTACTGCCAACCGTCCGTCTCCGACCACGCGACCGTGTCATAGGCCTCGCAGAGCCACCACGACTTGTAATTGGTCATCCGGACGGTCTGCGTCCCGCCCGCCTGTCCGAAGGTCAGTTGCTCCTGGTCCGTCTGGATCGGGTCCCAGTCTCCGTCCAAAACCTCGGGGTCGCAGGCTACGACAGCCAGGGCCAAAGCGGCCCATGTCCACATTTTTTTCATCTCGTTTCCGTTTTTACGTTTGGCGGAAATAGAATCCGCCACCCCCGTCTATCTTGCATGGAATTTACCCTAAGTACCCGTACAGGCCCTGATCCTCCCGGCTCCGGACGGGATCGGTGTAGCCGTCAGACGTTCCACAAACCTGCCTTTCCCGATTCTCTCGGGCTATTATTTACACAAAATGCCTCACAGAGTAATCTGCAAGGCATTCATGCGGAGAGGACGAGAATCGTAAACCAAGTACGAACCCCTTCATAAACCCGTGCAGGAATACTTTCTATTGCGTATCTTTGCAAACGACGTTGCTCGACTGCGAGCATTTTTGGGATATTTTTGGGCCGCGTTTTTTAACAAAGAGACGCCATGAAGATCAAGAGAAATGTCGCTTTCAAGCTAAGGGCTTACGGGAAAAACAATGATCTGTTCCAGATCCGGCTCCGGAGCCAAAGAAGGAGCGCAAGCCCAAAGAGCATGACTTCTTCAAGGTCTATGATATGTTCTTGAAGGAATGCGGCGAAAAGAACGCATGGACGGAAGCCACCTTCGAGAAGATGGAAGCGATGCGTGTGGATCTGACCACCTTCAAGAAGAACATCAAGTTTTCCGACTTGACGGAAGCCACCCTGACGGAGTTCGTCGCGTACATGCGCGACAGCAAGAAGCTTCGCACGCCCCGGAAAAAGAAGGG
>JAFUZO010000073.1 GCA_017476575.1 Bacteroidales bacterium | reverse complement strand
AGCATGAATCAGCCAAAACTGCTCTTGCTTAACAATGATTATTGACTATCTTTGCACAACACCGGTTAACCTATATCAGGACGTTCAAGTCCTAACTCATTAACTCACAAATCCGGTAAACCTATTTTAGGACAAGACACCGTGTGCCCGCTCCCCTCATTGAATCAACAGCCCCCGGGCAAAATGAACCCAGTACTCCGGGGAAAAGAGGCATCGATAGGAGGGGGGCTTTTGAAAATCGGACAGTATTTGTTAATTTTGTCCCGGTTATAATGATGTCGGCTATGGCAGGATTCAACTTCGGCTTCTTCGGGAAGCAGGAACACAGGGTGTTCAACTACCGCCCCCGGTATTTCGACCCGGAGGCGGAGGAACGCAAGCGCCTGTTCGGCGACGTGGACGGCACGCTCGACACCGAGCGGAAGGAGGATACCTATGTTCCCGGCTCCAGCATCCGCGGGGCCTTCCGGGACGGCAACTACCAGAAGACCCGCTCTACGCAGAGCCGGGTCCAGACCATCATCAGCCTCGTGACGTTGCTGCTGATCGCCGTCGTGCTGGTATATATCACGAAGTTCTATTCGCTGCTGTGATGGAACTCAGGATACTGCCCCGGAATATCGCGGATATGATTGCCGCGGGAGAGGTCGTCCAGCGGCCCGCTTCCGTGGTGAAGGAACTTATGGAGAATGCCGTGGATGCGGGCGCCTCGCAGGTGACCGTCGTCATCACCGATGCCGGCCGCACCCTCGTCCAGGTCATCGATGACGGCACCGGCATGTCCCCGGACGATGCCGTGCTGTGCTTCGAGCGCCATGCCACTTCCAAGATTGCCACGGCCGAAGACCTGCAGGACATCACGACCTTCGGATTCCGCGGCGAGGCGCTGGCTTCCATCGCGGCCGTGGCCGATGTCGTGTTGCGGACCCGCCTGAAGGGGGCGGACCTCGGTGTGGAGGTCGAGTTCTCCGGCTCGGAGCACCTGGCTACCCGGGAGGCCTCGGTGCCGGAAGGCTCGAACTTCGCGGTCCGCAACCTGTTCTACAACATCCCGGCCCGGCGCAAGTTCCTCAAGTCCGACAACGTCGAGTTCCGCCATATCGTCGAAGAGTTCCAGCGCGTGGCTCTGACCCGCCCCGACCTCGGCTTCTCCCTGACCCACAACGGCCGCGACATCCATGTCCTCAAACCGGCCAAGTCGCTCAAGTTCAGGATTATGGACCTGCTCGGCGCCCAGGTCGTGGGCGACGTTGTGGACATTTCGGCCGATACGACCCTTGCCCGCGTCAGAGGTTTCGTGGGCCGTCCCGAATCGGCCCGCAAGACCCTCGGCAACCAGTTCCTGTTCGTCAACGGCCGCTATTTCCGGAGTCCCTATCTCCACAAGGCGGTCATGAAGGCCTACGAGGGGTTGGTCCCTGAAGGCACGACGCCTTCGTATTTCATCTACCTGGAGGTGGATCCCCACTCCATCGATGTCAACATCCATCCGACCAAGACCGAGATCAAGTTCGAGGAAGACAGCGTCATCTTCCAGATCCTGTCCGCCTGTATCCGGGAGTCCCTGGGGCGCGGCACCCTCGCCGGCGACATCGACTTCGACAATCCCGAGGCGCGGGAGATGCCCGTCATCGGGACGCGCTTCGAGGAATATCATCCGGTGAGTGTCCCCGAGGCCGGTGTGGACCCGTCCTACAATCCCTTTGAAACGGCCTTTGAAGGGGCGCGTCCGGCGGGTGGATCCATGGCCCCTTCCGGCGGCAGCTCCCGTTATGTGGACCCGCACGAGGACTACGGCCGACTGTTCGAGGAGCGGACGCTCCCGACAGCACAAATCCTGGTGGTCCAGGGGCGCTATATCCTGTCCCAGTCTGCGTCCGGGGTCATGGTCACATCGGTACGGAGGGCCCGGGAACGCATCCTCTACGAGCGCTTCCTCAAGCTGCTCGGGAAGGAGGGCCATGTCAGCCAGACCGCCCTGTTCCCGGTCCAGGTCGCCGTCGGAGTGGAGAACCGCCTCCTGGTCGACGAGCATGCGGACCTGCTGCGGCGCCTTGGCTTCGACATCGATCCCTTCGGCACGGACACGGTGGTCGTGAACGGCGTTCCGGAAGGCTATTCCACCGAACCGGGCAAGGTCCAGACCATGGTAGGGGACCTCCTGCGCATCCTTGCCGACGACCATACCGCCCTCCCGGGTATGATGGAACAGTCCATGGCACAGCAATTTGCGGCCCTGGGCGCATCGGGGGGCGAGAAACTGACCTCCCCGACGGAGGCGCAGCGCCTGCTCGACGCCCTCCTGAGCACCGGCAACCCGGAATTCACTTCCTCCGGGCGCCGTATCATCAGCATCCTCCCGCTCGACGAGCTGGATAAACGTTTTTAGTATGCCTTACTCCAACAACCTCCGCAGCTGGTTCGCCTCGATTCCGACCGTTACCCGGAACCTCCTCATCATCAACGTGATCATGTTTATCGCCACCTTGTTGAACGAGGATTTCATGGTCGGGACCTTCGCGATGTTCTACCCGGCGTCGCCCTTTTTCCGATGGTGGCAGCCGGTGACGCACATGTTCATGCACGGCGGCTTTTGGCATATCTTCTTCAACATGTATACCCTCCTGATGTTCGGGATGGTGGTGGAGCGGGTCCTCGGCACGCGGAAGTTCCTTTTGTTCTACTTCGTGACCGGCCTCGGCGCTGTCGCTTTGCATACGGGTACGGAATGGCTGGAGGCCCAGCGCTACCTTGCCGGCGGGTCGGCTGCGGCCCAGATCGCCTATACCAATCTGCTCCGGACCCCGATGCTCGGTGCTTCCGGAGCCATCTACGGCGTGCTGATCGCCTTCGCGATGCTCTATCCGGAGTCTACCATGACCCTCATCTTCCCGCCGGTGACCCTCAAGGCCAAATGGTGGGTGGCCATCTTCGTTGTCATCGAACTGGTCACGGGTATCACGGGCACCCGGCTCGGCATCGCCCATTTCGCCCACCTCGGCGGGATGCTGTTCGGGTTCCTCCTGATCCTGTACTGGCGTAAGACAGGTAAACTTTGGCGAAGGTAAGGCGGCGTACCTGGCTTTCCCGGCTGACGTTCGGGACGGCGGCCTTGATCCTGTCGGGGCTGCTCCTGCTCAGCTACCTTTCCGGTATCGTCAACCCGGCGAAGGCCTGGCTGTTCACCCTGTTCGGCCTCCTGTACTTGCCGCTGGCCGTCGTGACGGCGGTTTTCCTGGTGTGGGCCATCCTGCGCCGTTCCCGGATGACGGGGCTCCTGGCGGTGATGCTCCTGCCTTCTCTGTTGCTGCTCGGGCGGTATTACCAGTTCAAAGGACCGGCCTCCGACGGGCCGGGGACACTCAAGGTCGTCTCCTACAATGTCGGCCTGTTCGCCCATGGGGACGGGAAGGCCTCCCGCCTCGCCCTGGCCGATTCGGTGTGCGGTTTCCTCCGGAAGGCCGATGCCGACATCATCTGCCTCCAGGAATTCTACCTGCCGAACCAGGAGGACCTGGACCGGTATTTCCGGCAGCATTTCCCCGGGTATCATGTTGATTATTACGTGTTGACCGGGAAGGAGGGGCATGCCGGCAACGTGACCTTGAGCCGGCGCCCGGTGCTGCGCAAGGGGAAGATCGACTTCGACCGGAGCACCAACCTGGCCTTGTATTCGGACATCCGGCTGGAGGGCAGCATCGTACGGGTCTACAACTGCCATTTCGAGAGTTACAACGTCTCCCTGCCGGGGCTCATGGGATCCTTGGGCAAGGACGAGGAATATGTGGAGGACACGGGGCGCAAGATGCGGCGGTCCATCCGGCAGCGGCCGCAGCAGGTGGAGGAGGTCATCCGCGATGTGGATGCCTGCCCGGTCCGTTCGGTGGTCCTCGGCGACTTCAACGACAATCCGCTCTCCTACACGTACCACCGTCTGTGCCGGGGCCGGAAAGACACCTTCGTCGAGGCCGGCAAGGGGTTCGGGGCCACGTTCCGCGCCCTGTGGCCGCTCCTGCGCATCGATTATATCTTGTATCCATCCGATCTGGAGGCCGTTTCCTATGCGGTGCCCCATGTGAAATATTCCGACCATTACCCGATTATCGCCACGTACCATGAAAAGAGATGAAATCTTCGCCGAGGCCCTGAAGACCCTCCGCTCCGGCGGCACGATCCTGTACCCGACCGACACCGTCTGGGGGCTCGGCTGCGACGCCACCTGTCCCGAAGCCGTCGCGCGCATCTATGAGATCAAACACCGGTCTGATTCCAAGTCGCTGGTCCTGCTGGCCTCCGACCTGGACATGGTGGCGAAATACGTGAAGGAGATTCCCTCGATGGCGATCGACCTCGTGGAGGTCAATGACAAGCCCATGACCCTTATCTATCCCGGAGCCATCGCCGGAGTGCAGGGTGAGCCGGGGGACCGCTGGCACCTGGCGTGGAATGCTGTCGCCGGGGATGCTTCCGTCGGGATCCGCATTCCGATGGCGGCGTTCTGCCGCGACCTGGCCTACAAGCTCGGCCGCCCCATCGTGTCTACTTCCGCCAACCTCTCCGGCGAGCCGACGCCCAGGCGTTTCAACGACATTCCGCAGGAGATCCGCGACGCCGTCGACTTCGTCGTCCCCCCGTCTGTCGACACCGCTTCCACCGGTCAGGCCTCCCAGATTATCAAGGTCGCCCTCGACGGTGCAGTGGAGATCATCCGGATGTAGTTGGTTATTTTTTACAGGTTCCTTACATGTAACGGAAATAGGCGGCTTCGGCAGCGGTGACGGCGGCGGTCTCGGTGCGGAGGCGGGAGGTGCCGAGGTGGACGGGGATGTAGCCGTGGGCGATGGCGAGGCGGGCTTCCTCGGGCGAGAAATCCCCTTCGGGGCCGATGAGGATGCTGATGTCCGTTCCCTCGTAGCCCTGGAGCACGTCCTTGATGCTGCGCCGCTCCTGTTCCCCCTCGAAACAATAGGCCATCAACTTCAATGCTGCCGGGTCCTGTTCGATGAACGCCCGCACCCCGACCGGGTCCGTGACCTCGGGAATCCGCGCCTTGAGCGACTGCTTGGCAGCGGCGAGGGCGATCCGGCGGGCCCGCTCCGGCTTGTAGACCCGGCGCTCAGACCGTTCCCCGATGACGGGGACGATGACATCCACTCCGATTTCCACTGCCTTCTCGACAAACCACTCGAAGCGGTCGTTGTTCTTCGTCGGGCAGCAGGCGACGGTGAGCCGGTACGGATGGCCGCCCCAGCCGGGGAAGGTCTCCAGTATCTCAGCCTCGACTCCCTTCGGGCTATCCTCCACAATCCGGCACCGCAGCATCGTCCCGGCTCCGTCGATGACATGGATTTCATCTCCGGCCCGGTGGCGCAGCACCCGGACGCAGTGGCCGGACTCCTCGGCGTCCAGACGGCAGACGGCGCCGTCGCATTCGCAGGCATAAAACAGTTCCATGCCGCAAATATCGCAATTCCGGGCGACAAAACCATCCCCGGCTCCCGGGAAATGCAGGCCCCGGCCATAAAAAGGGCGCCGGCCCCTCCGGATTTCCGGAGAAATGCGTAACTTCGCCCCGCTATGTACATCGGACTCATTTCAGACAGTCACGGGGTGTTCAGCCCCGAATTCCGGGAATTCCTCTCCCCGGTCGACGAGGTATGGCATGCCGGGGATTTCGGCGGCGGTGTCGATACGGCGGCCGAAATCGCGGCCTTCAAGCCCCTCAAAGGGGTCATCGGCAACTGCGACGACCGGCGCCTCCTCTTCGACTATCCTCTCTACCGCTGCTGGGAGTGCGAGGGGGTGAAGGTGCTGATGACCCACATCGGCGGTTCGCCCGGACACTATTACCCCGAAGCCCGGACCCTGATCCGGGAGCACCGTCCCGACCTTTTCGTCTGCGGCCATTCCCATATCCTCAAAGTTATGAATGACAAGACCGAGAACCTTCTGTATATCAATCCCGGTGCCTGCGGAAACCAGGGTTGGCATGCCGTCAGGACGGCTTTGCGCTTTCATATTGATAGCGGGAAGGTACACGGGATGGAGGTTTTTGAACTGAAAAGGGGATATCATCCCGGCGGGGGGCCTTTGTAAGAAAGATTATAAAAATATTAAGAAAATCTTTGACGAGTCAAAAAAAGGCATTACATTTGCGGCTTGGAAAGTGTTTTGTTTAACTCGTTAATAAAAAGGACCATGAAAAAGGTATTTATGTCTGTCGCTGTTGTGGCCATGATGGCCGCCGCTGTCGCTTGTGGAAACAACAATTCCAAGAAGGCTGACGCCGCTGCCGAAGAGGCCGCTACCGAGGCTGTCGAGGAGACCAAGGAGTGCTGCGAGAAGGCCGACTCCACCCTCAAGGAGGTCGTCGAGGCCGCTGCCGAGGACGTGAAGGACGCTGCTGTCAACGCTGCCAAGGACGCTGCTACCGAGGCTGTCAACAATGCTGCCGACGCTGCAAAGGCTGCCCTGAGCAAGTAATTCTACCGGTATGGAACATGGTCCCGAGGTTCACCCCGGGACTTTTTTGTTGTCCGCAGTGGACCTCAGATCGACCCCCGGAGCCGGAGTATCCAAGGGTTGCGGATATCGGGCACAGGACCTGGCGTCTGCCGGCGGATGAGCCCGGCGAGAGTCCGCCCCATCTGCGTGAAGTCGGTGGAGAGGGTGGAAATGCCGTTTGCGATTACTTCTTTCAAGAGGCTCTCGTTGTAGGACAGGATGCCGATTCCGGTGCCGATGCCCAGGTTCTGCTGCCGGGCCTGCTTGATCAGGCGGACGAGTTCCCGGTCCTCCGCCGTGAGGTACAGGGTCCCCGGTATCAGGGACATGCCCTGGATGGAAGGGAGGGCCAGAGAACTGAATCCGTATTCGCCGCAGAAGCGGCGGAGGCCGTCGCAGCGTTCTTCCGGTTCGATGGCATGATGCTGGAGCAGGACGATGCTGCTGTATTTGCGCAGGTGGGGCAGCCCTTGGACGAGGGCGTCATACGTGTCTTGCTCGAAGTCCTGGCCGACCGCGGGGAAATGTCCGCGGAGGTCGTCTTGGTAATGGTCCACCAGGAACACCTTCCCATGGAGGCTTTCCAGCAGCGACCTCAGACCGCGGAACTTGCCCGGCATCACCACGTAGGAGGTATAGTTCCCGTCTGCCTCGCGGAGTTGGTTCTCGAAGACCCGCCTGTCGTAGTGGTGGAAGACGATGTCGACCGGAACGTCCGGACCGAGCTCGTCGAGGAACGACCGGTAGAGATCTTCCTTGAACGAAGTCAGTTCGTTGAAGAGCAGCAGGACCTTCTCCTGCACGTCGATGTACGTGCTCTTCACAAAATACCCCACGGCCTCCTGCGGATGGACGATACCCCTGGCACACAGGTCCTTCATGGCCAGGAAGACGGAACTCCGCGACAGCGAGAACTTGATGCGGAAGGCGTTGGCCGATGGAAGCCGGTCTCCCAGGCGCAGATCCCCGGAGCGGATTTCCTCCTCGACCCAATGGACCACGGACATGTATTTCGGTTCCCTGTTCATAAACTGGTCCGCAAAGATAGGAAATAAATCAGACCAGTGCAAACCAGTGATGCATTCTGCCTACCTTTGCAGGAACACTGGAACCCATGCTTACAGGAACCCTATTCAGCATCGAGGAATTTGCCGTGAACGACGGCCCGGGAATCCGCACGACGGTCTTCCTGAAGGGCTGTCCGCTGCGGTGCGAATGGTGCCATAACCCGGAAGGGCAGGGCTTCCGCCCCGAGGTGATGCACCGTCCGGGGCGGGACGAGACGTGCGGCTACACCCTCTCCTCCGAGGCCCTGGCCGCCCGCCTGCGCCGGGATGCGGCCTTCTTCCGCGAAACGGGTGGCGGCGTCACATTCACGGGCGGGGAGCCCCTTGCCCAGCCGGATTTCCTCCTGGAGGTCATGCAGCTTCTCGGGCCGGAGGTCCACCAGGCGGTGGAGACCAGCGGATTCGCCCCCGGGCCGGTGTTCGACCGTGTCGTGGCGGCGGCGGACTACCTGCTCTTCGACATCAAGGCTGCCGCCCCGGCGCTCCACCGGCGTTGCACCGGCGTGGACAATGCCCTCATCCTGGCGAACCTCTCCCGGCTCCGGGCCTCCGGAAAGCGGTTCGCGGCGCGGCTCCCCCTGATTCCCGGGGTCAACGACAGCGTGGAGGACATGCGGGCCGCCGCCGACCTGCTGGAGGGCGCCGGGAACCTCCACCGCGTGGAACTGTTGCGCTACCACCAGACGGCGGGCGCGAAATACCCCCTGCTGGGCCGCCCCTATGCGCCCTCGTTCGATACGAAGGCCGCCCCGGAGGTCCATGCCGAGGTCTTCGCCGGGCGGGGAATGGACGTCATCATACTTTGAACCATGATAGAAAGGATTGAACAGTTACGGGCCTTCATCCGTGCCGGAGGCCACCACAGGTTCCGGAGGACTCCGGATGAGGCCGGCCTGGCCGGGCTGGCCGCATCGTTCCAGGCAGAGGGGCTCCACCCCCAACTGCGCAGTTCCCGGATGCTGGGCGCCCTGCTGGAGGCGGAGGAGCCCGTCATCCTGGAGGGCGAGCGGATTGTCGCCACCCGGACCCTCTCCCGCATCCCGTCCATCTTCACGGAAGAGGAGTGGGCGCAGGTCAAGGCGGAGCATACCCTGCACGAACGCGGCACGGTCTCGAACATCTCCCCCGATTATGCCGGCATCCTCCGCGACGGGCTTGCCGGGCGGAAGGCCGCGGTGGAAGCGCGGATGGCGGACCCCGCGCTGGACGGGGACGGCCGCCGCTTCCTGGAGTCCGCCCGCGACAGCATCGCCTCGGTGCAGGCCTTCATCCGCAAGTACGAGCGGTGTGCGGCGGACAGCGACCTCGACGAGGTGGCGGCCGTCCTGCACCGCATCGCCACCGAAGGCGCCTCCACCCTGCATGAGGCCCTCCAACTGCTGCGCATGGTGCATTTCGCCCTCTGGGAGAGCGACTGCTACCACAACACCCTCGGCCGTTTCGACCAGTACATCTTCCCCTATTACCAGGCCGACCTCGATGCGGGGCGGCTCACGCGCGATGAAGCGTATGCCCTGGTCCTCGAATTCTTCCTCACCTGCAACAAGGACAGCGACCTGTACGTGGGCATGCAGCAGGGCGACAACGGGCAGAGCATCGTCCTCGGCGGCCGCGACCAGGCAGGGAACTACCTGTTCAACGACCTGTCCCGGATGTGCCTGGAGGCCAGTTATGAACTCAACCTGATCGACCCGAAGATCAACCTGCGCTGCGACAAGGACACGCCGCTGGAGGTGTTCCGCCTGGGCGCGGAACTCACCCGGCGCGGGCTCGGGTTCCCGCAGTACGACAACGACGATGTGGTGATTCCGGGCCTGCTTAAACTCGGCTACACTCCGGAACAGGCCCACGACTATGTGGTCGCAGCCTGCTGGGAGTTCATCATCCCGCGCGACGGGATGGAGATTCCGAACATCGACGCACTCTCCTTCGCCGGCATCGTCAGCGAGGCGGTGGCGGACCTGGAGCGATTCGGGACCTACGATGAACTGTACGCCTGTGTCGACCGGAAGATCAAGGCGGAATGTCGGCGCATCACCGCGTCCCACGACCGGCTCTACATGGTTCCGGCCCCGTTCATGTCGGTCCTGATGGGAGGCTGCATCGAGAAGGCCCGGGACATCTCCTTGGGCGGGGTGACCAACAACTACGGGGTGCATGGGACCGGCCTGTCCACGGCGGCGGATTCCCTGGCAGCCGTCCGGAAATATTGCTTCGAGGAAGGGAGTGTGTCCCGCCGGGCCTTCAAGGAAGCGCTCTCCGCCGATTTCGAGGGCCATGCCGGGCTCCTGGACAGGCTGCGCAACGACGCCCCGAAGATGGGCCTTGACGATGACTACGCCGACACTATCGGCACGGCCCTGCTGGATTCGTTCGCGGAGGGGCTGCGCGGAATCCGCAACGAACGGGGCGGCATCTGGCGGGCCGGGACCGGCACGGCGATGTACTATATCTTGCATGCCAAGGACCTGCCGGCGACACCGGACGGACGGCGGGCCGGCGAGGTCATCCCCGCCAATTTCACCCCGAGCATGTTCCTCCGGCAGAAGGGGCCGCTTTCCGTGATGCGGTCGTTCACCAAGCCGCACCTGGAGGACGCCATCAACGGCGGGCCCCTGACCATCGAACTGGACGGAAGCATCTTCCGCAGCGCGGAAACGGTCGACAAACTGGCTCTGCTCATCCGCTCGTACATCCGGATGGGCGGCCACCAGTTGCAGTTGAACACCCTCGACAAGGAGCGTCTCCTCGATGCGAAGAAGCACCCCGAGCGGCACCGCAACCTTATCGTGCGGGTCTGGGGGTGGAGCGGCTATTTCGTGGAACTGGACGAATGCTACCAGGACCACATCATCGAAAGGATCAAATACAGCGTATGAGACAGCATCCCAAACCCTACATGTTCTGGACCGCCTTCGTTGCGGCGCTGGGCGGACTTCTCTTCGGATTCGACACCGCCGTAATCTCCGGCGCCGAGAAAGCCATCCAGCAAGTGTATTCCCTCGGGGATTTCGCGCACGGCTTCACCATGGCCACGGCACTCATCGGCACCATCATCGGCGCGCTGCTGTGCGGCAGCCCGGCCCAGCGGCTGGGACGGCGCCGGTCGCTCGGCTGGGTGGGCGCCTTGTATCTCGTGTCGGCGGTCGGGAGCGGTGCAATCGTGAACTGGTTCGCCTTCATGGCCTTCCGGTTCATCGGCGGCCTCGCCGTGGGTGCCTCCTCTGTCATCGGGCCCATGTATATCGCGGAGATTTCTCCCTCCCGGTGGCGCGGACGGTTCGTCTGCTTCTTCCAGTTCAATATCGTCCTCGGCATCGTGCTCGCCTACTTCTCCAACTATTTCATCGCGGGCGTGCCGGACGACTGGCAGTGGATGATCCTGGCCGAAAGCGTACCGGCCGCCCTGTTCACCGTCCTGCTCTTGACCGTGCCCGAAAGCCCGAGGTGGCTGATGGCGCGGGGAGAGGAAGCGGCAGCTGCGGCCATCTTCCGGAAGACGGGCGAACCCGATGTGGAAGGCGAACTCGCCGCCATCCGGGAATCGTTGCAGACGGATGCCGGCCGGGAGAAGGAGCCGCTGTTCCAGCGGAAATATGCCCGTCCGGTCGCCATCGCCCTGCTGATTGCCACCTTCAACCAGTTGAGCGGCATCAACGCTATCCTCTACTATGCACCCCGCCTGTTCGAACTCTCGGGCGTGTTCCGCGACGGGGCCATGCTGCAGTCCGTCATCGTCGGCCTGACCAACCTGACGTTCACCCTGCTCGGCATGATGCTGATCGACCGGGTCGGCCGCAAACCCCTGCTGGTGGTGGGTTCCGTCGGCATGGTGGCGGCACAGTTCCTGGTCGCCCGCGGTTTCTGGCTCGGGGCGTTCGAAGGATACATGCTGCTGGTCTGCGTCTGCGCCTATGTGGCCTTCTTCGCCGTGTCGCTCGGGGCCACGATCTGGGTCGTGATCGCGGAGGTATTCCCGACCCGCGTCCGGGCGCAGGGACAGGTGCTGGGCAGCACGACCCATTGGGTCTGGTCGGCGCTGCTGACGTGGTTCTTCCCGCTGTGCCTGTCGATCGGGGGCGCGTATATCTTCGGGTTCTTCTCGCTGGTCGCCCTGCTCAGCCTCTGCTTCGCCCTGCGGCTGCCGGAGACGAAGGACAAGTCGCTGGAGCAGATCCAGAAGGAACTGGTGTCCTGGTAGGGGCGCCTTGGCATCAAAGTTGTGCGCCTCCTGCCATCATGATGAGAAAGACCGGTTTCCTCCTTGCCCTGGCGCTCCTGTCCCTCACCCTGCAGGGCGGCAACGCGTATTATGTCTGTGCCGACGGGAACGACGGCGCCGACGGACGTTCGCCCTCCTCGGCCTGGAAGACGCTGCAACGGGTGGAAGCGGCGGCGGTCTGCCCCGGCGACAGCGTCCTGTTCCACTGCGGCGACGTGTTCCGGGGCCACCTGCGGACCGTTTCCGGCGAAGAGGGCCGTCCGGTCTTCTACGGGAGTTACGGCGCGGGCCCGAAACCGGTGCTGGAGGCCTCCTACGCGGCCGGTTCGCCGGACGACTGGACGCCGGCCGGACCCGGCCTGTGGAAATGCGTGAAACCCTCGGAACGGGAACTCGGCAACATCATCTTCGACCATGGACGGCAGGGGTGCGCCCGCAAGGAAGACCGCCTGGCTCTGCTGGCGGGGCAGGACCTCCACTTCACCTGGGTGGGAGACGAGCACGCCGTCTACCTGGTGAGCGGAGAGAACCCCGCCTTGCGCTTCTCCTCCATCGAACTGGCGGAAAGGCAGCATATCATCCGTATCAACGGCTGCCACGATGTCTGCATCGACCATCTCTGGTTGCGCTACGGCGCCGCCCACGGGATCCAGAGCAACGAGGTGGCACGCATCTCCATCACCCGCTGCGATGTCTGCTGGATCGGC
This sequence comes from Bacteroidales bacterium, assembly GCA_017476575.1. Lineage (GTDB taxonomy): Bacteria > Bacteroidota > Bacteroidia > Bacteroidales > UBA932 > Cryptobacteroides. The sequence continues at coordinate 41,311 of JAFUZO010000073.1, read as the reverse complement.
GGCGGCACCCTGTATGTCGACGAGAAAGGGAACGGGGTCCGCTATGGCAACGGCATCGAATTGTGGGGGCAGACGGAAGATGTGCGGGTGGAGGGCTGCCGCGTATGGGAGTGCTGGGATGCCGGCCTGACCAACCAGACGAAGATGCCCGGGAAGAGTCAGCGCAACATCATCTGGCGGTCGAACGAGGTGTGGAACTGTGAGTATTCCTATGAGTATTGGAACCAAGGGGACGGTGCCGTGACGGAGAACATCCTGTTCGAGGGCAACGTGTGCCGTGACGCCGGCAAGGGCTGGGGCCATACGCAGCGCTGGAACCCCAACGCCGCGCACCTGATGTTCTACGACAATACCGCCCCGACCCGCAGCTTCGTGGTGCGGGGCAACCGCTTCGAGCGCACGGAGAGCTGCGGCCTGCGGCTGTTCAACGCCTGGTACAGGGACATCACCATGGAAGGCAACACCTGGGTAGTCCCGGCCAACAACCTGTGTCGCTACCATGCCCGTCCCACGCAGGGCCTCCGCTACCTGTATCCCGACCGCCTCGACCAGGTCCACGACGACAATGAGGCCGAAATCCAGTCCCAGACCGTGGAACGCCCGCTGGTCTTCGGCCCCGGCCGCCGGTCCCTGAGACGCTTCAAGGCCCGCTTCGGGTTCTGACCGGCAACTTCCGCCCGGAAGTCATCGCAAAGTCGGGATTTCTCATTATCTTTGTGAAAATAGACCGGGCTATGGCGACAACTGTCAAGAAAGCGAAGTCCGTATGGTTCTGTTCGAACTGCGGCAACGAATATTCCAAGTGGATGGGAAAGTGCCCCGCCTGCGGGGAGTGGAACACCATGGTGGAGAAGGAGGTGGTCACGGGGAAGCACCCCGCGGCCGTGTCCCTGCCGGGCGCCGGGCGCAAGCCGATGCCGCTGCGGGACGTGACGACGACCGTCGAGGACCGCGTCTCGCTGGGCAACGCCGAGATCGACCGTATCCTCGGCGGCGGCATCGTGAAGGGCTCGCTGGTGCTGATGGGCGGCGAGCCGGGCATCGGCAAGTCCACCCTCTCGCTCCAACTCCCGCTGGGCTGCCCGGCGCTGAAGACCCTCTACGTCTCCGGCGAGGAGAGCGTCAAGCAGGTCAAGATGCGGGCCGACCGGCTCGGCGGAGACGCCTCGAACTGCTTCATCTACAGCGAGACCGCGATGGAGAACATCATCGCCGAGGCGCAGGAGATCGCCCCGGACCTCATGATCGTCGACTCCGTGCAGACCATGTACTGCGAGAATGTTGAATCCACGGCCGGTTCCGTGACGCAGGTCAAGGAGGTGGCGGCGACCCTCCTGCGGTTCGCCAAAGGAAGCGGCATCCCGGTCATCCTCATCGGGCACATCACCAAGGAAGGAGCCATCGCCGGTCCGAAGGTCCTGGAACATATCGTCGACGTCGTCCTCCAGTTCGAGGGGGAGAACCGCGGGGCCTACCGGGTGCTGCGCAGCATCAAGAACCGCTTCGGCTCCACATCGGAACTGGCGGTCTTCGAGATGACCGGCACCGGGCTCCGGCAGGTGGCCAACCCGTCGGAACTCCTGGTCCCGATGCACGAGGATGGCTTGAGCGGGACGGCGGTCAGCGCCATGCTTGACGGCAACCGTCCCTTCATGTTCGAGGTGCAGGCCCTGGTGTCCTCGGCGGTCTACGGCACTGCCCAGCGCAGCGCGACGGGTTTCGACGTCCGCCGCCTGAACATGCTCCTGGCCGTGCTGGAGCGCCGCGCCGGGTTCAAGTTAAGCCAGAAGGACGTGTTCCTGAACATGGCGGGCGGGCTCCGCATCACCGACCCGGCCTGCGACCTCGCCGTCATCGGTGCCGTACTGTCCTCCAATTTCGACTACGCCATCCCGCGCGATGTCTGCTTCGCCGGCGAGGTCGGCCTGAGCGGCGAGATCCGCCCGGTCTCTCAGGCGGGGCGCCGGGCCGTCGAGGCCGCCCGCCTCGGCTTCCGCCGCATCTTCGTCTCCTCGTACACCCATTTCGACGTCAAACCCGAGGGCATCGACCTGGTCAAGGTGGCCGACATCCCCGCCCTCGTCCGAACCCTGTTCCGATGAAACCGCAACAACGTATCTTCGGCCGGCTGCTGATGCTCTCCGCCGGTGCCCTGGCACTGGTCGCCCTGGCACTGTGGACGGGCAACCGGACGACCCGCCGCGACGACGGCTGGACGGACCGGGAGCGCTTGGTTATCAATGAGTCTGACAGCGTGATGTATGTGACCGTGCTGCCGGAGGACAGCGTCCTTCTGCGGACCCCGAGCGTAGACCTCTCAGCAGAGCAACTTGCCTCGCCCGAACTCCGGACGCTCATGGCCAAGATGCGCGCGACCGTGCAGAGCCCGCAGCAGGACGGGGTGGGCATCGCCGCCCCGCAGGTCGGCATCGACCGGCGCCTCATCTGGATCCAGCGGTTCGACAAACCCGGCGAGCCCTTCGAATGCTACCTGAATCCGCACCTGGACAGCGTCTACGGCGCGATGACCCACGGCCCGGAAGGTTGCCTGTCCGTCCCGCCGATGCGGGGCCACGTGCCGCGCTACGGCAGCGTCATCGTCTCCTACCTCCATCCGGAAACGCTGCTTCCGCAGAAGGATACCGTCCACGGCTACACTGCCATCATCTTCCAGCACGAATGCGACCATCTCGACGGCACCCTCTACATCGACCGCGCCGACACCCTCTTCGTCAGCATCGCCTGGGCCGACGAGCGCGCCGCCTACGACTACGCCCGCCCCGCCTGGTGGCCGGATATTTGCCTTGAGGCAAACCAGTGCCTCCGCAAACGGTGCCATGAACTCACAAAATAGCAGCCAACCATGGGAAAAAGCCTCACCATACGCAACAGCACCGCCGAATTCCTCATTTTCCAACTTGAAAGCCGGGAAGATGGCGTTCAACTGCTTTATTCCGATGAAACCCTTTGGCTCACACAGGATGCTATATCACTCCTGTTCAACAAAGGTCGCTCCACTATCGCAGAGCACCTGCAGAACATCTTTGCCTCCGGAGAACTGGCCGAGGATTCAGTTTGTCGGAAATTCCGACAGACTGCCACAGACGGTAAGAACTACAACGTGAAGTACTACAATCTGGATGCTGTCATTTCCGTTGGATACCGCGTTAACTCCGTGAGAGCCACTCAGTTCCGCCAGTGGTGCACCCATGTCCTTCGTCAGTTCGCCATACGCGGCTACGTCATTGACAAACAGAGGATGGAAAACGGGACCTTCCTGAATAAAGACTACTTCGAGCTACTTCTGGAAGAGATCCGGGAAATCCGCCTCAGTGAGCGCCGCTTCTACCAGAAACTCACCGATATCTACGCCACTGCCATTGACTACAATCCCGAGGCGCCCACCTCCCGCATCTTCTTCAAGAAAGTTCAGAACAAGATGCACTACGCCGTTCACGGGCACACGGCAGCCGAACTTATCGTTGAGCGGGCCAATGCAGAGAAAGAACATATGGGACTGACCTCCTGGGCGAAGTCTCCACGAGGCAAGATTCTCAAATCCGACGTTTCCGCCAAGAACTATCTCAAGGAGAACGAACTGGAGTCTATGGGCCGTCTTGTCAATGCGTTTCTTGACCTTGCAGAGGAGCGGGCAAAACGCCACATCCCTATGACAATGGAAGACTGGGCCGTCCGTATTGACCGCTTCCTGGAAGGGGATGACCGTCCCGTCCTCGATACCGCCGGTCACATCTCTGCAGACTACGCCAAAGAGTTCGCCGAGTCAGAATTCGAGAAATACCGCGTCATCCAGGACCGCCTCTTCCAGTCCGACTTCGACCGCCTCATGGACGGAGAAGATTTGCTTGAGATGCCGACAGAATAAAAGCAACACTGCTCCTTGTCCAAGGAACCGAAGATGTTCTCCCGCTTTTCGACAAGCCCCATCTAACCAAGTCCGCGACCTCATTGAGGCCGTGCTCGGCTTGCCCGGCAGGAAGCCATCGCAAGGCCCCCGGGCCGGTCAGGCCTTGGGGGTCGTGCTGCGGTTGACGAGGTAGACGATGGAGCGGTAGGGGATGCCGCCGTGGGTGGTCAGGCCGATTTCGCAGGTGCGGCTGTTGGAGAAGCCTTCGGCGATGCCGGCGGACTCCAGAGCCGGGCGCAGGTGGCGGAGTGCGTAGGCGTTCAGTTCCGGATGGGTCATGCCCTTGTCGCCTGCATAGGCGCAGCATCCGACCCCGTCGGGCACGAGGACCTTTTTGGAGCAGAGCCGCGCGAGGCTGACCAGCGTGTCCGAAAGCCCCATCAGCCGCGTCGAGCAGGTGATATGGACGGCGACCGGCTCGTCCGTCGGGTGGAACTCCAGCCGTTCCCGCAGGAACTTCCAGATGAATTCCGCCGGTTCGTACAGGTGCATCTTGCCGATGCATTTCCGCATCCGGTGCAGGCAGGGGCTCTGGTCGCACAGGACGGGGATCCGCCCTCCGTCCGAGGTCTTCCAGAGGGCCGCCTCCAGTTCCCGCACCTTCTTCTCCGCCGTCTCGGGGAGCCCCTTGCTCTCCCAGATGGTGCCGCAGCAGAGGCTGTCCATCCGCTCCGGGAAAAGGACTTCGTAGCCCGCCTTCTGCAGGAGGGCCACCGTCTCCTCAGCCAGCGGCCGGAGGGAGTCGCCCGGCGCCGTGCCCATCATCTGGTTGAGGCAACTCGGGAAGTAGACGACCTGGAGGGGCGCGGGTTGCTGCCGGATGTCCGGCACCCGGTAGGCCCGGGGCGTCGCCGTCGTCCAGAGCGGAAGGCCGGCCGTATGCAGGCCCTTCCCGAGGGCGGACATGGCCTTGTTCCCGAGGACGGCCCGGCCGACTCCGGCGAGTCCCAGCACGGCCCGTACCCCGTTTTTCGTCCCGTGGAAATGGTCGGCCACCCATGCCCCGGCCCAGCGTCCGGCCGGACCGATGCCCTCCCGGCGCAACTGGTGCGTCAGGTCGGCGACATTGATGCCCATCGGGCAGGAGGTCGAGCAGAGGCCGTCACCGGCACAGGTCACCTGTCCCGGATAGCGGTAGGCCTTTTCCAGGGCCTCGTAAGGCTCCCCGGCGGCCTTGCGGCGGACGATTTCCCGCTGGACCACGATGCGCGTGCGGGAGGACAGGGTGAACCCGCAGGAGGTGCAGTTGACCTCGCAGAAACCGCATTCGATGCACTTGTTCAGCAGCGCATAACTATCTGTGCAGTCGGAGTTTGCAGGAGTAAGGACCGGCAGGTGCTTGAGGTCCTTCAGGTAGCACGCCGGGTCGTCGTTGAAGATGACCCCCGGGTTGAGGATGCCCTTGGGGTCGAAGAGGGCCTTGATACGCTTCATAAGCGAGAAGGCCTTCGTGCCCCATTCCCGCTCGACGAAGGCGGCCATGTTGCGGCCGGTGCCGTGTTCGGCCTTCAGCGAGCCGTCGTATTTGCCGACCACCAGTTCCACCACGTCGCGGATCATCGCGTCGTAGCGGGCGATGTCCTCCGCTGTCTCGAATCCCTGGTTGATGATGAAGTGGAAGTTCCCCTCCAGGGCGTGGCCGTAGATGCAGGAGTCGTCGTAGCCGTGGGCATCCAGCAGGGCCGACAGGTCGGCCGTCGCCTCCGGGAGGTCTTCCACGTGGAAGGCGACATCCTCGATGAGGCAGGTCGTCCCTTCGCGGCGCAGCCCGCCCACAGTGGGGAAGATGCCTGATCGGATGGCCCAGTAGACGGCGGCTTCGGCCGGGTCCTCCGTGAAGCGGACCTCTACGCCGAACGGATGCAGAGCCTCCGCGATGGCCGTTTCCTGGTCCCGCAAGGGAGCGGCCGCCTCCGCCTGCGTCTCGATGAGGAGGGCGGTGAGGCCGGGCACGGCGTCCGAGAGGTGCGGGTCGCGGACCGACAGGAGCGAACGGTTGTCCAGAAGTTCGGCGGCGCTGACCGGGAGGGCGCGGAGGGCCACGACCGCCCGGGCCGCTGTCACGATGTCCGGGAAGTATACCATCGCGCTCGCCTTGTACGGGGCGACGGGGAGGGTCTTCATCGTCACCTCGGACAGGAAGGCCAGCGTCCCTTCGGAGCCCACGATCAGGTGCGGGAGGATGTCGAACGGGTCCTCGTAGGCGACCAGCGGGCGGAGGTTCAGCCCGGTCACGTCCTTGATGCTGTACTTGTAGCGGATGCGTCCGGCGAGGTCGGGGTCGGAGAGCACCTCTTCCCGCAGGGCGGAAAGGGTCTCCAGCACTTCGGGACGGCGCTGCCGGAAGGCTTCGCGCGAGGCGGCCGACCCCGTGTCCAGGACCGTCCCGTCGGCGAGTACGAGCCGGGCGCTCACGAGCATCTGGTCCGAATTGGCATGGATTCCGCAACTCATGCCGGATGCGTTGTTGTTCACGATGCCGCCCACCATGGCGCTTCCGATGGACGCCGGATCGGGACCGAAACGGCGGCCGAAGCGGGCCAGACGGCGGTTGACCTCCGCCCCGACCAGGCCCGGCTGGAGGGTGACGGTCGTGTCGTCATGGTAGGTCCAGGCTTCCCATCCCTTCCCCGCGACGATGAGGATACTGTCCGAAATGGCCTGTCCCGAGAGCGACGTCCCGGCCGCGCGGAAGGTCACCGGCACCCCGGTACGGTCGGCGGCGGCGAGGATGCGGGCGACCTCGCCCTCGTCCCGGGCCCGCAGGACGGCCTTCGGCACCAGCCGGTACTCCCCGGCATCGGTCCCCCACGCCAGGGTGCGGAGTTCGTCTTCGTATATCCTCTCTTTCGGCAGGAACGTTCTGATTTCCTGCAGGAAATTCGCGGTCGGGCTTTCTTTCATGGTGGAAAAAATTGTCGACCTCAAAGTTACGGATTTTCCCGGGAACAGGCAAGACGGCCCACCCGGCAGGAGGGTCTTCAATGCCAGCCGGTACTTCCCGACATCGTTCTCTTACGTCAGCGTGCGGATTCAGTTCTCTCTTTCGGCAGGAACGTCCTGCCTATGGCCGGAAAAGGGGCTGGTTCCAAGGAGTCGCGTTTTCCAGGGAAGGGCAGAAGAAACCGGGTGCTCGAGGTACTGAATCCTTAGGAAAAATGACAATGTTGGAAAAAATGATTATCTTTGTCGCACATTTCAAATAATATGACGTTAGAATATGAATCTTAGAGACATCAAGAAAGACATCGAGTACGTAATCGGAGCCTTTGTCGACGACTGCGCGCTTTTCCTCACCACCAACCCTGGCAAGAATGCCGACGAGGTAGCCGACCTGATCGACGGTGCTGTGGACCTTTACAACCATCTACGCGACAAGGTCAACCATCCGGAAGGAACCAAGCGTGCTTTCTATGACGGAGTCCGCAAGGATTTGCTTGCGAAGACCGATGCCCTCTACGACCAGCTCAGCGTGACGGTCAAGAAGGGCCTCTCCGAATAGGGGGACCATCATACAAAGATCAAGAGGCTGTTCCCGGATGGGACAGCCCCTTTTTTTGTGGTGTGGATTTGTCTTTCTTCATGGACGCCCCGTTTACCGGCTTCCATCCATGGAAACGGCTCTTTTTCGTGGGCAGGGCTACTGCTCGACGAAATCCTTGGCCCGGGTCAGGGTGTCGATGGTACCGGTCTCGCCCTTGCCGAGGGTATAGTAGATTTTGATGAAGGCGGCATCCTTAAGGAAGTCCACGTGGCCGATTTCCAGGTTCTCGACCTTGATGCCGATGCGCTTCTCCAGGTCGGCGACGAGTTCGGCCCGGCGCTCCGGGACGATGAGTTCGATGCGGTCGTAAAGCACCAGTTTGGTGGAGGTGTGCCTCAGGAGCCGTTCGCTCTCCAGGACCCAGATCAGCCCGACGACCAGGAGGTTGGCCAGGACGGTGACGGCCGTCGTGCCTGTGGAGAGTTCGAAGTGCGGGTTGGGACCAGCCGCCCCGACCAGCTTGTAGATGGGTGAGAGCCCGTTCATGGCGGCGAGGGCGATGATGACGAAGAGGTAGGTCATCTCGCGGATCGGCACGGTCTCGGTCCGGTAGCGGATGACCCCGAAGATGGCGAAAAGACCGAGGGTCAGCCCCACGCCGACCTCGGCGTTCCCCATCATGTACAGGAGCATCAGCATGGCGGAGGAGAAGGCCATGAAGGTGAAGTAGTAGTCGCGCCGACGGCTTTTCCGGTAGTAGAAGAACTGGACGATGATCCAACATACCACAAGGTTGAGAAAGAACCGTATGGCGAGCTCGGCCAGGCTCTGGGAGGTAGACATCATCGCATCCGTGAGGGCTTGGACGTCGAACATTTCATCGTCGGCGAGGGTATAGTCGCCGATATCTTGCATCGTAATCATGCTGCTGTGATTTTATGGTTGATAATCTTTTCGATGGTGCGGACCTTCACCTTGAACCGGTTGGACTTGGCCGAAGGGTCGGTGAGGGTGACCGCGATACAATATTTGCTGACCCGGACCGGCTTGACCCGATGGTCCAGGAGGATGCCCTTCATCTGGCTTGCCGCCCGGCCGTCCTGCTTGAGTTCGATGATGACGGCGTTGCGGAGCGAAGCCTCCAGGCCGGTCCTGAGGTTCTTGAAACAGAGCTGCGTATCGATGGTCAGCCGTTCGGTCAGGGCCGCATTCACGAGGGTGATGCGCAGGAAGCGGGTCTCCAGCACGGGGGCAAGATCACCGGCCTCGAAGTCGGAATATTTCGCAAGATACCGGCAGGCATCGGCATCGCCCCGGAAATCCGGCAGTTCCGCCAGCGGGATGGACGTACGCTTCTTGCTGGTGCGTCCCTTGTTGTCCTTCCGCTTGATTTCCAGGAAGGTAGCGCCCGAGTTGACATAGGACCGGGTGCGGACCTTCTGGCGGCGGAGGCGCCGGTTGTGGTGGTCGGAGAACATCTTCAACCCTGCGGTGTCATAGTAGATGGAGTCGTAGGGGCTGACGGGCGACCCTTCCGTGACGAGGACCCGGTAACCGGCGGCCGCCGCATCGCGGAGGATGTCCACGAGCGTCGCCTCGTCGGTCACGTACTTCGAGTCGATGCGGTTCATCAGCGTGATGGCGTCCATCTCCGCGAGGGTGATGGGCGGCAGGGCTGACAGCGCTTCCGAGAAGGGGATGGGGTCAGTTTCCGGCATCTTGGGTCACGTATTCAAAGGTCTTGATGGTCTTGAGTTTGCCTTTCGCGGTATAGGTGTACTGGGTCTTCTTCCGTCCGAACTCGTTGTATTCGAACTTCTTGATGGACGCCAGCCGGTTCTTCTCGTCGTAGGTCAGTTCACGGGCGACCTTGCCGTCGGCCCCGTACTCGAAGCGCTTGCGCCACTTCTGGCCCTCGTAGGAATATTCCACCTCCTCGATCTTCTTCCCTTCGGGATTGTAGGTCGTCGTGTGGTCCAGGTACTTCTTGTTCGTCTTGGCGTCGGTGTTCCACTCCTTGATGACGAGGTTCTTCTTGTTGATTTTCTGGGCCTCCTGGGCCCCTGCCGCCGGTGTGAGCAGCAGGGCCAGGGCCGCTATGTACAGTAACTTTTTCATGGCATGATAGTTTTACCTGCGTCCGCCGCCGCCCGAGGAACTGCCGCTGGAGGTGTACCCGCTGCCGGCCGTCCAGGAGCCGGTCGACACGGAGGCGGTGCCGCCGGTATAGTAATAGGTTCCCCAGCCGGAAGTCGACCCGGAGGGTGCCGAGGAGGTCACGCCGTACTTGTAGGTCGTCCCCGATTTCAGGTCCGGCGCGGTGATAAAGGAGTAGCATCCGCTGAGGGCGCGGGGTACATAGACCGAAAACACGACCTGGCTGGAACTGTCGGTGACGGTGAAATAGCCGGGACCGCCGAGCGAATAGTTCGAGAGGAAATGGACCGGCTGGCTGCAGGTCGGGGTCGACGAAGAACCGCTGCCCCAGCCGCCACCGCCGCCTTGTTGACCGCCGGAACAGAAGACCGTCCCGCCCTTGAAGATGATGTAGCCGTGGTTGTCGCAGTCGAACCCTTCCTCGGCGCCGTTCTTGGAATGGGCGATGACCACACCGCCGGTGACGGTGATGGCGCCGCTCTTGCCGTAGTTGGAGTCCACGGCGTCGTTGCCGGAGGACCAGGCATAGACATAGGCCCCGCCGAAGGTGATGATGCCGGCCGCGTTGATGGCGTCATCTTTGGCCGAAACGGCGGTCACCTTGCCACCGGAGAAGGTCAGGGAACCCTTGGACTCGATACCCTCGCCGCCGGTGCCGCTCGTGGTCACATCGACCGTACCGCCGGAGATGACGAGGTTGCCGTAGGAGGCGCTCGAAGAGGATCCGCCGCCCCATCCGCCGCCGGAGGAGGCCGTCTTCCAACCGGCCTTGATGCCTTTCGGAGACTTGTCGCCCGCAGAATAGTTGGTCCCCGTGGTGGTGATGGTCAGCGTGCCACCGGAGATTTCGCTGGCGATGACGTCGGTCGTCTCTTCGGAACCGGCCCGCAGGCCCTTGCCGCCCGCCCCGGAATTGGTGAGGGTGACGGTGCCGCCGGACATCCGGAAGTAGCGGTCGGCCTTGATACAGGAAGTCCCCTTGTATTCCTTGTCGTCGCTGTCATAGCCTCCCGAACCGGTCACTTTCACCGTGGTGGTCCCGCCGGTGATGACGACGAGACTGTCGGAATTGATACCTTTCTTCATGGCCGCGCTCGTGGCGACGTCCAGGGTGCCGCTGGAGATTTCCACCTTGTCCTTGCCGCGGACGCCGTGGCCGGCGCTGGACGTGACCTTCACGGTCGGAGAGGACATGAAGCGGACATAGTCGTCGGAGGTGATGCCGGCCTTGCCGGTCGCCGTGACGGTCAGGGAGCCGCTTCCGGAGAAGATGAGCTGGCCTTCGGAGAAGAAGGCGGCCTTCTCGTCTTCGCCGGAGGGGGTGCCGGTGTAGGAGGCGCCGTCGGCGAGGGTGTTGGTGCCCTCGATCATGACGAACGTGCGCTTCTTGCTCTGGTTGTTGATGGCTGCGCCGCTGGGATTGGTGAGGGTGAGCCCGTTCAGAAGGAGGGCCTGTTTCTTGGAACTGTACAGCTTGAAGGAGCCGTCGGAGGCGGTGCCGGTGAGTTGGTAGACGATGCTCTCGGAGCCGGTGTTGTTGACGGTGACATGGTTCCCGCTGACCGAGGCGTAGCCGTAGTAGTCGCCGGTCACCGTGGCGCCGCTGCTGGCGTAGGTGACGGTAATCATCCGGGTGAAGGTGGTGTTGGAGATGTCGTCGTCCGAGGAGGTGTCGCCGGTGGAACTGAAGGTATAGGTTCCGGCGCCTTCGTCCGCTCCGCTGGTGACGGTGAGGGCATAGGAAGCCGATACGGCCTTGTAGGTGTCGTCCCCTCCGAAGGAGGCGGTGATGGTGGAGGAACCCGCTGCGACGAGGGTGACGGTGCCGTCTTGCGCGATGGTGGCGACGGACGTGTTGGAGGAGGCGTACTGGATGGCCAGTCCCGCGTCGGACGGGGTCACGGTCAGGGTGGGGAAGGTGTTGCTCTCGTCAAGGACCGCTTTGCAGGTGGAGGCGGACCAGGCGAGCGTCACCTCGTGCTTGACCACGGTCAACGTATAGTGGGCGCTGCCGGCGGCGTAGGTGGCCGTCGCCGCCGAGGTGGCGATGAGGGAGGTCGTCCCGGCCGCGACGGGGGTGACGGTGCCGTCCTGCGTGACGGTGGCGACCGTCTCGTCGGTGGAGGAATAACTGATTGCCAGTCCGTTGGGGTTCGAAAGGGTGGGGAAGGTGTTGTCGTTGGAGGCAAGCGTCGCGGTGATGGCCTCTGCCGACCAGGACAGCCCGGCGCTCTTGAGGTCTCCTTCCACCGTGAGGGTGTAGGAGGCGCTTCCGGCCTCGTAGGTCTCGTTTTCGGCCGCCGTCGCGGTGATGGTCGTGGTCCCTTGCGCGACGAGGGTTACGGTGCCGTTCGCGGCGATGGTCGCCACGGCGGTGTTGCTGGAGGCATAGGTGATGGTCTGGCTGCCGGGGTTCGACAGGAGGGGAAAGGAGTTCTGCTCGTCGAGCCGGGCAGTGCAGGAAGTGGCCGACCAGGAGATGCGGCCGGTGTTCTTGATGACCGTGAGCGAATAGGAGGCACTGCCGCTGCTGTAGGTGGAGGTGGATGCCGAGGTGGCGGTGATGGTGGCGCTTCCTGCGGCGACGAGGGTGACGGTGCCGTCCGAGGCGATGGTGGCGACCCCTTCATCGGAAGAAGTGAATGTCACGCTGACGCCGTACGGGTTCGACAGGGTGGGGTACGTGTTGCCGGCACCGAGGATGGCCTCGAAAGACTCGGCGTTCCAGGCGAGTTCCGGGTCGGTCGGCGTGGTCGTCCCGCTTCCGGACGAGCCGGAGACTTCGATTTCGTCACGGGTGCATCCTCCGGAGAGCAGGGCCAGCGGGAGGAGGAGGTATAAAGCCCGTTTCATGATTGCAAAGGTTTAAGTTACACTACTTTTCAGTGAAAGTGCGCAAAACAAAAAACTTGCCAAGGTGGTGACGGTGGCAAGTCTTTCGTGAAAAAATGCCCCCGGAGGGAACTATTTTCCGGCCAGATGTCTCTCCCATGCCCAGGCGGCGGCGAGGGTTTCCTCCACGCTGCGTCCGGCCTTCCATCCCATCTCCTCGTTCGCGAGGGTCGGGTCCGCCCAGATGGCTGTCACGTCACCTTCGCGGCGCGGGGCGAACTTATAGTTGAGCTTGATACCGTTGACTTTTTCGAAAGCGTTGACCAGTTCCAGCACGGACACGGGACGGCCGGTGCCGATGTTGAAGATTTCATAGTCCTTCTTCATCTTGCCTTCGACCATGCGGGTGACGGCGTAGACATGGGCCTTCGCCAGATCCACGATATCGATATAGTCCCGCTGGCAGGTGCCGTCCGGGGTCGGATAGTCGTTGCCGAAGATGCTCAGGCATTCCCGCTTGCCGATGGCGGTCTGGGTGATGAACGGGACGAGGTTGTTCGGCACGCCGCGCGGCAGTTCGCCGATGAGGGCGCTCGGGTGGGCGCCGATCGGGTTGAAGTAGCGCAGGGCGATGCCCTTGATGGCGCCGGAGGAGGCTTTCACGGTGTCGGAGAGGATATCCTCGCAGATCTGCTTGGTATTGCCGTAAGGGGATGTGGCCGGCTGGCGCGGCGATTTTTCAGTGACCGGCAGTTCGTCCGGCTCGCCATAGACGGTGGCGGAAGAGGAGAACAGCACATTGCATCCTCCATGCTTTTCAGCGGCTTCCAGTACATTGAGGAAGCTCTGGAGATTGTTCTTGTAGTACATGACCGGCTTGGCGACGGACTCGCCGACGGCCTTGTAGGCTGCGAAATGGATGACTGCATCGATGGGGTATCCGTCGAACAGCTTGTCCACGGCGGCCGCATCGCAGAAATCCATCTTCACGAGCGGGATGTCCTCCCGTCCGGTGATCTTCTTCACGCCTTCGAAACAGGTCGTGTCGCAGTTGGAGAAATTGTCGGCCACGACCACGTCATAGCCGGCCTCGATCAGTTCCACGGTCACATGGCTTCCGATGAAGCCCGCCCCGCCCGATACCAGTACAGTCTTTTTCATGCGTTCGTTCTTTTTCCTGCAAAGATAAGGATTTCTCCGGCTTTTTGTATCTTTGCCGTCATGAATGGGATTGCAATGACTGTCGCGCTGCTGCTGAGCCAGGCCCCGTTGCAGCAGTATGTGGACCGGATAGCCCGGCAGGAACCGCTCGCCGGAGCGGTGTTCGGTGTGATGGTGCAGGACCGGGACGGCCGTGTCCTGGCGTCGTACCAGCCCGACCGGAAGATGGTACCGGCCTCCAATATGAAACTCGTCACCACCGGGGCGGCCCTCCATGCCCTCGGGGCGGATTATCGTTTCGAGACGCGGATCGGTTACACCGGCGAGATCCGGGAGGGGACTCTCCATGGCGACGTATACATCATCGGCGGGGGCGATCCGACCATCGGCGTAAAGGATTCCATCGCCCTGCGGCCCGATGCCCTGTTCTGGAAATGGAAGACGCTCCTGAAAGGGGCGGGCATCTCCCGCATCGACGGCCGCATCATCGGGGACGGCCGTGCTTACGAGGGTCATCTGGAGAACACTTCCTGGACCTATGACGATACCGGAACCTATTATGGGACAGGTTGCAGCGCCTTGAGTTTCTATGCCAATGCCGTCGACTACGCCATGCAGGCGGGGGTGGAGGGCAGCCCGGTCGAGGCGGTCCAGACTTATCCCGAGACGCCCTGGATGCATTTTTCGAACTACGGCACCACCGGCCCTGCAGGAACCGGCAACAGCCTCTACCTTTATACGACCGACCTTGCTCCGTATGCTGAACTCCGCGGCTCCTTTGCCGTGGACCGCAAGCCCAAGACGGAGCATTTCGCCAACAAGTACGGGGCCCTGACCTGCGCGTACTATTTTTGGAAGAACCTCCGCGCGACCGGCTGGGAGGTGACGGGGAGCTATGCCGACATCGACCGGGGCGGTTATGTCCGGAGTGCAGACTTCGTCCCGTCCGCCCCGGCCGGGGAGCCCACGGCCATCGGGACCAGCACCTCGCCGACCCTCTCGCAAATCGTCCGCGAAACCAACCATCGCAGCGATAACTTCTACGCCGAGACCCTCCTGCGCACCCTCGGCGAGCGGTCGACCGGCATCGCGGCCTACGACAGCTGTTATGTGGCCCTGGGCGAGGTGTTGGAGAGCCTGGGCTTGCCGCCGGAGGGGGTGCGGGTCGAGGACGGCAGCGGCCTTTCCCGCAATAATTATGTCAGTCCGCATTACCTCTCGACGTTCCTGCGTGCCATGACGGCCAGCCCGGCCTTCGACGCTTTCCTGGCTTCGCTTCCGCAGCCCGGTACGGGCACGGTCCGCACCCTGCCGGTCGATCCGGCCCGGCGTTCCCGCGTCCGCCTCAAAAGCGGCTCCATGGACGGGGTCCTGTGCTATTCGGGCTACATCCTCTCCGCCGACGGCCTGCCGGAGAAGACCTTCTCGCTGATGGTCAACAACTGCACCGTTCCTACTGCAGAAATCCGTTCCTGCCTGGCCCGTCTCATCGACCGCCTGATGGATTGACGGAAGCACCCGACGCATCGACCGTCATGCGTTTCCATGTTTTCGGGTGTAAATCCATTTGCCCCCCCCCGAAAGTTATCAACTCGCTTCTAGTCAATGTGTTGTGCGCTTCCTGGAACGGGGGCTTTCAGATTCGGGGCAAAATGGTTATTTTTGTGTCCTCAAATCGGCAGGATATGAAGACCCTTTATTTCGCGGGCGGCTGCTTCTGGGGGGTCGCCCGTTTCTTTTCCGGCGTGCCGGGCGTGCAGAAGGCCGTGGCAGGCTATGCCAACGGCAGGACACCGGATCCGACCTATGCCGAAGTGTATAGCGACCTGACCGGCTATGCCGAGACCGTGGAGGTGGAGTATGACGGGCGGCAGGTCGACGCTGCGACCCTCTCCCGGCTGTTCTTCTGCATCATCGACCCCGTCTCCCTGAACCGGCAGGGGGAGGATATCGGCACGCGTTACCGGACCGGCATCTATTATCCGGACCTGGAACAGGCGGAGGCCATCCGTCCGGTCTGGGAGGAACGGCGCCAGAAGGCCGGGGCATCGTTTGCCGTGGAATTCCGCCCGTTGGAGAACTTCTACCCGGCGGAGGAGGAACACCAGGACTATCTGGAGAAGCACCCGGGCGGATATTGCCACCTGGGACCCAAGATTTTCCGTTATCTGCAGCTTTGGTCGGATGCCCGCAGCCTGCTTGAAGGGGAGGCGGACCCGGTCGCCGTCATGGCCCTCCTTTCCGCCCTCATCCAGCAGCGGATGCGGTTCTTCTGGACCGGGTTCTACCGGGTCGTCGACGGCACGCTCGTCCTCGGCCCCTTCCAGGGCGATGTCGCCTGCCTCCGGATCGGGTACGGGAAGGGTGTCTGCGGCAGCGCCTGGGCGGAGGACCGCACGCTCGTCGTCCCCGACGTGGAACAGTTCGAGGGCCACATCGCCTGCAGCACCCTGTCCCGCTCCGAAATCGTGGTCCCGGTCCATGATGCGGAGGGACGGGTCGCCGCCGTCCTGGATATCGACAGCACGGAGACGGACACGTTTGACGCGTCGGATGCCGCATGGCTCGAATTAATTTGCTATCTTTGCAGACTATGAAGAAAGGACTCCTCATATCGGTCCTTGCCTTGACGGCCTGCCAGATGGTCCACAAGGTGGCGGACACGGCTTCCGAACTGTTCGGCGGCGAGGTCGTGGCCCGGGTCGGCGAGCATCGGCTCTACCGTTCCGAACTGGAGCACTATATCCCGAACGGGGTGACCCCGGAGGACAGCCTCGGCCTGGCCCAGCAGTATATCCACTCCTGGGCGGAGGACCTGATCCTGCTGGATATGGCGGAAGCCCAGCTCTCCAAGGGCGAGAAGGATGTGACCAAGGAACTGGAGGAGTACCGCCGGACCTTGTTGAAATACCGCTACGAGCAGCGCTACATCAACGAGCGCTTGGACACCCTCATCTCGGATGAGGAAATCCGCACCTATTATACCGGGAACCCGGATAAGTTCATTCTGGACCGGCCGATCCTCAAGGCACGCTTCATGGTCATCCCGTCCGACTCCCGGAGTCTCAAGGAAATCCGGAAGAAGATGTCCTCCGATGATGTGCAGGAGGTATTGGAGGCCGACAGCCTGGCGTTCACGGCCGCGATCCGGTATGTGGACAGTTCCGATTCCTGGATAGACGCCCTGTCGCTTGCCCGCGAGTTCGGGACGGATTACGGATCGCTGGTCCGTTCGATCAAGGACCGGTTCATCGAAATGCCCGGGATGGATGGCAACCTCCGCATCGCCTACGTCGTGGACATCGTCCGGGAAGGACAGCCCGCCCCGCTGGAATATTGTACGGACCGGATCCGTGACATCATCCTCAGTACGCGGAAACATGCCCTTGTCTCCGGTTTGGAACGGGACTTGCTGGAAGATGCGCGGAATAAAGAAAAATTTGTGATTTATTGATAGATATATGAAAGCCAGAACCATCGCCGTGGCTGCGCTGATGCTCCTGAGCACCGCCCTTCCCGCCCAGAAGTATAAGGGCGGGGTTGTCGACAAGACCGTCGCCGTGGTCGGCGGCGAAGCCATCCTGATCTCCGACATCGAGGGCCAGGTCCAGCAGATGCGCGCCCAAGGCTATTCGTCCGACCGGGACATGCGCTGCGAGATCCTGGAGAACATGATGGAGTCCAAAATCTTCCTCATGCAGTCCCGGATCGACTCCCTCACCGTCAACTATGACATGGTGGACGGCCAGCTGTCCCAGCGCCTCGACCAGATGCGCACCTACCTCGGCGGTGACGAGGAGGTGGAGAAATACTTCGGCAAGCCGCTCTACACGCTCCGCCAGGAGTGGCGGCAGACCCTTGAGGAGCAGAGCCTTACCCAGCAGGAGCAAGCCCAGGTGGCCGGTGACATCCCGGAAATCACCCCGTACGATGTCCGCCAGTACCTCGATACGACGGCCGTGGAAGACTTGCCGGTGGTGCCGGTCAAGTACCAGCTCAGCCAGATCTGCATCTATCCCGACCGCGAGGCGGCCAAACTGGCCGTGAAGGAAAAACTCCTGTCCCTGCGTGAGCGGATCATCAACGGCGAACGCTTCTCGACCCTCGCGCGCATCTATTCCGAGGATCCGGGTAGCGCCCGGAAGGGCGGCGAACTCGGCATGGCCTCCAAGTCCATCTTCTGGCCGGCCTTCTCGGATGCGGCCATGGCCCTGAAGCCGGGCGTCATCTCCCAGATTGTCGAAACTCCCGACGGGTTCCATATCATCGAAGTGCTCGAGCGGAAAGGCGATATGTTCAATGCCCGCCATATCCTTCTCAAACCGCAGTATACCGCCGAAGACCGCGCCAAGGCCTTCGAACGCCTGGACAGTCTCCGGACGAAGATTGTGGACGGGGAGATCAAGTTCGAACTCGCGGCCCGCTTCTTCTCCGAGGACCCGGCAACCCGCACCAACGGCGGACAGATGGCGGATCCGTCCACCGGCTCTTCTTATTTCGAGATCGACCAGCTCAAGCCGCAGGACTATGTGGCCGTCAAGGACCTTCAGGAGGGAGAGATTTCCGAGCCGGTTGAATCCCTGGACAACGAGGGTTTCGAGCAGGGTCGTGGCGGCAACACCGTCTACAAGATCATCCGCGTGGACAACATCCTTCCCGCCCATACCGCCACCTTCGAGAATGACTACACCCAACTCCTGGACCAGGTCCGCATGGGGCGGCAGATGGAGGCCATCGACCGCTTCCTGGAGGAGAAGGTGAAGGACACTTACATCGTCATCGACCCGATGTACAAGGAGTGCAGTTTCTCCCGTTCCCTCTGGAGTTCCAAGTTTGAATGAACCTCAGTTCCGGACATAGGCTCCTTTCCATGATGCTGTCCCTCGTGGCAGTCTCTTCCGGCGTCTATGCCCAGGGCCAGGACCGGGATTCGCTGGTGACCCTCGTCAGTGCGAAGTCGGCCCAGCTCATCGAGAAGGACGGGGTGAACTATCGCAAGGTCATCGGACCCGCCCGTTTCCTGCATAACGACACCTACCTTCTCTGCGACACAGCCTTGTGGAACGTCGGGACCAACATCATCGATGCCGTAGGCCATGTGCAGATCATCCAGGACCAGACCCGGCTCCGGAGCGAGACACTCCAGTATGTCGCCGATGACGACCTGGCGAAGTTCCGCGGCAACCTCGTCGAACTGGAGGATAAGGACCACAATATGCTCCGGACCCGCTACCTCGACTACAACACCAAGGACTCGGTCGCCATCTTCCAGAACGGTGCCTCCATGAAGGACAAGGACGGCCAGATCATCGAGAGCCAGTACGGCTCCTATGATTCCAAGGCCCACCTGTTCGTGTTCAACGACCGGGTCAACATGTTCTCCGATTCAATCTTTGTCAAGACTTCCCGCCTGGAATACCGCAGCGACCTGAATACCGCATCGTTCGGCTTCGGGACGGATATGTGGGAGAGCGACAACATGCTTTCCGCCAACGACGGGTGGTACGACCGTTCCCGGGAGCTCTTCTTCTTCCGCCGCAATGTGCATATCATGACCCGGGACCAGGAAGCGTGGTCGGACACTCTCTTCTACTACCGGACCGTCAACGATGTGGACATGCGAGGCAAGGTCGAGCTCATGGATACGACCCGCAATGTCTTCGCCTTGGCGGGGCGCTTCGAATATTCCGACTCCCTGTCCCGGGTCAAGATGACCCGCCGTCCGGCCGTGATGTCGGTCTCGGAGGAGAAGGAACGGCGGGATACCGTCTATCTCGGAGCGGACACGCTCTTGTACCGGACGCTCCGTCGGTGCGATGTGGACTCCCTGTGGGTGGTGGATGCGCAGAAGCGGCTCAAGGACCTGGAGGGCGATCCGGTCATGGAATACCGCAAGAAGGCGGCGGAAGCGGCCCGTAAGGCGGCAGAGGAAGCGGCAAAGGACGATCCGGACCGACCGCCGGACATCGCCCGGGCCGGTGGTTCCCGGAAGGGTGCTGCTGCCCAGGAGACTGTCGGGAAGGACGGGGATGGCCCTGGGAAGGGGAGGACGGCGGGACGTGGCAACCGGCCCGGCCCGGCCTCCGGGGACACGGTGGTGCCGCCCGGGGATGCATCGCGGATGCCGGGGGATACCCTCCTGCCGCCGGATACGCTCCGGACCCCGTCGGATACGTTGACCATGGCGACCCCGACAGATTCCGTGGCGGTGGAGGCACCGAAGGACACTACCAAGATCGGTTTCATCTGGGCGGTGAACCATGTCAAACTCTATCGGGAGGACATGCAGATGTCCTGCGACTCCCTGACCTACACGGACCTTGATTCCCTGGTGCGCCTGTACCGCGACCCGCTGGTCTTCAACGAGGGCAACCGCCAGTATGCAGCCGACAGCATCTTCGTCGTCATCCGGAACCGGGCGGCGGAGCGGGCCAACCTGATGTCCAACGCCTTCGTGACGACGCAGGAGGATTCGCTGCTGAATGCCTACGACCAGATCCGGGGGACGGAGATGGTGGCCTATTTCGACTCGACCCGGACGCTCACCCGGTTCGACGCCCTCGGCGGCGCCTCGGCTCTGTTCTTCCTGCAGGAGAACGATGCCCTCGCCACGGTCAACAAGGTCGAGGCCAAGATGCTCTATGCCTTGTTCAAGGAGGGCAATCTGGACAAAATCTACTATTTCGAGGAGCCGAAGAACGATGCCTATCCGGTGGTCCAGCTTCCGAAGGAGGAACGGCAGCTCAAGGGCTTCCGGTGGGATCCGGATCGTCGTCCGAGGGGGCGGGCGGACATCACACCGCTGGTGCCGCGTCCGAGCGAGCGTACCTCCTACCTGGCGCGTCCCCATGCCGAGTTCAAGGAGACCGATATCTATTTCCCGGGCTACATCGGGGGCATCTACAAGGAGATTGCCTGCCGCGACTCGATGGCCGTGGTCCGTTCGCGGGAGAAGGCTGCCCGCGCCGTTGCCGCCGATTCGCTGGCCGCGGGTGCTGACATGCTTTCTACGGGTATCGATAGCCCGGCCGTGCCGTCGGACACGCTCGGCGGCGGTCTGCCGACGGTTTCCGATTCCCTGTCGGTAGCCGACTCCTTGTCCAAGGCCGGGACTGATGATAATCTGTCCGTAACCTCGCAACCGGATGATTCTTTGGCGTCTACAACCGTTTCTGCTCTTTCCGGAAAGGAGCGTAGGGCCCTTGAGAAGCAACGGAAGGAAGAAGAAAAGGCCCGCCTCAAGGCAGAGAGACAGGCCGCCCGTGAAGCAAAATGGGCCGAGGAGGATCGCATCTACGAGGAGAAGCAGGCCGCCAAGGCCCGGAAGAAACTGGAAAAGGAGCGGGCCCGCAAACTCAAGGCCCTCCGCAAGATCGAGAAGAAGGCCCAGAAGGAGCGCCTCCTCCTTGAAAAGTACCTTGCCCGCGAGCGCCGCAAAGCCGCCCGTCGGCAGCAGTAGCCTTTTCCCATCGGTTGTTCCGGTGTTTCTGCATTCGGAACGCTTCCCCACAAAAAACCGGAAACGTGGACAAGGACCGGAATCCCGGCACTCTGTCTACGTTCCCATACGATGTTGTGGACGGATTTGATCCCGTCCCTTTGGTCTTGTGCTGCGTATGTACGGCTGCGCTACTCGGCGAACAGGGTGATGATGTTGAGGATGACCTTCGAGGCGGCCTGGATGCTTTCGAGAGGGACGAACTCCATCTTGCCGTGGAAGTTGAGTCCGCCTGCGAAGATGTTGGGGCAGGGCAGTCCCTTGAAGGAGAGGTTGGCGCCGTCGGTACCGCCCCGGATGGGCTGGACCTTGGGAGAGATGCCTTCCATCTCGATGGCCCTGATGGCTTTCTCGATGATGTGGTAGTGCGGCTCGACCTGTTCCCGCATATTGTAGTACTGGTCCTTGACCTCGACGGAGGCGGTGCCTTCGCCGTACTTGACGTTGATGAACTGGACAATCTGTTCGATGAGCGCTTTCTTGTCTTCGAATTTGGCGCGGTCATGGTCACGGATGATGTAGGAGAAGTCGGCTTCCTCGACGGTCCCCTTGAAGGAAATCAGGTGGAAGAACCCCTCGTAGCCCGCAGTGTATTCCGGGCGCTGCCCGACCGGCAGGAGGCTGTTCAGTTCCTGTCCGATGAGGATGGCGTTCCGCATCTTGCCCTTGGCACTGCCCGGGTGGACATTTCGACCCTGGATGTGGACCTTGGCGGAGGCTGCGTTGAAGTTCTCGAATTCGAGCTCGCCGATTTCGCCGCCGTCCATCGTATAGGCAAACTCGGCTCCGAAGCGGTCCACGTCGAACTTGACCACGCCGCGGCCGATCTCCTCGTCAGGCGTGAACCCGATCTTGACGGGGCCATGCTTGAATCCGGGGTGCTCCACGATATACTGTACGGCGTTCATGATCTCCGTGACGCCGGCCTTGTCGTCGGCACCGAGGAGGGTCGTCCCGTCGGTAGTGATGAGCGTCTGGCCCACGTAATGCAGCATTTCCGGGAACTCGGACGGCTTCAGGGCCAGTCCTTCGACCCCTTGCAGCGGAATCTCGCCGCCGTCATAATGCTCGATGATCTGGGGCCGGACATCTTTGCCGGAGGCGTCGGGGGCCGTGTCGACATGGGCGATGAAGCCGATGGCGGGCACTTCCTTGTCGATGTTGGACGGGATGGAAGCCATCACGTAGCCATATTCGTCGAGGGTCGTCTCGACCCCGAGCGCCTTGAGCTCGTCGCAGAGCATCTTCAGCAGGTCCCACTGTTTCGCCGTCGAAGGCTGCGACGGGGATTCTTCGTCGGACTGCGTGTCCACGGACACGTAGCGCAGGAAACGGTTCAGAATATTTTCCATATCAATGTGTTCAGGATTTTTTCATCGAGGCGTAGACCATGTAGGCGACCAGGGCCATGAAAGGGACGATGGCGACCGCCTCGCCGTAGGCCGCGTTCCAGCCGGTCATGAAGACATCGACGGAAGCGAATTTCAGGATGGCGCTCACCACACCCATGAGGGCGCCGCCGGCAATGAAGCCGGAAGCGATGAGGGTTCCCTTTTCCATCCGGGCATTGTTGAGCGCTGCGTCTTTGGTCCGGGTGCTCACATACCAGGAGATGGCACCGCCCACCAGGAGCGGGAGGTTGAGGTCGATGGGGATGAACATGCCCAGGGCGAACGGCAGGGCCGGAACCTTGCAGAAGGTGAGGACCAGCGCGATCAGTGCGCCGATGCCGTACAGGAGCCACGGGGCACCGCCGCCCGAGAACATCGGCTGGATGACTGCGGCCATGGCATTGGCCTGCGGGGCCACCAGGGCGTTGTCGCTGGTGAAGCCGTAGGTCTTGTTGAGGACGAGCATGACGCCGCAGACCGTGATGGCGGAAACCGCCACGCCGAGGAACTTCCAGCCTTCCTGCTTGCGCGGCGTGGAGCCGATCCAGTAACCGATCTTGAGGTCGGTGATGAAGGAGCCTGCGACCGAGAGGGCCGTGCAGACGACCCCGCCGATGATCAGGGCCGCGGCCATGCCGGCATTGCCCTTGAGGCCCACGGCGACGAGGATGAGCGAGGCGATGATGAGGGTCATCAGGGTCATGCCGCTCACCGGGTTGGAGCCCACGATGGCGATGGCGTTGGCGGCGACGGTGGTGAACAGGAACGCGACGACGGCCACGATGACAAGGCCGACGAGGGCCTGCCAGACATTCTCCACGACCCCGCCGAAGGCGAAGAAGGCGAAGATGCCCAGGAGCGCGATGACCACGCCCCACACGATGGTCCGCATCGGCAGGTCTTCCTCGGTGCGCTCCACTTTTGCGGCCGCAGTGCCCGGCGTGCGGCGGAACTCGCTGACGGCCAGGCTTGCGGCGCTCTTGATGACCCCGAAGGACTTGATGATGCCGATGACCCCGGCCGTGGCGATGCCGCCGATGCCGATGTGCCGCGCATAATCCTTGAAAATCTGCTCCGGAGCCATCTCGCCGATGGTCATGCTGACGCCGGTTCCCATCAGGTCGATGACGCTGCCGCCCCAGACGAGGTTCATGAGCGGGATGATGACCAGCCACACGAGCAGCGAACCGCAGCAGATGATGAAGGCATATTTGAGGCCGATGATGTAGCCCAGGCCGAGCACGGCGGCGCCGGTATTGAGTTTCAGCACGACCTTGGCCTTGTCCGCGAGCGCGGCGCCCCAGCCCATGACGGTCGTGGAAACGGTTTCGCTCCAGACACCGAAGGTGGCGACCACGAAGTCGTAGAGTCCGCCGATGAGCCCGCTGATGACCAGGGTCCGGGCACTTGAGCCGCCGCCCTCGCCGCTGATCAGGACCTGGGTGGTCGCGGTCGCCTCCGGGAACGGGTACTTCCCGTGCATTTCCTTGACGAAATACTTGCGGAACGGAATCAGGAACAGGATGCCGAGCACTCCGCCGAGCAGCGAGGACAGGATCATCTGCCAGAAATCCACCTCAACCCCCAGGATGTAGATAGCCGGAAGGGTGAAGATGGCACCCGCCACCACGGCGCCGGAGCAGCCGCCGATAGACTGGATGATCACGTTCTGGCTCAGGCCGTCCTTCTTGCCGAGGGCCCCGGTGAGGCCGACAGCGATGATGGCGATGGGAATCGCCGCCTCGAACACCTGCCCCACCTTGAGGCCCAGGTAGGCGGCCGCCGCCGAAAACAGGATGACCATGAGGATGCCGACGCACACCGAATACGGCGTCACTTCCGCATACTTCCGGGCCGGGTCCAGCAAGGGCCGGTACACCTCCCCGGGCTTGAGTTCCCGCTGCGCATTCTCCGGCAGCGTCACAGGCTTCTTTTCCATACTACTGCATATTTCCACAAAGATACCGATAATTTCTGAAAAATCCCTCCTTTCCGCGGGCAAGGTCTCGTTTGAGGTGGGGGACCTTTCCCATCGGATGTTGCCCTGACGGCATTCGACGGCATTATCGGTGGGAAAGGTCTCCGGCATGGAAGGAGACCTTTCCCGCCGGGAACGGCGGTCAGGCCATGGCGCCGGGGTCCGCCTTGCCCAGGATGGCGGCGAGGCGGGCGCGATCGAGGCCCAGGATGCGGGCCAGTTGGGGCACCGTTGTCCGGGTGGTCCGGTACAGGTAGGGGACCAGTCTGATCTTCCGTTCCAGCGACAAGTCAGAGACGGGTGTCTGGAACCACCGGAGGCTGATTTCCTCGACCGTCTTGTAATAGTCGCTGTCCGGCTGCATCCTCCGGGGCCCCTCGACCAATTTGTGCTGCATCTCCGCCACGTTCTGGTTCCCGATGACTTTCAAGAAAAAGGCCTGGTCGTTCTCGAAGGCCTGTTCCAGGTAGGTATGGTCACAGATGCTGGAGGGAATCAGGCAGCCGTCCCCATCGATCCGCCAGGCGACATCGTCCAGCCGGTCCCCTGTGTGGAGCAGGGCGATCCTTTCCCGTTTCGAAAGGGACGCGACCTTCCGGCCCTGCCCGTCCTGCCTGCAGAACATGGCCCGGTAGCCCGACCATCGGTATTCGTTGATGTTGCACCCATTGTCCAGGGCATTCCGGGGAATATAGGCCAGGGCATTCCGGACATACCAGTCGCTGTCCAGGCAGAGGGCCTTGATGTCTACTTTCTGCAGGATCCCTTTTCCGCCATGGCGACGATTGAACCACATGGAATAGACCTTCTTCACATCCTGTCCATAGGCGTCCGCCTCCTTCTGGCTGGCGGCCAGGACGGCGGCGTGGCAGTGGTTGGAGACGACTGCGTAGATGACGAGGATGACATTCTTCCGCCGTGCGCTGACACAGAGCACCTTGACCATCGCATCGTAGTCTGTGTCATCCCGGCACAGGATGGCTTTTTCGAGTCCTTCCAGGCTGATGTGGAACGGTTGGACATTCCGGATGCTTCCATCCGGCAGTTCCCGGCAGACAATCCTCCTCATAGCAATTCGTTTCTACAAATATAGTTATTTGTTGATTTCCGGCAAGAAGAATTCAACAAATTTGTAAAATCCGTTGAAAGGTCGTATTTTTGACCCACCCATGCTGCGACATAACAGGACGATTATCCACGTGGAGTTGAAACAGACCCACGAACACTTCTATTATGGAAGTGTGGCTGCCATGTACGATGACGGCCGCATCCGACCTTTGTTGACCATCAAATACCAGACCTTCCGCACCAAGGGCCTTTCCGAGGAGCACCCCTATGAGAATGACCACCTGGTTGTCCGGAAAGGCCGTCTCGGCACCATCGACCATCATTGATTCAGAGATAGGATGAAACTTGACAGATGTTCACTTTGTGTGTGGGCCGTATTTTTTTCCGGCCTCTTCCCGGTTTCCGTTTTGTCTGCCCAGGATACGGAAACCTATTTCTATGACAAGGCCGGACGGCAGGTCCCGGCGGATTTCGCCGATTTCCGCCGGGTCCTCCTCTGTTCGCAGGAGCCTCCGGTTCATTTCCGTGACTTCTATTTGACGGGAGCATTGAAGGCCGATGGCCATCTCATGGCGATGGATACGACCGATTGCAACACCGCAGTCTATGAGAGGGAGTGTATCTTCTACACTCCATCAGGGCAGGTCCAGCGGTCAAGGATGGGCAATATGAGGGAACTTATATGGAAACGCTTCCCGGGTCCGATGACTTTATCCAGAAGGAATATGTGCAGGGGAACCTGGCTCTCCCTTGGTATTTCAGGGCCAATGGGGATGGCCGCTACGGGCGGTATTACCTTGATTCTGACAAGCCTGTCGAGGTGACGGGCCGTTTCAGCGATGCACTGGTCACGTGGCAGGACGGAGAGCAGTGGGGAACCATCGAGGCCAACGGACTTGTTGTCAGCCTGAATGTCAGGCGGTCATCGGAGTATGGCCATTATTACCAGGTCAGTATCATGCTGGACAACCATCGGTACACACCTGTCTTGCTGGACCCGGTCAAAACGACGGCGGCCTATTATATCGCCGACCTTTCGGATGCCTTGCAGATCAAGCCATTGCGGGTTTTGACCTATGAGGAATACAAGAACAGGGTGGAGACCTCGCAGATGTGGCAGTCCGTTGCCGTCGGTGTCGCTGCCGGTCTCTCCTCCATCGGAACGGCGAGTACAACGACTTATCATTCCGGGAATTATTCGTATTCG
Organism: Bacteroidales bacterium; assembly: GCA_017476575.1. Lineage (GTDB taxonomy): Bacteria > Bacteroidota > Bacteroidia > Bacteroidales > UBA932 > Cryptobacteroides. The sequence goes on along the minus strand of JAFUZO010000073.1, from coordinate 14,607 downwards.
ACGACGACGTACCATCGTCCTTCTGCCCTTCCGGACCTGATGTATGCCGGCCTGGCTGATTCGTGGAAGCAAGACAGGGCGATTATTGACAAAGGATATATCAAGAAGAATACAATCCAGCCCGGAGAATGTATCGCCGGTTCTTTCATGGTCAAGGCAGAATATGCAGACGCTCCTTTCCTCCTGTTGGTCTTGTCGCTGGAAGATGCGGAAGTCCCGGTCCTTTGGAACATCAAGGGACAGCCCGAAGTGGTGACAGACGTGTCTGAGGAAATGGATGCCGCCATGGAGACGGGATGGAGGCGTCAGGGAGTGAGATATGCCTGGAAAACAAATTCCCTGGATTTGGTTGTTGAGAGAATCCGGCAGAAGAAAGGTCGGACCATGATGGAAATTCGTGACCGGAAGGGTTTGGTCTGGGATGATCAGGCCATCGTTGAGTATGCCGGTGGAAAGTCCGTCCCCGTCAAGTCTGATCATGGTTATCGTTCTGTGAATTCAGAACGCCACGATCGGGTGACGCTGGAATGGGAGGGGACGGAGATGCCGGTCTCCGTACGCTTCGAGCCCAGCGGCATTTGGATCTCAGAGATTGAATAAATACGGGAAAGGTCTCATTTGAGGTGGGGGACCTTGCCCATCAGATGTTGCCCTGACGGCATTCAGCGGCCTTATCGATGGGAAAGGTCCCCGGCATGGAAGGAGACCTTTCCCGCCGGCGGGGACATCGGACGGCCGGTCAGGCGAGCAGGGCGGCGAGGGCGTCATGGACGCGGGAGAAGGGGAAGGTGGCGAGGGTGCGGTCGAACTTGGCGCGGATTTCGGCCGTGCAGAGGTTGCCGAGGGAGCCCTCGTGGGTGTGGTGGAGGGTGCCGTCGAAGTGGAAGGTGCCTGCCTGGACGGCGGCCCCGACCTGGCGGTAGGCGTCGCGGAAGGGGATGCCCGCGGCGACGAGGCGGTTGACTTCCTCCACGCAGAAGGCCTGGGCGTAGAGCGGCGCGTCCATCAGGTCCCGGGTGACCTCGATGCCCGGCAGGGCGAAGGCGAGGATGTCCAGGCAGTCGTCCATCTCGTCGAAGAGGGGCAGATAGACCTCCTTGAGCAGTTGCATGTCGCGGAAATAGCCCGACGGCAGGTTGCCGGTGATGTGCCGGAGGGTGGCCGGGATGCCCTGGATGCGGTTGCAATGGGCCCGGACCAGTTCGAACACGTCCGGGTTCTTCTTCTGCGGCATGATGCTGGAGCCCGTCGTGAAGGCGTCGGGGAGGTGCAGGAAGCCGAAATTCTGGCTCGTGAACAGGCAGCCGTCCATGGCCAGCCGCCCGACGGTCTCGGCGAGGGACGAGTACGCCAGGGCGACCATCCGCTCCGTCTTGCCCCGGCTCATCTGGGCGTAGACGGCGTTGTAGTCGAGATCGGCGAAGCCCAGGAGCGCCGTCGTGCGGCGCCGGTCGAGCGGGGCGGACGAGCCATAACCCGCGGCGGATCCGAGCGGGTTGAGGTCGTTCACGTCCCAGGCCGCCTTGAGCATCACCAGGTCGTCCGAGAGGCTTTCCGCATAGGCCCCGAACCAGAGCCCGAAGGAGGACGGCATGGCCACCTGGAGGTGGGTGTAGCCCGGCATGAGCACGTCGCGGTACGCCTCCGACTTCTCCTGCAGGAGGGTGAACAGTGTCTGGACCTTGCCGACGGAGCGTTCGAGGCGGGCCCGCGTGAACAGTTTCACGTCTACGGCCACCTGGTCGTTCCGCGACCGCCCGGTATGGACCTTCTTGCCGAGGTCGCCGAGCCGCCGGGTCAGTTCCAGTTCCACCTGGGAATGGACGTCCTCCACGTCGTCCTCGATGCGGAAACGCCCTTCCACGGCGTCGGCGTGGAGTTTCCGCAGTTCGCCCAGCAGCGGGGGCAGGTCCTCCGGGGGGAGCAACCCGGTCCCGGCGAGCATGGTGATATGCGCCATCGTCCCGAGGATGTCGTACGGGGCGAGCTGGAGGTCAAGTTCGCGGTCCTTTCCGACCGTGAAGGCGTCGATGCGCGCGTCGTTGTCAAAGCCTTTGTTCCAGAGTTTCATAGGGTGAAGCCGTCAAGGAGTTGGAGATAGAGGTCCACGGCGCCGGACAGTTCGTCGAGGCGGATGTATTCGTCGGCGGTATGGGAACGGGCGGAGTCGCCGGGGCCGATTTTCACGGTCGGGAAGGGGCACAGGGCCTGGTTGGAGAGGGTCGGGGAGGCGAAGGTGCCGAGGCCCAGCGCCTTCCCGCGGCGGACGAAGGGATGGTCCTCCCTGATGGACGAGCCGTTGAGCCGCGTCGAGCGGGCGGCCACGTCGCACCGGACCGCGGCCCGGATCTCCTCCAGGAGGGCGGCGTTGGACCCGCTGGTGCGCACGTCCACGACGAAGCGGCACCGGTCCGGGATGACGTTGTGCTGCGTCCCCGCCTCGACCTGGGTCACGTTCATGCCGTGGTCCCGGAACCAGAGGATGTCCGGCAGAGCCTCGTAGATGGCGTTGACCCCCTCGCCGCGCGCCGCATGGCCCGCCCGCCCGTGCGCCGTGCAGTCGAGGACCATGAGCCCCCGTTCCGACACGGCCATCTGCATCCCGGTCGGTTCGCCCATGAGTCCGAAGCGGATGGGCCCGACCGCGGCCTCGATGACCGGCAGGACGCTTTCCAGGCCGCCCCGGCCGCTGACCTCCTCTTCGGCGGACAGCGACAGGACGAAGGTGCACGCGGGGTTTTCCAGCCACCGGAACGCCTCGATGAGCGTGACCACGGAACCGCCGTCGTCGTTGGCCCCGAGGCCGTAGAGCCGTCCGTCCTCGACCATCGGCGTGAACGGGTCCCGGGTCCATCCCGAGGCCGGGCGCACCGTGTCGATGTGGGCGTCCAGCAGCACGACGGGACCGCTCCCGCGCACGCACCAGAGGTTGTTGCCGTGCCGGTGCGGGGCGAGGCCCTCCGCCGCGAGCCACCCTTCCAGGAAGTCGGCGACGGCCGCCTCCTCCCGGCTCGGCGACGGGATGGCGATCATCCGGGCGAGAAGGTCCGTCATAGGGCCTCGTCCTCGTGGCGGTTGTAGTAGACCCGCAGCGGGGTGGACAGGACCTTGATGAAGCCCTTGGCGTCCTCGGCTGTCCAGCCCTTCTGCATCTCGCCGTACTCGCCGAACTTCGTCTTGACGAGGTCTTCGGCCGATTCGACGCCCACCATCTCGAAGTGCTTGGGGCCGATTTCGGCGATGACGGTGCCGGTGACATGGCGCTGCGACGATTCCAGCATGGCCTCGATGTCCCGCATGACCGGTTCCAGGTACTGGCTTTCGTGGAGGAACATGCCGTACCAGGTGCCGACCTGGTCCTTCCAGTACTGCTGCCACTTGGACAGGGTGTATTTCTCCAGGTACTTGTGGGCGGCGATGATGAGCATCGGGGCGGCGGCCTCGAAGCCGACCCGGCCCTTGATGCCGATGATGGTGTCGCCGACATGGATGTCGCGGCCGAGTCCATAGCCGTCCACACGGGTCTCCAGCGCCTGGATGGCGGCCACATGCCCGTAGGCCTTCCCGTCCACGCTGACCAGTTCGCCCTTCTCGAAGCCGAGGCGCACCGTCTCGTGGCCGGTCTTCGTGAGCGGCTTGAGGTAGGCTTCCTCGGGCAGCCCCTGGGCGGAATCGAGCAGTTCGCCGCCGCAGATGGACGTACCCCAGAGGCCGACATTGTAGGAATATTTCAGTTTTGCGAAATCGGCCGGGAAGCCATGGGCGTTGAGGTAGTCCACCTCTTCCTGGCGGGAAAGGGCCTTGTCGCGGGTGAGGGTGACGATCTCCATCTCGGGGCACATCACCTGGAAGGTCATGTCGAAGCGGACCTGGTCGTTGCCCGCACCGGTGGAGCCGTGGGCGATGGCGGACGCGCCGACCTCCCGGGCATACCGGGCGATGGCGATGGCCTGGAAGATGCGTTCCGACGAGACCGAGATGGGGTAGGTGCCGCCGCGGAGGACGTTGCCGAAGACCATGTACCGGAGGCTGCGGGCGTAATATTCGTCCTTCACGTCCAGGGTGACGTAACTGACGGCGCCGAGCTTGTAGGCGTTCTCCTCGTTGCGGCGCAGCTGCTCAGGAGAGAATCCGCCGGTGTCCGCGCAGGCTGCGTAGACTTCGTAGCCCAGTTCACGGGTGAGGTACATGATGTTGAAGGAAGTGTCCAATCCGCCGCTGTAAGCGACGACGATGCGTTTAGATGCCATATTTCTGTCTTTGTTTGATATCGGGGATGATGGTGGAGAGGGCCTCCAGAGCCTGCCCGGGGGTCACACCGGTGCGGAGGACGGCGAGGACCGTATCGTCCCCGGCGACGGTGCCGATGACGGGCTGGACCGCCCGGTGGTCGATGAGGAAGGCGATGGCGTTGGCGAAGCCCGGCTGGGTCTTGATGACGGCCAGCGTCCCGGAGAACTCGATACTGACGACCCCGCCGGGGAGGTCTGCGGCCGGCGGCTGGACGGCGTGCGGGGCGGGGAGGACATAGCCTTCGCCCGGGACCTTGGATATCTTCAACGCCTTGAGGTCGCGGGAGAGCGTAGCCTGGGTCGTCTGGATGCCGGTTTCCTGCAGGCGCTGCGAGAGCTCGTCCTGGCTGTAGACCGGACCCGCCTTGAGGATGTCGAGGATGGTCTGTTGGCGGATATTGGTTTTCTGCATATTTTCGTATATTTATTCTTTACGATGCAAAGATATGAATTTTTATTGAGATTATTTGCATAAATTGAAGAAAAATATGTATTTTTGCACTCCGAAAAGATTGAAGAGATTGTTATGGACATCCAAGTAATGGTGGCGCAGGAGTGCCATACCTGCTATGCAGGGCAGATCTGTGAGGAGATTTTCATTTCGTCCCAAGAGCGTCGGACCGGTATCGCCAAGCGTTCTCCGGAGTATATCATGGAGAAGATGCGGGCCGGGAAGGCGGTCATCGCCCTCACGGACACAGGCGAGTTCGCCGGTTTCTCCTATATAGAATCATGGGGCGGCAAGAGTTTCGTGGCCAATTCCGGCCTCATCGTCGCCCACAAGTTCCGGGGCATGGGCATCGCCAAGCGGATCAAGGAGCAGACCTTCATCCTCTCCCGGAAACTCTTCCCGGACGCCAAGATCTTCTCCATCACCACCGGTGCAGCCGTGATGAAGATGAACTACGAGTTCGGCTTCCGTCCCGTCCCCTATGCGGAACTGACGGACGATCCGGAGTTCTGGAAAGGCTGCGAAGGGTGCCGGCATTTCGACATCCTCAAGAGCCATGACTACAAGATGTGTATCTGCACCGGGCTTCTCTATGATCCGAAGGAGCATCTGACGATCCATCATCCCGACGAGGACCTGGTCAAGGTGGAGGCCGTATGATCCGGGTCGGTATCATAGGAGGAGCCGGCTACACGGCCGGCGAACTGGTCCGGCTGCTGGTGAACCACCCCGGCGCCGGCATCTCCTGGATCCATTCGTCGAGCCAGGCGGGACTGCCGGTTACAGACGTCCATGCCGGTCTCGACGGGGACATCGACCTCCGGTTCACCGACACCGTGGACCTGGAGGCGGTGGATGTGCTCTTCCTCTGCTCGGCCCACGGGCAGAGCCGGGCGTTCTGGGAGGAACATCCCTGCCCGTCCGGCTTGAAGGTCATCGACCTGGCCCAGGATTTCCGCGACGAGTCCGAAGGGTATGTCTACGGTTTGCCCGAGGTGAACCGGGAACGGATCCGGGCGGCCCGGAAGGTCGCCAACCCGGGCTGTTTCGCCACCGCCATCCAACTGGCCCTGCTTCCGCTCTCGAAGGCGGGTCTCCTGACCTCGGAGATCCATGTCCAGGCGGTTACGGGGTCCACGGGGGCCGGTGTCAAGCCTTCCCCCACGACACATTCCAGCTGGCGGAGCGGCAACCTCTCGACCTACAAGGTGCTGCGCCACCAACATCTGGCGGAGATCCGCCGCACGCTCGGGGTGGAGCCGTACTTCATCCCGGTCCGGGGTGATTTCCCGCGCGGCATCTTCGCGGTCGCCCAGACAGCCTGCCTCCTTTCCCGGGATGAGGTGTATGCCCTCTACCGGGACTGTTATGCCGAAGCTCCCTTCACGCGGGTCAGCGACCGCCCCGTAGACCTCAAGCGGGTGCTGGGGACGAACAAATGTCTCCTGTCGCTGGAGGTCGTGGACGGGCAGCTGGTCGTCACCGCCGCCCTCGACAACCTGCTCAAGGGAGCCTCCGGCCAGGCGGTGGAGAACATGAACCTGATGTGCGGCCAGCCCGAGACCGCCGGCCTCCGCCTCAAGGCCGTCGCCTTCTGACCCTTAATGACGAGATATGGACTTGTTCAATGTATATAAAAGGTGGGATATCGAGCCGGTGCGCGGCCTGGGTTCCCGCCTGTGGGACCGGGACGGGACAGAGTTCCTGGACCTGTACGGCGGCCATGCCGTCATCAGCATCGGCCACAGCCACCCGCATTACGTGGAGGCCGTCACCGCCCAGCTGGGCCGTCTCGGCTTCTACTCCAATGCTGTGCAGAACAGCCTCCAGGACGCCCTGGCGGCGAAACTCGGGCGGATCAGCGGCTATGACACCTACCACTTGTTCCTGTGCAACAGCGGGGCCGAAGCCAACGAGAATGCCTTGAAACTCGCTTCGTTCCACACCGGGCGCGAACGGGTCTTGGCCTTCAAGGGCGCTTTCCACGGCCGGACCGGCGGTGCGGTGAGCGTGACCGACAACCCGGCCATCCGCGCCCCCTTCAACGCCACGACCCATGTCACCTTCGTCCCTTTGGACGACATCCAGGCACTGACAACCGAACTGGAGACGCTCCGGTATGCCGCCGTCCTCATCGAAGGCATCCAGGGCGTCGCCGGCATCCATGTTCCCTCCGACGGCTTCCTGCAGGAGGTCCGTTCCTGTTGCGACCGGACCGGCACCCTGCTCATCGCCGACGAGATCCAGTCCGGCTACGGCCGCACCGGCCGCTTCTTCGCCCACCAGCATGCCGGTGTCACCGCCGACCTCGTGACCACGGCCAAGGGCATGGCGAACGGCATCCCTGTCGGCGGCGTCCTCATCAACCCGGCCATCCAGGCCTCCTACGGCCTGCTCGGCACGACCTTCGGCGGCAACCACATCGCTTGTGCCGCCGCCATCGCCGTGCTCGACGTCATCGAGGCGGAAGGTCTCGTCCAGAGGGCCGCTGAACTCGGCGACTGGCTGCATGACGAACTCGCCGACGACCCTGCCGTGCAGGAGTACCGCGGCCGCGGCCTCATGATCGGGCTGGAACTGAAACCGGCCTCTGTCGGCCTCCGCGACCGGCTCCTTTCCGAGAAACACATCTTCACGGGAGCGTCCGGCGCATCGGTCATCCGCCTCCTGCCCGCCCTCAACCTCCCCTGGCAGGCCGCCCGGGATTTTGTCCAAGCATGGAAAGACCTTACACGATGAAGACATTCACATCCGTCAAGCAGCTCGGCGACCTCGGCGAGGCGCTGACGCAGGCCGCCGCCGTCAAGGCGGACCCTTTTGCCGACCAGGCGCCCGGCCGCAACAAGACCCTCCTCCTGGTCTTTTTCAACAACAGCCTCCGCACCCGCCTCAGCACCCAGAAGGCGGCCCTGAACCTCGGCATGGACGTCATCGTCCTGGACGTCAACCAGGGTGCCTGGCGCCTGGAGACCGGCCGGGGTGTGGTCATGGACGGCGACAAGAGCGAGCACCTGCTGGAGGCCATCCCGGTGATGGGCTCGTACTGCGACCTCATCGGCGTGCGTTCCTTCGCCCGGTTCGAGTCTCGGGAAGATGACTACAACGAGGTGATTCTCAATCAGTTCATCCAGTATTCCGGCCGCCCCGTGTTCAGCATGGAGGCGGCGACCCGCCACCCGCTCCAGACCTTCGCCGACCTCATCACCATCGAGGAGCACAAGACCAAGGCCCGCCCCAAGGTCGTGATGACGTGGGCCCCCCACCCGAAGGCCCTGCCCCAGGCCGTGCCGAACTCTTTCGTGGAGGGCATGGCGATGGGGGACTACGACTTCGTCATCGCCAACCCCGAAGGCTACGACCTCGCTCCGGAGTTTGTCGGGAATGCCCGCGTCACCCATGACCAGGACGAGGCGCTGCGGGGCGCGGACTTCGTGTACGCCAAGAACTGGGCCTCGTATACCGACTACGGCAAGGTCCTGAGCAAGGACCTCGGCTGGACCGTCACCAAGGAGAAGATGGCCCTGACCGACAACGCCTTCTTCATGCACTGCCTTCCCGTGCGGCGCAACATGATCGTTACCGACGAGGTCATCGAAGGCCCCCGCTCCCTCGTCATCCCGGAGGCGGCGAACCGCGTGGTCTCGGCCCAGACCGTGCTCAAACGGATGCTGGAAAGCCTATGATCCAGGTCGTGAAAATCGGCGGCCATGTCCTCGAAGACCCGGCGCAGCTGGAGGCCTTCTGCCGGGATTTCGCCGCGCTGGAAGGCCCCAAGGTGCTCGTCCACGGCGGCGGGGAGATGGCGGGGCGCATCCAGCACTCCCTCGGCATCGAGCCGGTGTGCATCGAAGGGCGGCGGGTCACGGACGAAGCGACGCTCCAGGTCGTGACCATGGTCTATGCGGGCTGGTGCAACAAGCATCTCGTCGCGCGGCTCCAGGCCCTTGGCTGCGACGCCCTCGGCCTCGCCGGTTGCGATGCGGGCGTCATCACCGCCGGCGGCGTCCTCCCAAGACCCTTTCGGACGGGCATACCGTCGTCGATTACGGCTGGGTGGGGGATGTCACGCCCGCCTCGGTCCATGCCGGGCGGCTACGGCGGTTCCTCGGCGCCGGCCTGACACCGGTGCTCTGCGCCATCAACCATGACGGTGCCGGAAGGCTCCTCAACACCAACGCCGACACCGTCGCCGCCTCCGTCGCGACCGCCCTCCAGGCCTCCCTGACCTACTGTTTCGAGAAGGACGGGGTCCTGGACGCCGCCGGCAACGTGATCCCGGAACTGACCCCGAAGGACTACGCCGCCCTGAAGGTGGACGGTGCCGTCTCGGGTGGCATGGTCCCGAAACTGGACAACGCCTTCGCCGCCCTCGCCGCCGGAGCGGCCCAGGTCATCATCACCTCCGCCGCAGCCCTCGGAAAGTCCGGCGGGACGACCTTGAAACCAGCATAATATGGAACGCAGACCCGCATCGCTCATCCTCGGAAACGGCTGTACCTTCGACGGGTGGAGTTTCGGCTATGAAGGCTCCACGTCAGGGGAGGTCGTCTTCTCCACCTCGATGGTCGGCTATCCCGAAAGCCTGACCGACCCCTCCTTCGAGGGGCAGGTCCTTTGCGTCAGTTACCCGCTCGTGGGCAACTACGGCATCCCCGCGACTCTCACCGGGCCGGACAGACTGGCCCGGTCGTTCGAATCGGAGCACATCCATGTCCGGGGCCTGGTCATCGCCGACTACAGCGAGAAATACAGCCACTGGGATGCCGTGCGGAGTCTCGGGGCCTGGCTCCAGGAGGAGAAGGTCCCTGCCGTCTCCGGCATCGACACGCGGATGCTGACCCGCATCATCCGGGAGGAAGGCGCCATGCCCGGACGTATCGTCATCGAAGGGGCGCCCGCCCTGCCGGTGGACCCCTCCCCGCTGGTCGCCCGGGTCAGTTGCAAGGAGCCGCTCCATTACGGTGCCGGCCGCAAACGGGTCGTCCTCGTGGACTGCGGGGTCAAACACAACATCCTCCGCTGCCTCGTCTCCCGGCGCATCGAAGTCGTCCGGGTGCCGTGGGACTATGATTTCACCGGCCTCGACTGCGACGGCTTCTTCCTCTCCAACGGTCCCGGCGACCCGGCCGTGTGCGGAGTGACCATCGCCTCTATCCGCCGGGTGCTCCAGGGTGACCGTCCCGTCTTCGGCGTCTGCCTCGGCAGCCAGCTCATGGCCCTCGCCGCCGGTGCCCGCACCTTCAAACTGCCCTATGGCCACCGCAGCCACAACCAGCCGGTGCGCCTGGTCGGGACGGACCGTTGTTTCATCACCTCCCAGAACCACGGGTATGCCGTGGACCCGGCGACGCTTCCGGATGGCTGGGAGCCTTATTTCATCAATCTCAACGACGGGACCAACGAAGGCATCCGCCACCGCACGAAGCCCTTCTTCGCCACGCAGTTCCATCCGGAGGCCTCCGGCGGTCCGGTGGATACGGAATTCCTGTTCGACCAGTTCATCGACAGCCTATGATACGCAAAGTGCTGGTGCTCGGCTCGGGCGCCTTGAAGATCGGCGAGGCCGGCGAGTTCGACTACAGCGGCTCCCAGGCCCTGAAAGCTCTGCGGGAAGAGGGCGTGGAGACGGTCCTCGTCAACCCCAATATCGCCACGGTCCAGACCTCCGAGGGGGTGGCGGACCAGGTCTATTTCCTGCCCGTCAGGCCCGCCTTCGTAGAACAGGTCATCGAGAAGGAGCGCCCCGACGGCATCCTGCTCTCGTTCGGCGGCCAGACGGCCCTGAACTGCGGCGTGGAACTGTACCGGAGCGGGGTGCTGGCGCGCTACGGCGTCCAGGTGCTCGGCACGCCCGTCCAGACCATCATCGACACGGAAGACCGGGAGCGGTTCGTGCAGCGTCTCGACGAAATCGGCGTCGAGACCATCCGCTCCCATGCTGCCACGTCGGTGGAGGAGGCCCGGGCCGCGGCCCGTACGGTCGGCTATCCCGTCATCCTCCGGGCAGCCTACGCTCTCGGCGGCTTGGGGTCCGGCTTCTGCGAGGACGAGGCCCAGTTGGAGGCGGTGGCCCGCAAGGCCTTCACCTTCTCGCCGCAGGTGCTTGTCGAGAAGTCCCTCCGGGGCTGGAAGGAAATCGAATACGAGGTGGTCCGCGACCGCTACGACAACTGCATCACAGTCTGCAACATGGAGAATGTCGACCCGCTCGGCATCCATACCGGCGAGAGCATCGTCGTCGCCCCCTCCCAGACCCTCACCAACGACGAGTACCATTTCCTCCGCAAGACGGCCCTCGACATCGTCCGCCACCTCGGCATTGTGGGCGAGTGCAATGTCCAGTACGCATTCAGCCCCGACGGGGAGGATTACCGGGTCATCGAGGTCAATGCACGGCTCAGCCGTTCCTCGGCCCTGGCCTCCAAGGCGACCGGCTACCCGCTGGCCTTCGTGGCGGCGAAACTCGGCCTGGGCTACGGCCTGTTCGAACTGAAAAACGCCGTCACGCGCACCACGCCGGCCTTCTTCGAACCGGCGCTGGACTACGTAGTGTGCAAGATTCCCCGCTGGGACCTGGCCAAGTTCAAGGGCGTCTCGCGCGGCATCGGCCCCGGCATGAAGAGTGTCGGCGAGGTCATGGCCATCGGCCGCACTTTCGAGGAGGCCATCCAGAAGGGCCTCCGGATGATCGGACAGGGAGCGGTCGGTTTCGTCTGCAACAAACCCTACCAGGTCGAGGACCTGGACGACGCCCTGTCGCATCCGACCGACACGCGCATCTTCGCCATCGCAGCGGCCCTGGAGTCCGGCTACAGCGTGGACCGCATCCATGAACTGACCCGTATCGACCGCTGGTTTCTGGACAAGCTGGACCATATCGAGACGACCTACCGCCGCCTGGAAGCCTGCCCCTCGCTGGACGCGGTGCCCCTCGACCTGCTGCGCCAGGCCAAGGGAGAAGGCTTCTCCGACCTCCAGTTCGCCCGGGTCTTCGGAGTGGACGAGGCGGCGGTGCGGACCTGGCGGACCGGCCTCGGCGTCCATCCCTCCGTCAAGCAGATCGACACCCTCGCCGCGGAGTTCCCCGCGTGTACACGTTACCTCTATATGACCTATAACGGGGCCTGCGACGATGTCGGACCGGAGGCCTCCGGCGAGGCGGTCATCGTCCTCGGTTCCGGCGCCTACCGCATCGGCAGCAGCGTGGAGTTCGACTGGTGCGCCGTCGAGGCCATCGGGACGGTCCGCCGCAGCGGCCGGAAGGCCATCATGGTCAACTACAACCCGGAGACCGTCTCCACCGACTACGATGCCTGCGACCGGCTCTATTTCGACGAACTCAGCCTGGAGACCGTGCTGGAGATCTGCCGCATCGAGGCGCCCTACGGGGTCGTCGTGAGTGTCGGCGGGCAGATCCCCAACAACCTCGCCCTGCCCCTCAAACGCTGCGGCATCCCGCTCCTGGGCACGTCGGCGGAGGATATCGACCGGGCCGAGGACCGCAACAAGTTCTCTTCGGTCGTGGACCGGCTGGGTATCGACCAGCCCCGCTGGCGGGAGATGACCTCGCTCGCCGACGTCGACCGCTTCGTCTCGGAGGTCGGATTCCCGGTGCTGGTACGCCCTTCCTACGTCCTGTCCGGCGCGGCGATGAACGTGTGCTACGACGAGGCCGGCCTGGCCGCCTGCCTGGCCCTCGCGGTCGAGGTGTCGGAGGAGCATCCGGTGGTCGTGAGTTCCTTCCTGCGGCGCTGCAAGGAGTTGGAATGCGACGCCGTCGCGGACGGCGGGCGCCTGGTGGCCGTGGCCATCTCGGAGCACGTCGAGTTCGCGGGGGTCCATTCCGGTGATGCGACCATCCAGTTCCCGGCCCAGCGGGTCTACGGTTCCGTCCTGTCGCGGATCCGGCGGACGGCGGCGGCCCTCGCGGCGGAACTGCATATCACCGGCCCCTTCAACATCCAGTTCCTCTCTTCGGACCTGGACCTCAAAGTCATCGAATGCAACCTCCGGGCCTCCCGGAGTTTCCCTTTCGTGTCCAAGGTCTGGCGGGTGGGGCTCGTCGACCTGGCGACCCGCTGCATGCTGGGTGAGCATCCGGAGGCGGTCTCCTCCGACCCGTTCGATCTCGGCTATGTAGGTGTGAAATGCTCCCAGTTCTCCTTCGCCCGCCTCGGCCAGGCGGATCCCGTGTCCGGCGTGGACATGGCCTCCACCGGCGAGGTCGGCTGCCTGGGCCGGACGACGGACGAGGCGCTGCTCAAGGCGATGCTTTCGGTGGGGCATACGGTCCCTGCCGGGGCCATCCTCCTGTCCACGGGCGATGCAGACCAGAAGGCCGACCTGCTGCCCGCCTGCCGGCTGCTCGCGGAGCGCGGCCATGTCCTCTACGCCACCCCGGGCACCTTCCGCTACCTCGAAGGGAACGGGATTCCGGTCCGGGAGGCGCGTTGGCCGGATGCCCCGGAGGACGGCACTCCGTCGGCTGTCGACCTGGTCCGCATGCATGCGGTGGACCTCGTGGTCAACATTCCCAAGGACTTCACCCGCTCCGAACTCGGCAACGGCTACCGGGTCCGCCGCGCCGCCGTCGACTTCAACGTCCCCCTCCTGACCGACGCCCGTCTCGCCGCCGCCTATATCCACGCCTTCTGCACCCTCCCTCCCGACGCCCTTGAAATCCGCAGTTGGGCGGAGTACGTCCAGGAGTGAGCCGGACCGGAAGGCAAAAAATTTAAAAAATCTTTAAAAAAATTTGGCAGGAGAAAAATAATTACTACCTTTGCAGTCCCGTTTGAAACGGGGTCGTTCATTGACAATACTGAGAGAGAGAACAAGAGGTAAGTTAAAGCAAAAGAAGATAGAGTTAGTCTGTAATAAGTAGAGTCTTTTCGAGATTCGAAGATTAGGGACTGCAATTTCAAGGCAAAGCAAAGGAAAGTGATTCACGCCGCTGCGCGTCCCGCGTCCCCGGGAGGGGCCGGGGGAGGGTGCGGCGGCAGATTCCAGCGAAAGGAATGAAGGGCGGACGGCGGATGCCTGGGCTATCCGGAGGCGAAGAAGGACGTGGTAAGCTGCGAAAAGGCGCGGGGACCCGCAAACAGGGATTGATCCGCGCATGTCCGAATGGGGCAACCCGGCAGGTTGAAGACCTGCCACTCCCGCGAGGGAGGGCGAACCCGGGGAACTGAAACATCTTAGTACCCGGAGGACGAGAAAGAAACATCGATACCCCGAGTAGCGGCGAGCGAAAGGGGCGGAGCCTAAACCGGTGCGTTCACGGACGTGCCGGGGTTGTAGGAGTAACGACAAAGTCTTGTCAGCGAACCAGAACGTGGTGGAAACCGCGGCCGTAGAGGGTGACAGCCCCGTACGGGTAAGTGGGACAAGACGAAGTTACCACCTGAGTAGGGCGGGGCACGTGGAACCCTGTCCGAATCCGCGGGGACCATCCCGCAAGGCTGAACACTCCCGGAAGACCGATAGTGGACCAGTACCGTGAGGGAAAGGTGGGAAGCACCCCGAGCAGGGGAGTGAAACAGAACCTGAACCCGTCCGTCTACAAGCGGTCGGAGCACCGAGAGGTGCGACGGCGTGCCTTTTGCATAATGAGCCTACGAGTTGATCCCCGCCGGCGAGGTTAAGGGCCTCAGGTCCGCGAGCCGCAGCGAGAGCGAGTCTGAACAGGGCGTTCAGTCGGCGGGGTCAGACGCGAAACCCAGTGATCTACCCATGGCCAGGGTGAAGTCGCCGTAACAGGCGATGGAGGCCCGAACCGGTTTACGTTGAAAAGTGCTCGGATGAGCTGTGGGTAGGAGTGAAAGGCCAATCAAACTGGGAGATAGCTCGTACTCCCCGAAATGT
>JAFUZO010000072.1 GCA_017476575.1 Bacteroidales bacterium | reverse complement strand
TGACCCGGATGTGGTTCGGAACATGGGATGGTTTGGACTGCTATGACGGGCTCGGTTTCCGCATCTTCCTTCCCTCTCCGGACGCCCCCGGATCGATGGCCAACAATATCATCCGTGATATGGTTGAGTCGCCCGACGGAGCGGTCTGGGTGGCGACCGACCGCGGCATCGATTGCTACAACCCCGGTACCGGACGTTTCCGACGGTTCTTTTCCGACACCTTGCGTGGAAGTATCATATCCGAGAACAGTTTCCACCTGGTCCTGTCCCCCGACGGAATGGTTACTGCCGTGGTCGACGGGCATGGCATTTTCCGTTTCGAGAGCGGGTCTTTCCGACGGATCGGCGACTTGGGCGGGGTGCGGGTCCAACGAGCGGCAATGGACCGTTCTTCCCGTCTCTGGCTTCTCATGGAGGATGGACGCCTCCTGTGTGACGGTGTTCTCCGTGCTGCCGGCATCCATTACCTGTACTATGACAGGGCGGGTGACCATATCTGGCTGCAGGATGGAGATAGATGGTCCCAACTGGACGGCGACCGGTCCATTCCCTTCCCGATGGGAACGGTCCGGGCCTGTGGATCCGATAGCGAGTACCATTATCTGGGGACGGCGTCCGGACTATGGCGGGTGCGGCTTGCGGACGGGTCCTGTACCTGCCTCCTTGAAGGTGTTCCGGTGCTTTCCGTCTTGTGCGGCACTCAGCAGATCATCTGGGTGGGGACCGACATGCAGGGTGTCTGGCAACTTTCCCAGCGACCCTTCGATTTCGGCGCTGTAACGGGATTTTCAGGCAGCAGTGCCGTACGCTGTTTCGCCGGGCTGCCGGCCGGAGCCCTGGCTGTCGGGACAAAAGGGGCCGGTCTTTTCATTTTCCAATCCGATGGAACGCGTCGTCACCTCACGGTGAAGGACGGCTTGCTGGACAACGCGGTTTACTCCATGGAGGATGATGGAGATGTTGTCTGGATCGGTAGCGACGGAAACGGACTCAATTATCTGGACAAGCACACCCATGCCGTCCATACCCTTTCCACACCGGATTCCCTGCGCCTGACTTCGGTCTATGCCCTGCAGACGACGGGACGGGATACCTTATGGGTGGGAACCAGCGGTAACGGTCTCTACCGCTTGACCATGGAGCGGCAGGGAGGGCGGATCAAGGTCGTTTCTTCGCAACATTATCCCCGTCGGCTACTCGGCAGCGACATTGTGTACAGCCTTCTTCCTGAGGGAAGCCATGCCTTGTATATCGGTACCCGCGGCGGAGGCCTGGTGCGCCTGGACTGGGAATCCGGGGCCGTCTCCCAGATGCCGACGGGAGTGGCTGATGATGTGTTGAGTTTGATGCGCGACGGAACCGGCTGTCTATGGTGTGGCACCAGCATGGGCCTTTTCCGTTTCGGTCCGGGTGCGGGCCCTGTCCGGTATGCGGAGGCTGAGGGTCTCCCCGGCAATACGGTCCACGGCATCCTGCAGGACCGGGACGGGGTGGTGTGGGTGAGTACGAACAACGGACTGGCTCGGCTCGACGTCCCGACAGGCCGGATTGTCACCTATTCGGCTTCGGACGGCCTGCAGGATAACGAGTTCTCGGACGGGGCGTATTACAGCGACGGCGGCTTGTTCTATTTCGGGGGCATCAATGGATTCAACCTCTTCGACCCGCTGACTGTCGGGCAGACCTCCTATGAACCGGTCCTCGTACTGGATGAGGTCCGGATTGACAATGGGCGGACGGCCCTGCCCGAGCGGTTGCGTCCGGTGAAGGGAAGGCAGACCCTGGTCCTCGGCCCGGAAGAGCACTCCGTCAGTTTCCGGTTCGTCCCCATTGATTTTCTTTCGGGCGGGCGTTGCGAGATGGCTTACCGGCTTGACGGCTTCAACCTTGACTGGGTGTCGCTGGGCAAGTCCAATACCGTAGTCTTTTCGAACCTTCCTGCCGGAGACTACATCCTGCGGGTGCGCTGTTCGAATGCCGACCGTGTCTGGTCGGAGGATTCTTACACGCTGCCTCTGCGTGTTCTCCCGCCCTGGTGGAAGACGTCGGCAGCCCGATGGGCCTACACCTGCTCGGCTCTCTTGTTGATGGCTGGTGCCGTCTTGCTGGTCCGGAACCGGATCCGGTTCCGTCGGCGGATGGCTCAGGAGCAGGCCGACCGGCAGAAGACGGAGGAAATCCACGAGGCCAAGCTTGATTTTTTTACCAGCATCGCGCATGAGTTCTCCAATTCGTTGACCTTGATATACGGTCCTTGCGAGGAACTCAGGCAGTCGGCCCGCATGA
This sequence comes from Bacteroidales bacterium, assembly GCA_017476575.1. Lineage (GTDB taxonomy): Bacteria > Bacteroidota > Bacteroidia > Bacteroidales > UBA932 > Cryptobacteroides. The sequence goes on along the minus strand of JAFUZO010000072.1, from coordinate 7,925 downwards.
CCGGCCGTGAGCGCCAGTATCTCCAGGCCATCGCGTCGAATGCCGACCGGATGGGACGCCTCATCCAGCAACTGATCAATTTCCGGAAGGCGGAGACGGGCCATCTGACGATCCGGATCGGACGGGTTGATGTGGTGGCGCTGGTCATGCAGGAGACCGACTATTTCCGGGAACAGATGGAACAGGACCGGATCGGATTCTCACTGGAGGTACCCGAGGGAGGTGTTGTCTGGACTGCCGACGGCGATTCGATGGAGAAGATCGTCTTCAACTTGTTCTCCAATGCGGTGAAATATACGCCGGAAGGAGGAACGGTCCGGGTCCGGCTGGCCCCCTTGGCGGAGTGGCTTGAGATGGATTTTACCAATACCGGCGTGGGGATTCCCGAAGAACGGAGGGTGACCTTGTTCGACCGCTATGAGGTACTGGACCGGTTCGAACGGGCGCTTTCGAAAGGCAAGACCAGCAACGGGATCGGTCTTGCCCTCTGTAAAAGTCTCGTGGAATTGCACCATGGCCACATTGCCGTCTGGAGTGACGGAACCACCTTTACGACCTTCCATGTCGAACTTCCCCGGTTGCCGGTCGAGGATGCCGGCCCGGTTTTCTCGGGTTCGAACCTGCATCCGGAGGAACTGCTCCTTTCCGAAGATACAGCCCCTCTGGAGACGTCGGCTTCGACAGTCCGCTCCAGCGTGCTTGTGGTCGATGACGATTCCCAGGTGCGAGAATTCCTCCGTGACATCCTCCAACCCCGGTTCGACGTCCTGGAAGCCGGTGATGGAGCCGAGGCACTGCGGATCCTCGGCGACCAGGGACCGCAGGTCGTCGTCTCCGACCTGATGATGCCTGTTATGGACGGAGCGGGACTGCTGCGGGCCATGCGGTCGGACGAGCGGATGCGCCACATTCCTTTTATCCTGCTGTCGGCCAAGGGAACGGTTGACAGCCAGATCGAGGCGCTGGAGAACGGGGCTGATGCGTATGTCGCCAAGCCATTCCATCCCCGCCATCTCCTGGCCCGGATCGACCGGCTGCTGGGACGCGATGCCGAGGTGATCGCCTACAGCCGGTCTGCTCAGTCTTCCGTGGAACAGTTTGCCGGAAGGGAGATGAAAAAGTCCGACCGTGCCTTCCTGACATCGGTCACGGAAGTCATCCTCGGGAATCTTGACAACGAGGCGCTTTCTGTGGGAATGGTCGCCGCGGCCGTGTCTGTCAGTCCGATGCAACTGTACCGCAAACTGAAGGACCTGGTCGGCCAGACCCCTACCGGCTATATCCGGAAAATCCGGCTCGACCATGCGGAGCATCTGCTCAAGACCTCCAGCAAGACCGTGCAGGAAATCATGTACGCCTGCGGATTCGTATCCAAGACGTATTTCTACCGGGAATTTTCCAAGCGCTTCGGGATGACCCCGGGCGAGTACCGGCGCCGGGCATAGCCCATCTTCTGCCGGAGCGGAATGTTAAAAAATGGTTACAAATCCAGCTGTTCCGGACGGGGATGACGCAAAAAGCCCTATCTTTGACCGGTAAGCATGCCGTCGATCTTTTTCTATATAGTCCTCTTTGTCGTAGCCGTAGGTGCCGTGGCCGTTGCTGCCCTGCTTGTGGTAGATGCGATTCATTTCCGGCGGAGGATACAGGAATGGGAACAAATCCGGAACGAAGCTGCCGACATCGTCCGACAGGGGAATGCCATGTTAGATCATGTTGCGCGGTTCCTCGTACAGACCCAGCCAGGGAGCAGGCAGGACCGTCTTGGCATAGAGAAGCAAGAGGATATTTACCCCCCCCCATTTATTGGAACAAACTAATAATCAGCAATTTATAAATCTTTTTGAGCAGTTTGCCCAAGAACAGATCAGGCAGGGGAAGATCGACTTAGGCGCACTGGCCGGGCAGTTCTGTATCACCCGGACCCAGTTGAACAGGAAGGTGAAGGCGGTTTCCGGCCTGACATCGACGGATTATATCGTCCGCATGAGAGTGAAGATGGCGAAAGACCTGCTCCGGAATGACTCTTTGTCGGTGAAGGAAGTGGCATATCGGTGCGGTATCGAGGATGTCCCTTATTTTGTGACGATGTTCAAGAAAGCGACCGGCATGACTCCGGGCCAATACCGCCACGGAGGGGGATAAAGTCATTCCGGCAAAATAGAATGTCATTCCAGCCCAACTTGTCGATGGCCGTTCCGGGCTATTTTTGCATTTCCAAATTAAAATTGCATCATGCAGAAGAAACCTTTCAAGACACCGACGGTTGTCCGGGAATGGCTTGTGCAATGGGAGCGGGACTTCTTGGCCGCTTCTATCGTCAATGACTTGGAAACCGTCGAGACGACCGGGCAGGATGTAGAAACCCTGGATTTCGACTCGTCCGGTATATTCAACCATTCTTGGGATGAAGGATAGGCCAAATGAAATGACCATGAAAAGAAAGAACATGATATTCCTGCTCCTTGCGGGGGCTGCCGCCTTGGCTGGTTGCGCCAAGGAGGGGCTGTTGGGGGCCGGACGTGGTTCGGCCGTTGTCTTCCGGGCCGGATCCTCTTACAGCAATGGGACCGTAACCAAGACCGCCTACAGCGGCGAGGGCCTGTTCACAGGTGAGACGCTGACGCGGGAGCGCATCGATTGGGTGGACGGTGATGTCATCCGGATCTACAGCGCCGAAGCCTCCTTGGCGGATGGCAGTGCCCATTATGCCGACTATGATGTTTCCCTGTCGTCGAATGCCGGGGACAAGAGCTATGCAACGGTTGCGCCGCACAATGCCAACGGCCTTGTCTGGGGAGACGGAACCCATGAATTCTACTGCGTCTATCCCTCTCCGGTTTCAGGAGCCGGGACGACCCGTCTGGAGAGGAATACCATCACGGCCACTATTCCGGCGGTACAGGCGTACACCTTGGACGGGACGGCTTTGAAACCGGATATGGATTATGCCTATATGTATGCGGCGGTCCGTACGGAGGCGTCGTCGAGCGTGACGCTCTCTTTCCTGCCGATGTTCACGGCCTTCGAGTTCACGGTGGACAGTGCAGATGATGCAGCCATGACACTGACCGGTTTCGAAATGGTATCCGCTTCATACGATTTGTCCGGCAAGATATCCGCTACCCTTTCCGCGAGTACGGCCAGCGAATCGAGCACGGCCGCCTACATTTTTTCCGATACAGGCCGCTCCATCCGTGTCGGCTTCGGAGGGGGTGTCGTCGTGGAAAAGGGACATCCGGTCACCTTCACGGTCTTCGCACTGCCCCAGGACCTCTCCGATCTCACCATCCGGTTCTCCACTGCGGCAGGCGAGACGAAATCCTTGGACCTCAAAGAACAGGGAGCGGCCGGTTTCTACCGCTTCTCCGGCTGCAAGAAGTACCGTATCACGTCCCTTGCGGTGCCGGGGAGGTGGACTTACTCTATTGAAACGATTCCGGCGATTACATTGACTACCAATATGGAGAAGCTGTACGGTGCCGACCGGGAGATCACGGTGGAGAGCCGGCGGACGCGCAGCTCTTCTCCGATTGAGCCCGTTTCCTGGACTGCCCAGGCCTCGACGGACAACTACACTTGGTATTCACATGAAGATGCAGGGTGGCCGTCGTGGCTCAGCCTTTCCGCTTACGAAGGGACAGGAGAGGCAGATGCGGTTGTCGTGACGGTTGCGCTGAACGAAACCTATAAGGAAATCCCGACCGGGCTGGGAGCCCCGATGATGGAGGACCTGTCTGCTATGCCGGAAACGGGCAGCGAGGCTCAACCTTATGACCTGTCGATGCACGACATTTTCGGAGGTGCGAACACAAACGGGGCGACGACGGCCAACAGCTATGTGGTCTGCGCGCCGGGGTGGTATATGCTCCCGTTGGTCTATGGTAATGCCATCACGCGGGGCTCCGTCAACCAGAAGGCCTTCCGTCCCGGAATCTCGTCGGGGTTGTCCATGTCGTCTTTCGTCGGATCGGATGGAAACGACATCACCAGCCCGTATATCCTGGAGGATGGAGGCTTGAGTCTGTCCGGAGAATACGACGGATGCATCGTCTGGGAAGATGTCATGCCCGGGTATGATATCGTGGATCCGGGCTCCGTCAGGATTGTGGATGCCCCGTCGGGAGCAGGTCTCTCCTGTAAGTATCTCCGTTTCCGGATTGATCCGGAAGATATCAAGCCGGGCAATCTGGTGCTGGCCCTCCGGGACACCGGCCGGGATAACCAGATCCTGTGGAGCTGGCATATCTGGGTGGTGATGCGTTCCGGGCTTACTACCTCGGATGTCGTATACCGTACAGCTTCCGGGGGAACGGCATCCCTTACGATGCTGGATATCAATTTGGGGTGGACCCCGCCGATGAACTATGCGCCGCTCCGGACAAGTGCCCGTTCGGCCTATATCCGGATCAAGCAGGATGTGGAAGCCGGCACCTCTACGACCTTCCGGGTCCAGCAGCAGGCTTATACCGGTACCACCTATGCCGGTACCGGCTATTCCAATCCTTTCTACCAGTGGGGACGGAAGGATCCGTTCCTGCCGGCACAAGGTCTTCAGAACCAGAATAAGAGCAATGCCAGTCCGGCAGCTTATACGATTACTTCGGGGAACAGTAGTGTTATTTTTACTAGCAGCAATATTTCGGCCACCGCTTGGTATACCCGGGGGATCCGTGAACCTTACCGCCTCCTCAGGAATGACGATTTGTCAGGAGTCAACAATGCTTGGGATGCGGATAATACGGCTTTTTCTACTGATAGCCGTGTCGTCAAGACAATCAACGATCCTTGTCCGCCGGGATTCTGCGTGCCCCGTTTTTTCGCCTTCACCGGTTTTACCAGCACCGGAGAGAATTCGACGCATGACCCTGACATTTATGGGGATTGGGTTGCGCAGGACGATGCTGCCGGTCGCCCGGCCGGATGGAATTTCACGACCACCGGCACGGATGCGGACAAGACCTTGTTCTTTCCGTTGGGCGGTTTCCGCCCCTATAATGGAAATATCGCAAGTGTTTCCGAGCGCGGATATTATTGGACGGCCGCTCCTTATGAGCGAAACGGATCTCCTTATGGTTATGCTGAAAGTGGCTTCCTGCAGCAGAATCGTGTAGATCCGCAGTATAATATGCCCTCTTCGCATGCCACATCCATCCGCCCGGTCCGGGAAGAATAGGAGCCGGCCTGGTTGTTATTCAGGTCGGGCGGTGTAATTTTCATAAGTTGTTTATAATCATATCGTTGTAAAATGGCTGACTCCCAACCCTTCGGTTTTCTGAAGGGTTGGGAGTCAGCGGTTTTCTTTTCGGCTGGTTCTGAGGATGTTATAAATCATCTGCCTCCCGACCTCATAGACGACAGCCCGGAGGTTTCTGCCCGGCAGACGGTCAGAACCGATAGCGGACGGCCCGCTGGGCCTTGAGGGCCCGGGCGGGGACGAGGGTGAAGGTGAAGGAGCGGTCGTCGGTGGACCAGACAGTGCGGGACGGCTCGGGACGGGCGCCCCAGCTGTCGTAGCCGCCGACACCGGTCATGGCGCCGTCGATGCACACTTCGGTGAAGTCCTGCACCGGCACGTCGTCCAGGTGGGTCTGGCGGCGCATCCGGTTGCGGGCATACGCCTCGTCATGCGGGGCCTCCGGGTCGAAGTTGTTCCACTGGTAAGGGCGTGAGACGGCCTCCTCGCTGTCCAGGTCCTCGACCCGCTGGCGCAGGGCGTTGAATTCCAGCAGGCTGTCCGCGACGACGGTCACTCCGCCGAAGGCGATCCACCGCGTGTCGGTATGGTGTCCCGTCTCCTGCGGACGGACGTACGGATAGAATTCTTTCTCCGCGCTGGCGGTGTAGATGCGCTGGAAGGTGCCTTTCCTGCGGTCGACATAGTTCTCGACCGGGCCTCGGCCGAAGTAGCGGAAGGCGTCGTCCCGGACCCGGAACCGGTAGCCGATGCGCGGGATATCGATCCCCTTGCCCTTTCCGCCCTTGAAGTCACTCCGGACCGTGAGGATGCCGTCCGGCAGGACCTCATATTCCACATGCAGGTTGCTGCCTCCCGGGAGGGCATAGTCGGTCAGGAGGAGGGCCCGACCCTCTTTCACTTCCGCCGTTGTTGCAGTGGCGTCGAAGGTCCGCGAGGCCTCTTTCCAGGCCTGCGCGCGGTAGGGGAACCCGTTGCCGTAGTCGTTGTCGGTCGGTCCCCGCCAGAAGTTGGGCTGCAGGCCGAAATCCGGGTCCATGATATCTTTTCCGCCGACCCGGTAGCTACGGATGTGCCCGGCCACCTTGTCGAAGATAAGTTCAGCCTTGCCGGTGGTGATGCGGAGTTCCGCGTCGCTCTCGATGATCTCCGGCGCCTTCCCCTTGACCTTGAAGGCCTTGCGGGCATCGGTGTCTTTCAGAAGGATGTCATCGCAGGCGAGGATGGCGCCCTTGCCGATGAGCGGTGCGGCGGTGCGGGTCTCGGTTTCGAAGAAGATGCGGTAGGTCCCCGCCTTCTTCATGCGCGGCAGGCGGACCCGGAAGGTGTCGGCCTCCTGGGCCGGGGTCTCGAAATGGAGTTTCCCCTTCTTCAGTCGCCTGCCGTCCCGTTCGACGCTCCATTTCACCGTATAGCCGTCAAGGCTGGTGAAGTAATGGCGGTTTTCGATACGGAAAAGGCCTTTCTCCGTGTCAACGGGGGAGATGGCGATGTTTTGGTACACATGCTTGACCTCGTAGTAGCCGGGATGCGGGTCCCGGTCGGGGTTCACGAGCCCGTTGCAGAGGAAGTTGGCGTCCGACGGGGCATTCTCGCCATAGTCACCGCCATAGGTCCAGCCACGCACAGGATCATACAGCCCCTGGTCGACCCAGTCCCAGATAAATCCGCCCTGGAGATGGGTATGGGCATAGATGGCCTCCCACTGAAGGTCCAGCGAGCCGGTGGAATTGCCCATTGCATGGGCGTATTCAGAGGGGACGACGGGGCGGCCGGACTCCTTCTCGCCCATGCGGTGGAACCAGTCGGCGCCGGGATACTGCGGGACGAGCATGTCGGTGTTCCATTCGCGCTCGGCCCGCTCGTAGCAGACCGGGCGGTTCTGGCCGTCCTTTTCGAGGGCCTTGACCTCCCGGTAGGCATTGTAGAAGTTGACACCGTTGCCGGCCTCGTTGCCGAGGGAGAGGATGGTTACGCACGGATAGTCGGCCGTCCGGGCGTACATGTTCAGGATGCGGTCGATGTGTTTCGGGTACCACTCCGCCTTGTTGCCGAGGGTCCGGTCCGCCCGGTAGCCCATACCATGCGATTCGACGTTGGCCTCGTCGTAGACATAGAAACCCAGGCTGTCGCAGAGTTCGTAGAATTCCCGCGGCTGCGGGTAGTGGCAGGTACGGATGGCATTGATGTTGGCAAGTTTCATGAGCCGCAGGTCCTCCAGCATGTTCTGACGGGTGAGGTAGTGGCCGGTGTAGGGGTTGTGCTCGTGGAGGTTGACGCCCTTGAACTTGACAGGCTGCCCGTTGATGAGGAGGGCCTTGACATCGCGGCCGCCGTCCTGCACCGTGGCGATCTCGATACGGCGGAAGCCCACGTGGAAGCGGGTATATTCGCCGTTCACGCGCAGGAGGAGGGTGTACAGTTCGGGCGTCTCGGCACTCCAGCGGCGGGCACTGCGGACGGGGTCGGTCACGGTGACCATCTCGCCGGAGAACTCGAAGACGGCGTCGGCGTCCGTCGGTCCGTCTTGGTCGATCAGCTCATAGAATACTTCCACGGGAGCTTTGCTGCGCATCCTCAGGCGGAAGATGCCGTCCCGGAGGGTCGGGTCGAGGGTGGAGACGACGCTGAAGCTGAAGCCGGTGTCCGCCTTCTCGCTGGAGAGGTAGACGTCGCGCTCGATGCCGCTGATGCGCCAGAAGTCCTGACATTCGAGATACGAGCCGGT
>JAFUZO010000071.1 GCA_017476575.1 Bacteroidales bacterium | reverse complement strand
GATGATGCGGCTGGGATAGAGGTTGTCGTAGAGGGCCTTGGATTCACGGAGGAACTCGGGGGCGAAGATGATCTTCGGCACGACGACCCGCATCGAACCGTCGGAGCGGCGCTCCCGGTAGGAGAGCTTCTGCCGGATGGAGGCAGTGTAGCCGACCGGGATGGTCGACTTGATGACGATGACGGCTTCCGGGTTGACTTCCAGCACCAGTTCGATGACCTCTTCCACATGGGATGTGTCGAAGAAGTTGCGCTTGGAGTCATAATTGGTCGGCGCGGCGATGACGACGAAGTCCGCATCGCGGTAGGCACTCCGGCCGTCGAGCGTGGCCATGAGGTCCAACTCTTTTTCGGCCAGGTATTTCTCGATATATTCGTCCTGGATCGGTGAGATGCGGCGGTTGATCTTGTCCACCTTCTCGGGGATGATGTCGACGGCCGTGACCGTATTCTTCTGGGCCAGCAGGGTGGCGATGGAGAGGCCGACGTATCCGGTTCCTGCGACTGCGATTTTCATAGTTTTGGGGGCTGTTTCTTATCTGAGGGGGTTCTGGTCGGAGCGATACCACTCGATGAACCGGGCGATACCCTCGTGGAGACGTACATGCGGCTTGTAACCGACTTCGGCTTCGAGGCGGGATGTGTCGGCATTGGTCTGGTACACATCGCCGGGCTGCATGGGAAGGAACTCCTTGCGGGCCTCGATGCCGAGCGCCTGTTCCATCTGGGCGATGAAGTCCATCAGGCGCACCGGGTGGGAGCATCCGATGTTGTAGACCCGATACGGAAGGCCGTTGGCATCCGGTGCCGGGATATGGTCGATAGCGGCGACGGTCCCCTCCACGATGTCGTCGATATAGGTGAAGTCACGGATCAGGTCGCCCTGGTTGAACACCTTGATGGTCTCGCCCCGCGAAATGGCCGAGGCGAAGAGCATCGGAGCCATATCGGGACGCCCCCAGGGACCATACACGGTGAAGAAGCGCAGGCCGGTCATGGCGATGCCGTAGAGCTTGCAATAGCTATGGGCCATGAGCTCATTGGACTTTTTCGTGGCGGCATACAGGCTCACCGGCGTGTCCACCCTGTCGTCCTCGGCATACGGGACTTTGGTGTTCATGCCGTAGACCGAACTGGATGAGGCATAGACCAGATGCCCGACGCCGGAGTGGCGGCAGGCTTCCAGGATGTTCAGGAAGCCGACGAGGTTGGACTGGAGGTAGGCGTAGGGGTTCGTGATGGAGTAGCGGACACCGGCCTGGGCCGCCAGGTTCACCACTTTGTCGAACCGCTCGGCCACGAAAAGGGCATCCAGGGCCGCCTTGTCGGCGATGTCCATCCGGAGGAACCGGGCCCTGGGAAAATGCGAAGATACGACCGGGGTGCCATCGCCTGGAACGGCATCGAACCCGCACGCAGCCAAGCGGCCGTACTTGAGCCGTACATCATAATAATCATTGATGTTGTCGATGCCGACGACATCGTCTCCTCGACGGGCCAGGGCGTCAAGCAGCCTGGACCCGATAAAACCGGCAGCTCCGGTGACCAATACCTTCATGGTACAAAAATAAGTGTTTTCTGTGAGATAAACAATGGAATGATTATCTTTGCAGCCATACCAAACCTTACAAAGAAATGTTCACACTCATCACCCTGCCCTACGCAGCCGAGGCCCTCGCTCCCGCCATTTCGGCGGAAACCCTCTCCTTCCATCACGGCAAACACCTCCAGACTTATGTCAACAACTTGAATGCGGCCTTGCCGGAAGGCGACACCCGCAGCCTCGAAGAGATGGTCTGCCTCGGCGAAGGCGGCGTCCGCAACAACGCCGGACAGATCCTCAACCATAACCTGTACTTCACCCAGCTGCGTGCCCCACGGGAGAACAACCGGCCCGCAGGCCGCCTGGCCGAGGCCATCAGCCGCGAGTTCGGCAGCTTCGAAGCCTTCCAGGAGGCCTTCAACAAGGCCGCGGCCACCCTGTTCGGTTCCGGTTGGGCCTGGCTGTCTGCAGATGTCGACGGGCGTCTCGTCATCACGCAGGAGCCGAACGCCGGCAATCCCATCCAGAAAGGGCTGAAGCCACTGCTCACCTTCGATGTCTGGGAACACGCCTACTATCTGGACTACCAGAACCGCCGCCCGGACCACCTCAAGGCCCTGTGGAGCATCATCGACTGGGACGTCGTGGCGTCCCGCTACCGGTAAAACCGACAAACACGGGTTTTTCCACCCGGATGCGACGCCCGGTATCGGCCAGCTGGCCGGTACCGGCGTTCCGCTGATAGACCTCGACGGCATCCTCGTCCCGACAGGCGACCAGGAGCCAGCGGCCGTCGGGCGACAGGGTGAAGTTCCGGGGATGCATCCCCGTATGCTGGTAACCGGCCGGAGCCAGCGTACCGTCCGGGGCCACGAAGAAGATAGCGATACCGTCATTGCCGAGCCGGAGGCTGGCATAGAGGAATTTCCCGTCTGGAGACAGGTGGAGGTCGGCGGCACCCCGGGCATCCATCGGGTCGGCCCGGACGACCTGCCTTTCCTCCAGCACCCCGGCCGCATAGTCGAAGACCGTGATGTCGCCGGAAAGTTCCCCGATCACATACAGATGCCGCCCGGCCGCATCGAACAGCAGGTGGCGCGGGCCGTAATCCGGATGCAGGCGCGCGGCACGTCGATAATTGCGCACACCGCCTGCATAAACGTCGAGCATTCCGATTTCGTCGGAACTGAACTCACTGAAAAGCAGGTGTTTCCCCTCCGGCGTAAAAACGGCGCAATGGACATGCGGAACATCCTGCCGCAACAGGTCCGGGCCGCCGGTGCCCGAGTAGAGCAGGGAGTCCAGCGGGGCGATGCCGCCGCCTGGGCGCAGCCGGTAGACACCGAGGGAGCCGCCGGAATAGTTCGCCACGGCGAGGAACGAGCCGTCGGTGGACACATAGCAAGGGTCTTCCCCACCCTGCGGCAAGCCGGTCGGCTGTGCTCCGAGCAGGTCGAAACCGCCTCCGCCGAAGCGCCAGGCATAGACGGCGGCCGTCGCGTCCGGCATCTCGCTCACGGCATAGACCCGCGTCCCGTCGACAGCGAGGAAAGAAGGGTTCGGCATCGGCGCCTTCGCCACCGCCCCGGGGGCCTCGGGAAACGCCCCTTCCGAGACCACCGTGCCGGAAGCCGTATCGAACTCGTATGCATAAAAGCCATCGGAATACGTGCCGACAAAAAGCGTCAGCCTGTCACCGCCGGAACAGGCCCCGACCAGCAAGGCCGCCACAAATCCCCCCAGCCTCCTCATAGCAGGCCGAGCAGATACTGTCCATACTGATTCTTCCGCATCGGCATCGCCACCTCGTGCAGCCGCTCTACAGAAATCCAGCCGCGTCGGTAGGCGATCTCCTCCAGGCAGGCGATCTTGAGACCCTGCCGCTTCTCGATGACCTCGATGTAGGTGGAGGCCTCCGCCAATGATTCGTGCGTGCCGGTGTCGAGCCAGGCGAAGCCCCGCCCGAGGGTCTGCACCAGCAAGCGGTCCTCCGCGAGGAAAGTCTGGTTGACCGACGTGATCTCCAATTCGCCCCGGGCGGAAGGTTTCACGGATGCAGCGACATCAATCACGCAGTTGGGATAGAAATAGAGTCCGGTCACCGCATAGTTGGACTTCGGCACCGCCGGCTTCTCCTCGATGGAGAGGCACCGGCCGTCCGGAGCGAACTCCACCACGCCGTAGCGCTCAGGGTCGCTGACCCAGTATCCGAAAACGGTAGCCAGGCCCCGTCCCGCCGCATCGACCGCATCCGAGAGCTGTCCTTCGAAGCCTGCGCCGTGGAAGATATTGTCACCCAGCACCATGCAGACCGTATCCCCGCCGATGAACTCCCGTCCGATGATGAAGGCCTGGGCCAGGCCGTCCGGCGAAGGCTGCTCCGCATAGGAGAAGCGCACCCCGTAGTCACTCCCGTCGCCGAGGAGGCGCCGGAAGCCCGGCAAGTCGCAGGGCGTCGAGATGATGAGGATATCCCGGATGCCCGCCATCATCAGGACAGAGATGGGATAATAGACCATCGGCTTGTCATAGATCGGCAGCAGCTGCTTGGAAATTCCCTTCGTAATCGGGTAAAGCCGGGTGCCGCTGCCGCCGGCGAGTACGATTCCTTTCATAAAATCCGATATTTTTCCCAAATATACGTAATTATTTCTTAAATTTGCGTCCGCTGACGACATGACAAATGCTGGACATTATCCGGACCACGACGAAGGAGACACTCTTCTACAAACTCCCCACCCTTGCAGCAGATCTCTGCATCCAGGTCTGCACCCTGCAATGGCTGATGTACCACTCCGGCATGGTGCGGCCTGAAAACCTCGTCATCTATGAGAGAGGGGGCACCCTCTTCCTGCTCACTGTCAGCTGCTTCATAGCAGCGTGGCTGTCCGGCATCCCGATCAACGAGCGCAACCGTCCGGCCGTCAGCATCTGCAGCAACGCCATCTTGAGCGCCGTCACCACCTGGGCCCTGTTCAACGGCCTCATGGCCCTCCTCTATGAACTCACCCTCCAAGGAAGACTGCTCACCGTCCAGCTCGCCGTCACGGCCCTGCTCACCCTCGCCGCCCATCTCTGCGCCCGGTCGGCCATCAGCCGTATCCGCAGTCGCGGCACCAACAACTATACGGTGCTCATGGTCGGCACCGACTCCAACATGGAGGCCATCTACCGCTATCTCACCCATTCGTTCAACGAGAAGGGCTACAACATCCTCGGTTTCTTCACCGACACCCCGCAGCGGGTCCCGGAGGGAGCCTCCTCCTTAGGCGGCATCCAGGACGTGGATGCCTATATCCAGGAAAACCACGCGGTCATCAAGGAAATCATGTGTGCCCTCGACCCCGCCGTCGAGACCGACCGGGTCAACGCCCTCGTCCAGTTGTGCGACAGCTACATGATCCGGTTCAAGTACGTACCCACCTTCACCGGCTACCCCAGGCGGACGCTCCATATCTCCCAGATGGGCAGCACCAATGTCATCATGCTCCATGATGAACCGCTCAACACACCGCTCGCAAAAATCATCAAGCGGAGCGCCGACATCGTCATCTCCCTCCTGTTCCTGTGCACCTTTTTCCCGCTGGTCTGGCTCTTCTGCGCCGTCGGGATTAAACTCTCCTCCCCCGGCCCCATCCTCTTCCGGCAGCGACGGACCGGCTATGAGGGCAAGGAATTCTGGTGCCTCAAGTTCCGCTCCATGCACCGGAGCATCGACGCCGACACCCGGCAGGCCGTCCTGGGCGATGCCCGGGTCTTTCCCTTCGGCGCCTTCCTCCGCCGGACCTCCCTCGACGAACTGGCGCAGTTCATCAATGTCCTGCGCGGCGACATGTCCATCATCGGACCACGTCCGCACATGCTCCACCATACGGACCTCTATTCCGATCTGATCAGCAGTTACATGATCCGCCACCTGGCCAAGCCGGGCATCACAGGATGGGCCCAGGTCAACGGATGCCGGGGTGAAACCAAGGATCTGTCTGAAATGAAGGAAAGAGTGGAGAAAGACATCTGGTACATCGAGCACTGGTCCGTCGAACTGGACGTGTCGATCTTCTTCATCACCCTGTGGCAGCTCATCCGCCACAATGACCGGAAGGCCTATTGAGAGTCTGTTTTGAAATGACTCTGGAACAGCCGGCTCTCCACGACGAAGCACAAGATATGTCCGATGAGTGTCTGGCTTTCCTGGATACGGGGCGTCTCGGTGGACGGCACATGGATAACGTAGTCGTAATTATCCATCGCACAGGCGCTTCCACCGACCAGGGCGACGGTCCGGACCCCTTTTTCCCGACAGGCGGAGAGCGCCTCGACGAGGTTGCGGGAATTCCCCGACGTGGAGATTCCGATGAAGACATCCCCCGGCCGACCGTGTGCCTCGACCTGCTTGGCGAAGACCCGGTCGAAGCCATAGTCGTTCCCCACGGCGGTCAGGATGGAGGTATCCGTCGTCAAGGCGATGGCGGGCAACCCGGGACGGTCCAGGCAGAACTTGTTGACCAGTTCCGCCGCCATGTGCTGGGCATCCGCCGCACTCCCGCCGTTCCCGGCCCAGAGCGTCTTGCCACCGTTCCGGTAAGTTTCGGCGAGAAGGTCTGCCACCTCGGCGATCCGGCCCATGAGCGTCTCGTCCGCGAGCAGAGCCTCCTTGACCCGTGCCGATTCCGCCACTTGGGCCCGCACGGTTTCTAGGGTTGTGGTCATACTGAATCTCGTTTAGGGTACAAAGTTAACAAATCCTGTCCGATTTTTAAAAGAACCCTCCCCAATCGATCAACCTTTTCCCTCAAAGTACGGTTTTCCCTGGTTAGTGATGTGTAAAAATAACCTGCCTCAGTTTTCCACCTTCGGACCCTTCGGGTCCTCGTCCCTCCCGGCCTGACGGCCGGGCCCCTCATATGCCGTCCGCGGCACGCTCCAAACTGAGGCAGGTTATTTTTTACTGATTCCTTAACTTTGCCCCGGGGGATTTTTTTCAATGAGGCGGCGGCCCCCCTCAAACTCCCCCGTGTCGCCTTCGGCTCCGATCATGGGAAATCCGGGAAGAAGCGCTCGCGGAGAAAATAAAACGGACTGACGAGGTTGCCCTGGACATTGCGCTTCCACATCCGGCGGGGTTCCTGCGCGAAACGGTAGAGCCACTCGAGACCGTGGTCCTGCCACCACTGCGGAGCACGCTTGACGGTCCCGGCATAGAAGTCGAATACCGCCCCGATGCAGCCGACAGGGCCCTTTACATCCAGTTCGTCGAAATGGGCATAGGCCCACTTCTCCTGCTTCGGGGCCGTCATCCCGATCCAGAGGAGGTCCGGCTGCACGGCATTCACGGCCGCAATCATCCGCGCGTTGTCTTCATCGGAAAACACTCCTTTGTAGGGCGGGGAATACGTGTGCACGGCAATATGCGGATAGTCCACGGCCGCCCGCTCGCGGATGCGCGAGAGGACCGCCTCGCCGGAGCCGAGGAAGAAGCACCGCCCGCCCCGCTCCTCCAGCCGCCGCATCTCCAGGTCGAACAGGTCGTACCCGGCGATGCGCTCCTGTGGCACGGGTGCCCCCACGATCCGGGCGCCCCGGATGGCGCCGACCCCATCCGGGACCAGCAGGTCTCCCTTCGACAGCGCCTCGGCGAACGCCGCATCCTTCTGCGCCATCACATACGAATACGCATTGATCGTATTCACCAGTTCCTTCCGCCACGGCTGTCCCTCCAGTTCGGAACGGCTGCCTACCAGTTTTACATCTTTGAGTTTCAACATCTGCGAAAATATGACTATCTTTGTGCCCCCATGGAAAAACTCTGCCTCACCGCCGTCATCGCCCTTGTCTCCGGATGGTTCGGACTCCGGATGATCGTCTCGTGGGCCCGGCGGAAGCAACTCTACGACCTCCCCGACGACCGGAAGCGCCACAAGGTCCCGATTCCGCGGCTCGGCGGCCTCTGTTTCCTGCCTGCCATCGCCCTGTCGACCGGCCTCGCCCTGCTCCTGACCCGGGCCGACAGACGTCCTTTCGGCTGGCTCCTGGCCGCCGTCCTCCCGCTCTATGTCCTCGGAATCCACGAGGACCTGCACCGGGTCCATCCCCGCATCAAGTTCATCGTCCAGATCGCCGCCTCGCTCCTGTTCCTGGGCAGCGGCATCTGGCTGCGCGACCCGCAGGGTTTCTTCGGCATCCACGACATGGGCTGGTTCAGCGCCGTCGCCACGGTCGCCCTCTTCCTGCACATCGTCAACGCCGTCAACCTCATCGACGGCATCGACGGACTGGCCGCCGAGGTCTGCCTCTATTCCGCCGCCGTCTCCGGGGCCATCGAATTCATGGAAGGAGACATCCCCTACGCCCTCTTCGCCGTCGCCGTCATCTGCACCCTCCTCCCCTTCCTCTGGTCCAACCTCAAGGGAAGGCTCTTCATGGGGGACACCGGCTGCTGGACCCTCGGCGCCGCCATCATCTTCCTCGCCCTCCATGCCGGGCAGCATCCGACCGCCCATCCCGACCGGCCCTACCTCCTCGTCACCCTGTCCACCGTCATGATTCCCCTGCTGGACATGGCCCGGGTCGCCCTCTACCGGGTCACCCACCACATCAGCGTCGTCCAGCCCGACAACCGACACATCCACCACCTCCTCCTGCAGCGGGGCTTCTCCCCAAGGGCCGTCCGCCTGACCATCTTCCTCACCACCACCCTCCACATCGCCCTCAACCTCCTGCTCTTCCCCCGGGTCCCGACCGGCTGGCTCATCCTCGGCGAAACCGCCCTCTGCGTCTCCGTCGCCGTCTGGCTCAACACCCGCCTCGACCGCTGAAACGGCCGCCCCGCCCGGGAAAGGTCGGATTCCACACCGGGCACCTTTCCCGCCCGAACCGCCTCCCAGCCCCCCGGAAGCCCATCTCACCGGGCAAGGTCCCCCACCTCTTTCGAGACCTTTCCCGGTTACCGGGGAAGGTGCCGGCCATATTTCCGCCGCCACGCGGCGACGGCCGAACGGCGCTCCGTATCGGTCTTGACCACCCGGTTCTCTCCCTTGTAACACCCGTCATCCCCGCCCCGCGTCTCGAAACGGACCTTCCCGTCGACCGTGTTGCCATAGATGCGGTTGTCGACATTGACCCGCTTCGCATAACTGTCGGCGCGCGTCTCGACCGAAGCGACCCGCCGGAAATCGATGCTGTAGGATGTCGGCGTATCCAGGACCAGGTTGCCGTACACAGTCACGCCATAGGCCCCGTCATCCCCGAAAATCCCCCGGTAGTCCTTGGCCCCCCGGATGTCGTGGATATAGTTGTTGCGGATGACCACCCCCGCATTCATCGTACCGACATAGATGGCCCCGGCGTCCATAAGGGTGCGGGACGGCTCCTTCCGGAAAGCGTCCGAATGGAACAGTTCGTTCCTTTCAATCAGGCCCGAGGTCGAGACCGGCTGGTCACATGTGAAATGGATTCCCGACATGATGCCGGCATAACTGAAATCCTGCAGTACATTGTCATGGACCGCCATCCCGGCCCCCAGCACTTCCATCACCGCCGTCCCTTCGAATGCACAGCCGATGTTCTCGAACCGGTTCCGGTACACCTCGGCCTGGTCCGAGAACATGTCCAGATACAAGGCCAGCCGCCAGCAGTCCCGCACCACATTGTCGTGGAAGGCCACATGGCTGATGCAGTGCGTACTCAGCACGCGGTCCTGGATACCGGAAAAGGTGCAGCCCGACACTTCGGCCGATTCCATCTTCGCCATGAACAACTGGATCAGGTAATCTTTTCCTCCGTTCCCGGCAAAGTGGATATCCTTGATGACCAGATGCCCGAGCGAGCCGTTCCACACGGTCAGGAACCGCGAGGCCTCGCATTGATGGACCTTCTCCTCCTCCGCATGGATCTTTCCGCCAGAGATATGTACATCCGCGCCGGAAAGAGGATAGTTGTAGAACATATATTTCGGGAAGGAACGCCCGTACGTGATATCGCCGTTCATCTCCAGCAAGGTATCCTGCGAACGGAAATAGATATAACCGCTCCGGATTTTCTCGATGCGGTAGCAACGGCCCAGGTACCATTGCGAAATGACGATATATGCGGCGTCCCGGGCGTCCGGAGTCCAGTCCTCCTCCGCGACCTTGAGTCGGAACAGGCCCGATGCCCCCAGGCAGGGCTCTACCGGGGACAAGGCCTTCCCGACCTTTCCGGTCGGGAACAGGGTCCCGCCCGTCCGATAGGAATAGAAGCCATGCCGGACATCGTACGTGCCCGGATAGGGAGCGCTTCCGCCCGACAGAAGGAAATCCGGACCGGTGCCGAGGAAAACGGACCCGCCGCCGTCGATGGTCAGCGTGACGCCGGGCGCCTCCTGGTATTCCAAGCGAATATGGTCCTCCCGGAAAAAATATGTGCCCCGGTCGATGGAGACATCAATCCGGTCCGTCCCGGTAGACAAGGCCTGCAGTATCGAGGATTGGAGATGATCGAACTGATTCTGGTCCGCGACCTTGATTTTCACCGCAGGCACACCCGCCATAAGAGAAAAGGAGGCAGACAGCAACAAGACAGCAAGCCTATAGCGCATCATACAGGATATGGATAAGATTCGTTTCAAACTGACGGGATGTATAGGATTCCAGCACGGCGGACCGCCCGGCCGCACCCATGCGCCGTCGGAGTTCCGGGTCGGAGAGCAGCCGCTGCAAGGCATCGGCGAGGGAAACCGGATCCTTCTTCTTGCACAGCAGACCCGTCACACCGTCCTGCACCAGGTCCGGGATGGCGCCCTCGGGCGTAGAGACCACCGGAAGACCGGCCGACATCGCTTCCAGGATGACGAGCGGGAAGCATTCCTTCGGATAGAAAGTCGGAAACACGAAGATATCCGCAGCCTGCAGTTCCGCCTGCTTGTCCGCACCGTATTTCCCGCCTGACCACGTGACAAGGCCGTCCAGGTCCCTCTCCGAGATGGCGGATGCCAAGGTTCCCGCCGGATAATCGGCCGAGGCCGCACCGACCAGGCTGCATTGGAAACGACACCCGCGTTCCTTCAGGATACGGCATGCTTCCAGCAGCACATCCACGCCCTTGGTCCGGATCAGATTGGACAGGAAGAGGATCCGCGGTTCCGCATCAGGACCGCCGGGACGTCCGGCCGGTCCAGGTTCAATCCCGTTCGGACAGATCGATACGCTTTCCCGCGGTACATAGACCGCCACATCCGGATAGAGCGTCCAGGAAAGGAGGATGACCCGGGTATCCTTGAAAAAGCGCCGGTACAGGAACCGGAAGACGGGATTTTCCGAATGGGTGGCCACGCCCTTGTTGTGGAAATGCAAGACGACCTTCATCCCCCGCCGTTTCAGGAGCCGCACGACCAGGTAGTCCTTGAGAAACCCGGGCGGTGTCGCCGACGGTGTGACATAGGCGAGGTCGGCATAAGGGGCTTTTCCTATCTGCCGGAGCAGGTGTCTCACAGCCACGACCTTCCGCCAACCGAAACGGCCGATAGCCGCAAGTTCTTCGGAAGTGGACAGGTTGATAAAGCGGCAGTCGAAGGCCTCATGAACCGCCTCACTTTCATGAATCTGCTTCCCCACCCAGGAGGCACCATGGACAGGAGGGGGCATGTGGAGGACGAACAATACCTTCGATTTCATAATGCAGACATGGCCGTTTTGAGCGTCGGTTCAAACGGAAGCGGCATCCGGTCCGGCTTCACGGTGAGACAGGGGCTTTTCTCCACCCACCCGAGGACGGCGCCGAGCCTCTCTCCCAGTTCCTCGCCATCCGGTCCGGGAGAAAACACGACCCCGTTCGAATCATCAATCAGCGTGCTGGCGCCCGCCTTTTCGCTGACCACACCATAGAGACCGGCCACCAAGGCCTCATTGACAACAGCCCCGAATGCTTCCTGCCGACTGGACAACACCAAAACATCGCCGATATTGTACCAGGCCAGCAGGTCGTCCCCCGTCTGCTGTCCCAGAAAAAGAGCGTCCGTTTCCAACCGCCGGTCCTGTTCCTTCAGCTTCGTTTCGCATTCGCCCGAGCCGATGATAACCAGCCGTGCCGATGGGTCATGAAGGGTGGAAAATGCCTGGATGGTCAACTCCACCTGCTTCAAAGGGACCAGCCGGCAGACCGACAAGACCACTTTCTTTCCTGAAAGCCCATACTGCGAGGCCAGGCGTTCGCTCAGCGGAAGGACACGGGCCAGTCCGGTGCGGATACGCCGCTCATCCGCAATGATCGGGAAAAAGACACCTTTTCCGAAGCGCCCCTGGTACCACCGGGCCACATCCGGGTTGCACAGGATGAGATTGTCCAGCCCATAAGGGACAAGACGCCGTGCCAGACGATGTCTAAGGGAGAAATCGTTTCCCTGGACCATGTCCAGGCTGTCGTCACAGACCGAGACCACCTTGCACCGGATCCGGAGAAGCCGTTTCAACAGGCAGACGGCCACTGCGGTCAATGAGAACTCACTGACGAATACGACCTCCGGACGATGCGTCTTCAGCAGCGATACCAGGTACCGCAGCCACCGCCATCCTGCGGACGGCTGCGGATAATGCTTCCTTTCGAACCGGCATGCCTTCGCAACGTCGGCAGGGTCGAATCCCCATTCATCCCGCCCCGGCTCCAGATGGTAGATATCACAGTCATAGGACTCATACAACCAGTTGCAGAGGTCCACCCGGTACGGGGCGATGGCGACACCGAGAAAGAGGTTATGCTTCATGGGCGATGTCCGGACCACCAGCGAGGGAACAGGACCCGCAGATGGATGGTTATATAATGCAACACGGCCACAGGATAGCCATGATAGCGGTCACAGATAAAAAATTCTTCGGGCGGACACCCCAGAGGTGTCCGCAGCGCCTTCCACCGTTGCCGGAAGGGGACTTCGGGATTGCACCAGTCGGCCAACCACCCATGCTCTTCACAATAACCGGCAAAACCGGCCAATTGCCACTTGGAAATGCCGGCCCTACGGGCCCGGAGGCCATATTCGGTATCTCCCATCGCATGGCTGAACCGATTGTCCAGCATCCCGATAGACTGGAACACCCCTTCTGGAACCCATACAATGTTCCCGTCAAAGGTATCGACCTGCATTTCTTCCTTTCCAGGCTCGACATGTCCCTTACCGGAACGGCCTCCATAGGTGAGGATGCCCGTCTCGGCAGAACAGGTGGGACCCACGATGATACAACCAGGATGACGTGCGCTGGAAGCGCGAAGCCGCATGAGAGCATCCGCCATCAGCAGCGTATCATCATTCAGCCACAGGAAAACATCGTAGGCCCCCTCTTGGAGTGCGGCCTGCCATGCCTTGACCATTCCCCGGCACCAGAACAACGTTCCATCGCCGGAAACGATATGGACCTGTGGGAACCGCTCCGCCACGGCCTCCGCCGTACCGTCCGTACAACCGTCATCCGTCATGAAAACTTCCATACAGACATCGGTCGGCATCTTTTGCCCGAACAACCGCTCCAGGCAGGATAAGGTCTTCTCCCTACGGTTGTGCACGGTCATCAAGACCGCTATCCTATTCATCTCCATCGTGTTGATAATGAAGCCGGAAACGATCCCATGTCACACCCCCACGTACCAGCCGTGCAGGAATACCGGCATAGATTGAATGGGATGACGGCAATTTTCCAATGACCGACGAACGGTTACCGATAATGCAGTCGTCCGGAATCACACTGCCCTTCAAGACGACGGCATGGCCGGCGAGCCATACATGACGGCCGATGGAAATCGTCCGCGCCCGGTTGGTCCGCCTGCCCGTCTCCCGGTCCAGGACTACATGGGAGTCTCCGTTCCGTATATCGATATCATAAGAGAACATACAATCGTCTCCCACAATGATTTCTTCCCCTTCCGTCGCTGCAATCTCGCCCCCCTCCATTGTAAAATCACGTCCGATCCGAATGGCCGACCCATCGTCATGGGCACAGAAAGTTGAATGGGAAACAATGGTATTGCCCCCTCCTATCTGGATAGAACCGTTTGCGCCCTGGATGGAAAAACGGCATCCCGTCACCCGTGCCATCCTTCCCACACAGATGGAAACATCCGGACCGGACAAGTCGAAACGACATCGGCGTATGAATGCGCCTCGGGAATGTATCCGTCGATGAAAAAAAACATTAGGACTGAATACAAGCGTATATAAGAACGCTGCTGCATCCATGGCACTCGGATGCGTCTTCAAGAATGACCGGAGTGAATCCATCGTGATCAGACAAAAAGGCACTGCCACCTAATTCTCATTAATGCTTCGAAATCTCGCGTCCTTCTTCCTGACCGTCACCCTTGGGAAACACCCGTTGATGAAACGACGGAAGGCAAGGCTGTCCGCCTGCAGGAACGCCGGAGACCAGCACATGGCGATGGCAATCCAGATATAAAGGTTGTTGATATCGAACATCGTAAACTCCTCCATCCAGGAAAGCATCCACCGGAATGCAATCCAGACTCCCAGCAATTTCATCTCGCGGGAACGGCCCCGGGACAATGCCCGGAAAGAGGATATGATGAAAATCAATGTATAAAGGACGACGCCGACCAGTCCGAAATGGGTGAATACATTCAGGATGCCGACCTCTGAATCCGGGCGCTCGCTGCGGCTCCAGGATATCATGTCTACATCGGAATACAATTCGGTCGTATATCCCCGTGCCATGGAGTGGCCCCAGATATAATAGCCCTGCTGGATGGCGCTCTGGATGTTCTCCATGTAGATCAAGGTCCGTGTATCACCGACAAGGTCCGCCTCATACCCTTCCACCATTTCGTCTTCCAATACGTATTTCCCCTCGTAATCCTCTCCAATCTTGAAAATATTGAAGTCCGTATGGACGGCCAGGAGCAGGAAGACAACCGGAGCAACGTAGATCAGGACCGTACCGACGCGGAACGTCCTTCCGGAAGAGAAGGCGCCCGAGATCCATAGCAACAGGGACAGCAGGAACGTACCGCCCAGGCGGATCAGTGTTGCCCGTGAATTCCAGTCCCCCAACAGCAAGATACAGAGCGTCAGCACAAAGACGTAGAGGCGGCTGACCGGGGAAAGGGACCGGTTGAAAAGCAGGAAGAACGGGACAATATAGAGCAGGCGGACGATCCCCTCACGGTAGAGGAACAGGTAGAGCAAGACCAGAAGGACAGGCAATGCAATCAACTGTGCCCGGGAACAACGCTGGATCACCCGCATATCCGAGAAGCAGAAGATACAGGACGGCATCAGGAAGAACAGGAGGTTGCTGACCAGATTCTTATAGTCCCAATAACCCTCTGCCATGAATACGCCGTACACGGCATTGCAGGCTACCAGCACCAGGAACAACACGACCGGCCACGGAGGCCGGATACGGGATCCCATGCCACCGGCCCACGACCCGGACAACACCCATACCGCAACGGTCCAGACGATGAAGGTCGGGATATGGCCCACCTTCAGCCACTGCCCGACTCCGGTTATCGTGAGGACGACAAGAAGAAAAGGAAGATATTTAATCAGTTGTCTTCTCACGGGCTACTTCCACGGGAGATTTCCCATACCATCCGGACGACATGACGGCCCGCATCTTGATTACCCGGGCGGGGACACCGGCAACGACAGTTCCGGCCTCGACATCCCGGGTCACGACGGCTCCAGCCGCAATGACGGCACCATCCCCGACCGTGGCGCCATCCAGGATGATGGCACGGGTTCCGACCCAGACATCGTTTCCGATTACGACAGGCCGGTACGCCTCGAAAAAGGGGCCGCAAAGGCTCTGCGGATCCGACAATGGGTGGGCAGGATCATAGAAGGCGGGAGAAGTGCTGAACCGGTCCAACGGATGATGCCCCAAGCCGATCCGCACATCCCGGGCGATGGAGCAATAGTTGCCGATCGTCGCATATTGGACGATGCTGTTCTCCGAAACATAGGTGTAATCCCCCACCGTACAATGGTTGAGAATGCAGCCACCTTTGATACGGGTGGTCGGAGCCAGCACCGTGTCAGGGGTCATGGTTGCTCCGGCGGCCACACGCCCCCTGTATTTCAACAGATGGTACAGGTCCCGGGCGCCGTCGTTGGCGGCCAGGCATGCCTTCCAGACCAGTCCGAAAGGAAGGAGCAGGATCCTTATCAACTTTCTCATCACCAATAGCAAGCATTTTCAACCTGGTCGGCATTCTTCACGCGGAGCCCATCACCGGGCCGTACCCAATATTCATTGAACAAGGACGGGTAGAAGCCGCGCGGAAGGCCCCATTCCTTCACTCCGTATTCCGGGTCCTCCCACCGGCGCCCCTTGATGCCGAACAGCAGTTGCAGCGCACCTCCCAAATGGACGGCCTGGTGGCCGGTCCGCTTGGCGTGGGCCGCCAGCGGAAAGCCATAGGCCCCGCATCCGATGAGGGCGATATCATATTCTGCGGCATCCATCTGCGCCTTCATGGCATCGAGCGCTTCGAACCAGTCTGCATAACCTTGGCCATCGCCGCCGATACTCTGCACGGCCTGGAGTGTCTTCAAGGTGAACGGAGGCAGGACGTCCGGATTCTTGAAAAGGGATGTGCGCCTGGTATAATATTGGCTTTCAATCAGTGAAGCGAACGGATGGATGACCAGCACCGTCCTCCCGGCCAGCATCCGGCTCCAAGGTCGCGCCGACCAATAGGGCTCCATGTAAACCAGCGGAATCTGTTCTATGTCCAAGTCCAGGTATCTTTCTTCCGGCCTCCACGAGCCCAGCATGTCGAGCGACCGGATATCCCTTTCCATCAATTCCGCAAACCGGAGCAGATGTTCCTCATCCGGCGGGAAGAAGCCGGCATTGGCCTGCATCTCCTCCATCCCTTTCCGGTTCCACCACCAGGCCGGCTGCCGCCCCCGGATGAAGTCCCATGCCGAATGGTCCGGTGCGGAGACCGCCAAGGCATTGCAGAGGGCATTCAGTTCGACCGATCCGAACCGCGCAATCATGCAGGGTTGTCCCGTTTCCAGCCACCACGAAACCCGGCCGGAAGCCTCATCCGGCGTCATGAAAGGGACGATGTGCACAGGGCCGTGATAACTGGCCTTACGCAACCCTTTCAAGATGGACGCGTATATCGTATTCATTCCTCACTTTTTTTACAAGGCGGTGCAGATGGTACCGGACCCGGTCCAGGAACGGCTTCCGCCGCCGGCCCTCATGGAAACCCCGGACCGTATAGTCGACAACCACCCCGTTCGCCTCGAACAAAGGTTGCACCTCCGGAAGCCACTGCCCCTGCACGATGCCGGTGAAAACATAGGGGACGATCTCGTACACCCCGAGCCGGACCACATCATGGCTGACCGCCAGGTAGCGGTGTCCGAGCGCGGCCGACCGGGCCGAACCGAACTCTTCGTATTCCCACGCACTTTCATCATCCCGCAGGATGGACAGGATTTCATCCTTCCGCCAAAGGGCG
Source organism: Bacteroidales bacterium (assembly GCA_017476575.1). GTDB lineage: Bacteria > Bacteroidota > Bacteroidia > Bacteroidales > UBA932 > Cryptobacteroides. The sequence goes on along the minus strand of JAFUZO010000071.1, from coordinate 14,101 downwards.
CACTGGCAGGAAACCCGGTACCGCTGCCGCAGCGGCACCTCATCCAGTCCCGGGAACTCCGAAGGGCCGCCGCACTGCACCGACTGGTCGGTCAGATGGAGACACCGGATATCCGGATGTTCCCGCATCAGCACGGCATACCGGTCGACCACCTCGGACCGGACCGTTCCCTTCAAAAAGAAATCTTCCTGCAGGAACAGGACCAGATCGTCAGGGACGGCTTCCAGGGCCCACCGTGTGAACCGGCTCCAGGGAACCCGCTCCGATGTCGGGACACCATGGCTCCAACAAAGCCGCTGGGATACGACCGGGAGGTTCCCGTATGCATATTCCTTGTATTCAGTACTCAGGTACAGCGTCCCGGAAAAATCCGGCCAGTAGCGTTCGAAGAGCCGGAAGAAGGGATTCCAGCAATCCGAATACCCGTCGCAGGTACTGATGTAGACAGCGAGTCCTCTCATACAGACTTTCGATGGAACAGGCGTACCGCCGCCTGGACAAATGTCCGCTTCTCCACCCCTGGAGTAATGGCAAGGTACACCAAGACATAGGCGGCCGTCGTCAGGAGGGCGACCAGGCAGAGACGCAGGAATCCGTCGGGCATGAAGACCGTCGGCAACCAGCCCGAACCCACCATGCCGGCCGTGACCGTCAGCGCGGGCAGGAGGACCTGCCGGACATACCGCCCGTAATCCATCCCGCAGAGCCGATGGGTATAATAGAGTTTGACCCACGATTCGACGACGACCATCGAGGCAATGATGACGACATAGAACCAGATGGGTGAGAACCCCTTGGAGAACAACACGCACAGGATGGGAATCTGGACCAGGTTGAACATGAGCGAGGCCACATTCAACTGTTTGATGACACCGTATGCGGCCAATGAAGTCGCCAGCGAGATGGTCAGTTGCTCCAACATGGTCCGGACCAACTGGAAACGGGTGAAGACCACCGCCCATTCCGGGACATCCTTCAGCCAGATTTCCAGCAGGAGCGGCGCCTCGATGATGAACGGGACCGTGAAGATGCAGAACAACAGGTAGGAATACTTGCATCCCATGAAGGAGAAGGACAGCATGGCATCCCGGTCGCCAGCCGCCTCTTTCTTTACGATTACGGGATTTAATGCCTTCAACATACTGTTGGAAAAAGCCAGAAGCATCCCGTTCAACTGGTTGGCGACGCCGAGGGCCGCATTGAGGACCGTGCCGAAGAAATGGTTCAAGACTACGCCGTTGCCGTGGTTGCCGACCACACTGGACATAGCACCGAGGAAATTCCACCCGGCGAAACCGACTACCTTCCGGAACAAGGACCGGTCCCGATACTTCCGGGGCGCCACCACGCATTCTTCATAATGCCGATGGCAATAAATCCGCATCACCGTCATGGTCACCAACGGCAGGCAGGCCATCAGGATGCCATATACGACCAACTTGTCTACGGACACCCGCACGGTGATAAGTGCGACGGTCAATTTCAGTACCGACTCCAGGATGCCGACAAAGAAATAATACCGCATGTTCTCATGTGCATTCAACACCGCATCGTACGGGACCGTCATGATGGTGAAGGCCGTACTGACAATCAAAGAGCAATAGATCACTTCCGCCGCCCCCGTCCGCTCCGGCGGTATGTTCAGGATACCGTTGAAAAAGAAACGGCCGGCCACCAGCAGCAGGGCGACGACGATGGCAGCAACCACCAGGTGAAGGATGATACTGATGTTGAAGATTTTCTTCTGGGATTCCTTGTCACCCTGTCCCTCGCTGTAATTGAGGAAACGCTGTGTCGCCCCGGCCATAGCGACATTCAGGAACAGGAGCATGCTGATGGCCCCACCCACGATATTGAAGATGCCGAAGTCCGATGCCCCCAGAGCACCCAGCACGAGCCGGGTCGTATAGAGGGAAATGAACATGGTCACGGCCATCTTGGCATACAGATAGCCGGTATTCTTGATGATGCGGTCGGTGGTTTGCGACATGGGGAGACGGGGAAGTCGGAAACGGTCGCCTTTATAAGTACCTCATCGTCAGCGACCTGCAAATACGTCGCCTCCCAACCCCTTCGGGGAAGACGGGGGTGGGAGGCCGGGGGGGTGGGGAGGCTTTGATTTTCAAAGTGTTATCAGAGTGGCGAATCCCGACCCCGTCGTGCCTGCCTTATCCTTGGGCACAGACGGGAGGGATATCCAGGGCTTACCGGGCACCGTACATGGTCTCGTAGTAGTGCTGGTAATCGCCGGAGGTGACACGGTCAAGCCAGGGCTGGTTGTCGAGATACCAGCGGACGGTGCGCTCGATGCCTTCCTCGAACTGGAGGGAGGGCGACCAGCCGAGCTCGCGTTGGAGCTTGGTGCTGTCGATGGCATAGCGGAGGTCGTGGCCGGCCCGGTCGGTGACGAAGGTGACAAGATCGTCGTCGGCCCCTTCCGTACGGCCGAGCAGGCGGTCGGTGACCCGGATGAGGAGGCGTACGATGTCGATGTTCTTCCATTCGTTGAACCCGCCGATGTTGTAGGTGTCGCCGATGCGCCCCTCGTGGAAGATGAGGTCGATGGCGCGGGCATGGTCCTCGACGTAGAGCCAGTCGCGGACGTTCTCGCCCCTGCAGTAGACCGGGAGGGGGCGGCGGTGGCGGATGTTGTTGATGAACAGCGGGATGAGCTTCTCCGGGAACTGGCAGGGCCCGTAGTTGTTGGAACAGTTGGTCACGAGGGTCGGAAGGCCGTATGTGTCGTGGAAGGCCCGGACGAAATGGTCGCTGGAGGCCTTGGAGGCACTGTAGGGGCTGTGGGGGCGGTACGGGGTCTGCTCGGTAAACAGGCTGCCGCCCCTGGGCAGGGCGCCGTAGACTTCGTCGGTCGAGATGTGGTAGAAGCGGCACGGGATGGATGCCCGGTCGGGGCCGGGCATGACGGAATCCACAGGGCCGGGCATAAGATAACCTGTCGGCTCCCAGGCGGCCTTGGCAGCCTGGAGGAGGCTGAGGGTGCCGAGCACATTGGTCCGGGCGAAGGTGAACGGGTCTTTGATAGAGCGGTCCACGTGGCTCTCGGCGGCCAGGTGGATGATGCCGTCCACCCGCTCCTCCTGCAGGAGCCGCAGGACGGTGTCGAAGTTGCAGATATCCGCCTTGACGAAGCGGTAGTTCGGCCGGTCTTCGACGTCGCGCAGGTTCTCGAGGTTGCCGGCATAGGTCAACTTGTCGAGGTTGATGATCCGGTAGTCCGGATATTTCGTGACCAGCAGCCGCACGAGATGGCTGCCGATGAAGCCGGCTCCGCCGGTGACGAGGAGGGTTCGGTTCATAAGAAAGGATGGTGACGGTCTTTTTCAGACAGGATGACGTCGGAGGCGGGGATGCGCCAGTCGATGGCGAGGGTCGGGTCGTTCCAGGCGATGGCTCCTTCGGCGGCGGGACAGTAGAAGTTGTCGCACTTGTACTGGAAAATGACCTCCTCAGACAGGACGCTGAACCCGTGCGCAAACCCACGCGGGATGAAGAGCATCCGGTGGTTCTCCCCCGTCAGTTCGACGGCCGCATGGCGTCCATAGGTCGGAGAACCGGGACGCAGGTCCACCGCCACATCCAACACGGCGCCGGAGACAACCCTCACCAGCTTGGCCTGGGCCTGCTCCCCTTTCTGGAAATGCAGCCCCCGGACGACCCCGTACCGGGATTTGCTCTCGTTGTCCTGCACGAAACGCACAGGACCGACGGCCGCTTCGAACGCCTTCTGATTGAAGGATTCGAAGAAATACCCGCGTGCATCCCCGAACACCTCCGGTTCCAGGATGATGACGCCTTCGATCTCGGTCGGGATGGCTTTCATAGGGAAAAGATCTCTCCGGTTGAAAGGATGGCGATGCATTTTTTCAAGGAGTCGTACCAATGTGGCACAGTGAAGCCGAAGGTCTGCTTCACGAGGGTCTTGTCCAGGACCGAAAAGGCCGGACGACGGACCTTGGAGGGGAATTCGTCACTGTGACAGGGACGGATTTCGCAGGTATGGCCGCCCAGGTCCCGGATGGCACAGGCGAAGTCGTACCACGAGCAAACGCCCTCATTGGAGAAGTGGTAGATGCCCGTCTTATCCAGTTGCTCCGTCTCGACGATATGGCGGATCAGCGCAGCCAGGTCGGCCGCATATGTCGGTGTCCCCACCTGGTCGAAGACCACCTTCAAGGAGTCCCGCTCGGCCGTCAGGCGCAACATCGTCTTGAGGAAATTCTTGCCGTACGGAGAATACAGCCAGGCCGTCCGGAAGATCAGGCTCCGGCATCCAGACTCGAGGACCGCCCTCTCCCCTTGCAGTTTCGTGATCCCGTAGACCCCTGTCGGGTCTACCGGCCAGTCCTCCCTGCAAGGAAGGGCGATGTCACCGTGGAACACATAGTCCGTGGAGATATGGATGAGGACGGCATCCCGCTCGGCAGCGACCCGGGCCAGATTGGCAGGAGCCTGGTGGTTGAGCAGGTCTGCCAGCGCCTGGTCCGTCTCGGCTTTCTCCACATCCGTATAGGCGGCGCAGTTGACGATCAGGTCCACCCGTTCCGAATCGCAGATCAGGCGGACGGCATCGAGGTTGGTGATATCCAGATAGACCGTGTCCACCCCGGCCCGGGAAGTGACATCTGTGAAGATAAAGCGGTGGGAACTGCCGACGGAGACTGTCCGGATCTCCGTTCCCAGCTGGCCGTTCGCACCGGTGACCAAGATGTTCATGATAAGATATAATCTATATTCCTCCGCCTCCCCAAAAGAGACGGAGCAGGAAAACCGGAAATCTCCCACCAGTCCTGGAGAGAAGGAATCCCGGCTATATCCGATCCGAAGGACCCGCCATGAGCGGAGTCAGCTTGCGGACCATATCCTTTTTCAGTTCCAAGGCCGTGTACTGGTTCCGGACGGTCTTGAACCGATGGCAGTCGGATCCTGTCATGCAATACCATCCCTTGTCGAGAAGATCCATAGCCCTGCGGCGGGCCGTCTCTCCGTAGAAACCGACAATGGAGGGAAGGTTCATCTGCAGGTACACTCCCATCCCGTGCAGGCGGCGGTAATCATCCGGCTGCATATAGCGGTATCGCTCAGGGTGGGCCAGAAGGGGACGGTATCCCGTCCGCATCATGTCTTCCAGCACATCCCAGAAGTTGATCGGCGGTGCCATGGTCGAGGTTTCCACCAGGACAATGTCCTCACCATGGAAAAGCAGGTCACGGGCTGACAGGCGCTGCTCGAACAGGTTGTCAATCATGTATTCCGCAGCCAAGTGCAACGTCAGTCCGCCCGGATAGACGGCCTTCAGTTCTTCGAAACGCGCGCGGATGGCCGCCGTCGTATTCGGAACGTCTTCCATGACATGCGGCGTAAGCCACACCTCGGAAAGCCCCTGCTCCTCCAGCCAGGCAAGTATCTCCAAGGAATCCTCGACGGTCTTGACGCCGTCATCCAACCCGTAGAGGATATGGCTATGATTGTCGACCGCACCCTTCAATAGGCCGCTGCCGACAACCGACTTATGCTGGTGGAAGAAACCGAACATGCTTATTCCTTGTCCCCTTTATAGCCATAGCCATATCCGTAGCCATAACCATACCCGTAGCCATAGCCGCTTCTATGGGTATAAGCTTCCACGCCGTTGAGGATGAGGGACATACGGTTGTAGCGGCCTTCCTTGTACATCTGCTCGACAGTCGGCAGGGCCCGTTTGTCGAAGAGGCCGGCGCGGATGACGAAGATGGTGATATCTGCATGCGGGGCGATAATGGCAGTGTCCGCCACCAGGTCGACCGGAGGGCAGTCCAGGAAGACATAGTCATATTGCTCCCGAAGCACCTCCAACAGATGGCCGAGACGGGAAGAGACCAGCAGCTCGGACGGATTCGGAGGGATGGAGCCCACCGGGAGGAGGTCGAGATGGTCCGCCAGCGAGATCACATGCGACAGGATGTCGTCATACTTACCGTTGAGATAGGAAGCAACACCGGTGTTGTTCTTGCCGACCGCCTTCGAAAGGGTTGCTTTCCGGAGGTCCAGGTCGACCACGACAACCTTGGCCCCCTTGAGGGCCATGGAGGCCGCCAGGTTCAAGAGCGAGAAGGTCTTACCCGCATTCGGATTGAAGGAGGTGAGCATGATGGTCTGGGCCTTGTTTCCGGAATGGATCATGAGATCCAGGTTGGTCCGCAAGACACGGAATGCCTCGTTGATCGGATCCCGCTGTCCAGATTCGACGACAATCTTGGTATAAGAATTATCAAACTTATCGATACGCAGACGCTTCCAGTAGTTCTTCTCCAAAGGCATCTGAGGAATCTCGGCCAGGAAAGGGGCCGTAACCGTGGCCAGGTCGTTTCGTCCCTTGACCGACGTATCGAGGACCCTCAAGAGATAGAACACCGCAAACGGAATACCGAAGCCGAGTACCAGGGCAACCAGCAGGATCATCATCTTGTTCGGAGCAATCGGGGCACTGGAGCCGTTCGGGCGCATGATCAGCCGGGTATTGCCGACCGTCAGAAGCCCTTTGAGTTCGTTCTCCTCACGACGCTGGAGGAGGAAGATATACAGCTGTTCCTTGACCTTCTGCTGCCGTTCGATAGAGAGCAGTTCCAGTTCCTGACCGGAGATGTTGGCAACCCGGTTGAGCTGGGCCCTCGCCTCTTCCTCGATCTGGTTGACCTGGAACTGGAGGGTGGAGATGATATTCTCGATGGAACGGTTGATGGCCACTTTGAGGGCATCCAGGGTGGAGTTGAGGTCCTTCACCAGCGGGTTGTTCTCACTGGAGAGCTCCAGGGTGCGGTCGCGTTCCAGAAGGGCCATGTTATATTCCCGGATCTGGGACTCCACGGTGGTGTTCTGGATACCGGAATTGGCCGGCAGCAGGTCCCTCTCATGGGAAGGATCGTTGAGGTAATCCTTGATCATCTTCGCGATGGCCAGCTGGTTGGAGGCAGCGAAGGCCTGCGTGTTGTACTGGCCGGACTGCTGGAGGTAGATATTGGCGGCCGACTGGATATCGGAGATGTTGTGGGTCTGCTTGTAGTTCTTGAGGTCGCCTTCGATGCCGCCGAGTTCCCGTTCGATGACATTCAGACGGTCGTTGATGAACAGGGAGGTGTTCTGGATGGAGCGGTTCTTGTTTTCGATCCACTCCTCATTGTAGATATCCAGGAGGGTGGCCAGGACATTCTCGGCCCGGGAAGGAAAGACATCCTGGAGGGACATGGCGATCACCGTCGACTGCTTGCCCGAGAAAGCGACAGAGAGACGTCCGCAGTACGACTTGGCACGCACACGCGGATGGATCCAGGATACTGTGATATCCCGGTTCCAGGCGGACAGATGCTTCGTCGGATTGAACTGGAGCACCCCGACCGGCGTCACGATAGAGTCCCGCAATGCGCCCGCGACCTTGGTGCTTTTGAGTTCCTGCCCGGCCACCTTGAAGTCCTTGAGGACGAAGGTGCTGTCTCCTGTCTTGGAGAGGATGAACGAGAAGGAAGTGGAGGAAGAAACGTCTCCGAGACGGGCCATCTCCAACGGCGTTCCCTTATATAATTCACGGGTGCGCAGGAACTGCTTCTCGACATAGGATGTCTCCAGTCCCAGACGGCTGACGACCCGTTCCATGAGGTCCGGAGAGGCGAAGGCCTCGAGTTCATTGTCCACATTGGCCCGCAGGCGGTTCGCCACACCGCCCGAGAAGGCGGTCAACTCGCGGGTGAGCGAGTTCTGGGAATCCTCGTCGATGATGACTTTCTCCGTCCGGCTGAATGTCTTCGGTGTCTTGTACAGATGGAAAACAGCGAAGAAAAGACAGATCAGGATGGAAATGACATACCACCATTTGTGGTCCCACACAAGATTCCACAGGTCCCGGAGCTGGATGGTCTGTTCTTCTTCAAGGTTCTGTGCGGCACTGGCGGCCGGTGTGTTCTGGCTGGTCTCTGACATGGCAGGATTATTTGCGGGTAAGGGTGATGATAAGGTTGGCGGCGGTAATGGAGATGGAGGCCAGCGAGATCCAGAAACTTCCGGACTTGAAATAGTTCTCGTTGATCTCGCCCTGACCGGCGCGGACCTTGGACGGGGTCACATAGACCACATCGTTCTGTTGGAGGTAATAGGCCGGGGAATTGAAAAGGTCGGAACTCGTCAGGTCGAGCACATAGACCTGCCGTTTCCCGTTCTGCTCCCGGATCACCTGGACATTCTCACGCTGGCCGTAGATGGTCAGGTCCCGGGCCAGGGAAAGGGCACCGAGGACGGTGATCTTGTCGCCGGTGATGGAATAGGTGCCCGGAGAGGCGACCTCTCCCAGGACGGATATCTTGAAGTTGAGGAATTCGACGGTCACGATGGCATCCTTGAGCATGCCGGAGTCCGCCAGGTCCTCCTTGATCTTCTCCTGGAGTTCCCACCGGTTGAGGCCGGCGACATGGATCTTGCCGAGAGCCGGGAAGTTGATGAAACCGTCATTGTCGACCGTATAGCCGGTGATGCGCTGGTTGCCGCCGCCCACCATCGACAGTTCGGCGCCGGTCATGAAGGTGGATACAGACAGGTTGAACTGGGCGGCCAGCTTGCTGTCCATGCTGCCCACGATGATGGAAATCTGATCTTGAGGCTGGATGATGATGCCCTTGTTGACCGGCATCCGCATCGTTGTATCGGACTGGATATCCTGGAGATAGTTGATTTTCTTATATGTCTGGGGATCGCAGGAGGCCAGGGAAAGGACGGCCGCCGCAAGGGACAGGATGCAAACAATTTTCTTCATACGCTATCTTTATAAACGTGCAAATTTACTTATTTTCTCTATGGAAAGCAAAATTTTGTTATCTTTGCGTTCCCATGGAATCCAGAAAGCCACCCATATTCCTCTACACCGACGGCGCGGCGAGCGGGAACCCCGGCCCCGGAGGCTATGGTGTCGTCCTCCGGTGCGCCGGACGCGAGAAAGAACTCTCCGGTGGATTCCGCCTCACCACAAACAACCGTATGGAACTCCTTGCCGTCATCAAGGGACTGGAAGCCATCCGGTGGGAAGACGCGGAAGTCCATGTCTGGAGCGATTCATCCTATGTCGTGAAGGCCGTCAACGAAGGGTGGCTCGAAAGCTGGAAACGCAAGGGATTCAAGGGAAAGAAGAATATGGACCTGTGGCTCCGCTTCGACGCGGTCTTCCGCCGGCACCGTGTATCCTTCAACTGGCTCAAGGGACATGCCGGCCACCCGGAGAACGAGCGTTGCGACGCCCTGGCCGTAGCGGCCTACCATGGTGCAGACCTGCCGGAAGACACCGGCTACCTTGCACAGGCGGAGACGATTTTGTAACTTTGCATCAAACCGACAGTCATGAATAAAAGCAAATTAGTGGTGGGCATCACCCAGGGTGACTCCAACGGCATCGGCTACGAGGTCATCATCAAGTCTTTGGCAGACGCCCGCATCCTGGATTCCTTCACGCCCGTCGTCTATGGATCCTCCAAGATCTTCGGCTTCTACCGCAAGCTGGTCCACAACATCGAGCAGATGGACACCCATGTCATCGCTTCGGCCAAGGACGTCCACCTGAAGCGCATCAACATCGTCAACTGCCTGCCCGACCACTTCTATGCAGAGCCGGGCCAGTCCACACCGGACTCCGCCAAGGCCGCCATCATGTCGCTGGAGGCCGCCGTCCAGGACCTCAAGGAAGGCTATATCGACGTCCTGGTGACCGCCCCGATCAACAAACGGGCGATGACCGCGGAAGGGTTCGGCTACACCGGCCACACGGAATACCTCCAGAAAGTGTTCGGAGCCGACGACATCGCCATGATCATGGTCTCCAGCCAGCTCAAGGTCGGCGTCGTGACCGGCCACATCCCGCTCAAGAATGTGCCCTCCGCCCTCACCAAGGAGGCTATCCTGCGGAAACTGGTCTTGATGAAAGAATCCCTCGAACGGGACTTCGGCATCCGCTCCCCCAAGATCGCCGTCCTCGGCCTCAACCCGCACTGCGGCGACGGAGGTCTGCTCGGTGACGAGGAACAGAACATCATCCTCCCGGCCGTCCAGGAGGCCAATGCACGGGGGATCATGGCCTTCGGCCCCTATTCTCCGGACGGCTACTTCGGGCTCGGCAACTACGAGCGTTTCGACGCCACCCTCGCCATGTACCATGACCAGGGTCTGGCTCCGTTCAAGGCCATCGCCTTCTCCGACGGCGTCAACTACACCGCCGGCCTGCCGATCGTGCGGACCTCTCCGGACCATGGCACTGCCTATGACATGGCCGGCCGCGACGAGGCAGACCCGCGCTCGATGATGCACGCGATCTACACGGCTATCGACATCTTCAACAGCCGGCTTGCCCACGACGAACTCATGCAGAAGCGCTTGAAGCGTTAAGAGAGTTTGTGGATCCGGCAGGTCCGGTCACAATATCCGGCGATTTTCTCGCGGTGGGTGATAAAGATCATGGTCTTGCCCGCCGCGTTTTCTGTCAGGTTCTCCATGAGCCGCACCTCGGTCTCCGGGTCGAGTGAGGAACTGAACTCGTCCAGGAGCATGATGCTGCCCGGGCGGAGCAGGCCGCGGGCAATGGCGATACGTTGTGCCTGTCCTTCGCTGAGCCCGGCTCCTCCCTCCCCGCAACGGGTGTCGAGACCGTCATGGAGCTCATAGACGAAACCGGCCACGGCGATATCTAGAGCCCACCGCATCCGCTCCTCGGACGCCTCCGGATCCCCCATGAGCAGATTGTCCCGGATGGTGCCGCTGAACAGGGTGTTGCCCTGTGGAACATAGACGAGGTTGCAGCGGGTCAGCGGCGATGCCGGAACCTCCCTCACCGCATCGTAGAGGGTCACGGAACCTGCCGACGGCTTGAGCAGGGCCAGCATCAGGCGGATAAGGGTGCTCTTGCCGGCGCCAGTCTCCCCTACCACGGCCGTCCGGGAAAGCGGCGGGAAATCAAAGTCCAAACCTTTGAGGATAAAGCGCTTCCCGTCAGGATAACGATAATCCAAGCCTCGCACCCGTACACCGGCCGGGGTATCGAGCCGGACCGGATCGCCCGCCTCTGCCTTCGGTGCGTCCTCCAGTTCCATCAGGCGGTCGATAGACGCCGTCGCATAGATGAAGGACGGAATCTGGCGCGTCAGATTCACCACGGGCCGCTGGATCTGGCCGACGATCTGGAGGAATGCGGTCATCACGCCGAAAGTGATGGACCCTTGATAGATGCCGTAGACGCCCCACAAGAAGGCAGCGATATAGCCGAACGAAAAAGCGGCCCCGGTCATGGTCCGGGCGAAGATATTGAAACGGGTCCGCTCCACGACCTGGCCGTACTCGGTGCTCTGGAGGTCGTCCAGGCGGTCTTCCATACGGCTTTCGTTTTCCATCGACTGGATCACCATCCGGTGCTGGAGGCTCTCCTGGAGGTGGCTCTGGACCTGGCTTTCCGTTTCGCGGATTCCCCGGGTCATCGCCCGCATCCGCCGGAAGAAAACCTTGCCGAAGGCCAGGAACGCCGGGGTCAAGAGGACCAGCAGCAAGGCAAGCCGCCAGTCCATGGTGCAGAGGAAGGCGACCGCGGCAAGCAGCTGCACGATCGTCGTCACCATCTGCGGAAAATCCGTGCAGATAACCCCGGTCACCGAAGAGACATCGGTTTCCAGGCGGTTGACGGCGTCACCGGTATGACGTTTCTCCTTTCCAAGCCATTCGGCCTGCAGGAGGTTGGAATACAAGTCTTTGCGGATGATGAAGTTCATCCGGGAGGTGGTCAGGCTCTCGACCCGGAGGTTGGCGGCGGAAACGACGAGCCGTGCCACGATGAGGAAGAGTACCAGGGCCGTGTACAAGGCCAGACTGCCGGAGAAGTCCCCCGTCGCGATGTCTACCAGACGCTTGCACAGGAAAATGAACAGGAGGTTCAGGGCCACGTTGACCGTTCCGAGAAGGACATTGGCCACAATGGCTCCCCGCGCACCTTCCGCGTGGACATACAACCACCTGAAATATTTCCAAAGCCCTTTCATTCCCCTTTCGAAAGCCTTTCGAGTCCATAGCCGAATGCACCGAAGAAGAAACGGACCGATTCCCGCGGGAACACCCGGAAATGCCGCAGCCGGTCCTGGACCACGTTCCGCCAGAAGGAACGGGATTTGCGGACCAGCCAGGTCTCGGCCCCCCGGCTCCGGCAGGTATTCTTGCCGAAATTGCCGCTGGTGCAGATTTCCCGCCACAGACGGGCCTCGGCAGACGGGCGGGACTGTGCACCGAACGGAAGTTTCTCAGGCGGGCAGCCGAGATAGTCCATCACGAAACCCGAGAAGACCTGCCAGACATGCAGGAGTCCTAAGGATTCGATCCATCCCCGGAGGAGGACCAGGTCGATCTCCCGCTTGTGGACCGATACGTAGGTCATCCAGTCGATGATCTGCCGCAGGCCGACGCCACCGGACCAGTAATGGTGCAGGAAATGGACGAAGATATAGACAGCATTGAAATCCGCATCCGGGACCGGGATGTCCTTGCCGCCGAGCGGCACGCGCAGGAACCGGCCCCTCCGGAACAGGTCCGCCTGCAGGTCGGCGAGTTTCCGGTCCAGCCGACGTGACATAAGCGTGCTGATGGTACCGTGAAGTTCCACTTCGATGCTGTGGAACATCATGCCTTGATGGCAGATGGCCGGGGCTTCCTCCAAAGCCTGCGTAGCCCTTCCGAGAAGGATCCTCCGGGCTTCGGGATAGGATTCGGGCATAAGGAGGAGGTCGATGTCGCCGGGCTGCCGCCGGGCAGGCTCCAGATAGTCCAAGGCGATTCCCTGCCCCTTGATCAGAAGGACCGGAATCCCCTCCAGGGCTTCTACCAGCTTCGGGATGAAATGGTCCAGCTGGTGGTTGCGCTTCTCGGTCGCCAGCACATCACCCAGGAAAGGGTCCAGCGCCTCGACCGGCGGCATCAAGTCCTGAGGCAGACGGTTGATGCCGTCGGTGATATGGCCCACGACCGTCTGCTCGAATGCGATCCGGTAGATAACATTCCAATCCGCACCGCCCGTGAACAAGGAAGGGTCCGGCACCTCGTTCCAGAGACCGGACCGCAGGAGGGCGAAGAACTGCCGCTCCGGGAGAGTCATTCTATGATGCCGACTTCCAGCCATTGGTCGCAAAGGGTGGCCGCATCCTTGAGGGCGGTTTCCCGGTCCACGTCGTACTCCGCGGTGAGCAGGTCCGCCATCGTTTCTGCCGAGAATTCCTTCCCCTCCACCCCCTTGAACAGATAGGCAGCGGTGTCGTTGAGACTCACCAGCTTGGAGAAATTGACGTGGGCGGACCCTTCGCCGGAAATGACATGCTGTCCGCAGATAGTCCTTAAGATAAAGCCTTCCTTGATTTTCATAGTGCAATACAATAATATCGTGCAAATATACGGATTATTCCGCTTCCAACCAATGCCGGTTCCAGGGGAGGTGCCGGTAAATGAACAGCAGGTAGCGCCGTACCGGACGGATCCGCTGCCACAAGTGCACCTTGCAGAGTTCACGGGCGCAGTACGGGTCCACCGGCTCCATCCCGTTCCGAAGGATCCGCACCGCCTTTCCGCAGATCTGGCCTGTACGTACATGCTCGTGGTTGTACGGAACGCCATCCCCCATGATATCGACTTTGTCACCGTCGATGGCGAGGATGCGGTGCATGATGTAGCGCCCCCCCTCCGCCGGTCCCACATGGAAGAGCACGATGTCGTCCACCCGGAGCGGTCCAGGCTGCTCCAGGACCACGAGGTCCTTCCCTCCCCGGATGAACGGGAGCATGCTGTACCCTTTTACCGGAATCGTCACCTGCCTGCCCTTCTCCAGCAGTTCGAGCACATGGGAGAAGAACTCGTCGTTGTTGATTACCATCTTTTCCATACAGGGCGCAAAGTTACGAATTTATTATTATTTTTGTCTCAGTTATGAAGACGGCGATGGACATGGACATACAGTATCTTCCCGGTAGTTTGACAGCATAATTTTCGGTTTATTTTGGTAGAAGGCCCTGCAGGGTCTTTTTTTTGTCAAGTATTATTTTTATCTTTGTAG
>JAFUZO010000070.1 GCA_017476575.1 Bacteroidales bacterium | reverse complement strand
GTAACCGCCCGTCGCACACACGCTGAAGGCATGGTTGACGGCATCGAACGGCGACATCCCCACCAGCAGGTAGCTCACGAAGGCAAGGGCACAGATGCCGAGGTAGACCCAGGCGAAGATGAAGACCGTCTTGTTGGCCCGGGAACGGTAGTCATCCCGCGAAAGGGAGGAAAGTTCCATGTTGGTCAGTCGGAGCCGCACCGGACTGGAGTTCGGAATGATCAACAGCAGGAAGACGACGACGCCGAGACCGCCGATGAAATGGGTGGACGAGCGCCAGAAAAGCAGACTGTGCGGCAGGGCCTCGATATCCTCGAGGATGGTCGCCCCGGTGGTCGTGAAGCCCGACACGCTCTCGAACCAGGCGTTGATTACCGTGAACGGACCGCCCCAGAGCGCATAGGGCAACATGCCGAAGATGAAGGACAGCAGCCACGACAGGAAGATGATCATATATCCGTCCTTCAGGGAAATCCGCGCGGTCTTGCGTACGAAGATGAACGGGAAGACACCGAAGATGAAGGTGATCGAAAAGCTGATCAGCAGGGCTGTCAGCGCGCTGTCATGCCCGTACCACAAGGACACGAAGACCGACAGCAGCATGAACAGCGAGTCCACCAGGAGCGCGATGCCGACATTGCGCGATATGACCTTAAGATTCATCCTTGAGCCGTTCCTTGAGGTCCTTGATGCGCCGCAGCAGCTGGCGGTTCTCCTCCGTCAGTTCGGTGATGCCGGCGTTGAGCTGCGAAAGCTGGTCATCGCCCTCGAAGGTGAAGCCGTACTTCCGGCCGAAGGACCGGTAGTTGTCCAGGCCTTCGAGCATCCGGTACAGCGGATCGACGTAATAGACGGTGATGAAGAACATCAGGAGGAAGACCAGCACGATGCCGACCGCCACGGCCACGAAACCCGGGATGATGCTCCGGTAGAATCCCCGGTCGAAGTCCTCGGAATTCTGCTGAAGGTCGTCGTACATGGCAAGGCTGAGCCGGTCGATGTCGCTGCGGAGGCGGTTGAAGACGGGTTGCAGCCGTCCGAAATACCAGGTCCGCGAGTCGATGAAATCGGACTTGACCACCGACTCGAGCTCCAGGGAGGTAAGCATATAGGCCGAATAGGCATACAGGACGGAATCGGTGAGCGGCATCATCTTCTTTTCCGTGAACGAGCCCTTGAGGGAGTCGCAGTAGAAGACGAACTTCTGCTGGTCGAAATCCGGCAGGGAATCGACCGAATCATCACCGATGACGGTGAGGATCTGGAGGTTGTAGGTATCCACGGTATTGGCCAGCTTCTGGGCCACGTTGATGCTGTTGATGTCGTCCGCGATGAGTTCGGACACGTAGCTGGACATCCGGCGGTATTCCAGGATGGAGATGATGCTGGAGAGCAGCAGGACCACCGCGATGGCACTCAGCGACAGTGCCATCTTCATCTTGAGCGAGAGATGGAGCCCGCTCCACCAGTTCTTCCATTTTCCAAACATACCGGACGCAAATATACAGATTTTTCTGCATATCTTCCCCTGCGACGGCCGATTTCCGACGATTTTGAATTTTTTTCAAAAACGGGCAGAATTTATCTTAAAAATTATATTATATTTGTATCCTTAATTCGAAAAACCATGAGAGCCACTTTCCTCGACAAGAAGGACAACAAGAACTCGCTCCTCAAAAAGACCATCCTGCATCTGTGCATCCAGAGCGGCGAATACAGCATTGCGGCCCTGAGCGAACAGCTCAACGCCAGCGTCCCCACCGTCACCAAGCTCATCGGCGAGCTGATGGACGACGGATTCATGATCGACCTCGGCAAGTCCGGCACCTCCGGCGGACGGCGTCCGAGTATCTACGGGCTCAATCCGGAAGCCGGCTGTTTCATCGGCGTCGACATCCGGCACAGCCATGCCAGCATCGCCGTCACCGACTTCAAAGGCGGCATCCTCTCCTTCGAGGACAACATTCCGTTCAAACTGGAGCGGAAGGAAGAATCCGTCCACACCATCTCCTCTGCAGTGCGCGACTACGCCCGGCAGAAGGGAATGGACTGGAACAAAGTACTCGGCATGGGCATCAGCGTCGCCGGCCGTGTCAATCCCGAAACCGGCTACAGCAACACCTATTCTTTCGACCCGGACCGACCGATCAGCCAGATCCTCCACGAAGACCTAGACATCCCCGTGGTCATCGAGAACGACTCCCGGGCAATGACCTACGGAGAATACCTGGCCGGGGTGGTCAAGAAAGAACGCAACGTCCTTTTCTTCAATGTGAGCTGGGGCCTCGGCATGGGCATGATCCTGGACGGACGCCTCTACTACGGAACCTCCGGTTTCTCTGGCGAATTCGGGCATTTCCCGCTCCTGGACAACGACCAGATCTGCCGCTGCGGCAAGATCGGCTGCCTGGAAACCGGCGCCTCAGGTTCCGCACTGGGCCGCATGATCACTGAACAGCTCAAGGCCGGCCGGGCCTCCGCCCTCTCCGCCAAATACCACCGGGAAGGGAAAGTCAACCTCAACGACATCTTCAAGGCCATCAAGGAGGAAGATGTCCTCGCCATCGAGGCGGTCGAGCAGGTCGGCAACAATCTCGGACGCGGCCTGGCCGGGCTGATCAACGTCTTCAATCCGGAACTTGTCGTCATCGGCGGCAAGCTCGCGATGGCCGGCGACTACCTCCTTCTTCCAGTGCGCACTACGGTGAAGAAATTCGCCCAGAACATCGCCAACCAGGACACCACCATCAAGTTCACCCGGCTCCAGAGTGAAGCCGCGCCGGTCGGCGCCTGCATGCTTTCCCGGAGCCGCCTGCTGGGCGTCCTTTAATTCCGACCATCTATGCCGCAGATTTCCGTACGGGGGCTCCAGATGCCCTCCTCTCCGATCCGCAAACTGGCCCCGCTCGCCGAAGCTGCCAAACGGGACGGCGTGAAGATCTATCATCTCAACATCGGCCAGCCTGACCTCCCCACGCCCCGGCAAGGTCTGGAAGCCCTGAAACAGGTCGACCGGACCACGCTGGAGTACAGTCCTTCAGAAGGGTATCTCTCACTCCGGGAAAAACTCGTCGGCTATTACCACAAGTTCGGCATCGAAGTCCGCCCCGACGAGATCATCGTCACGGCGGGCGGATCCGAGGCCATCCTGCTGAGTTTCCTCGCCTGTCTCAACCCGGGCGACGAAATGCTGATGACCGAACCGGGTTATGCCAACTACATCTCTTTCGCCGTCACCGCCGGCATCAACGTCAAGACCGTCACCTCGACCATCGAGGAGGGGTTCGCCCTGCCGCCCGTAGAAGCCTTCGAAGAGGCCATCACCCCGAAGACGCGGGCGATCCTCCTGTGCAATCCGAACAATCCGACCGGTTATGTCTATTCGCCGCAGGAACTGTACCGGATCAAGGAAATCGTCGAGAAACACGACCTGTACCTGTTTTCGGATGAGGTCTACCGCGAATTCGTCTACACCGACGAGCCTTACCTGTCTGCCATGTCGCTGGGCATCGACGAGAACGTCATCCTGATTGATTCCGTGTCCAAGCGCTATTCCGAGTGCGGCATCCGCATCGGCATGATCGTGACCCACAACCGACTCGTCCGCGATACGGTAATGAAGTACTGCCAGGCACGGCTCAGTCCGCCGCTCCTGGGACAGATCGTCGCCGAAGCATCCATCGAGGGCACCGAGGACTATACGCGGGCCTGCTTCGAGGAATACAAGGCCCGGCGCGACTTCTTCATCAAAGGGCTCAACAGCATCCCGGGTGTCTTCTCGCCGATGCCGCACGGCGCGTTTTATACCGTCGTTTCCCTGCCTGTGGCAGATGCCGAAGACTTCTGCCGATGGTGCCTGACCGACTTCCGGCTCGACGGGGAAACGGTCATGATGGCACCGGCTGACGGATTCTACCGCCATCCGGACCTCGGCCGCAACCAGGTCCGGATGGCCTATGTGCTGAAAAAGGAAGACCTCCAGCGCTCGCTGCTCATCCTGCGTTCCGCACTCAAGGCCTACAACCGGAGGTAACTATTTTGCATCCAGAACGGAATACGGGGAATTGAGGGACTTGAACTCCGGAACCAGGTCCTTCATCTTGGCGACAGTCCGCATCGGATCGAAGAGATAGCTGCTCTCGACGAGACGGTCGATTTCATCCGCTACATCGTCAAAATCGTACTCCCGCACGTTCGCAATCATGATCTTGTCATGGGAAGTCGGCTTCGTATTCTCACGGGTCGCCAGAAGTTCCTCATAGAGCTTTTCACCATGACGCAATCCGGTGAACTCGATCTTGACATCGGTGCGACCGGAAAGCTGGATCATCTTCTTCGCCAGGTCCGCGATCCTGACCGGCTTGCCCATGTCGAAAATGTAGATTTCGCCGCCCTTCCCCATGCTGCCGGCTTCCAGCACCAGCTGACAGGCTTCCGGGATAGTCATGAAGTAGCGGATGATTTCCGGATGGGTGACGGTCACCGGACCTCCCGCAGCGATCTGCCGACGGAACAACGGGATGACCGACCCATTGGACCCGAGGACATTGCCGAACCGGGTCGTGATGAACTGGGTCGGTGCGGAACCGTCCTTCTGGATTTTCTTGGCCAGGGACTGGACATAGATCTCGCAGATACGCTTGGAGCATCCCATCACGTTGGAGGGGTTGACCGCCTTGTCGGTGGAAACCATGACGAAACGACCGACGCCATACTTGACAGACAGGTCGGCAAGGACCTTGGTACCCAGCACATTGTTCTGTACGGCTTCCGAGACGTTGTCCTCCATCATCGGAACATGCTTGTAGGCCGCGGCATGGAAGACATATTCGGGGCGGTACTGTGCAAAGATATCCTCCATCCGGGCCTTGTTGGTGATGTTGGCGACGATGGTCGGAGCATCGATTTCCTGCCATCTCTTCTTCAGTTCCAGGCGGATATCGTGGAGCGGCGTCTCAGCCTGGTCGATGAGGATGAGCTGGTAGGGATTGAACATTGCCACCTGACGCATGATCTCGCTGCCGATGGAGCCGGCCGCACCGGTGATGAGCACCCGCTTCCCCTCCAGATGGGAGGCGATCTGCTGCATGTTGATCTTGATCGGATCGCGTCCCAGCAGGTCCTCGATCTGGACTTCCTTGATGGTCTGGGACTTCTCTCCCCCGTTCCATTCGTCGGTCACCTCCGGCGAAATGAACAGCTGGATCTTTTCTTTGAGCAGCCGGTCCGCCAGCTCCGAGCCCTTGATCTGTTCTGCCTTGGCAGACGACACGATAACGGCTTCCACATGGTCCCGGTGGATGGCATCGATCAGGTCCGCATCGTTCAGATGGACGTCGACCCCCATCACCACCTTGTCTTTCATGGCCGGGTCGTCCGCAATGAACCCTTTCAGATGGAAGCGGTTCTCCGTTCCGGAACGGAGGGACTTGGCGATATCCACACCGGCCGACTTGGTTCCATAGATATAGGTGTTCAGCACCGCGTTCGTCCGTTGGTTGAAGAAATCATTGAGCATCTTGATAGCCATCCGTATGGTCGCCATCAGCAAGAAGTTGATGACATAGGCGATCAACAGGACGGAAATCGGCACGAGGGACGCCCCGAAGACCAGGGACCAGCACAACGACAGGGCCGCTGTCCCGAGATAGGCGATGGTCAACGCGACGAAAATGTGCATGATGTCGGCGAACGACGAAAGCCGCAACACATTGGAATAGGTGTGGAACAACTTGAAGCAGAGGACATTGACCGCCAATACAATTATAATGGAATTGCGCATCAGGCTCCCGACGCTGTCGATCTCCTTGAAGGAGAAACGAAGTATGAAAGCCATCACGACGGAAAAGATCACAATCAACGAATCGAACAGAAGGATCGTCCAGGACGGGAGGATCCGATAAGAGAAGATTCTTCGCAAGAAACTCATTTCTTCACGCACATTATATGAGGTAATCGATTGACAAAGATAGCGTAATATTTAGAATTACGCAAACTTATCATCCTATGCCGTAATCTGGTTTCCTGTATAGAGCTCGTAATATTTTCCTTTCAGGTCCAGAAGTTCCTGGTGCTCGGTAGTTTGACAGCATAATTTTCGGTTTATTTTGGTAGAAGGCCCTGCAGGGTCTTTTTTTTGTCAAGTATTCTTTTTATCTTTGTAGCTATATAAGGCTATATTGATGTGAAGTTGACAGTAAGCAGGTCTCAGAACTCGGAGACGTACTATATCCAGAAGTCCTACAGGACCGATTCTGGCAAGAGTTCGACAAAGACGGTAGAGCGCTTGGG
>JAFUZO010000069.1 GCA_017476575.1 Bacteroidales bacterium | reverse complement strand
GCGGTCCGTCCGGGGATTGTAATCCTTGATGGTGAGGTATCCCGTCTGGTACAGGAGGGTGATGACCTGGGGACGGCGGGCGTTGACTCCGGAGAGGTCCTGTTCGGAGGCCCGGCAGGCGGCGAGGTTGTCGAGGCGGTAATTCCCCTGCTCGAGGTAGCGGACGAGGAACGAAGGGGTCCCGGTGGAGAACCAGTACTTCCTGAACATCAGCGACTTGAAGGCGTTGAGCACGCTGAAGGGATTGTAGACGCCCTCGGAACGCGGGTGGAAGTGGTACCCGTCGTACATCTCGGCGATCCGCGCATAGCATTCCTCCTCGGACAGGCCGTTCGCCCTGGCGAGTTCGACGACGCTCTCCCCGAAGTACTTCCGGAGGTCCTGCTCCGAGATGCCGCAGATGTCGGCATACCGGGCATCCATCGAGACGTCTTCGAGGTTGTTCAGCCCGCTGAAGACGCTGAGCCGCCCGAGTTTGGAGACCCCCGTGAGGAAGCCGAACTGGATGAACCCGTCTTTCGCTTTCATCACGCTGTAGAACCCCTGCAGCCGGCGGCGGAGGGTCTCGGAGAGTCCGTCGTCCCCGAGGTTGTCGACGATGGGCTTGTCATATTCGTCGATGAGGATGACCACCCGGCGGCCGGTCTTCCCGTAGACGGATTCAATGATATACTGGAACCGCACATCGGGGGAATCATACCGCTTCTCGATGCCGAAACGGTTCTCGATCGCCGAGAGTTGCAGGTCCAACTGCTGCATCAAATCTTCTTCGGCAGCATACGATTTGCCGCTCAGGTCGAACCGCAGCACCGGATACTCGGTCCAGTCTTTCTCCAACTCTGCGACGGCCAGTCCCTCGAACAGGTCCTTCCGGCCGCTGAAATAGGCCTCCATCGTGGATACGAGGAGGCTCTTCCCGAATCGCCGCGGGCGGCTGAGGAAGTAGTAGACACCGCTCTTGGCAAGCCTGTAGACAAGGTCCGTCTTGTCCACATAGACATAGCCTTCTTTGCGGATTTTCTCGAAGTCCTGGATACCGATTGGATAAAGCATGGCTCAATCAAATTACGTGTCAGGGGCAAAGATAGTGAAAGTTTTTGGTAAACAGGCTTCTTTTCGCATCCCCGGTCATCCCCGGTCCGGACGGGCATACGTCCGGACCCCTTTCCGCAGGCGTTCGAGGCCGTCGAGGAGGCGTTCCCGGGGGCAGGCGATGTTGAGGCGTTCGAAGCCTTCGCCGTCGGCGCCGTAGATGGTGCCGGTGGAGAGGATGAGTTTGGCATTGTACCGGAGGTGGTCGGCGAAGCGCTCGGAGAAGCCTTCCAGCGGTTCCCCCTCGCGACGGGCCGCCCGGCAGTCCAGCCACATGAGGTAGGTGCCTTCGAGCGGCAGGGCGGTGACTTCCGGCAGTTCCCGGGCGAGGAAGTCGCATACGGTCAGATAGTTGTCATACAGATACTTCCGCAGTGCATCCAGCCAGTCCTCCGAACGGTTGTACGCGGCCTCCAGGGCGGCGCAGCCGAAGACGTTGACATCACAGCACTCGTTGTCGTTGATGGCCCGGTCGACCTTCTGCAGGACGGCGGGGTCTGACGCGAAGACGTTGGCGATCTGGATGCCGGCGATATTGAAGGCCTTGGTGGGGGAGATGCAGGAGGCGGAGTTGCGGACAATCTCCTCCGGCAGGGTCGCGAACGGAGTGTAGTCGTGGCCGGGGTAGGTGAGTTCGCAGTGGATTTCGTCCGCGATGACGAAGACCCCGTGCTCCAGGCAGATGCGCCCGATGCGCTCCAGTTCCTCCCGGGTCCAGACGCGGCCGGCCGGGTTGTGCGGGTTGCAAAGGAGCAGGACCGTGGACCGCGGGTCGGCGGCCTTCCGCTCCAGGTCGCTGAAGTCGATGCTGTAGCGTCCGTCCTTGTAGACCAGCGTGTTATGGCTCTCGGTGCACTGGTTGTTACGGATGGCCGGGAAGAAGGCGTTGTAGCAGGGCGTCTGGACGATGACCTGGTCGCCGGGTCGCGACATCGCCTTGATACAGGCCGAATAGGCGGCGATGACCCCGGTTGTCGGAACAAGCTGTGCCCGGGTGATACCCTTCCATCCGTGCCGCCGGTCGAACCAGTCGCTGACGGCGTCGTAGTAGGACTGCGGCACGAGTTCATAGCCGAACACGCCGTGCTCCAGGCGCCGCCGCAGGGCGTCCAGGATGGCCGGAGCCGTACGGAAGTCCATGTCCGCCACCCACATCGGCAGGGCGTCGGCCTCGAATTCGTCCCATTTCACACTGTCGGTCCCGCGGCGCGGGATCTGCTCATCGAAATTGTAGGTTTCCATATAGTCTTATCGTACCCGGATGTCGCAGTCGCCCGGGGCCTTGATATTGTTGTCGAGGATGATCTCGCCGATGGAGTCGGCTACGATGGACCCCGTGCGGGGATTCTTGATGCTGGGCACATGGCCGCGGAGGTCCGCCCGGACCGAGGAGTATTCGAAGGCGAGGTCGGCGTCCGCGTCGAAGGTGCAGTCCTCCAGGACCAGGTTGTTGCAGTAGCAGAGCGGCTGGGTGCCGCCAACCCGGCAGCGCACCAGGCGCAGGTCCTTCGCATACCAGGCCAGGTACTCGCCGTTGATGTAGGAGTCGTAGACGGTGACGGCCTCGGACTCCCAGAAGGCGTCCTTGGAGTCGATGACCGCGTTCCGGATCTCGACGTTGCGGGCGTACTGGAAGGAGTAGTTGCCCTGCTGGCGGTAGTGCTCGATGACGATGTCGCTGCTGTGCATGAACAGGTAGTCGCCCTTGTCAACCTCCACGTCGGTCAGCCGGATGCCCTTGCAGTCCCAGAACGTCTCCTGGGCGTTGGGGATGCGCACCCGCTCCAGGACCACGTCCTCGATGCGGCGGAACATCTTCGGCGCCTCGACGAGGGTGTCGTACATGCGGCAGCCACGGGAGTACCACAGGGCGGAACGAGCCCCCTCCCGGAAGATGCAGTCCCGCACCGTGAAGTCCCGGCTTTCCCAGAACGGATATTTCCCCTTGAACTCGCAGCGGACTGCCTCGATGGCGGACGTCTCCTTGAGCGAGGACTCCCCGGGGTTGATGATGACTTGTTCCAGGTAGAGGTCGTGGCTGGCGTACAGCGGCCGCTCCCCTCCGAATTCCTGATTCTTTATGGTTTTCATGCTCTGTCGTTAAAATCTGTGGATTCATCTTGAAAAATCCACGGGATACCGGGCACAAAAATAATGAATTGTATCAATTTTACCTAAATTTGTGAATCTTTCATGGAAAAGCGCCTTCATATCGTCGTATACCTCTTCCTCGTCCTCCTCGCCTGGGGGTGCGGGAAAGATGTCATCGGCGAGGTGCAGGTCCCCGACCCGCCGGCGCCGGAACAGGTGCTTCCCGAGGAACCGGAGACCGGTTACCGCATCTACACGTTGAACCGTTCCGGCTGGACTCCCTGCTACCTCTACTTATATGGGGATGTCAACGACCTTGTCGGGGCCTGGCCGGGCCTGCCGGTGACGGGCACTGTCGCACTCGGAGACTATAGCTATGACTATTTCGACCTGCCCGAGAACGTGCATGGCCGGTATGAATACTTGGAATTCAACAACATCGACGAGAAGCACGTGCGTGAGAACCGCCCGCATCTCCGGTTCGGGGAGCAGCGGGTGTACTGGTTCCTGCTCGAAGCGGATACGGCGACAGAGATTGCCGACCCTTTCCATCCCGGTACGGACCCCGTCCCCGATCCCGGTGGCGATGACGGGGATGACGCCGATGACGTGGACTGGCCTGCGGCCGTATCCTATGTGTTCGACGGGAGCGTCGTCCCGGAAATCCACCTGACCGTCACCGAGAGCGAATGGAACCGCCTTCTGGCCGCCTACGACCAGAACCATGACACCCAGGAGTACATCACCTGCGACGTCCGCTATGTGAAGGGTGGCGACACGTGGAGCATCGCCGGTGCCGGACTCCGCCTCAAAGGCAACACCTCCCGTCGACGCCCGGAGAGCAGCCAGACCCACTCGACATCGAATCCCGACTGGCACCATGTCCATTTCGGGCTTGACTTCCACAAGAACGTCAAGGATACGGACCATACTGTCAAGGGCCTGCGCAAGGTGGACCTCAAATGGTTCAAGGACGACCCGATGTATGTCCGCGAGGTCTACTGCTACGACCTGTTCCGGCGCTACGGCGTCTGGACCGGCATCCGGGATGTCTATGCCCGTCTCTGGCTGAAGGTCGGGGAGAGCCGGGAGGCCTATTTCGGGGTCTACGGCATGCTGGAGCATATCGACAAGAACTATGTCCGCACCCGCAAGGAGTCCTTCGGCTCCAAGGGCGGCAACCTCTGGAAATGCCGCTACGGCGCCGACCTGAAGAACGTCGAAGCGGATTTCGGCGTCGACGACAATGTCCATGACCATGTCTACGAACTCAAGACCAACACGGCTTCCGGCTTCCCTGCCGCGAAGGCCCAGCTGCAGGACTTCATCCGGAACCTGGGCAGCCTGTCCGGCACGGCCTTCAACGAGTGGATCGCCTCGGTGACGGATGTGGACCTCCTGCTGAAGACCTACGCTGTCAATGTCGCCGTGGGGATGTGGGACGACTATTGGAACAACAGCAACAACTACTATATCTACTTCAATTCTACGGAAAAGTCGGCCTACCGGTTCTTCTTCATCCCCTACGACTACGACAATACGCTCGGCACCTCGAGCAATTGCGGCGTCCAGGGCGATGCCGGCCGGCAGGACCCCTACCGCTGGGGCCAGGACAACCATCCCCTCCTGGTCAAGGTCCTCCAGAATCCCGTCTGGAAGGCGAAGTACAAGGCCTGCCTGCAGGAACTCTGCGGGGACGGCGGCCTCTCCAGTTATGCCGTCGCCGCCCCTCGCATCCGGGCCTGGCAGTCCTCTGTCAGCGCCTTCATCTCCAACGACACCGGCGAGGACATGTCCATCTCCGACCGTCCCGCCGGATGGGGCAACCACCCCGAATACCGCCTCCTCGAAACCGGGTCCGACAATTTCTTCCAGGTCAAGTCCGCTACCGTCGCGGCGATGAAGTGAGACCTGCCAATTTGTCAGCAGACCTTCTTTGGCACGGCCATTGTTTATCCTCCGGCGGAACATATTGAAAACACCATAAGACTATGTTGAAACCATTAGCAACAAGGGTGGTCGTCGAGCCGAAAGAGGCCGAGACCATGACAGCCGGAGGTCTTTATATTCCGGACAACGCCAAAGAGAAACCGCAGCAAGGCACCATCGTTGCCGCGGGTCCCGGCACCAAGGATGAACCGATGGAGGTGAAGGTCGGCGACGTCGTCCTCTACGGCAAGTACGCCGGCACCGAGGTCACCGTCGAGGACAAGAAGTACCTCATCGTCAAACAATCCGATATCTTAGCAATCCTGTAAGCCATGGCAAAGGAAATCAAATTCAATACCGATGTCCGTTCCGCGATGAAGAGCGGAGCCGACGCACTCGCCGACGCAGTGAAGGTGACCCTCGGACCGAAGGGCCGCAACGTCGTCATCTCCAAGAAATTCGGTGCTCCACAGATCACCAAGGACGGCGTGACCGTCGCCAAGGAAGTCGAACTGGAGGACCAGTACGAGAACATGGGCGCCCAGATGGTCAAGGAAGTCGCTTCCAAGACCAACGAGCAGGCCGGTGACGGCACCACGACCGCCACGGTCCTCGCCCAGGCCGTCATCAACGTGGGCCTGAAGAACGTCACCGCCAGCGCCAACCCGATGGATCTCAAGCGGGGCATCGACAAAGCCGTCGCCGTCGTGGTGGAGAACCTGCGCGCCCAGAGCCAGGCCGTCGGTGAGGACTATTCCAAGATCGAGCAGGTCGGTACCGTCTCCGCCAACAACGACGCCGCCATCGGCAAACTCATCGCCGAGGCCATGTCCAAGGTCAAGAAGGACGGCGTGATCACCGTCGAGGAGGCCAAGGGCACCGCGACCGAGGTCAAGGTGGTCGAGGGCATGCAGTTCGACCGCGGCTACATCAGCCCGTACTTCATGACCAACGGCGACAAGATGGAGGCTGTCCTGGATGACGCCTACATCCTCCTGACCGACAAGAAGATCGCCACCATGGAGGACCTGATGCCGGTGCTCGAACCGGTCGCCCGCGAAGGCAGAAGCCTGCTGATCATCGCCGAGGATGTCGAGGGCCAGGCCCTGACGACCCTCGTGGTGAACCGCCTGCGCGGTACCCTGAAGGTTGCCGCCGTCAAGGCGCCGGGCTTCGGTGACCGCCGCAAGGAAATGCTTCAGGACATCGCCACCCTCACCGGTGCCGTCGTCATCTCCGAGGAGCGCGGCTTCACCCTCCAGAACGCCACCCTCCAGATGCTCGGCAAGGCCGAGAAGGTCACTATCACCAAGGAAAACACCACCATCGTGGGCGGTGCCGGTGATGCCGCCGAGATTAAAGAGCGCGCCGAACTGATCCGCAAGCAGATCGCCGAGACCAAGTCCGACTATGACCGCGAGAAGCTCCAGGAGCGTCTGGGCAAACTCGCCGGTGGTGTCGCCGTGATCTATGTCGGTGCTGCTACCGAGGTTGAAATGAAGGAGAAGAAGGACCGCGTGGACGATGCGCTCAACGCGACCCGCGCCGCGGTCGAGGAAGGCTACCTGCCGGGTGGCGGTGTCGCCTACATCCGCGCCACCGAGGCCCTCTCCGGCCTGAAGGGCGAGAACGAGGACGAGACCACCGGTATCCGCATCGTGGCCCGCGCCATCGAGGAGCCGCTCCGCCAGATCGCCGCGAACGCCGGTGTCGAAGCCAGCGTCATCATCAACAAGATCCGCGAGGGCAAGGGTGACTTCGGCTACAACGCCCGCACCGACGAATATGTCAACCTGTACGAGGCCGGTGTCATCGACCCGACCAAGGTGGCCCGCGTCGCCCTCGAGAATGCAGCCTCCGTCGCCGGCATGTTCCTGACCACCGAATGCGGCATCGTCGATATTCCCGAGAAGGAGCCCGCCGCCCCGGCCATGCCTGCCGGCGGGATGATGTAATCCTCCCTCCCGACCTGTTATCCCGTCCACGGAAACCCCCGTTTCCCGTGGACGGGTTCGCTTTTCCCCGCCTCCCCCTGTCCATGGAAAAGCCCGGAAACGTAGAACCGGCTGCCCGCTTTGTGGGATTTTTTGAATAGAAAGTTGCATGGGTTTTCATGCAACTTTTGTATTTTTGCAAATGGAAAATCTTAATTGAACCTGATCAAACATGAAAAAAGCCCTTGTCTATGCCTCCCTCCTGGCTTGTGCCGCCGCTTGCGGCCGACCGGGGGCTGGATTGATTCCGGCGGAGAATTTCGCCGCGGAAGTGGACGGAAAGCCCGTCGCCCTTTACACGCTGAAGGCGGGCGACGTGACCCTCCAGGTGACCAACTTCGGCGGGCGCGTCGTCTCCCTGTACACGCCGGACCGGGACGGCAACCTGACCGATATCGTGGTCGGACATGACAACCTCGATGCCTACCTCCAGCCTCCGGTGGAGCGCTTCTTCGGTGCCTGTGTCGGCCCGGTGGCGAACCGCATCGGCAACGCTTCCTTCACCCTTGACGGGCAGACTTATGCGACGCCGGCCAACGACAATGGACGGAACACCCTCCACGGCGGTTTCAAGGGACTGGACATGGTGGTCTGGGACGTCGTGTCGGTCAGTGACACGGCCCTCGTCCTCCACTACCTCCATCCGGACGGCATGGAAGGTTATCCCGGCAACCTGGATATCACAATGACCTATGCCGTAGATGCGGACAACCAGTTTACGGTCCGCTACAGTGCGACGACAGACCAGGCAACTCCGGTCAACCTCTCGCATCACCCGTTCTTCTGCCTCCGGGGCGAGGGCAACGGCTCGGTCGAGGAATATGAGATGTACATCAAGGCTTCCCACTACCTCCCGATCGATGCGGAGAGCATCCCGACCGGCGAAATCGCCCCGGTCGAGGGCACGCCGTTCGACTTCCGCCAGGCCCACGCCATCGGCGCCATGATCGGCGAGGACAACGAGCAGCTGCGCAACGCCCGCGGCTACGACCACAACTGGTGCATCGACAAGGAGACCGACGGCGTGGAACTCGTCTGCCGGGTCTATGATGTCGTCAGCGGCCGTTCCGTCGAGGTCCTTTCGGACCAGCCCGGCCTCCAGTTCTACAGCGGCAACTTTTTCGAGGGCAAGGAGAAGGGCGCCAACGGCAACGACCTCGGCTTCCGCAGTTCCCTGGCGCTGGAGACCCAGAAATATCCCGATGCCGTCAACCATGACAACTTCACCGACGTCATCCTGCGCCCGGGCGAGACCTATACCCAGACCTGCATCTACCGGTTCGGCGTGAAGCCCCTCTGGGAGCCCGCTGGCGACCGCATCCGCACTGCATGGGCCGACGAGGTTACCCCGGAGAACGTCCATCCCGAATATCCGCGTCCGCAACTGGTCCGTTCCCGCTGGCAGTCGCTCAACGGTCTGTGGGACTATGCCATCGTCGGCAAGGATGCCCCACAGCCGGTCTGTCCGGACGGGAAGATCCTGGTCCCGTTCTGCGTCGAATCCTCCCTCTCCGGCGTCAGTAAGTGGGTCGGCAAGGACCATGCCCTTTGGTACAACACGACCTTCACGGTCCCCGCTTCCTGGAAGGAGCGTGTGCTGCTGAACTTCGACGCCGTCGACTGGCGGGCCGAGGTCTATGTCAACGGCCAGGCAGTCGGTTCGCACACCGGCGGTTACACGGCCTTCTCTTTCGACATCACCCCGTTCCTGGTGAAGGAAGGCGTCCAGCAACTGACAGTCAAGGTCCTCGATGGAACGGACAACGGCGAGCAGCCGCGCGGCAAGCAGGTCTCCGACCCTCGTGGCATCTGGTACACCCCGGTCACGGGCATCTGGCAGAGCGTCTGGATCGAGCCGGTCGCCGCAGCCTCCATCTCGGATTATCTGGCTGTCGCGGATATCGATGACAACGTCTTGGATGTGGCTGTCTCCGCCGAAGGGACTGTCGAGGGCGACCAGGTCGAGGTCTGGCTTCGCGAAGGAGGTGTCGGCTATTCGACCGAGAAGAAGTCCAAGGCTGCTACGGTGGCCTTCGCTTCGGCAGCTCCCGGACGTCCGGTCCGTCTCGCTGTCGAACAGCCGCAACTGTGGTCCCCGGAGTCCCCGTTCCTGTATGAACTGGAAATCGTGCTCAAGCGCGACGGCAAGGTGCTGGACCAGGTCAAGGGCTACACCGCTTTCCGCAAGTCGTCCGAGGTCCGTGATTCTGAAGGTTTCCGCCGCCTCGGCTTGAACAACGAACCTTATTTCCAGTATGGTCCGCTCGACCAGGGATGGTGGCCGGACGGCCTGTACACGGCCCCGACCGACGAGGCCCTGAAGTTCGACATCGTCAAGACCAAGGAATGGGGCTACAACATGATCCGCAAGCATATCAAGGTCGAACCGGCCCGCTGGTACTACTACTGCGACCAGCTCGGCATCGTGGTCTGGCAGGATATGCCGTGCCTGACCGGCAACATCAAAGACCCGGTGAACCCGCAGTGGGGCCAATGGGGCTATGACGAGGGCTGGGACTACCCGCTCACCGAGACGGCCAAGGCCAATTATTATAAGGAATGGGGCGAAATCCTGCACCAACTCCAGAAATATCCTTGCATCGTCGTCTGGGTGCCGTTCAATGAGGCCTGGAGCCAGTTCGAGACGGAAAAGGCGGTGGAATTCACTTACGGAATCGACCGTAGCCGCCTCGTGAACTCCGCCTCCGGCGGCAACTCCCGCCTGTGCGGCGACATCCTCGACAGCCACAATTATCCGGATCCGAAGATGAAGTTCCGTAGCGACGGGGCGCAGATTGACGTCCTCGGCGAGTATGGCGGCATCGGCTGCGTGATAGACGGGCATGTCTGGCAACCGGACAAGAACTGGGGTTACAAAGGCTTGTCCAAGGACGGCGAGGAAGTCCTCTCCAAGTACGAGGCGTATGCCGATGAGTTCAAGGGGTATATCGCCGACGGCGTCTCTGCCGGTGTGTATACCCAGACCACCGACGTCGAGATCGAGGTCAACGGCCTCATGACCTACGACCGTAAGGTCGTCAAGGTCGACGAAGCCCGCCTCCGCGAAATCAACCGCTCCGTCATTGCCTCGATGAAGAAGTAATCCCTTTTTTGACAAAACACTTTTCCTTCTCCGAGGGTGGCCCGCGTTCCGGGCCGCCCTCTCTTGGTATGGAATTTGCCGGAATGACGATGTTTGTCTAATAAGAAGATTATGAAAAAGAGCATCATCGTAGCGCTGTGCGCGCTGCTTGGAATGACGGCCGTCCGGGCCCAGCAGGTTACCTTGGCACCCGTCGAGGGCGTTCCCGATGCAGCCCGCGAGGTGTTGGAGCAGCGTTTCACCCAGATGGTCCTGCAGAACGGACTGGACCTGGGAGAGGACGGAGCTCTCCTCCGCATCACGGTTGAAACGACCAGCCGGATGGAGACGCCGGGTTCGATGTCCCAGGTTGCCGTAGTCCTTTCGGTCGGGGCTTCCGTCGAAAAGGGCGGCACTGTGGTCTCCAGCCAGATTTTTTCGGTAAAAGGGGTGGGGGCCGACGATGACGATGCTATTGTGCGGGCAGTCAAGCAGATACTGCCGAAATCCAAGGCTGCACAGGCCTTCATGGCCGATGTGAAGGAAAAAATTTCTTAAAAATTTTCTCAAAAAGGTTTGCAAGTTCGGAAAAAGTGTGTACCTTTGCAATCCCGTTCGGCGACGAGCGGGATTTTTACGGGAGTTCATTGAGAAG
>JAFUZO010000068.1 GCA_017476575.1 Bacteroidales bacterium | reverse complement strand
CTCTTGCTTAACAATGATTATTGACTATCTTTGCACAACACCGGTTAACCTATATCAGGACGTTCAAGTCCTAACTCATTAACTCACAAATCCGGTAAACCTATTTTAGGACAAGACACTGTGCCCATCCCGAACACTGCCTATCCTGCCCCGTCGAGACCAAAAAGCAGATTCTTCGGCAGGTGAACCTGCCTCAGAATGACACGAAGCTGTCATTCCGAACAAACTGTCATTCTGAACAAAGTGAAGAATCTTATGGGTCTGCCTCCTCTCATGGACCGGAAGGACCGGAAAGGGCATCGCTCGGGATGTCTCGGGCGGTAGGGGTGGTTGGGTATGAGGTCAGGAAGTTGGCGGGGTATGGGGTTGGGCAAGGGGGGGCGATACATAGGGCGGGACACGGGCGCCGGTCCACTTCGACACAGAATCGCCATTATACGGACATCCAGATGTCGAAGTGGAACGCCCCCGTCCAGCGCCTGCCCGGCAGGACGTCCCTCGCCAGCACCACTCTCCACAAAAAACCCCGGAACCTTGTGGATTCCGGGGGCATCGAAAGCGAACAGGCCTTATTCGAATTCAACCGTCAAAGACGTGATATAAACGGCTCCACCATTTGCTTCATTGCAAATGATACGGACCTGCGTATGGTCACCCGAGATGGCAAGACCGGAGGCAAAGTCCTTCGTGTTGGAAATCAGAGTCTCCGAACCATCCGCACTCAAGATGTCGAACGGACGGTCGCCGACGGTTCCAGTGCCATCGCCCTTCGTATTGGTCACAAACGTGACTTTCGTCAGTTTCTTGCCTTCAGGGAGGACAGGGGTAAGGACATAAGCACCCTTCCCCTTGTTCATCTGGATGGTTACCTGATTCACCGCCGCATATGTATTATGTGCAGTCCAGACCGAGCCATCCGCTGCCGTGATTTCCTTGTCGCCACTTGTATAAGACCAGGCAGCCGTATGGGCGGCCTTGATGGCGTTCGAATCAAGCGAATAAGAGGAGAGGACCTGCCCAGCCTTATTCTGGGCGACCTTGATGGTCGCAGAGACATCCGCCTGGCCATCCATCTTGAATGTCAACTTGATCCATCCCTCGCGAGCATCGCCAGAGTTGGCAGCAACAGAATACGTAATCTTGCCGTCGGCATACGAGGCCGCCGTGACGACGGTCCCGTCAACAGTCGTAGAGGCCGTCCAGCCCTTTTCCTTCTTCACGGTCACAGCGGCGACAGCATCAGTGACACCGGCCGCATCGATACCGGCGATATCGTTGGCAGCAATCTTTACAGGGACAAATTCAGTCGTTGCACCATTCAGGGAATACAGATAGGCATTCTTGCCGGATGTCTCATAGGTCGTTTTGCCACTCTTTTCAAAAGAAGTCAGTTTTCCGTACACAACCACCTCATCACCGACTTTGACCTGCGAGTTTCCTTCCACCCAACTTTCGTTCTCAAGGAAATAGACACTGTAGACTTCGAAATCCTTTTCAAGGTCATCGGCAAAGGTGCCGTCATCTGAAATCCAGAAAATACCGGTCCCGTGGGCCTCGTCAAAGGCGCTGACAATCTTCGAAACCACACCCTTGACGTACACATCTTGATCCAGCGAACCGGCCTTGATGAAGTCGATGGCGCCCGCCGTATTGAACGGATCCTCCAACGTACCGGAGCCATTACCAGAAACGGTCTCGGTGACGGTGACGTTCACTTCGAGGGTGGCACCCTTGAGGGTTTCGGTCTCGGCGACGGTGAGGACGACCTTGGCGCCGTCTTGGCCGGTGGGCTGGATACCCTCGACGGTCTTGCCGTCCAGTTTGATGTACTTGTCGGCACCTTCGGCCAGGGCGACGGTGACAACGGCATCCGCAGGGGTTACGGTGTATTCGACCTCGGCGGTCTGGCCGACCTCGATCTGGATATCATCGGCCGTGAGGATGACCTCGGTCTTCTCGACAGGTTCGTCGGAAGAGCCGGCCTTCTTGTAGAGGGCGACGGGCTGCTGGGCGCTGTAAGAAGAAGACTTGTAATAACGGAAACGGGTCTGGTTGGAAGCGGCATTGTACCGGAGATAGGCACCGCCCGAAACCACGTCGGCACCCGCATCGGAGACGGCGATGGTATTCACGAGGGCTTCCTCTTTCGCCTGCAGGCCGTTGGCATTGGAAGCCTGGCCGATGAACAGGCCGCTCTTGCTCTGGATGGACCAGCCGCCTTCGACCGCCGCCAGCGTGAAGGTGGCAGCATCTACCGTTTCAGAAGCAGCGATCTTTCCGTCGGCGATGGTGACTTCGATGGTGTTGGCGACGGCATCCAGTTTCTCCAGCCCGCCGTTGAAGGCCAGGGAACCCTCCTCATAGACAATCAGATACTCACCGGCTGTGATGTCGGCGGTGGAGGTGACCTTCACATAGTCCTCTGTCTCCGGCTCTTCGGCCTTCGGGGCGACGGTCACGGAGAAGGTCTTCTCGACGGAGGTGTAGTTCTTGGACGGGTCGGCGGCCTTGGTGGCCGGGACGGCATCGGCGGAGACGGTGACGGTGGCCGTCCCCTCGGCGACGGCGGTGAAGAGGCCATCGTCGGTGATGGTACCGACAGTTTCGTCGGAGGTGGCATACTTCACGACCGCGTCGGAGGAGGCCGTGGCGGCGAAATCGACCGTCTGGCCGACTTCGACGGAAATCTCGTCATCCAGTTCAGCAGCGAAGGTGAGGACGGTCTCTTCGACCTCGCCGTCCAGCGGAAGGGTCTCGGTGCCGTCGAAAATCGGGTCGACCACCACCGTGTAGACGGCATCGGCGGTGAAGACGTTGCCGACGATGTTGGTCCGCCAGTTGCGGCGCACAGGCACGTTGGGAACCTCGACCGTGTTGTCCACCGTGCTGGTGCCGGTCAGTTCGACGTCGAAGGACAGGTCCTTGTTGGCCTTGTCCGCAGCGGCCAGGATGTAGTTCATGGCCACGTAGGTATATCCCTGGAGGATGGTGGCCTCGGTGTTGACGTTGGCGGTATACTCGACATCCACCTCGCCGGAGGTCTCACCCGTGAGCAGGTCCATGGTATCGTTGACCTTCGCGATCTTCATCGCCGACTTGGAGAAGGCGACATTCAACTTGGCGGCGGCCGCAACATCCTCGTCCGTGGTCAGGACGTTGATCTGGGCGAAGGGACGCTTGAGGGTCACCGTCTCCTCGACCGTTCCCGTGATGGTGCCGGTCGGATAGACCGTGTAGAACGCATCGCGGGCCTCGTCGTTGGCGACACCCTTGTAGTCGACCGTGAGTTTCTTCGCGGCAAAGTCGACATCATAGTAGCCGGTGCCGCTCTTCTGGGCCCAGAAGACGATGTTGTAGGACTGGCCCTTGACGAGGGTCGCCTTGAACGTCGCCTTGCCGCCGGTGACGGCGACGGGCAAGATACCGGTCGCGCTGGTGGACACCTTGTCGTAGTACTCGCCGGTCTCGGCGTTGTAGACACCGGCCAGGAGTTCGTCCACGGTGTTGCCGTCGGCCCAGGCCTTGGTCTGCAGACCGGCGAAATCGACGGTGAAGGAGACCTCGGCAAGAGGGCCGTCGGCGGTCTTCACATCGGCTTCCTTGTTGCAACCCGCCATGCAAGCCGCTGCGGCAAGGACTGCAAAAGAATAAAGGGATTTTTTCATATAGATAGGGATTTGTTAAGATTTATTCCGTACACAAGGCACCGCCCACTGTCAGGATGTGACCGACAATGTTCGTCTGGAAGTTGGGGCCGAGGTCGAAGTCCGTGAAACGGCGCGCGAGCCGGACTGCACCGACTTCTGCCCGGAACACCGCCACGGCACCATCCGATGGCAGGACATAGGCCGTCGCGAGGAGGTGATAGTCCACCTCGTCCACGGTCAGCGTCCCGCCGGGGATGCCGGAGAACACGGCATCGGCATGGCCCGAGACGGTCCCGGTCACGCAGTCGAACCGGTCACCGATGCCGGAGAACGTCAGGATTGCCGTCATTCCCTCCAGGGAGACGCCGAGGGTCGCCGCCGTCGCTACATCCTCCGCCGATGCGGCCACGTTGACCTGGGCGAAGGGACGTTTCAAGGAGACGGTCGCCACGAAGGGGCTGTCTACCGTATAGGTCTGGTAGGCATAGAACGCATCTGCATCCTCGGTCCCGGCAACCCGGCTGTAGTCGACTACCAACGTCCGGTCCTCGACGGAAACGATCCCGTCCGCGGAATGGGCCAGGAAGAGGAAATGATAGGTCCGTCCCCGGAGCAGCGACACCTCGACCTGGAAGTCCTCCAGGCCGGTCCGGGAAAGGGCCGGAACCGGCGTCCCGTCTTCCTCGAACGCATAGAAGTCGAGCCGCGTCGCATGGGACCCGTCGCCCGCCGACCGGACCTCTCCGGACAAGACCGCGGCGAAAGCCGCATCCACATACACGTCCGCCGACGGAACCTTCTCCCGCTGGCATGCCAAAAATGTCGCGACGGCCAGGACGGAAAGGGATAGCTTGCTTGTTTTCATCATAGTACCACTGTAAATGTGCCGTCGAACTCCGGGTCGATCGTGATGCCCGCTTCCTTGCCGCCGGTCAGGAATTCACCTGTCACGGTCGTCACATGCGACCGCTTGAGCGGCACCATAATGCCTGCCTGGGAACCCAACAAAACCCCATCCCCATCGTAGAGGTCGAAGGCAACGGCCACCTTGCCTTCTTCCCCGTTGACGAAGACATAATCGAAGCCGATTTCCAGCGACCCATCCTCCAGTTCCCGCATCGGGGCGTCGAACCAGCAACCCGTCCGGGAGTCGACCGCTTCATCCTGGAAGATATCGTAGGTGTCAGGCAGGAACTGCGGATAGCGGAAGCGCGTCCGGTAGCGCGACACGTCGAACGAGGCCGGGACCACACCCGACTTCGCCGCCAGATGCGCCAGCAGGTTTTCGCGGTCGGTCGCGACCACGCGGAACTTGGCCAGCGGCCGGAGCATCTCCACCGTCACCCGGGCATGCATGTCGTTCTGGCGGAAATCATCCCCGTCCAGCCGGACTTCGCCCCGGAAGGCATCCCGGAAGTCGGTGGAACCCCTATAGGCTCCCCACAAGGTGATTTCCCGGAAATCTCCGGTCTTGTAGGACGAGCGGCCGGTCGCCCGGTCCACGAAGTCCGTCCAGACCAGGACCTGGTAATCCCCGGCCGGGAAAGTGAATGTGATGCTGGTGGAAAGGTCCATGACCTTCTCCCGCTCGAACGTATAGGTATAGGCCGGACGGGTCTGGTCGACCCGCCCGTCCCGGTCTTCATACAGCTTGACCGTATAGCGGGCTACATAGGAAGAAGAGCTGCCGGCAGCACGCGTCCCGAGTCCGATTGTGGTATAGGACGGCATCGCCTCATCGAAGACCAGGTCCAAGGTCAGATCCACGTGGGGCGTACCTTCGGGAAGTTCATGGACATCGCAGGAAACTGCAAGGGCCATCAAGGATAGCAGGGCAGGTATCAGTCTCTGATTCATCTCCGGTCTCTGTTAATAGTCGAACTGCCAGGTCAGGGTGACAGCCGCATGGTCCACTCCCCAGTAATTACGGTAACGGGTCTCGACGAACCGGCCGTCGGGCACGTTGTAGTAGACATCCGAATACAGCGGCAGATACCCTGCACCGAGGGCGAATTCAAGCCCCCAACGACGGGAAAGCGGGACTTTCCAGCCCAGGTCCATACCGCCGCCAAGGGTCGGCGATCCCCGCCGGTGGTCCTGGTAGCGGTAGTCGCCGCCGAAGGCCATGTTGTACCAGCCGAAAGTGGCGTGGAGGGCCGCAAAGGGGCCCAGGAACTCACCGCTCCGGAACCACCAGCGGAATTCGGGCTGTGAACCGAAGACACGGAATTTCCATCCGTCCGAGAACCAGTCGGTGGCGGAATAATAGAGCGGGACAGATACGGAAAGATGGCTGCCGATCTCGAACTCGACAGCGAGGTTCGGCACCAGGATCGGCCAGGCGGCAAGATTCGTCTTGAGATACCCATGTCCGGCGGAAGACAAGGCCGGAGGGTCCGTCGGCACCGCCCCGACGGTTTCTGCCGCTACGGCAGGGGCCGGGCCGGTTTTCCCGGCAACGGGACCGGGATCTTCATCCACAGACACCTCCGCCGTCTCCGGGCAGCGGTAGACGATGGTAGCCGAGCGGAGTTCCGGATAGAAGCAGACATACAGGTAGTTGCGAATCCGGCGGCTGGCCCCGGCGATAGCCTTGTCGTCATGGTGACGGCGGATCAGTACGAGGGCCGAATCCTTCTGGTCCCAGTCGGAGGCCTCCACCAGCGTTTCCAGACGGATCCAGCTGTCCGGTTGCACTTCGATGGAGAGGGTGGACGGATCGGCACCGAGCTGCTCGACCGCATAAGCGGCGACCCGTCCGGCACGTTCCCGGGCTACCCGCCCATTGACCGTGGACGCACCCTCCGGCGACGTCCCGGCCGAAACGACAACTTTTTCGACCACCACCCGCCCAAACTGCTCCCGAAGGGCCTGGAGTCGTTCTCCATTACCGGCATAAGCGGGGTCGAAATCCGTTTTTCCTTGATAGAAATAAACCGGGACAGCGTGCTCCCGGAGCAATTCCTGTGCAGCAACAGGCAACGACGACGATATCATCAAGGCCGCCAGGAAGAAAATATGTCCAAGTATCCGCATGAACAGACAGTGGGGATCAATGTTCGCGGTACAAATTTACGTTTTTAGGATGGAAATGTCAATATTCTCTTCCGGATTTTTTCATCGGAGACGGTACCGGCGTACCTCCTTCTCCAGCACATGGGTGATCCGGTAGCGGGCGCGGGTCGCTCCGATGGCCGGGAGACAGGCGCGGAAGGCCGGGTCTTCCAGATGGGCCGCGAAATGGTCTGCCAGGAGACGTTCCAGTTCCACATGGAAGCCCATGCCGTGGTCGGGATGGTGCAGGTGGGTCAGTTCGTGGAGAAGGACATAGTCCTGCAGCGGCACCGGCAGCCGCATGAGATTGAGATTGAGGTTGATGTTTCCACGGGTGCTGCACGATCCCCAGTTGGAAGCGTTGTGTTTGATGGTGACGCGGCCGTAGCGGAAACCATAGCGTTCCGCCAGGGCGGCCAGCCGGCCGGGCAGATAAGCCTTGGCCTTCCGGCGCAGCGTCTCCACGGTCTCCCCCTCCGGCAGTTCTGTGTCCAAGGTGGAAAGCCGTTTCCGTTGCCGCTCCAGTGCGTCCAGCACCCATTCCCGCCGTTCCCGGAAGAAGGCCAGGCCTGTCTCATACCGGACCGGCCAGGGGATGGTGACAGTGACGCCCTTCTCCGGATGGACCCGGATGGACAGCCGCCGCGCCCGTGCACTCTTGCGGAGCACCACCGGGCCGGCCGCCTCGTCGCTGTAAATCTTCTCCTGCATAGATGCAAAGATACGGAGATTTGCCCGAAATCAATGCAAAATATTTGTTTTATCGGAATTTATGTGTACATTTGCAGGCTTTTTTGCGGGAAGGTCCCGCAGCAGATTACCTAATTATTAACAAACTCATTGCATCATGGCAGAATATTTACAGCCAGAGAAGAAGCAAGAGATTTTCGCGAAGTACGGGAAGTCTAATAAGGACACCGGTTCTCCTGAGAGTCAGGTTGCTTTATTTTCCTACCGTATCGCTCACCTTACCGAGCATGTGAAGAAGAACAAGAAGGACGTGGTCACACGCCGTTCCCTTCTCCGCCTGGTCAGCAAGCGTCGCCAGCTTCTGAACTACCTCCAGAAGATCGACATCGAGAGATACAGGGCTATCGTCAAGGAGCTTGGCCTCCGCCGATAAGCAAAAGATAGGAAACAAACGGGGGCAGAGATACTTGCAAGGCAGGGTCTCTCCCCCTTTTTCGATTGAAGAAGAAAGACGTAACAACGAAGAAGAAATGAACATCATCCAGAAGAAGATCACCCTGCCCGACGGCCGGGTCATCGAGATCGAGACCGGCAAACTCGCCAAGCAGGCCGCCGGTTCCGCCGTGGTGAAGATGGGAGGCACGATGCTCCTGGCCACCGTCACCTGCGCGAAAGAAGTCAAGGAGGGGACCGACTTCATGCCCCTCACCGTCGATTACAGGGAGAAGTACTATGCTGCCGGCCGTTTCCCCGGCGGCTTCCTCAAGCGTGAAAGCCGTCCCTCCGACTACGAGGTGCTGATCGCCCGTCTGGTGGACCGCCCGATCCGTCCGCTCTGGCCCTCGGATTTCCACCTTGAGGTATTCGTGAACATCAACCTCATCTCTGCCGAGAAGGATATCCAGCCGGATGCCCTCGCCGGACTCGCCGCGTCCTGCGCCCTCGCCTCCTCCGACCTGCCGTTCGGCGGTCCGGTCTCCGAGGTCCGTGTGGCCCGTATCGACGGGGAGTTCGTCATCAACCCGGGCTTCGCCGACGGCGAACGGGCCGACCTCGACCTGATGGTCGCCGCCACCGAAGAGAACATCATGATGGTGGAAGGCGAGATGAAGGAAGTCTCCGAGCAGGACATGCTCGAAGCCATCAAGTTTGCCCACGAAGAAATCAAGAAGCACTGCCGGGTCCAGAAGGAACTCATGGCCGAGCTCGGCACCGATGTGGCCAAGCGGGACTATCCGCACGACGTCGAGGACGATGCTCTCAAGGCCGCCGTCCACGAGGCCTGCTACGACAAGTGCTACGCCCTCGCCAAGAGCGCCAAGCCCAAGCATGAGCGCGAGGCCGGTTTCGAGGCCATCTGCGCCGGATTCCTCGCCACCCTCCCCGAGGAGGAGCAGGAGGAGAAGGCCGCCCTGGTCGCCCGCTACTACCACGACGTGGAGAAAGAGGCCATGCGCAACATGATCCTCGACGAAGGCTGCCGCCTGGACGGCCGTCGCACCGACGAGGTGCGCCCCATCTGGTGCGAGGTGGACTACCTCCCCTGCGCCCACGGGTCCGCCATCTTCACCCGCGGCGAGACCCAGTCGCTGGCCAGCGTGACCCTCGGCACCAAACTCGACATGAAGGAGATGGACGAGGTGCTGATCCAGGAGGACCAGCAGTTCGTGCTCCACTCCAACTTCCCGCCGTTCGCCACCGGCGAGGCCAAGCCGCAGCGCGGGGTCGGCCGCCGCGAAATCGGCCACGGCAATCTCGCGATGCGCGCCCTCACGCCCGTCATCCCGACTGCTCCTGAAGTCCCGTACGCCGTGCGCGTCGTCTCCGATATCCTCGAGTCCAACGGTTCCTCTTCCATGGCCTCCGTGTGCGGCGGCTGCCTCGCCCTCATGGACGCAGGAGTGAAGATCCGCAAACCAGTCGCCGGTGTGGCCATGGGCCTGATCACCGATGCCGAGCATCCGAACGACCGCTATGCCATCCTCACCGACATCCTCGGCGACGAGGACCATCTCGGCGACATGGACTTCAAGGTCACCGGTACCAAGGACGGCATCACTGCCACCCAGATGGACATCAAGGTCGACGGCCTGTCCTACGAAGTGCTCGCCAAGGCGCTGGAGCAGGCCCGCCAGGGTCGTCTCCACATCATGGGCGAGATGATGAAGACTATCTCCGAGCCCCGTGAGGACTACAAGCCGTTCGTCCCGCGCATGGTCCAGATCGAGATTCCGTCCGAATTCATCGGCGCGGTCATCGGCAAGGGCGGCGAGACCATCCAGGGCCTCCAGAAGGAGACCGGCACCACCATCACCATCGAGGAAGTGCCGCGCACCGACGGAGTCGAAGGCACCAAGGGTGTCGTGGACATCTTCGGTGTCAACAAGGAATCCATGGACCTCGCCCTCCAGCGTATCAAGGATATCTGCGCCGTGCCCGAGGCCGGCCAGGTCTACCACGGCAAGGTGGTCAGCATCCTCGAGTTCGGTGCGTTCATCGAGATCCTGCCGGGCAAGGAAGGTCTCCTGCATGTCTCCGAGATTGCCTGGACCAAGACCGAGAAGGTCGAGGATGTCCTGAAAGTCGGCGACGAGGTCGATGTCAAGCTCCTCGAAATCGATGCGAAGACCGGCAAGATGCGGCTTTCCATGCGCGCCCTCACCGAGAAGCCGGAAGGCTATGTCGAGCCGAAGGCCCGTGAGCGGGCACCGCGCCGGGACGGCGACCGTCGCAGCAACGACCGGGCTCCGCGCCGGGACGGTGACCGCCGCTCCTCCGACCGCAGCGGTTCCCGCCGGGACGACCGTCGCGGCAGCGACCGTGGCCAGGTTCCCCGCAAGCCCCGCTTCGAGGATGCCGAGCCCCAGAACAATGAGCCGGACGTCTTCTAAGCGACCTCCATCCCCTCAACCGCTGACCCGCACCCCGCAGGTCGGCGGTTTTTTTGCGAAGCACCTATCGCTTTGGTCCTCTGCGAATTACGTGTTTTCGGGCGCAAATGGATGAGGCCACTGAAAAAGATTCCGCTCAAATAACCCGTTAAGAATCGGGTATCTGAACATCCCCTCGTGTTTTCGACTCCATACTTGGATTTTCGATTCCCGAGGGGACTTTTTCGATATAGGAAGAGGTTTTTCCCTCTATTTCAGGCCCTTTTCGCCCAACAACCGCACGATCCGCTTCAGGTTGGACGCGTATATGGCCACCGCGCCCTGCAGGGCCACGCCTACCGTTGCACCCCTGCATCTGTCAACTTTTTGTATGTGTCCGGTGTGTGCGGGAGAGGGTCCTGCACAAGGAAGGGACGTCCGTATTGTTCTGAGAGACAGTGCTTTCGGGGGAAACTGGAAGGGTGGAACGGCGTGTCAAAAAAACGTCCGTTTAATCGCGTGCAAAGGTAGTGAAATATTTTTGAAACAAAAAATCATCCTCTGTTTTTCGCCACATGATTGTCCTGCAAGGGGATAGCGGACCGTCCCTCCGCGCGTCCGTGACCGGGTTGGACGCTCTCTATGGCGTACCGGAAAAACGGACGTTAAAATGGCACGGAAAGGCTCCCCATCTTCCCTTCCATACGGCTCGAAGCGGCTGACCGTCCTGCAGGACACGACGTTGTCCCTGCTGGGCTCGCTGCTGTCGGTGCTCCTCGTGCGCTGGCTCTCGGAGCCGGTGCCCGGGTTCACGCGCCTGGTGCTGTTGTGGCTCGGGGTCTCCCTGGCGGGCTCGCTGGCGGGTCTCCTGGCGACGGGGAGCGCCCGCGCGGTGCGTCGTTACGCCTCCACGCGGGCGGTCCTGCGCCTGTCGTGCGCGGTCCTGGTGAAGGAGGCGGTGCTGACCACGGCACTCCTGTGCGGGTGGGTCGCATTCCCCACGCCGGTGTACGCCGTGCTGGCGGTGCTCGCCGACCTGCTGCTGACGGCGGGCCTGCTCCTGTGGCCGCGTTATGCCTTCCGGGCGCTCCGCGTGCAGGAGGACGTCCGTGACCTGGCCTCCCGGGAGACGGTGCTGGTGTGGTGGGGCGGACGGGAGTCCGTGCGCCTGGCCGACCGGGTCGACGCCTCGGGCTGCTGGCACGTCGCGGGTTTCCTGTCGACGGACCATGCCCTGGCCGGGCGTCTCGTCGGCGAGCGTCCGGTGTTCTGGTGTGCGAACCCGGCCCACTTCCGGAACCTCGAATGGCGCCTGGGCGGGATCGACGGGGTGTTCTTCCCCCAGGGGATGGACAAGGACGGCCTCTTCCCCGGCTCGGACCGTCCGACGGCCGTGGGGGCCCCGGATTCGGCGGATATGCCGGATACCTCGGGGTCCCTGGATGCCCGGATGTCACTGGAACAGGTGGAAAACCCCGACGGGATGACGCGGGCGGGTCACGCGGTCAAGCGCGGGTTCGACGCCGCGCTCTCGGGGGTGCTGCTGGTGGTGTTCGCCCCGCTGATGGCCCTCTGCGCCCTCGCCGTCCGGATGGAAGACGGCGGACCGGCCCTCTACGCGCAGGAGCGCATCGGCCGCGGCGGGAGGCCGTTCCTCATCTACAAGTTCCGCTCCATGCGCACGGACGCGGAGTCCGGCGGCCCCGAACTCTTCGCGGGCGACGCCGACCCGCGCCTGACCCGCGTGGGCCGCTTCCTGCGGGCCCACCACCTGGACGAGCTGCCGCAGCTGTGGAACGTGCTCAGGGGCGACATGACGTTCATCGGGCCGCGGCCGGAGCGGCTCTGCTACATCGAGCGGATCATGGAGCGGAACCCGCGGTACCGCTACCTGTACCAGATACGGCCCGGGGTGACGAGCTACGCCACCCTGTACAACGGATACACGGACACCCTGGAGAAGATGCTCACGCGGCTGGACCTGGACCTGTACTACCTGCGGAACCGCTCGGTGGGGTTCGACCTCCGGATCCTG
>JAFUZO010000067.1 GCA_017476575.1 Bacteroidales bacterium | reverse complement strand
ATGATCCGTTAAGGCTTCCTTGAATTTACGACATTCTACATCTCTCTTTTCAGAGAGTGCACTCAAATGTGCTCTTCCTCGATAATTATCTGTTAGCGCATGACAGTTTGGACAGAGGAGTTGAAGATTCTCAAGTCTGTTGTCTGTATTATTCCCATTAAGATGGTGTATCTCCAAGGGGATGGGATTATTCTGCCATTCTGACAGATTGCATTGCTCACAATATGAGATGCCCGTAATCTTTTTATATCGCTCTCTCAACCTCCATGAGCAGCGATAATCTGAATCAATCACGAAGATATCTTCATCGGATATTCTTGTTTTTGGTTTAAACTGTA
This sequence comes from Bacteroidales bacterium, assembly GCA_017476575.1. Lineage (GTDB taxonomy): Bacteria > Bacteroidota > Bacteroidia > Bacteroidales > UBA932 > Cryptobacteroides. The sequence continues at coordinate 55,895 of JAFUZO010000067.1, read as the reverse complement.
ATCCAACATTCCATCCTTGACCAGTAAAATGAGAAGTATCTATGTGGTACTTTTCTATCAAGTGATGAATGGTTTTATAGTTTCCACCAACAGGTCGCAACTCAAGTTTACGGAGAACCCCCGCAATAGATTTACTTACGGAAACAGCAGTTCTTACCTCTTGCTCGCTATAATTCTTCTTCATGGCAGAGGCAAATATAATCTTTACTGTCGTGTCTTCCAAATTATTATTTCAAAGAGCTTGTCTAAGTCCCTCGTGTCTACCACTCCACCACCAAGGCGGGTGGGACGACAAAGGTACGGATAATTTTTCAAAAATACTTCTTTTCCTGCCGGTACAGGGCGATGAAGATGAAGATCAGGACGGTGAAGGCCCAAAGGGAGGATCCGCCGTAGGAGAGCAGGGGGAGCGGGATGCCGATGACGGGCATCAGGCCGATGGTCATGCCGACGTTGATGAACAAGTGCATGAACACGCAGGAGGCGACGCAGTAGCCGTAGATGCGGGTGAACGCGGTCCGGCACCGCTCGGCGTCCAGCACCAGCCGTACGATCAGAGAGACATACAGCAGGATGACCACAAGGCAGCCCAGAAAGCCCCATTCCTCCCCGACGGTGCAGAAGATAAAGTCGGTCGACTGCTCCGGAACGAAGCCGAAGGTGGTCTGGGTGCCGTTCAGGAAGCCTTTTCCGAGAAGTCCGCCGGATCCGATGGCGATTTTGGACTGGTTGACGTTGTACCCGACACCGGCCGGGTCTTCCTTCATGCCGAGAAGGACCTCGATGCGGGAGCGCTGGTGGTCTTGCAGCACATTGTCGAAGATGAAATCCGTCGAGAAGACGAGCGCTACGCCTATGACGAAGGCTGCGATGGAAAGACCCAGGAAGCCATCCCGGTGCCGGAATGCATGGAATCCCAGGAAAGGCAGGGCCGGGAAGCCGATCCCGAGCAGCAGGTATAGCGGTTTGACTTTCAGCAGCCACCCCCACAGGTAACGTCCAGTCTCGCCCGCGCGCGGGACCCAGGCCACGGCCGCCTGCCAGTCCAGATGCGCTTGCACGCTCTCCTGCAGCATCCCCCAGATCCATGGCACGAAGGCCATTACGAAGACAACGCCTCCGCCTGCTGCGATACGCGGCCAGAACTCCTTTCGGGGGCCGGTGAAGGCATTGCAGACAGTCAGGACGCCGATGAGGATCAGGATGGAGGTATAGGGACTTAACGTCAAGGTCGTGATGAACAGAAGGATGACCAGGCCGATCAGCCCCAGCCACCAGCCGGAGAAACCTTCCCGGTAGAGGACGAAGATGAAGCCGACGTACACGAGGGCCGACCCCGTCTCGCTTTCGGCAATGATGACGAGCATCGGCAGCCCGATGGTGAGGACTGTCAGCAGGAAGTCCTTCAACCGGGTCAGCTTGTATCCCTGCCGGCTCATGACGGAGGCCAGCAGCAGGGATGTCGTGATCTTGGAAATCTCGGCCGGCTGGAACTTCACGGGGCCGAATTCGAACCACGAATGCGACCCTTTGACGTCCTTCGAGACGAAGATGACGATGACCAGGAGCAGCAGAACGACCAGGTAAAGCGGCACGGCCGCCCCCTCCCATAGGCGTGTCGGAATGGCAAAAAGGATCAGCCCTCCCAGGCCGAAAGCCGTCAGCATCCACACGAACTGCTTGCCGCTGCGCACCTCCCAGTCGAAGATGGAGGAGGGCTCGGCGGAATGGATGGAGGCATAGATGTTGACCCAGCCGATCAGCACCAGCAAGAGATAGACCCCTACGAGTCGCCAGTCGACGGACTGCCGCAGCCCCCTTTCGTGAGTGTTTCCTCCGACCATGGCTCAGTCTTTTTTCACGCGGGACATCAGGTTCGCCTCTTTCATCCGCTTCTCGAGGTCGGTACGCGAAACCTCCCCTTTGAGATACTTTTCCACCATCAGGGAGGCCATCGGGGCAGCATAGGTGGCGCCGAACCCGCCGTTCTCGACGTAGGCAGCGATGGCGATCCTGGGGTTGTCCATCGGAGCGAAGCAGATGAATACGGAATTGTCGGCCCCGCGCGGGTTCTGCGCCGTCCCGGTCTTGCCGCAGACGTCCAGTCCGTCGATATGGGCGATCCAGGCTGTCCCGCCCATGCCCGCACCGGAATTGACGGCCCGCCACATCCCCTTGACGACCTTCGGGAAATGCTCCATGGATACCTTGGTATACTGTTTCTCCTGGTATTTCGGGGCGATGTCCACGCCCTCCGAGGCCTTGACGATGTGGGGGATATAGTAATAGCCCCGGTTGGCGATGGTTGCGCACAAGTTCGCCAGGTGCATCGGGGTGGCCAGGATCTCGCCCTGTCCGATAGACAGGGAGATGACCGTGGTGGAGTTCCACCGGCCTTTGCCATAGGCCCGGTTGTAGGTCTTGGAGGACGGGATGCCGCCGCTGAGTTCAGCCGGGAAATCGCTGCCCAGCTTGCGCCCGAAGCCGAAGCTCTCCACCATTTCGTGCCAATGGTCCAGGCCGGCGTCCACCCCTCCGTATTTGCGGTTGTCCAGGATGTCCTTCAAGACATAGCAGTAATAGGCGTTGCAGGACATCATGATGGATTCTTCCATGTTGATGGGGGACTTGTGACCGTGGCAACCCAGCTTGTGCCCGGCACCGAAACTGTAGCCGTGGGCACAGGAATGCAGGTCCGAAGGATGCAGGACACCATCTTCCAGGCCGATCAGCCCGTTTACCAGCTTGAACACCGAACCCGGCGGATAGGATGCCTGGACGGCGCGGTTGTACATCGGCTTGTACGGGTTCTGGGCGATTTCTTCCCAGTATTTGCCGATGTCTGCCAGCTGGTCCACATGGACGCCTGGCGAGGAGACCAGGGCCAGGATCTCTCCGGTTGACGGCTCGATGGCGACGATGGAACCGACCTTGTTCTGCATCAGTTCCTGGCCGTATTGCTGAAGGGGAGCATCGATGGTTGTCACGATGTCATGGCCCGGCACCGCCTCCTGGTCCATCTCCCCGTCCTTGAACGGCTGTTCGATCTGGTTCTTGGAGTTGCGCAGGAAGATATGGTACCCCTTCTCGCCTCGCAGGTCCTTTTCCCGGGCCGCCTCGATGCCGGTCATGCCCGCGTAGTCGCCGGAGCGGTACTCGCCGGGATGTCGGTCGATGTAGCTCTGGTTGACTTCCGATACGTAGCCGAGCAGGTTGCCGCCCGCATCGAACGGATAGTCCCGGATGCTGCGGACCTGCCCCTTGAAGCCCGGGAACTTGTATTGCAGCTCGGCGAACTTGTTGTATGTTCCGGCTGGAACCTGCTTGAGCATGGTCACGCTCTGGTAGCCGATCTTGCGTCGGTTGCGGTGGTATTCGTCCATCTTGGAGCGGATGAAGTCGGGGGCGACATCGAGCACGGTCGCGAGGGCGAGGGTGTCGAATGCCGTCACCTCGCGCGGATTGACCATGATGTCGTACGCCACCTTGTTGCCGACGAGGATGCGCCCCTCCCGGTCATAGATGACGCCGCGGGTGGGGTAGATGATCTCGTAGATGGTGGAGTTGCGGTCGGCGTCCTCCTTGTAGCGTCCGTCCAGGATCTGGAGCGAGAAGATCTTGCCCAGGAGCAGGGCGACCGCCACTCCGAGGCCGATGAGAAGCCGGGTGTGTCGTGTGTCCGTATTCATTTGCGGGTATCCGGGGCGAGGGTGTCGACAATCAGGAGAGAGACCAGCCAGCCGGCGAGCAGGGAGGCGCCGAAACGGACCGCATTGAACCACAGCGGACGTGTTCCGGCCCCGTCGGCCCAGATGTAGATCAGAAGGAACAGGGCTTGGGCGATAAGGATGGCCACCGCGACTTTGCCGAAGCCGCTCTTACGGATGGAGAAGTCTTCCTTGCGGGAGAACAGTTCGCCGCCGAAGACGAGCCGGATGATCCCGTTGCGGACGAAGGCGACCGGGACAAGGGCAAGGGTGTTGAGTCCGAGGATGCCTTCTGACAGGAGGTCCACCGAGAACCCGGTGAGGAAGGCGATGCACATCGCCCCGACGGTGCCGATCCGGATCGGGATGCAGAGAACCAGCACCGGCAGGATGGAAAGCATCACATACGGCGACAGATGGAAATAATTGCATATCAGCATCTGGGCGATGGCCAGCAGGACATATGCTATGTAGAAACCGGCTTTTCTCATGGCAGGAATTCCTCCAATTCGTCAAAGGCGGTGTTGTGCACCACCGTCACATACCGGATGGCGGAAAAATCCTGGAACAGTTCCACCCGGATCTCATTGGTCGCTCCGTTGATGATTTTGGAGGTGCCGGCGATGCCCAGCGGGATGTCCGGCGGGAACATCAACGAATGGCCGCTCGTGTACACGGTGTCCCCAGCCTCGTACTTGTACTGGAGCGGGATTTCCTTGAGGACGGCACCTCGGCTGGTGCGCCCGTCCCAGACCAGCAGTCCTGCGCCGCCCTCTGTCCCGAGCCGGGCGCTGATGGAGATGTCGTTGTTCTGGACCGAGCGGGCGTAGGCGTAATGGGCGCTGACCGCGTCCACGATGCCGATGACGCCCCGGGCCGTAATGATGCCGGATTTCTCCTGGATGCCGTCGTCGAAGCCCTTGTGGATGATCATGGAGTTGTGCTGCTTGTTGCGGCTGACCTTGAGGACTTCGGCGGGGGTGTACGAGAAGCCGCGGGACTCCCGGATGCCGTAGCGCATGGTGTCGATGCGGGCGGCGTGGACCGTCTCGCGCAGGGCGGCAAGTTCCTCCCGGAGTTCGAAGTTTTCCTGCACCAGCTCTTTGTTGGTGCGGCCAAGCGAGAAGTAGTTCTTCACGCGTTGGGTGCCGCCCCAGACGGTTCCCATGAATCCATGGGCGCCGCGGGCGATCCAGATACGCTGGAGCGAGGCGTTGTGGCTGAGCATATGGAGTGCAGCAACCTCCATGAGAATGAAGATTGCTGCGCTGATGAGTCTCGGTATGAACGTCCGCCGGCCGCGCATTACCGCATGAGGAAGGAGTAGTTGTCGGTGTTCTTAAGGGCGATACAGGTGCCGCGGGCCACGGCGCGGAGCGGGTCTTCCGCGACATGGAACGGGATGTTCACCTTGTCAGAGAGGCGTTTGTCCAGGCCGCGCAGCAGGGCGCCGCCGCCGGACAGGAAGATACCGTTCTCGACGATGTCGGAATAGAGTTCAGGCGGGGTCTGTTCCAGGACCTGCTGGATGGAGGTCTCGAGCCGGGCGATGGATTTGTCCAGGCAGTGGGCGATCTCCTGATAGGGAATCAGGGCCTCGACCGGATGGCCGGTCATCAGGTTCGGACCGCGCACGAGGAACGGTTCCGGCTCCACATCGAGTTCCGGAAGGACGGACCCCACGGCGATCTTGATCTTCTCGGCTGTGGTCTCGCCGACTTTGATGACATGCTGCTGGCGGAGGTAGTTCTGGATATCGGAGGTGAACACGTCGCCGGCCACGCGGATGGAGTCCTGCTGGACGATGCCGCCGAGGGAGATGACGGCGATCTCCGTGGTGCCTCCGCCGATATCGACGACCATGTTGCCCTTCGGGGCCTCTACGTCGAGACCGATACCGAGGGCGGCGGCCATCGGCTCGTAGATCAGGTAGACATCACGGCCGCCGGCATGTTCGGAGGAGTCACGGACGGCACGGATCTCGACTTCCGTCGAGCCGGAGGGAATGCCCACGACGAGTTTGAGGTTCGGGGCGAACAGGCTGCGGTGGCGGGAGTTGACCTGGCGGATGAAACCGCGGATCATCATCTCGGCCGCATTGAAGTCGGCGATCACGCCGTCGCGCAGGGGGCGGACGGTCTTGATGCCGGGATTGGTCTTCTCGTGCATGAGCTTGGCCTTTTGGCCAAGGGCGATACATTTGTTCGTACTATTGTCGATAGCCACGATGGACGGCTCGTCCAGGACGATCTGGTCGTTCTGGAAGATGACGGTATTTGCCGTGCCGAGGTCGATGGCCAGCTCCTGATTCAGGAATCGGAATGCCATATTCTGTGTCTCAGTTTAAGTCCATACTCAATAAGTGGTCAAAATTAAGAAAAAAATCTTACATTCGCGTAAAGAATCTGATGAATATGGCGAGAAAAAAATATCTGATCGTTACGGCGGGCGGCAGCGGTACGCGGATGGGGGCAGACCTTCCCAAGCAGTTCCTCGACCTGGATGGCCGGGCCATCCTCCAGCGGACGATCGAACGTTTCCTGGAGGCCTGTGACGACCTGCACATCCTGACCGTCCTGCCGGCGGAGCATATCGCCTGGTGGCGCAACTACTGCCAGATGAAAGGGTTCAACTGTCCCCAGCGGATCGTGAAGGGTGGTTTCACTCGCTTCCACTCGGTCAAGAATGCCCTTGCCTATGTGCCGGACGGGACTGTCGTCGCCATCCATGACGGGGTGCGTCCGCTCGTGAGCGCAGCCTTGGTCCGCGACCTGTTCGACGGGATGGAGACCGAGCGGGCCCTCATCCCGGTCCTTCCTTCCGTGGACACGCTGAAGGTGCTGGAAAAGGCTCCGGACGGGACGCTCCGCTCGACGGACACCCTTCTGGACCGGTCCTGCATCTACGGGGCCCAGACGCCGCAGCTTTTCCGGTCGGAAGACATCAAGGCGGCCTATACCCTGGGTTACGACACCCGCTTCACAGATGATGCGTCGGTGGCCCGGCAATATGGAATTCCGCTCTCCTACAAGGCAGGAGAGCGGTCCAATATCAAGATCACCACGCCGGAAGACCTGGTCCTGGCGGAGGCTATTCTTCAGATTTCCGGGAATAGGTCGTGTTCTTGAATTCCTTGACCCAGACCTGGCGTTCGATGGGCTCGTCCAGGGAAATCATCGTGTCGGTGGACTGGATGTAAGGAATCTTCTGGATGGTGTTGAGAAGGACCTCCATGAGGTGGTCGTTGTCCAGGCAGTAGACCTTGGCGAGGATCGCATATCGGCCGGTGACGAAGTGGCACTCCACGATTTCCGGAATCTTCTTCAGGTAGGCGATGACTTCGGGATACTTGGTCGATTCCGAAAGGGATATGCTGATGAAGGCACAGACGTTCAGTCCGAGGGCCTGCGGCTTGACCAGAAGACGGGAGCCCGTAATGACTCCGTTTGCTTCCAACCTTTTGACTCTCTGGTGGATGGCTGCACCGGAAACCCCGCATTCACGGGCGATTTCCAGGAACGGCATCCGGGCATTCTTTACCAGGAAGGAAAGGATCTTCTGGTCGGTCTGGTCGATGTGATAGCTAGCCATGTGCTGACGGGTTTTAACGAACTTCCGCAAAAATAAGAAATTTTTTTAAGAATTGCTCGCCTCCGCTGTCATTTTTTCGTACCCCGCCGTGGCCGGGAGGTCGGGGCGGATTCCGCGATGATGCGGCGGCAGTCCGCCTCCGTGAGGGCCGTTGCATCCGTGCCTTTCGGAATCCGGTAATTGGCCCCGTCGGCCTTGATGTACGGCCCGTAGCGGCCGTTGATGACCTGGATGGTCCCCCATTCCGCCATGACGGCCTGGACCGGGGCGGCGCCGGCCGCCTCGTCGATGAGACGGACGCACTCCTCGAGGGTGACCTTGAGCGGATCCACCCCGCGTGGCAGCTTGACATTGCGGTCGCCGTATTTGAGATAGGGGCCGAACCGACCCTTGGTGGCAATGACGGGGATATCTTGGTGGAGCCCTACGGTCCGCGGCAGCTGGAACAGTTTCAGCGCCTCGTCCAGTGTCAAGGTCTCGATGAGCTGCCCCTTGCCGAGCGAAGCGAACTGGCGGCGCTCGCCCTCGCCTTTCTGGACGTAGGGTCCGAACTTGCCGAAAGCGGCCGTGACCTTGTCACCGTCCGGGGCCGTCCCCAGTTCGCGGCTGACATGGTTGTATTCCCGGTTGGAGAGCACGGCCTCAACCTGCTTGTGGAACGGGCCGTAGAATTCGGAAATGGTTGCATTCCAAGCCTTTTCCCCCTCTGCGACCGCATCGAAGTCTTTCTCGACGTTGGCGGTGAAGTCGTAATCGACCACGTCGCCGAAATTCTTGACGAGATAGTCGGTCACGATGAGGCCGATCTCCTGCGGAAGGAGCTTCCCCTTCTCGGCGCCGACGGTCTCGACCTTGGCGGAGGAAGTGACCTTCCCGCCTTTCAAGGCGAAGTTCGTCACCGGGATCTTCAGCCCTTCCTTGTCGCCTTTCACCAGGTAGCCGCGGCCGGTGGTGAGGGTCGTGATGGTCGGGGCATAGGTGGACGGGCGGCCGATACCGAGCTCTTCGAGTTTCTTGATGAGGGTCGCCTCGGAGTAGCGGGGCGGCGGGACGGTGAACTTGCACTGGGCCGTGATGCCCCGCTCGTCGAGGACGTCGCCGGTGTGGAGTTCGGGCAGGATGACCTCGCCCTCTTCGGGTTCGTCATCGTCGCGGCCTTCCAGATAGACCTTCATGAAGCCGTCGAACAGCATCTCGGAAGCCTGGACGGAGAACCGCTCGGGACGCCGGTCGGAAGCGACCTTGATAGTGGTGTTCATGACCCGCGACTCCGCCATCTGGGAGGCGACGGTCCGTTTCCAGATGAGCTCGTAGAGCTTCTGTTCCTGGGCCGTCCCTTCAATGGCCGTGTTGTCGATATAGGTCGGCCGGATGGCCTCATGGGCCTCCTGGGCACCCTTGGATTTGGTGCGGAACTGGCGCGGATGGGCGTACTCCTCGCCGTAATGCTCCAGGATGAATTTCTTGGCCGTGCCGAGGGCGAGGGTGGAGAGGTTTGTGGAGTCGGTACGCATGTAGGTGATCAGACCCCGCTCATAAAGCGACTGGGCGACGCGCATTGTGGTGGATACCGGGAAATGGAGCTTCCGCGAGGCCTCCTGCTGGAGGGTCGAGGTCGTGAACGGGGCAGCCGGGAAACGGGTGCCCTCTTTCTTTTCCAGGGAGTCGATGGTATAAGAAGCTCCGATGCTGTCTTCCAGAAATTTCCGGGCCTCGGCTTCGCCGGGGAACCGGGTGTCGAGCGTGGCCTTGACCTGGACGGAGGCCGATGTCCCTTCCGGATGGAAGAGGGCATCCACCTTATAATAAGGTTCGCTGTGAAAAGCCATGATTTCCTTCTCACGGTCCACGACGAGGCGGAGGGCAACGCTCTGTACGCGGCCGGCGGAGAGTTTCGGCTGGATCTTGCGCCACAGGATAGGGGAGAGTTCGAAGCCGACGAGCCGGTCCAGCACGCGGCGTGCCTGCTGGGCATCCACAAGGTTCATGTCGATGTCCCGCGGGGTCTGGATGGCCTTCAGGATGGCATCCTTGGTGATTTCATGGAAGACGATGCGGCGGGTCTTCTCTTTCTGCAGTCCGAGCGTCTCGTACAGGTGCCAGGAGATGGCCTCCCCCTCGCGGTCCTCATCGGATGCGAGCCAGACGGTCCCGGCGGAGGCCGACAATTTCTTGAGTTCGGCCACGACCTTCTTCTTGTCGGCCGGGACGACATATTCCGGCGTGAAGCCGTGCTCCACGTCCACACTGAGTTTCTTTTCCTGCAGGTCACGGATATGGCCGATCGAGGCCTTGACCAAAAAATCCTTTCCCAGGAACTTCTGGATGGTCTTCACCTTGCCGGGAGACTCCACGATGACTAAGTTTTTTCCCTCCATATCTGTATGTTTTCCGTCGGCTTCATGCCGATTATTTTGCAAAGTAAGCGACAATCCGGGGAATTTTCCAAATTTTCTGATTAAATTTGTCATTCGGTACGTTTGGCAAGACCTTTGGTCTTGTGTGTGGTAAAAAAATTTGACATGACAGAAGACACAAGAAAGAAAATCATCAAGATATTCTGGATCCTCGTCCTTGCACCGGTGGCCGTGGTGCTCCTTCTGCTGGGCCTTGTATGGGCTTTCGCGGAGATTCCGACCTTCGAGGAGCTGGAAAGCCCGGATTCGAAGCTGGCTACCCAGGTCATCGCCGAAGAGGGCGAGATCCTGACTACCTACCATATCGAAAACCGGACCTTCGTGAGCTATGACGAACTTGCGCCGAGCCTTGTCCAGGCTACCGTCGCCACAGAGGACAAACGCTTCTATGAGCACTCCGGCATCGACATGAACAGCCTGTACCGGGTGCTGTTCCGGACCCTCCTGTCCCGGGATTCCTCCCAGGGCGGCGGCTCCACCATCACCCAGCAGCTGGCGAAGACCCTCTATCCGCGGAAGGAGCATGTCGGCAAGCTCGGCATGGTCTGGATCAAACTCAAGGAGTGGATCACCGCCGTCAAGATCGAGCGCAACTATACCAAGGAGGAAATCGTGGACATGTACCTCAATGCGGTCTTCTTCGGCTCCAACTCCTACGGCATCCAGTCGGCGGCCGCCCAGTTTTTCGACAAGAAACCCTCCGAGTTGACACCCGAGGAAAGTGCCGTCCTGGTGGGCATGGTGAACAAGCCGACCCGCTACAATCCGGCCATCAATCCCGACAAGGCCCTCCAGCGCCGCAACCTCGTGCTTGCCCGCATGCGGGACAAAAAATATCTCAGCCGGGCCGAATGTGACTCCCTTCAGGCCCTTCCGATCCAGCTGCATACCCGTATCGGCGACCGGACGACCGGGGTCGGCCCCTATTTCCGGGACATGCTCCGTCGCACCATGAGCGCCGGAAAGCCGAAACGTTCCTCCTATGCCTCCCTTGAGGACTACCGAGTGGATTCCCTCCTCTGGGCGGACGATCCGGTCTATGGCTGGCTCAACAAGAACCACCGGAGCGACGGGTCCGGCTATGACCTCGACAAGGACGGCCTCCGTATCTACACGACCATCAACTACCGGATGCAGCAATACGCCGAGGAGGCGGTCGCTGAACATCTCGGGAAGGACCTCCAGAAGGCCTTCTTCCGGGAGCTCCGCCACCGGAAGAACCCTCCGTTCAGCGCCGATACCGATCCGAAGGTCATCGACGTTGCGCTCGCGCAGGCCCGCCGCTGGAGCGACCGGACACGGATGATGAAGGCCTCGGGACGTTCCGAGGCAGAGATTGCGAAGAGCTTCACCGAAAAGACGCCGATGCGCGTGTTCACCTGGGATGCCCCTGGTTACAAGGACACCGTGATGACTCCGGACGATTCCATCCGCTACTACAAGTCGTTCTTCCGGGCGGCCTTCATGGCCGTCGAACCGCAGACGGGCCATGTGAAGGCCTATGTCGGCGGTCCCGACTACCGCTACTTCAAGTATGACAACGTCCGACAGGGCCGGCGCCAGGTCGGCTCCACCATCAAGCCATACCTGTACACCCTCGCCATGGAGTCCGGTATGACTCCCTGCGATCCGGTGCTCAACGCTCCGCAGGTGCTCGTCGTCAATGGAGACAAGACCTGGACGCCGTCCGATCCCCATGCCGACGGTTCCATGGTGGACCTCCGCTGGGGTCTCGCCCACAGTTCCAACTCCGTGTCGGCCTATCTGATGAAGCAGCTCGGTCCGGCCGCCATGGTGGAGATGATGCGCAAGATGGGGATCGGCGGGCCGATCGATCCGGTGGTCTCCCTTTGTGTCGGTTCGGCAGACCTGTCCGTCTATGAGATGGTTGCGGCCTATAATACCTTCCCTTCCGGAGGGGTCTATGCCCATCCGATGTTCGTGACCCGTATCGAGGACAGCGACGGCAACATTCTCGGTCAGTTCTCGGTCCGGCGGCACGAAGTCCTGTCCGAGCGGGCCAACAACGAGATGGTCAGCATGATGAAGTCCGTGGTGGACGGTGGAACGGGTGCCCGTCTCCGTTTCCGGTATGGACTGAAAGGCGAGATCGCCGGCAAGACCGGAACGACCAATGACAATTCCGACGGATGGTTCATCGGTTACACCCCAGCCATCACCGCCGGTGTCTGGGTGGGTGCGGAAGACCGCTATGTCCATTTCAACTCCACTTCGCTGGGACAGGGGGCCAATATGGCTCTGCCGATCTGGGGCCTGTGGATGAAGAAGGTCCTCGCCGACGGGACCCTCGGCATCTCCGCCTCCGACACTTTCCCGGAAGGGGTCGCCGGCCCGTTCTGCAACAGTACGGCTCCGGATGGTTCCTCTGCTCCGGAAAAAACCGACCTTGAGAACTATTATTTTGAATGATATATGGCAAAGTACAGCAAGATTGCCGTCCTCTACGGCAGTGATTCTTCCGAGTGGGAGGTGGCCTGCCGCAGCGGTGAATTCACGGCCTCGCGCATCGATGAGTTCCAGTACGACGTGTACGAGATCTTCGCCCGTTTCGGCAAATGGCAGCTCGTAGCCATGCGCAAGGCCAACGCCATGCGCATCCCGTTCCCGGAGGAAGCACGTCCGGAGATCGACAAGACCGATTTCTCCGTCCGTGTCCTCGGTGAGAAGGTGACCTTCGATTTCGTATATATCATGCAGCATGGGGCCCCGGGCGAAACCGGCTTGCTGCAGGGCTATTTCGAAATGCTGGGCATTCCGTTCTCTTCCTGCAGCGCTTTCGTAACGACAGTCGCCTTCGACAAGTATGCCTGCAAGAGCTATCTCCGGGATGTGGATTACGTGAAACTGGCTCCCGACGCCTTCGTGCGCAAAGGGGACGACGTCGAGGCTTTTTCGGCCCGGGCGGTCGAAAGGCTCGGCCTGCCGCTCTTCGTCAAGCCGACGGGGGGCGGTTCCAGTTTCGGCATCTCCAAGGTGGCTGCGGCGGAAGACCTTCCCTCCGCCATCCGTTATGCTTTCTCCGAGGGCGCGACCGTAATCGTCGAGCAGGGTATCTCCGGCGAACATGAACTCACCTGCGCCGTCTATGAGGATGGAGGGGAGACCAAGGCACTGCCGGTTATCGAAATCATCTCCGAGAACGATTGGTTCGACTATGATGCCAAGTATAACGGGCACAGCCGGGAAGTCTGTCCTGCAGAGATTCCAGAGGCCCTTTCCGGACGCATCCAGGACATTTCCTGCCGCATCTACCGCCATTTGGGCTGCAAGGGTCTCGTCCGCATGGACTACATCACCACGGCAGAAGATGTCTACTTCCTGGAAGTCAATATCATACCGGGAATGACCAATGCCTCCCTCGTGCCGAAGATGGTCCGTGCCGCCGGCATGACCATCACCGGGTTCCTCTCCCGGATTATCGAAAATGCCTGAAACTTATGCTCCTCACCGAATTCCTCAGGGAGGGTACCGCCGCCCTGGAAAGCCTCTATCCGACCGCTGAAGCCAAATCCATCGTCCTGATGCTCTGTGAGAAACTGATCGGAACAAAAAGTTACACCCACATCGTCGAACCGCAGTATGCCATCGAAAAAAAAGCCCTCCAGCCCCTTCAAGAAGGGATGGACCGGCTCAAGGCCGGCGAACCGATCCAGTACGTGACCGGTCGGACCGAGTTCTGCGGACATACCTTCAGGGTGACCCGGGATGTGCTGATTCCACGCCCGGAGACGGAACTGCTGGTACGGGAGGCCATCAAGCTTGCCTCCCGGATCCATCGGATGCGCATTCCGTATGGCAAGTCTGCCGAGCCCGTCCGGGTCCTGGACCTGTGCACCGGCTCCGGTAACATTGCCTGGAGTGTTGCCTTGGCCGTTCCCGGGGCCCGTGTGGTCGGTGTGGACAATTCCGAGGCGGCCCTTTCCGTGGCCCGCAGCCAGAACTTCTCTGCGGAACTCAAAGCTTCCGGCGCCCAGGCTCCGACCTTCGTGGGGGCCGATGTGCTGGATCCGGAGCAGGAATTCAACTTCGGAGAGTTCGACCTGATCCTGAGCAATCCGCCCTACATCATGGAGAAGGAGAAGGGTCTGCTCCGCAAGAATGTCCTTGATTACGAGCCCGCTTCAGCCCTTTTCGTGCCGGATGAGGACCCGCTCCTGTATTATCGGGCCATCGCCTGCTGGTCCGAGCGCTTCCTGTCGGCTGACGGGAAGGGACTGACTGAGATCAACGAGGTCCTCGGCAAGGAGACGGAGGCAGTCTTCAGCGGTTCGGTCTTCTCCCAGACCGAGATTGTGAAGGATTTTTATGATAAAAATCGTTTCATTTTCTACATGAAATAGCCCTCTGGACCACGCATAAGGCCGGTTTTGAAAATTATCCGTGTTCTTTTTGAGAACACGGATAACTTTTCTGTACTTTGCAACAAGGAACCGGACATTAACCCGGTATGGTTGTTATGAAGCGTAGAAGCTGTCTTTGGGGGGCCGTTCTGTGTACCCTCCTGTCCACCGCCTGCGAGCGGTTGGATGATGATCCCGACCAGCATGTCTCCGGAGCAGAGGCGCTGTTCACCCTCGATGATGTGGCCCGGCTGCTCTCCGGTGTCCCGGTCGGCGCAGCCCAGATGGTGGAGGTCCACGATGCCGTGGAGGCCTCGTCGGGTAACGGTTATGACGAGGAGTACACCCTGCAGGACCTGTTCACGACCCCCGGAGCAGGGGTCGGCTCGGGCGGAGAGACCAGGGCAGGCGGTTATGACCATCCGCTCCGTGACCTGCTCCGGACTGCTGTCCAGGCGAAGGCAGCGACCAAGGCAGAAGATGGCGGCATCGACGACCCCGAAGCCTATCTCGACGCCTTGGCTGCCTCCGATGTCCAGATCTACTGGCCCTATTCGGAACGGTGGGATGGCATGACCCGACCCGTCATCACCTTCGACCCGGGAGACAACTCGGAGCGGAACGTCGGCTATACCCTCGACGGGGAGGAGCTCGTCGTAGACGAGGCCCTGGCCATGGAGCGCCCCGTCTGGGTGGTCAACCGCAATGCCGATGCCGAATTCATGTCCCTGGAACTGCGGCGGCGGGAGGACCCCTCCTGGGGGCAGGGTGGCGGAGAGATTCTGGTCAAATCCGCAGGGGAGGAAAGCGGGATCAAGACGCTTGTCCTGCGCTCCTTCATGGCCAGGCGTAACTATGACCCTTGGTTCGCCGGCGCCTCGGAATTCTTCGTCAAGGTAGGGGCCGTCGAGGACTTCACGGCCTCCACGGAGGCGGAACTGCGGCTCTATTCGCCTTCCATCACCGACTTCATGATTGTCGTGCGCCGCAGCCAGGTCGGGCAGACCCTCCCGTTCAATGCCGTCCTGGTCTCGGAGTGGACCCCGCAATTGTTGGACTGCGCTTTCATGATGATCGAGGACGACGGCGGGACGCGGACCTCCTGGAAATGCTCCGCCATGGTCAAGTACAATTCCAAGAGTTACGGGTTCGAAATCGAACTGCCCCTCTACACCCGCGACGACATCGTCTGGCGCGGCTCCCTTTCCCGCTCCTACATCGAGAAATACGCCGGTACGGTCGGCCATTTCGGCGATGTCGACCTGGTCCTGGACTTGATTTGAGACAAAATGTTAGAACAGGTATTGCGAATCCGTAATAACTTTGATACCTTTGTCATGGCAATGTATGACGCAATGACAACACGGATTATCAAAATCGGCAACAGCAAGGGCCTGGTCCTTCCGGCCTCCCTCCTGAAGAAGTACGCCGTCCAGGAAAAGGACGAGGTGCGGATCCAGGAGGAGGACGGCCGGATCGTGCTCACCTTCCCGGGCCGGGAGGCCCCCTTCACCGGCCCTTTCACGGGGCCCTTCGCCGGATTGGCCCCCTTTGCCCCGGATCTGGACGATACCCGGGACGCCCTGGATATCGCACGGGAATTGCATGATGCGCGGGGCAATACCCGGGAAACCCCGACATGGTAAGAAATGAAGTATCTACTCGACAGTGATATCCTGTTTTCTATGCTTCGAGGCCAGCATGGTATCCAGGAAAAGATATACAGGATCGGCCTTGAAAAATGCCGGGTCTCCGAGATTTCCTTGGCAGAACTTTACGTCGGTGCCTATAAGCGGAACGATCGGAAAGCATTCGGACAGGCTGAATTCACCCGTGAGAATTTCGAACTCGTTCCTGTTTCCGGGACCATCCGCACCTATGCGGAACTCCGTGCGGCTTTGGAACGCGCCGGGCGGAAACTGGACAGCATGGACCTTCTGATTGCGGCGGCCGCCCTGGAACACCGTTTGACACTGGTGACCAACAACGTCAAACACTTCTCCCGCATCCCCGGCTTGGCCGTGGAGAATTGGATCCAGACGGTATGAGGGCGCTCGAACTCCTTGCGCCGGCACGGACGGCGGATATCGGCATCGCGGCCGTGGACTGCGGGGCGGATGCCGTGTACATTGCCGGTCCAGCCTTCGGAGCCCGTCAGGCGGCCGGCAACGACATCGGTGACATCCGGCGGCTCTGTGACTATGCCCATCGTTTCGGTGTCCGGATTTTCGTAACGGCCAATACGGTCATCTATGAGGCAGAACTGCCGGATGTCCGTCGGATGGTGCGCGAAGTGGCGGATGCCGGAGCGGATGCCCTGATCGTCCAGGATCCGGCTCTCGTGCAACTCGCTCCAGAGGGATTTCCGCTGCATGCTTCCACCCAGTGTGCCATCCGTACGCCGCAGAAAGCGCGTTTCCTGGAGAGCCTCGGTTTCGGCCGCCTCGTGTTGGAGCGGGAGCTGTCTCTCGACCAGGTCCGCGCCATCCGGGCGGCGGTCGGGTGTGAATTGGAGTTCTTCGTGCATGGTGCACTCTGCGTCTGCTACAGCGGGCAATGCTATCTGTCCGAGCACCTCTCTCTCCGCAGCGCCAACCGGGGTGCCTGCATCCAGGCCTGCCGGTCCCGCTACGATTTGGAGGACGCCTCCGGTAAGGTCCTGGTCCGGAACAAGGCCCTCCTTTCCCTCAAAGACTACAACCTTGTAGACCGCTTGGAGGACCTCGCGGAGGCAGGTGTGGACTCCTTCAAGATCGAGGGCCGCCTGAAGGGCATGGCCTATGTGCAGAATGTGGTCCGCGCCTATTCGGAGGCCTTGGACGCCCTGGTGAGAAAGGCACCGGATCGCTATCGCCGTGCCTCCTTCGGCACGGTCCGGGGCGGTTTCGCGCCAGATCTCGCGAAGACGTTCAACCGGGGCTATACGCAGTTGTATCTCGACGGACGGCGGGGCGCCTGGTCCTCGATGGAGGCGCCGACCTCCCTGGGTGAGGCTATCGGTACCGTGGCCCGCCTCCGCCCGGGCGACCCGATGGCGGTGACCGTCCGCCCGGCGGATCCGGGGCTCGTCCTGCACAACGGCGACGGTTTCGCCTTCCTCGACCGGAAAGGAGAAGTCGTCGGATTCCGGGGTGATGTCTGCGAAGGGATGACCATCCGCGGCAAGCGGGTGGAGGGATTGACCGAGGGGATGCCGCTCTACCGCAATGTCGATGCCGCCTTCGGACGCCGTCTGGAGACTGACCGGCCGGTGCGGGAGATCGCCGTGCAGGTCCAAGTGCGGATGGTCCCCGGGCGCTTGCAGGCCGGAGCGGTCAGCGAAGACGGACGCCGGGTGGACTTCTCCGTTCCCGCTCCGACGGCTGCAGCAGAACATCCGGAACGCATCCCGGAGAGCGTCCGGACCCAGTTGGGCAAGCATACTGGCCCCTATGCTTTCACGGTTGCTTCCGTGGAGATCGACGGCGAGGTCCCGTTCCTGCCCGCCTCTTTTCTCAACGGCATCCGCAGGTCGCTCTCCGAGGCGCTGGACCGTCAGCCGGTCCGGCTGCTGCCGCTCCGTCGCGGAATGCCCTCGGAACTTCCCGGGCCGGCACAGGTGACCTATCGGGACAATGTCGCCAACTCCCTGTCCCGGAAACTCTATCGTTCCCGGGGTGCCGGGACGGTCGAAGACGCCTACGAATTGACCCACCGCCCCGGTGCGGAACTCATGCGCACCCGCTACTGCATCCGACACGAACTCGGCCTTTGTCCCCGCCAGCATCCCGGTACGAACCCCGCGCCCCTCTACCTCCGGAACAACGGCCGCCGCCTCCGCCTCACCTTCGACTGCCCTTCCTGCGAAATGACTGTCACTGCCGCGGATGGATGATTTTCCCACCCCGACATATTGATGTTCCGACGATTTCTCTGTATTTTTGTCAGATAGAAAACCTTAGATTATGCGAACGAAAATCCCTTTCTTGCTCATGGCAGCCCTCACTTTTTCCTGCTCCCCGAAACTGGCTCCACAGGGCCAGACGGATGCCCGGCCCGAGCCAGTCACCCTCCTCCTATATCCGGAAGGACAGGCTGTGGACAAGGGCCTTGCCGGCGGCCCGCTCGAATCGAACGGCCTGACCGGGCCCGAGACCTTCCGTAAAGACGGTTTCCGCTACAATGTCACCGACAGCGCAAGCGTGACGCTTTATATTCCCGAAGTGTGCAACGGGCAGATGGTGGTCGTCTGTCCGGGAGGCGGTTATTACGGGGTCGCCATGGTCTATGAGGGCTACCGGGTGGCCGAGTGGATGAATGCCCGCGGCATCGCAGCCTGTGTTGTGAAATACCGGATGCCGAACGGCCACGACCGGATTCCGCTGCAGGATGTGCAGAATGCTTTCCGTTACTGCCGCGCCCACGCTGCGGAATGGGGAGTGACAAAGATCGGTGTCATGGGCTTCTCGGCCGGCGGGCACCTCGCCGCCACGGCGTCCAATCTTTTCGCCGACAAGACCACCCGTCCGGATTTCTCCATCCTCATCTATCCCGTCATCACGATGGATCCTGCCGTCTCCCATGGCGGCACCCGTAAGAACCTTCTCGGGGCCGAGAACTTCTCCGAGGGCGATCCGCGTCTGGACCGGCTGGAAGACCGCTATTCGATGGAGAAGCAAGTCACGGTTTCGACCCCTCCGACCTTTATCGCCCTCGGCGCCGATGACAAGACGGTGCCCCCGGAGAACAGTCTGCGCTATTTCGAGTCCTTGCATGCGGCCGGCGTCCCTGCCGAGCTCCATATCTATCCTGAGGGACCGCACGGTTTCTCCTTCCGCCGCTCCGATGAACACGACCCTATCGCCTACTGCCGTCCCGATTTCGATGCTGCGCTCACCCGCTGGTTGGAAGGCCTCCGTTGACGCCTTCCAGGCTGAAAGATCACGAGGCTGGCCTATCAGATTCTTCACTTTGTTCAGAATGACAGCCTCGTGTCATTCTGAGGCAGGTCCACCTGCCGAAGAATCTACTTTTTGGCCTTGTGATCTTTATTGTGGGAGAACACGCTTTACTTCTGCAGGACCGTCAGCTGCTGGGCAGCCTGGGCCGCGTACTTGGTGGAGGAGAGTTTCTTGTAGTACTCGATGGCCGTGGCCTTGTCACCGGCCTTCTGGGCGGTGGCGGCGATGGTGAACATCACATCGGGGGCATCTTTGGCATCCGGAGCGAGTTCCAGGTACTTCTTGTAGGCGTTGATGGCATCGGAGGTCTTGCCGAGCTTGGTGTAGGCGCTGGCGATAAGCTTGGTCGCGTTGCTCGTCTCGACATAGCTGTTGGACTTCTCCAGGGCCTCGATGGCCTCTGCGGCCTTGCCTCCCTTCAAAAGGGTCATGCCTTGCTTGAGGTAGACATTGGACAGGAGTTTGCCGGCCTGCTCTTCCTTGCCGAGGGCAGAAGCTTGGGTAAGGGCTTCGATGGCGCCGTCCACATCGCTGGTCTGGACAAAGGCCTGGCCGAGAAGGAGCCAGCTCTGGCCGTCTTCCGGGGTGAGGGTGACCACTTCCTTGAGCGCATCGGCGGCTCCGGCGAAGTCCTTTGCCTTCAGCAGGGCGGCACCCTTGCGGGACCAGGCGTTCGGGATGAGGGCGGAGGCGTCCGCCGCGACGGATTCGAGCCCGTAGCCGTTGGCGGTGGTGACGGTTTCGCCGAGCGTAGCGACGGCCGCGTCATATTCAGCATTGTTGATCTGCTCCTTGGCGATGGACAGGAGGGTGGAAGCGATGGCTTCCTTGCACTTGCCGGCCATTTCGGCGGCTTCGGCCTCTTCACAGACCTCGAACTGGGCGAGGGCGGAACGGAACTGCTCGAGCGCTTCGGTCTTGTTCTCGGCCTGGGCACCGGCGTTGAAAGCGTCGATGGCGGCGTTGTAGTCCTGGGCGGCGGCCATTCCGGCGGCGAGCCCGAGCGCCACGAAGGTGACAAATAATCTTTTCATGAGCGTATGATGTTTAGTCGTTATATATATTCAAGCACGTATTTTGCAAAAATAGCAAATATTTATTTTAATTTTGCACTCCGACGGAGGTAAAATCATGGCAAGTCAGCGGAAAAACATACTTGCGGCCGTTGCCGCGTTGATATTTTCAATAACCATGCCAGCGCAGCGGCTGCCTTCCCTGCCGGTGGACCCGGCTATCCAAAAGGGAACCTTGCGTTGCGGCGTGACCTATTATATGGTCAAAAATGCGGAGACGAAGGGTTTCGCCGACTTCGCCGTGGTCCGGCGCGGTGAAGCGCCGACGGCCGCGACCCGTTCCCAGTTCCAGAGCGGTTTTCTGGCCCGCAATGGGGTCGGACCGCGCCCGGAGGGGTATTTCCGTGACCATGACGGATCGACCGTCTTCCACTTCGACCGCGTCCCTGTCTATGATGCAGACGTCCTGGATTCCACTTTGCTGGTGAGTTTCTCGGTCGTGGCTGCCTCCCGGGCCGACGAGGCGGTCATCATCAGCGGCGACATCGATCCTGTCGAGCTCAAGAAGAAGCTGGACGTGTTCTCGATGATGGTTCCGCCACGTTTCGTGGGGAACAGTTCCGGCCCCGACTATGTCTGGGAGCCCTCTGTGATGCCCTCCATCGTCCTGCGGCAGGAGCCGTCGGGCGAGAGGGGGACGGTCCGGGTAGCCTACGCCTCGCCACGGACCCCGCATGACCTGATGAATACGGCACAGGCCTTGGTGCTGGGTATCTTCGGCCGCGAGTTCCAGACCATCGCTTCGCACCGGCTCGAACGCAACCTCCGCGATGCCGGCGTCCCCTATGAACGGCTGGAGCTGGTATATACCAACAGTACCGATACCGGAGGCGACGAGGAATATGCCATCGCCGTACATACCGGGAAGGCATATCTGGACGCCGCGATGAAGGTCATCTCCAGCACCCTCGCCAGCCTGGACGGTTTCGGGACCGGTGCCGGGGAATTCCAGGATGCCAAGCGGGTGATGATGGCCGACATGCTCCGCCGTGAAGTGGAGCCCCTGTCGAACCGGAAGTATATCGATCGTTGCACGGCCCATTTCCTGTACGGTGCCAACCTGGCTCCCTATAGCGAAGAGACGCGCCTGTTTGCCCGCAAGAGCGTTGCAGACAGTACGGAGACCCGTCTGTTCAACAACTTCTCTTCCGCCCTGCTCGGTCAGCTTTCCAACCTGACGCTGGAGTATCGGGCCGCCCTCGATTCCTTGGATGAGGATGCCGCCCTGTTCAACTATAACCTGGCTTACCTCTACGGTTCGACGTTCCAGGAGGCCAAGGACTATTCATGGCGTCGCAGCGACACGCTCGGCTTGGAGGGGGAACAGCACCGTGTCCGCATCAAGCAGACCAAGGCCGAGCCGGTATCGGGCGGTGAGATGTGGACCTTCTCCAACGGCATCCGGGTGGTTTACCGCCAGGTCCCCGGGAGCGGCATGTTCAATTATGCCCTCCTGCTGAACGGTGGCTTGTCCGGTGTGCAGGGTTTAGTAGAAGGGGAGGGCGGTTATTTCGCCGACATGCTCTCGCTCTATGATGTCGGCGGGCTTCCGGCGGCGAATTTCAGGGACCTTCTCGCCGTCAGCGGCATCCAGATGGACGCTTCCGTCGGAACGACCTCCATGACCCTCTCCGGCAGTGCCCCCAGGCAGAAACTGCCGACGCTTCTCAAATGTCTCCTGTCCCTGGCCAACGGCCGCAGCGTCAACCGCAGCGAGTTTGCCGCCTATTCCAGGAACGAGGCCTTGCGGGAGGAAGCTGTCACCGACCGGCTGTATTCTTTGATGTATCCGGGCTTCACTTGGACCATCCGGAAACGGCCGGGATCCCTGACGCCCGAGACCCAGGTCAAGGCGGAACGCTACTTCGAGGCCCGTTTTTCCCACGTCAACGACGGTATGCTTGTGCTGGTCGGCGACCTGGACGAGGGCACGGTCAAGAAAGTGCTGTCCCGGTATCTCGGCGGCTTCCGGACCCAGAAGGGGACGACATCGCGCCGGAGTATCCGCTACCAGCCGCGTTCCGGCACGACGACCTATACCGTCGACGGCCCGGTCCCGGGCATCTACGTCCTGATGGATGTGCCGCTCCCGCTGACCAGCGTGAACTATCTGGCGGCTGACATGGTCCGCGAGACGCTGCGCCGCCATGTGGTGCGGGCTCTTTCGGAGCAGGGGTTCTCTGTCGACGTCCAGTGCGGATTCCAGGCCTATCCTGAAGAGCGTTTCCGCATGGAGGTGACCTGTCTCCCGGCGTCGGTCGGCGGTCTGTCAGAAGGCATTCCGGAGCCGGACGTGCTCAAGGCGGTATCGGCTGTCCGCAGCGGTATTCTTTCGGCGGCCCGGGAGCCGGTCCCTTCGCGGGACCTGGCGGCCTTGAAGGCACTGGTCCTCACCGATGTCACCCGGGACCTGTCCCGGCCGGAAACCATCGTATCGTCAGTTGTTGCCCGGTACGGGGTCGGCAAGGACCTGGTGACCCGCTATAAGGAAAATATCGCCTCTGTCACGTCGGACAAAGTGGCGCAGATCCTCTCCCAGGTAGCGGCGGGAGGCCGTGTTGAATATATCGTGAAATGAAACGCACATTCGGTACCATTATCCAGATTGGCGACATCCTCGTTTCGGAGGATGTCGTTCTGGAGTATTTTTCCTGCGACTATCCACTTTGCAAGGGCAGCTGCTGCATCATCGGCGACAGCGGGGCCCCGCTCCGGGAAGAGGAACTGGAGCCCATTGAAGCGAATTACAGGGTCTTTGCCCCGCTGATGCGGGAAAAGGGACGGAAAGCGGTGGAAGAGAAGGGATTCTTCGAAATCGACCGGGACGGAGACATCGTCACCCCGCTCGTCCCCGGCAGCGAGGAGTGCGCCTTCTGCCATTTCGAGGACGGCAACTGTTTCTGCGCGATCGAGCGCCAGTTCGACAAGGGGAGGTCTACATTCCGGAAACCGGTCTCCTGTTCCCTGTACCCGGTCCGGGTCGTCGACCTTGGAGGTGGGATGAAGGGACTCAACCTCCATCGCTGGGATATCTGCGAGGGCGCATACATAAAAGGACGCCGCGAAGGAATCCGGGTGTACGAGTTCCTCCGCGGCCCTCTGACGGAAGCCTTCGGCGAAGATTTCTACTCCGCCCTGTCGGCGGCGGCGACCAGGCTGATTGCCGCGTCGTAGTCTTCGGCATTGACCTTGACCGTGATCTCGCCTGCAAAAACAAGCCCGGGATAGGAGGAATCCGCCCCGAATACGGCGGCGGGGATGCCGTTGTCCCGCAGCATGGCCGCGATGATTTCGGCCCGGTTCCGTTCCGTGGCTCTCGCTACGGTCTTGAAAGTAGGGTTATCGGTACTCATGATGCTCTGAATTGATATTCCAACGAACTGACGACCCGTACGAGATCGCGGGTAAGCCCTTCCGCTTGGAAACCGCCGAGGATGGGGGAGAGGGTAATGCGGTCTTCCCAGAGGCGGGCCATCCGGTTGACCGGGGAGGCGAGGACGAAAGCCATCGTCCCGCCTTCTTCCTCGCTTTCGAGACGGTAGCCGCGGGCGGTCATTGTCTTCAGGATGCCGGCCCGGTGATCCGACGGATTGCCGGGAGCGGAGACGGTGCGGCGTGTGTAGCCGAAACGAGGGTAGGCGGCAGCCATCACCGCAAACAAGGCGGCGATATAGCCGATGGACTTCCAGCCGTGCTGGAAGGCGGCATCGACATTCTTCGAAACCATTCCCGTGAGCATGAGCACCCCGAGGATGAGGGCCATGAGCACCGAGATCTGGATGAAGTATTTGAGGGCTCTTCTGAGGTAGGTCATCGGGCGAGTCGTTTTCTGAGGTTGCTGACGAGGCTGAGGGCCACGCCATAGAAAGAGAGGGACCGGGTCGCCTTGCGGACGCCCTCGGTCACGAGGGTCTGCGGTGTATAGAAGGACTGGACGCGGCCGTAACTTTCGGCGACGGCCTTGCCCTGCGCTTCAATACGGCCGCGGCTGCGGACGATGGCTGCATTGAGTTCGTCCAGCGTCCGGATATCCTGGTAGTTGTTGTCACGCATCTTCATCGGATCCGAAGAACAGTTTGACGAACAGCGGGACGAACGTGTCCCTGAACAGGCGGTCCTTGCAGCGGAGCAGGACGGCGAGCCCGATACCGAGCAGGGCGGCGATGCCGAGTGCGGCCCAGGCATAGCTGCCGATGATCTCCCCCAGGAGCATGATCAACCCGAAGGAGAGGACCAGCAGCAGGGTGCTCACGACTCCGAGGACCAGGATGACCCCTACCAGCTTGGAGACCGAGACCGAAAGCCCCTTGGCAGTCCGGAGTTTCAGGTCGTCCAGCCGGAGGTCGATGTATTCCTTGGCCCGGCGGGAGAGGTCCTCCGCCGGCTGGGAGAACTCACTCATCTTCCTGATAGTCTTCGTGGTATTCGGCCCGGGCATCGGACTCTTCAGCCTTGCGGAGGGCTTCTTCGATGTGGGAGAGCTGGTCCAGGAGTATGGCCCGGGTGCCCTCCTTGATTTCGGCGCCCTTCTGGAGAAGGGTCTCCTTCAAAGTCTTGATGGACTGCTTCGCCTCGTCGGCCTTTTCTTCCGCCTTGCCGCCGAGACCGTCCAGGCTTTCCTTGAGGTCGTCGAACCCGTTCGCGGCGGCTCTCCGGACACGGGCGCGGGTCTTCCAGCCCTTGTCGGGTGCATACAACATACCGATGGCGGCGCCGGCCGCGAGGCCCGCCAGGAGAGAGAGGAATGACTTGTTGTTACTCATGGTGCTTGGTTTTAAGGTTGGGTGAAAGATACCAGGGTATTTTCATGTTTATCAAATAAGTTCCCGTATGATTTCGTCCGAGACGAAGAAGTGGTCTTCCGGGATACGGTAACGGGTACCGTTCCGCTCCAGGGCACCTTCTTCGACGAGACGGTCGATGTCTTCCTTCCTGCAATGTTCCTGCAGGAAATCTGCACCGATGCCCCGGTCTGTCCGGAGGGAGAGCATCAGGGTCTCGATCCGGGCCTCTTCCAGGGAGAGGACTTCGACGGTCCGGGTGTACCCGTCCAGAGAGGATGAGTTCCAGGAGCGCGACGTCCCGTCGAAGGAATGGGCTGCAGGGCCGAGCCCGACATAGGGTGTACGGTTCCAATAGCCGCCGTTATGCCGTGCCTCGAAGCCGGGCCGGGCGAAATTGGAGATCTCGTAGTGACGGTAACCGGCGTCGGACAGCTTTTCACAGAGCCTGTCATACTGGCGACGGCATTGTGCATCGTCGGCTTCGGTGTAACGCCCCGCCGCCACGAGGTCCGCCAGGGTGCTTTCTCCCTCGACGGTGAGCTGGTAGCAGGAGATGTGCTCCGGCTCCAGGGCCACGGCCCGCTCGATGGTAGCGTCCCAGACCTCGTCAGACAGATTCGAGAGCCCGAAGATGAGGTCGATGCCGATGTTGCCGAAACCGGCTTCCCGGACCATCCGGAAGGCCTGGACGGCCCTTTCTGCATCATGGCGGCGGTTCATCCACCGCAGGAGGGCATCGTCAAAGGACTGGATGCCCATGCTGACGCGGTCGACACCGAGCGACTTCAGGCTCTGGAGGTAGCCCGGTCCCCGCTCCACGATGTCCTCGGGGTTGACCTCCATCGTGAATTCGGTGAAGGGGCCGCCATAACCGGCTTCCTCCAGGGCGAGGAGGAGGCTGGTGAGTACGGCGAGAGGCAGGACCGACGGGGTACCGCCGCCGAAGTAGAGAGTCTTAAGGCTTCCGTCCATCTCCCCGGCGCGTTGCCGGATTTCTGCACAGACTGCGTCGGAATAGGAGTCGTATAACTGCGCTCCGGCGATCTCCGAATAGAAGTCACAGTAGGTGCAGAAACTCCTGCAGAACGGGACATGGACGTAGACCATGTTACCGGAGCATCAGTTCTGCCCGGCCGAGGAGGCTCTTTTCCGTATAGGCTTCAACGGTGTAGATACCTTTGGTGAACTCTCCGACATCCTTGAGATAGATGCTCATGTCCACTTCCTGTCCTTCATAGTCCACCTCACGGGAGGCGGAAGCGGAAAGGGTCTCTTCGCCGAGGGTGAAGTCGGTGGAAGCATTGTTCAGGAGCAGGATGCCGTTGGGGTCTTTCACGCGGATGTACACACGGACCGGTCCCCGTTCGGCCAGTTCGTTCTCCACGAGGGAGAGGCTGGCGACCAGGTACTGGACCCGGCTGTGCCGGTCGGTGACCTTGTCCGAACTGTTGTAGGCGGAAAGGCTGACTCCCCTTGCCTTGAGGACCTTGCCGGTGGATACCTTGGTGGAAAGGGTCTCGACCTGCTGGGTGAGTTCCTCGTTGGCCCGGCGGCTTTCTGCTGCTTCCTGACGGGCGGCGGCCGCATCGGCGGTGAGCCGCTTGTTGAGAGTGTTGAGGGAGTCGATCTGCACGATGTATCCCTTCATGATGCTGCGGAGGGTGCCGAGTTCCTTTTCGTACTGGCGGATCTTGGCACGGTTGGTCGCCTCGGTCTTCTGGATCTTGTCGATCAGAAGGGCGACCTGCTCACGGGAGGTATCCAACTGGTGGTTGATGCTTTCATAGTCGGAACTGAGACCGGCGAAGTCGTTCTGCAGGGCGACCATCTGCTGGGTCAATTCCGCTTTTTCGCCCTCCAGGTCACGGACGAGCGCGGTTTTCTGGCTCCAGATGTAGGCAAGTGCGGCGGCCATTGCTACAGCGATGACGGCCAACACGATCAGGACGGTCTTCAGGCCGCCGTTACGGTTCTTTTTCTCACGCTCTTCGCGTTCGATTCTCTCGAGTGGGTCTTCTGCCATGGCTTTTTCGTTTTAATTAATGCAAATATAATTATATTTGTGAAAAATTGACAACAATCGTACCATGGAAAACATCTTTGCCTCACGAGTCGACGCCCTGCGCGCCCTGATGCGGGAGCGGGGCTGGGATGCCGTCATCCTGACGGGAAGTGATCCTCATGCCAGTGAATATCCGGCATCCCGCTGGAAACAGGTGCAGTGGCTGTCCGGATTTACCGGGGAGGCAGGAGATGTGGTTGTCACCCGGAACCATGCCGGCCTGTGGACCGACACGCGCTACTTCATCCAGGCAGACCGTCAACTTGCGGGCACCGGCATCCAGTTGCACAAGCTGAAGGTGCCGGAGGCGGTGCCGATTCCGCAATGGCTGGCGTCGCAGGAATTCGGCGGGACACCGGTCATCGCCGTGGACGGCCTCTGCCAGCGGGTCGTCGAAGTGCAGGGGCTGCGGGCGGCATTCTCTGCACCGGTGGAGGTGGTTTCCGTGCCGGATCTGCTGTCTCCGCTCTGGAAGGACCGTCCCGCCGTGCCTGCGACCCCGGTCATTACGCTGGGGGAGGACCTGGTCGGCGAATCCCGCGAGAAGAAACTTCGCGACTTGCGGAAATGGCTCATCCTCCAGGGCTGCGACGCTATCCTCGTGACGGCCCTCGACGAGATCGCCTGGCTGTTGAATGTCCGCGGCAGCGATGTGGACTACAATCCGGTGGTCATCTCCTGGCTGCTGGTGACCCTGGACCAGGCCAAATGGTTTGTCCGCAAGGATGTGTTCGCGACTCCGGACCAGGAAACGGAAGACAGTTTCTACGAATTGCAGGCCGACGGGGTGGAAATCCGTGATTATGAAGACATCGACTTCGCGCTTGCCTCCTTGGTGGAGGAGGGGGTGGACCGGATCTTTCTCGACCCGTCGACGCTGAATGTGCACTTGCGGGAGACCCTTGACGAGGGCTCCCAGCGTCCCGAGGTCATGACAGGAACCTCTCCGGTCGGGCTCCGGAAGGCCGTGAAGAATACCGTGGAGATCGAAGGGATGCGGGAGGCGCATCTGGAAGACGGACTGGCGATGGAGAAGTTCCTGTTCTGGCTCGAAGGCCATGTCGGCCAGGTGGACGAATGGGAGGCTGCCTGCCGGCTCCGGGCGTTCCGGGCCGAGATCCCCGGCTACCGGGGTGACAGTTTCGAGACCATCTCCGCCTACGGGCCGGGGGCGGCGCTGCCCCATTATGTGACGCCCCGCGAAGGTTCTGCCCTCCTCGAACCGCATGGCCTCTATCTGGTCGACTCGGGCGGCCAGTACCTGTTCGGGACGACTGATATCACACGTACGGTGCCGCTGGGCCCCTGTACGGCGCTGGAACGTGAAGATTATACGCTGGTGCTCCGCGGGCACATCGCCCTGGCCATGGCAGTGTTTCCCGCCGGGACGGCCGGCTGCCAGATCGACGTGCTCGCCCGGGAGCCGCTCTGGAAGTCCAAGCGCAACTTCGGCCACGGGACCGGCCATGGGGTAGGGTTCTTCCTCCATGTCCACGAAGGCCCGCAGGATATCCGCCAGAATTTCAACCCTCAGCCCCTCGTGCCCGGGATGGTCACCTCCGACGAGCCCGGCATCTACCGGGAAGGGATGCACGGTGTCCGTCATGAGAGCCTGCTGCTGACCCGGTCCGCCGGGAACAATGATTTCGGGAAATGGCTCTGTTTCGAGACCTTGACCCTCTGCCATATCGACACCTCCTGCCTCGTCCGTGAACTCATGACGGTGGACGGACTGCGCTGGCTCAACGCCTACAACGAACATGTCTACCGCGTCCTTTCGCCCCGCCTCCCGGACGATGTCGCCGCCTGGCTCAAGGCCAAGTGCGCTGCGGTGTGAACCGCAACACTGTTTCAAGTAAGACCCTTTTTCCGGATGCCATGAGATTTGCACCTGGAAAGTTGCCGGTATCGGTGGCTGGCTGCCGGGAAGCCGGGCGCCGTGCAGACGGCAGCCCCAGGTTTATGGATGGACGAGAGTGCCGACCTTCTCGCCCTGGAGAAGCCGGGTGAGGTTGCCGGGCCGGTTCATGTCGAAGACGATGATGGGCATCCGGCCGTCGGAGCAGAGGGCGTAGGCGGTCTGGTCCATGACTTTCAGGTGTTTCGAGATGGCCTCGTCGAAGGTGAGTTCGTCGTATTTGACGGCGGATGGATCCTTCTCCGGGTCGGCTGTGTAGACACCGTCCACGCGGGTGCCCTTGAGGAGGGCATCGGCCCCGATTTCGAGGGCACGCAGCGCAGCGCCGGAGTCGGTGGTGAAGAACGGGTTGCCGGTGCCGCCGGCGATGAGGGCGACCCCCCCCCGCTCCAGGACCTTCACGGCATCGTCACGCATGTAGTACTTGGCGACCGGTTCCATCGGTGTGGCGGTGAACACCTGCGCCTCGACGCCCTCCTCCTTGATAAACATCGAGAGGGCGAGCGAGTTGATGACTGTGGCGAGCATGCCCATCTTGTCGCCGTCCACGCGGTCGAACCCCCGCGCCGATCCCTGGAGACCCCGGAAGATGTTGCCGCCGCCGTTGACGATGGCGACCTGAAGACCGGCTTTCGCCGCCGCTGCGACCTCCTTGGCGTATGCGGACAGGCTTTCCGTGTCCAAGCCCTTTCCGGCCGGGCCGCCGAGCGATTCACCGCTGAGTTTGAGAAGTACTCTTCTGTACATGGTTTCGGTTGTTGATGGAAAACAAAATTATTGAAATATTATGAAACTTGCAAGAAAGACGCTATATTTGCATACTTATTGAAAAACGAAACCAGACTATAATGGCTAATTTCCTCACCTCTTCGATCGGGAAGAAATTCATCCAAAGCGTCAGCGGCGCTTTCCTGATCGTTTTCCTGCTTCTCCACAGCACCATCAACTTCTTCTCCGTCATCGACTCCTTCCGGGGGATCTTCGGCAAGGTGGCAGAAGATGCCGTCAAGTTCTCTCCCGGCGACGGCTGGTTCCAGCTCGGCTGCGACTTCATGTCCACCCCTTTCATCTCCGTCATGGTCCCGGTCCTGGCCCTGGGTTTCATCATCCATATCGGCTACGGCATCTGGCTCTCCCTGGAGAACTATTCCAAGCGGGGCGGTTTGAAGCGTTATGCCGTGGCATCGAAGGCGAGGAACGACTCCTGGTCTGCGAAGAACATGTTCATCCTCGGACTCGTCATCCTCGGCGTCCTGTTCTTCCACCTGACCCACTTCTGGGCCAAGATGCAGCTGCAGGAATTCACCGGCGGCGAGGCGGAGAACCCGTATCTCCTCCTGCTGGCGACCTTCCGTCATGGCTGGATCCTGGCCATCTACCTGGTGTGGTTCGTCGCCGTGTGGCTCCATCTGAACCACGGTTTCTGGTCGATGTTCCAGACCGTCGGCTGGAACAACAAGAAGTGGCTGAGGCGCCTCAAGGTCATCGGCATCATCGTCAGCACGCTGATCGTCCTGATGTTCATCAGCGTCGCCGTCAATGCCTATGTCGAGGCCAACTTCATGACCGCCTCCCACCAGTGGACGGCCCCGCTCCTTGCAAAATTCTAAGATTTTTCTTGCAAAACCGGATTTTTCTCCACACCTTTGCATCCAGTATGAGAACAAATATGATCAACAACTTCTGGTGGCGCCCTTGCAGTTCCGAGCTGTAAGTCGCATCGCCGCAGGTAGTAGATCATGAAGCTATAGGAGGCACGCTGACTTGCAGCGTGCCTTTTTTCATGCGATTTTTGCAAACACTTAACAGATAAACACGATGAGACAGAAAAAGTACCTGCTCCCGGAATCCGAGATTCCGACCCATTATTTCAACATCCAGGCGGTCATGCCCAACAAGCCCTTGCCCTTCCTGAACCCGGCGACCAAGGAGCCTCTGAAGCCGGAGGACCTGTATCCGATCTTCTGCAAGGCCTGCGCCGACCAGGAGCTCAATCAGACGGATGAGTGGATTCCGATTCCGGAGGCTGTCCGCGAGCAGTACAGTGCCTACCGGTGTACGCCGCTCGTGCGGGCGTATGAACTGGAGGAGGCCCTCGGCACCCCTGCCCACATCTATTTCAAGAACGAGAGCGTATCGCCGGCCGGCAGCCACAAACTGAACTCCGCCATCGCCCAGGCCTATTACGCCAAGCAGCAGGGCGTGACGAATCTGACCACCGAGACAGGTGCCGGCCAGTGGGGGGGCGCCCTTTCCTATGCCACCAAGAAATTCGGCATCGACTGCGCCGTGTACATGGTCAAGGTCAGCTATGAACAGAAGCCGTACCGCCGTTCGATCATGCAGACTTTCGGGGCGGCCATCACCCCGTCTCCGTCCATGTCCACCCGGGCCGGCAAGGATATCCTGACGAAGAATCCGAATGACCGGGGTTCCCTCGGCTGCGCGATTTCCGAGGCCATCGAACTGGCGGTCTCCACGCCGAACTGCAAGTATGCCCTCGGTTCCGTGCTGAACCATGTCTGCCTCCACCAGACCGTCATCGGCCTGGAGGCGGAGAAGCAGATGGCCCTCGCCGGGGAATATCCCGATATCGTCATCGCATGCTTCGGCGGCGGATCCAACTTCTCCGGCATCGCCTACCCGTTCATGCGGCACAACATCCAGGACGGCAAGAAGACCCGTTTCATCGCGGCCGAGCCGTATTCCTGTCCGAAGCTCACCAAGGGCAAGTTCGAATATGACTTCGGCGACGAGGCCGGCATGACCCCGCTCCTGCCGATGTATACGCTCGGGCATAGCTTCAAGCCTGCCTCCATCCATGCCGGCGGCTTGCGGTACCACGGAGCCGGCGTCATCATGTCGCAATTGATGAAGGATGGTTATATGGAAGCGGTCGACATCGAGCAGCTGGACTCCTTCAAGGCCGGTGTCCTGTTCGCCCGCACCGAGGGCATCATCCCTGCTCCGGAATCCTGCCACGCCATCGCCGCAACCATCAACGAGGCGCTGAGGTGCAAGGAGACCGGCGAGGCCAAGACCATCCTCTTCAACCTTTCCGGCCACGGTTTCGTCGACATGGCAGCCTACGACAGCTACTTCTCCGGCGAGATGCAGAACTACCACGTCTCCGACGCCGACCTCGCCGAGTTCATCAAGAGTGCCGACGCGCTGAACCGGTAGCGCTCCCCTCCGCAGAATCATCATCCATCCACGATTCCGGTCGATTCCGGAACTTGCAAGAAAATAACCGATCTCGTTTTGGAACGTGCCGTCCACGGCATAGAGGGGTTGACAGGCACCATCAGGTGTCCGGCCGTGCCGGGACTTTGCCGTGCTCAAGGCCTCGGGGGACATCCGGGGGCCGAAAGAGGAAAAAGAGGCCGGTTGTTTTTTTGACATCGCTTCGTGGATGGATGTTGGATAAATGCAAAGAATTATTGTTATCTTTGCAAACATGTCCCGGAAGGGGCGGAGTGAATTGAAAAACACGAAGACTATGTTACCGAGAGCGAAAGAGATCGTAGAGGCTGCCGACCTGAAGATGCAGGATGCAGTCGATTTCCTTGAGGAAGACCTCAAGAATTACCGCGTGGGCAAGGCCAGCCCCACCCTCCTCAACGGAGTGACGGTGGACTACTACGGTACGCCGACGCCGCTGAACCAGGTTGCTTCCGTGACGACGCCGGATGCGAAGACCATCGCCATCCAGCCTTGGGAGAAGTCCATGATCGCCAAGATCGAGAAGGCCATCCTCGACGCGAATGTCGGCCTGACTCCTTCCAACAACGGCGAGATCATCCGCTGTGTCGTCCCGGCCCTTACCGAGGAGCGCCGCAAGGAACTGATCAAGAAAGCCCGTGCCGCCGGGGAGACGACGAAAGTGACGGTCCGCAATGCCCGTCGCGACGGCGTCGACCTCCTCAAGAAGGCCCAGAAGAACGAGGGCTTGTCCGAAGACGGTGAGAAGGAGGGTGAGGACGAGCTCCAGAAGGTCACCGACAAGCACGTCAAGGCGGTGGATGCGCTCATCGCTGCCAAAGAGAAGGATATCCTTACGGTGTAAGGACCGGTCCGGCGACAAAAAGTGCCTTTTTTGTTGCCGGATTCCGGAAAAGACGGTATCTTTGCCTGGACGGACTGACAGAATATGCGATTTTACGACTACGGTTACTCCTATTACTATTACCTCGTAGGGTAAGAGTCCGGACGTTGTAAGCCATGGTATACAGGGGCTGTCCGGGAACGGACAGCTTTTTTTGTTCCGGGTCGGCCGCGTGGCCGGGCCACCTTGCAGACCAGAAGGCTGGACAAGGAACCGGACATGGCAGGCGCGAACAATGGATGGAACTGATGGATAAAAAAGTAGCGATACAAGGATACAAAGGATGCTTCCATGAGCAGGCGGCGCGGCTTTTCTACCGTGACGGGACGCCGGACATCGTGGAGTGCGACACGTTCGACGGGCTTTACCAGGCGATGGCATCCGGGCTGGCCGATGCGGCGGTGATGGCCATCGAGAATACGGTCTCGGGTGGTCTGATCCACAATTTCGAACTCTTGCGGAAATACGACCGCAAGGTCAAGGGCGAGGTCTACCTGCGGATCCGGCAGAATCTCATGGCCCTCCCGGGGCAGTCGCTGCGGGATATCCACGAGGTCCGCACCCACTACATGGCCATCAACCAGACCCGTGAGTTCTTCGAGCACGAATGCCCCTGGATCAAGATGGTGGAATCGGAGGATACGGCGAGGAGTGCGGCTGACGTGGCGCAGCGGGGCCTCAGGGGCATCGGGGCCGTCGCTTCCTCCCTGGCGGCCGAACTGTATGGGCTGGAAATCCTGTGTCCCGGGATCGAGACCTACAAACAGAACTTCACGCGCTTCCTCCTCTTCGACGATGCGTTGGAGGTGCCGGAGGATGATATCGACAAGGCCATCCTCTGTTTCACCCTTCCGCACAAGCCGGGGTCCCTCGCGCACATCCTCACCATCCTGTCGTTCTACGATATGAACCTGACCCGTATCCAGTCGCTTCCCATCCCGGGCCGCGAGTGGCAGTACTTCTTCTATGCCGACATCAAGTTCGACAGTTACGAGCGTTACCACCAGGCCCTTGCGGCGGTCCGGCCGCTGCTCGAGGACCTCAATATATTAGGTGAATATAAGGCAGCATTATGATTATCCAACCTGCAAAACGGACGGAGTCCGTCAAAGAGTATTATTTCTCCATCAAGAACCGGGAGATCGCGCGGCTCGACGCCGGGCGTAAGTCCCGGGGAGAGGATCCTGTCATCAATCTCGGTATCGGTTCTCCGGACGGCATGCCGCCCGCGGCCGCCCTGGAAACGTTGACCGCCTCGGCGGTGCAGCCGGGAGTCCACGGCTATCAGAGCTACACTGGCATCCCGGAGCTCCGGCAGGCCTTCGCCGGCTGGTATGCCCGGTACTACGGCGTCACCCTCGACCCGACTTGCGAAATCCAGCCGCTGACCGGTTCCAAGGAGGGAATCCTTCTGATTTCGCTGACCTTCCTCAATGCCGGCGACAAGGTCCTCGTTCCCGACCCGGGCTATCCGACCTACACGTCGGCGTCGCAGATGACGGAGGCGGAGATTGTCAAGTATGACCTGGTGGCAGAGCGGGGCTGGCAGCCGGACTTCGAGGCCTTGGAGGCGATGGACCTCACGGGGGTGAAGCTGATGTGGACGAACTATCCCGGCATGCCGACCGGCGCCCATGCCACAGAGGATCTGTATGAACGCCTGGTGGCTTTCGGACGGCGGCATGGCATCCTGATTGTCAACGACAACCCGTACAGCTTCATCCGCAACGACCGGCCGCTGTCGATCCTTGCCGCTCCCGGTGCCAGGGAATGCTGCCTGGAGATGAACTCGTTGTCGAAGGCCCACAACATGGCGGGCTGGCGGCTCGGCATGGTCGCTGGTGAAGCGGACTACATCCGGGAAATCCTCAAGGTGAAGTCGCAGATGGATTCGGGCATCTTCCGCCCGCTGCAACTGGCGGCGGTCGAGGCCTTGAGGCAGGGACCGGAGTGGTTCGAGGCGCTGAACGCGGAGTACCGTCGCCGGGCAGAGGTCGCCTACCGCATCATGGATGCGCTGGGAGCCGCTTATGACCCGGGCAGTGCCGGGCTCTTCGTGTGGGGCCGCCTCCCGTCCGCACTGCCATCGGAAAGCGCGGAGGGGAAGACGGCCGGCGAGCGGATGTCCGACCGGATCCTGTACGAGGCAGGCGTGTTCATCACCCCGGGTTTCATCTTCGGCCGCAACGGCGAGGATTATGTCCGCATCTCCCTCTGTGCTCCGGTACCGGTCTTGGAAAAGGCCTTGGCGAAAATCCGGAACCTTCCATCGGTTCGATTGGAACCGGTTGAAAAACAATAAGATAGAAAACCGGTGATGGAAGGTCCCCTCCGGAAAAGGAGGACCTTCCGTCAAGCATTGTATAAGTGATTAGAGGATAACAATTTAGAAAAACATGGATGGAAGGTCCATCTGAACGGGAAGCATGAGAACGATCGGTATCATCGGCTTGGGACTCATGGGCGGGTCCATGGCCATCGACTTGAAACGGCGGGGGTTCGCAGACCGCATCCTCGGCGTCGAAAAAGAGGCGGTGAACGCTTCTGCAGCCGAGAAAATCGGTCTGGTGGATGAGCTGGTACCCTACGAGACTTGCATCGGCGAGGCCGATATCATTGTGGTTGCCGTCCCGGTCGGAACGGCGGTCAAGATGGTCTGTGACATCCTGGACCGTTTCCAGGACTTGGGTGCCCGCGACAAGATCGTCATCGACGTGTGCTCGGTGAAGGAGCAGGTCTGCCTGGCGACCCGTTACCATCCATGCCGCGGGCAGTTCGTCTCCACGCATCCGATGGCCGGGACCGAGTACAGCGGGCCCTGGGCGGCGATGCCGAACCTCTTCGACGGCCGGGCCTGCATCTTCGCCGACGCGGAGGAGTCTTCTCCCAAGGCCCTCAAGGTCATCGAAGGCTTGTACGACGTGCTGAACATGCGCCCGACCTACATGAACGCGGCGAACCACGATGTCCATACAGCGTACGTCTCGCACATCTCGCACGTCACCTCCTTCGCCCTGGCCCTCACGGTGCTGGACAAGGAGAAGGACGAGAAGCATATCTTCGACCTGGCGTCCGGCGGCTTCTCCTCGACGGTGCGCCTGGCGAAGTCCAACGCAGACATGTGGGTTCCGATCCTGACCCAGAACCGGGGCAACGTGCTCCGGGTCATGGACACCTATATAGAAAAGATGCAGCAGTTCCGTGCGGCGGTGGCTGATTTCGACGAAGACAAGGTCCGGAATCTGATCGAAGAGGCGAACCGGATCAAGAAGATCCTCCGATAGGAGGAGGTCCGGTCAATCCGGGCATGACAGATAAGAACAAGAATATGGCAAAGACATTGGATATCATCCCCGTCAGTGAATGGGGATTCTTCACCCTCCCGCGGCCGATGGCCATCGCGGGTCCGTGCAGTGCGGAAACAGAGGAACAGGTGATGCGGACCGCCCGGGAACTCAGCGACTTGGGGTTGCACGTATTCAGGGCAGGCATCTGGAAGCCGCGCACCCATCCCGGGTGTTTCGAGGGGGTCGGGACGAAAGGCCTCAGATGGCTGAAAAGGGTCAAGGTAGAAACCGGAATGAAGGTGTGCACCGAGGTGGCCAGCGAGAAGCATGTGTACGAATGCCTGAAATACGGCATCGACATGGTGTGGGTCGGCGCACGTACCAGCGCGAACCCCTTCCTGATGCAGGAGATTGCAGATGCGCTCCGGGATACGGATATCCCTGTCCTCGTGAAGAATCCTGTCAATCCGGACCTGGACCTCTGGATCGGTGCCCTGGAGCGTCTCAACGAGGCCGGCATCCGCAAGTTGGGTGTCATCCACCGCGGCTTTTCCACGACGGAAAACATCCTCTACCGCAATGCTCCGGGCTGGCAGATCGCCATCGAATTGCGCACCCGCTATCCCCAGCTGCCGTTCTTCGCCGATCCGTCCCACATGGGAGGCGACCGGAAATATCTCCGGGAGATTGCCCAGAGGGCGATGGACCTCGGCCTGGAAGGGCTCATGGTCGAATCTCACTGCGCACCGGACACGGCTCTCAGCGACGCCAGGCAGCAGCTGACTCCGCAGGCGTTTGCCGACCTGATGCGTAACCTCCGCATCCGGGATGCCGATACCGATGACAAGGAGTATAAGGAAGGCATCGACCAGCTTCGGGCCCAGATCGATATCATCGACGAGAACCTGCTCTATACGCTGGGATCCCGGATGGGTGTCAGCCGGAAGATGGGCGAGTACAAGCGGGACCACAATATCGCCATTCTCCAGGCCTCCCGCTGGGATCAGGTGTTGGCGGCCATGCAGGAAAAAGCCCGCAAGTACGGGCTTTCAGAAGCGTTTGTCACGGGGGTGTTCAACGCAATCCACGAAGAATCGGTCAGAGTGCAGAACGAAATCCTCTCAGGCGCTGAAGAAGGGTAGTCTCGAAGACTTTCTGCTCGACATCGGAGAGGAAATGGACTTCGATGGGTACCTGGAAGAGACGCTGTTTGAGGCTGCCGGGTACCTTTTTCGTGTCCACGATGCGCTGGGCGTCCTTTTCGGTGGTGGCCACACAGGCGGTCGGCCAGGCCTGGACGGCATGTCCGATGGTCCGCATGTCGCGGGAGGAATATTTATGGTGGTCGGGGAACGAGAGCCGTTTCACGACCTTGTAGGTATCGGACAGGTAGCTGCGCAGCGGCGTGTCCTTGGCGATGCCGGAGAACAGGATGAGGCGGTGGGCATACATGAACCGGCTGTCCGCCTCCTCGAAGACCGGCACCATCGGCTGGTAACCGATAGAGGAGAACAGCAGGACCTGTGTCCGGCGGTCCCGGACCCCGGTGCAGGTGGCGGTGCTGAAGTTCTTCAGGCCCAGGTACTGCGCCCATTTTCCCTTCTCCCATTCATCCATGTAGAGCGGGCATTTGGTGACGATGATGATATCCGCGGCTCCGAGACGGGACGGAAGGTCTCGCAGGTGCCCCCACGGCAGCGGCCGGTCTTTGTGGACGGGGCGGTTATAGTCGACCAGGACGATGTTGAGCGTGGCCCGGAGCCGACGGTACTGGAAGGCATCGTCGAGGACGATAATGTCAGCCTTGGGAATCTCCTTGTCCTGGCACTTGCGCGCCTTCTTGGCCGTCTGGAGCTCCTCCGGATGCGCCAGGAAACGGCAGCCTTCCACGCGGTCCTTGTCCACGGCGACAGTTACGGACGGGAATTTCTTCGCCATCTGCAGGGGCTCGTCGCCGTAAACCAGGGCCGAGCCTTGCCGGCCGACCTTCTGGAAACCGCGCGATTTCCGTCTGTAGCCCCGGGACAGGACGGCGATGTTGGAGTAGGCCCAGTCGTCGCTGCCGAGGAGTGTCCGGAGGATCATCTCGGTATGGGGTGTCTTGCCGGTCCCTCCGACGGTGATGTTGCCTACACACACGGTCGGGACT
Source organism: Bacteroidales bacterium (assembly GCA_017476575.1). Lineage (GTDB taxonomy): Bacteria > Bacteroidota > Bacteroidia > Bacteroidales > UBA932 > Cryptobacteroides. Next base: position 17,501 of record JAFUZO010000067.1, on the reverse strand, counting down.
TCCGCTTCGAAAGACTTCTTGATCCCTTTGTCGTACAGCAGATGCCGCAGTCCCAATGCCACCCTGTAAATCATATGCTCAACACATTCAATACGGCGATCAGTTCCTTGTTGATCGGCTTGTCGGTCTTGATGGCCTTGGAAATCGGGACATAGACGATTTCGTCGTTCTTGATGCCGATCATGATGTTGCGCTGGCCTTCCTGCAGGGCCTCGATGGCCGCGTAGCCCATGCGGGAGGCGAGGATGCGGTCATAGGCGGAAGGGGTGCCGCCCCGCTGGAGGTGTCCGAGGATGGTCACGCGGACATTGAATTCGGGATATTCCTTCCGGACGCGTTCGGCATAGTACATGGCTCCCCCGACCCCGTCCTTCTGCGCCTCGCTCACCAGGACGATGGACGAGTTCTTGGACTTGCGCATGCCCCGGCCGATGAACTCCGCGAGCTGGTCCACGTCGGTGCGGTCCTCGGGGATGATGGCGGCCTCGGCCCCGGAGGCGATGGCGCTGTTCTGGGCGAGGAAGCCCGCATCCCGGCCCATGACCTCGACGAAAAAGATGCGGTCGTGGGAGTTGGCGGTGTCGCGGATCTTGTCGACGCACTCGACGATGGTGTTGAGGGCGGAATCGTAGCCGATGGTGGAGTCGGTGCCGTACAGGTCGTTGTCGATAGTGCCCGGCAGGCCGATGATCGGGATGTCATATTCACGGGCGAACAGCTGTGCGCCCGAGAGGGAGCCGTTGCCGCCGATGACGCAGAGGGCGTCGATGCCGGCCTCGACCATGTTGTCGTAGGCCTTCTTGCGCCCCTCCTCGGTCATGAACGCCAGCGAGCGGGCGGTCTTGAGGATGGTGCCGCCGCGCTGGATGGTGTTGGATACGCTGGAGGAGGTGAACTCCTGGAATTCCTTGTTGATGAGCCCTTCGTAGCCCCGGTAGATACCGATGACTTTCATGCCGTTGTAGATCGCTGACCGGGTGATCGCCCGGATGCAGGCATTCATGCCCGGAGCGTCTCCGCCCGAGGTGAGCACGCCGATCGTCTTGATGTTCCTTGCCATAGTCCAATAATAAATCCTACAAATTTAATAAAAATCCTTAATTTTGCAGGTATGAAAATCGGAAATGTCGACTTGGGGGAGCACCCGGTGGTGCTGGCGCCGATGGAGGACGTGACGGATGCGTCCTTCCGCATCCTGTGCCACGAGGCCGGGGCGGCGATGGTGACGACCGAATTCGTGTCCTCGGACGGGCTTGTCCGTGATGCGGCGAAGGCCATCGCCAAGATGAAGACGCTGGAAGAGGAGGCGCCGGTCGCTATCCAGATTTACGGCAACATCCCCGAAGCGATGGTCGATGCAGCCCGGATGGCCGACCGGGCGGCGGAACTCGCCGGGGGGCACGGGGCCGATGTGATCGACATCAACTTCGGCTGTCCCGTCTCCAAGATTGCGGGACGGGGGGCCGGCAGCGGCATGCTGCGCGAACCGGACAAACTCGTGGCCATCACGAAGGCCGTCGTCGAGGCGGTCGGGAAGCCCGTCACGGTGAAGACCCGCCTGGGCTGGGACGATTCCTCCAAGATCATTGTGGAACTCTCCGAACGCCTGCAGGACGTCGGCGTCGCGGCCCTCACCATCCACGGCCGCACACGCTGCCAGATGTACAAGGGCGAGGCCGACTGGACCCTCATCGGCGCCGTCAAGGAGAACCCCCGCATGCGCATTCCTGTCATCGGGAACGGTGATATCAATTCCGCAGTCCGTGCCCGGGAGGCCTTCGACCGCTACGGGGTGGACGGCATCATGGTCGGCCGCGCCTCTTTCGGCCGTCCATGGATCTTCACCGAGATCCGCCGTTATCTCGATACGGGGGAAGAACTGCCGCCGCCCAGCATTGCGGACCGGGTCTCCCTCGCGAAGCGGCATCTCCAGCTTTCGCTCGACCTCAAGGGCCCCGTAACCGGCGTCTACGAGATGCGCCGCCACCTTTCCTGCTACTTCAAGGGCCTTCCCGACTTCAAGGACACCCGCATCCGCCTCGTCACCGAGAAGGACCCGGCGGAAATCTTTTCCACGCTCGACTACGTCGCCGCCCGCTGGGGGGCCGAGGCCCCCGCCGCTTCGTCGGTGTATGGCCTCTGACATTTGGTATTTTCCTGAAAAATGCGTACCTTTGCGGTCCCCTAAAAGTGTGGGGATCGCAAATTTTATTGTTAAACCATTAAAGATCAAGACAGTGGACACACTTAGCTACAAGACAGTCTCGCTCAACAAGGCGACTGTGAACAAAGAGTGGCTCGTCATTGATGCAACCGATCTCGTGCTGGGCCGGCTGGCCTCCCGCGTCGCCCTCGTGCTGCGCGGTAAGAACAAGCCGGGTTTCACCCCGCATGTGGACTGTGGTGACAATGTGATCGTCGTCAACGCCGACAAGATCCGTCTGACCGGCAAGAAGATGACCGACCGCGTCTATGTCCGTTACACCGGCTACCCGGGCGGACAGCGCTTCACCACTCCCAAGGAGATCCTTGCCAAGCGACCGGCCGAACTCATCCGCAGATCGGTCAAGGGCATGCTCCCCAAGACCCGTCTTGGTGACAAGCTCATCGGCAACCTGTATGTCTATGCAGGCCCCGAGCATCCGCACCAGGCCCAGAATCCCCGAGCAATCAAGTTTAACGAAATCTAAACAGAGCACATGGAACAGAAACACGCCCTTGGAAGACGTAAATCGGCAGTCGCTCGTGTTTATGTTGTCGCCGGCACCGGTAACATCGTTATCAACGGACGGAACCTGGACGAGTACTTCAAGGAGGACACCCTCCAGTACATCGTGAACCAGCCGTTCGAGGTCACCGGCACAGCAGGTCAGTTTGACGTCAAGGTCACTCTCGTCGGTGGAGGTACCAAGGGTCAGGCAGAAGCCGTCCGTCTCGGCATCGCCCGCGCACTTTGCGAGGTCGACAAAGAGGCCTACCGCGCTACTCTGAAGGCCGCCGGTTTCCTCACCCGCGATTCCCGCGAGGTCGAGAGGAAGAAGCCCGGTCAGCCTGGCGCACGTCGTCGCTTCCAGTTCAGCAAGCGTTAATCCGCCGCTGACGCCGGTTGCACAGTCCGGTCCATCAAATCCTGAGATCCCGGTGAGGATGCGAATCTTCCCGAGCTACAAAAAGGATTGCCGTGACTGCGGAAAAATTGCGGAGACCGTGCCTCACGGGAGGCCGCTACTCCGGATTGATGAAAGAGAACAACAAACAGAATTTAGACACAGATTTTTACTATGTCAAGAACAAATTTCCAGGAACTGCTTGATGCAGGCGTCCACTTCGGCCATCTCGCCCGCAAGTGGAACCCTAAGATGGCTCCGTATATCTTCGACCAGAAGAACGGCATCCATATCATCGACCTGCACAAGAGCGTCGTGAAGATCGACGAAGCGGCCGAAGTGCTCAAGGAACTGGCCCGCAGCGGCCGGAAGGTCCTCTTCGTCGCCACCAAGAAGCAGGCTAAGGACGTCGTCGCCGAGAAGGCCGCCAGCGTCAATATGCCGTCCGTGACCGAGCGTTGGCCGGGTGGTATGCTCACCAATTTCCCGACCATCCGCAAGGCCGTCAAGAAGATGAACACCATCGACAAGATGAAGGAAGATGGTACGTTCGACAAACTCGCCAAGCGTGAGCGTCTCCAGGTGGAGCGTCAGCGGGCCAAGCTCGAGAAGAACCTCGGCTCCATCCGCGACATGAGCCGCCTCCCCTCCGCCCTCTTCGTAGTTGACGTCCAGAAGGAAGCCAATGCCGTCAAGGAGGCTGTCCGTCTGAACATTCCGGTAATCGCTATGGTTGATACATGTTGCGATCCCACCCCGATTGATTACGTGATTCCGGCCAATGACGATGCTACGAAGTCCATCGCCCTCATCATGGACGTCCTGACCCAGGCCATCCAGGAGGGTCTCGACGAGCGCAAGCTCGAGAAGGAGAAGGAAGCTGCCGCCGAGCCCGCTCCCGAGAAGGACGCCGCCGGCAAGAAGCTCCGTCCGCGTCGCGGCGCCGCCAAGGTGGAAGCCGTCACCGAGGAAGCGGCAGCTCCCCAGGCTGAATAACCAACCCGTCAAACGATCAGACATTATGGCAATCTCTTTAGCAGATATCAAGAAACTGCGCGACATGACCAGCGCCGGCATGATGGACTGCAAGAAGGCCCTCACCGAGGCCGAAGGCGATTTCAAGCGTGCCGTCGAGATCCTTCGCGAGAAGGGTAAGTCCACTCTCTCCAAGCGGGGTGACAACGAGACCACCCAGGGCGCCGTCCTTTCCCGTATCGACGGTGGCAAGGCCGTCCTCGTCTGCCTCGGCTGCGAGACCGACTTCGTCGCCGCTACGCCGGACTTCAAGGCCCTCGCCGGCTCCATCGCCGACGCCGCCATCGCCGCCTTCCCGGCCGATGCCGAGGCCCTCAAGGCCGTCAAACTCTCCGACGGGTACACCATCGACGAAGACATCACCAACCAGGCCGGCAAGACCGGTGAGAAGCACGTTCTCGCCTACTATGCCGCCCTCGAAGCCCCGTTCGTGTCCGAGTATGTCCACTTCAACGGCAAACTCGGCGCCATCGTCGCCTTCAACAAGGAAGTCCCCGCCGAGATCGCCCGCGGTATCGCCATGCAGGTCGCTTCGATGAACCCGGTCGCCGTCAACGCCGAGGCCGTCCCGGCCGAGGTGCTCGAATCCGAGCGCACCGTCGCCATCCAGAAGACCAAGGACGAGCAGGTCCAGAAGGCCGTCGACGCCGCCCTCAAGAAGGTCGGCATCAACCCGGCCCACGTCGACAGCGAGGACCACATCGAGTCCAACACCGCCAAGGGCTGGATCACCGCCGGGCAGGCCGCCCAAGCCCGCGAGATCATCGCCAAGGTCGGTGCCGAGAAGGCTGCCAGCCTCCCTGAGCAGATGAACATTCGCATTGTCAACGGCCTTATCCAGAAGTTCCTAAAGGAGAACACCCTGGAGGAGCAGGAGTACCAGCTCAGCGACAGCAAGGAGACCGTCAAGGCCGCCCTCGCCGCCGCCGACAAGGAGGCCAAGGTCGTCGCCTTCAAGCGCTTCTCCCTCGCCGACTGACTCTGACCCTTATCCTCTTACAGGCCGGCCGCCCCTTTCCGGGCGGCCGGCCTTTCGCCTTTCCGCTGCGCAATAAAATCACAATATGTTGTGATTTTACTTGTTTTTTACGGAAACTCTCTCTATTTTTGCCATGAAATCACAATCTGTTGTGACAAATGGAGACAATCGGAGACCAAATCAAACAGCGGAGGAAACGGCTCAAGGTATCGCAACGCCAGTTGGCCGACCTTTCCGGTGTGGGAATCAACACGCTTACCAAGATTGAACGTAACGAGGGCAATCCGACGTTGGACATCCTCAACAAGGTCCTGGACACGCTCGGCCTTGTCCTTACCACCCGTGTCAAGACGCCCGGCGAGACATCATGAGAGCGGCTGATGTCTACAACAACGGCCGGTTGGCCGGCCGGTTGACGGAAGTCTCCCCGACGGAGTATGTCTTCCGGTATGAGGATGCCTATTTTCACGACAAGGAGGCCCCCGCCATCAGCCTGACACTTTTGAAAGACCGCCAGGAGTATCGTTCCTCCCATCTGTTCCCTTTCTTTTCGAATATGTTGTCCGAAGGCCATAACCGGAGCGTCCAGGCGCGACTGCATAAACTGGATGCGACCGACGATTTCGGCATCCTTCTGGCGACGGCCCGGACCGATACGCCCGGTACGGTCACTGTCAAACCGTTGTGATACATGATTCCATTCTCCTCATACAGTGCTGCGGTATTGAAGCGACTGACAGGCGGTATCCCGGTTTCGCCTGTCCTGCCTTTCAAAAGCCAGGGGGCCCACCAGGACCAGTTCAATGAGAACCGGGGCAGGATTTCCTTGTCGGGAGCCCAAAGTAAATATTCGGTATGTATCAAAGATGGCCGGTTTTCCTTGACGGAGCCGGGCGAGCAGGGGACCTTCATCCTCAAGCCGATGCTTACCGATTTCGAGCATGCCGCAGACAGTCCGGCCAACGAACACCTGACCATGCAGATTGCAGAGCGGGTTTTCAACATAGAGACGCCGGCCCATGCACTTTGTTTCTTCGAGAACGGGGATGCCGCATATATCATCCGCCGCTATGACATCGCGGCCGACGGATTCCGGATCCAGCAGGAAGATTTCGCCTCGCTGGGCGGTATCTCGGCCGACCGGTATGGGCGGGACTATAAATATACCGCCCTCAGCTATGAAGACATCGGCAGGCTTATCAGGCGCTATATTCCGGCCTGGCGTGTTGAAATGGTCAAATTTTTCGACCGCATCCTGTTCAATTTCCTGTTCTCCAACGGGGATGCCCACCTGAAGAACTTCTCCGTGCTGAGGAATCCGGAGGGCGACTACCGGCTGGCCCCTGCCTATGACCTGATCGACACACGCATCCATCTTCCGGATGACAGCATATTTGCCTTGCAGAAGGGCCTGTTCGCCGACGGGCGGTCGTTCCCTTTGGGATTGGATAACAAGGCTTTCCGCGATTTCGGGCTCAGCCTCGGGCTTCCGGAGAAGGTGGTAAGGGCTTCGCTGGACCGCTTCTGTGCGGATGAGCCCGCCATAGAAACGATGGTCCAGGAGTCCTTGTTGTCAAGCGGAGTGAAGCAGGACTATTACAGCCATTACCACACGCGTCTCTATTCTTTCCTGCGGGCCTGACGGATGCGGCGTCCGCAATGTCTACCTGGAATATTCCAGATAAGACCCGCTCCATCGAAGAAATAATTGATGGAAAGACAGTCACACAGACTTTCACCGTCCCCGGCATCGCCCTCTGGGAACCGGAATTTCCCACGCTTTACATCGCCCGTACCGTTGTGGAAACGCCAGACGGACAAGAAGATTTCTACGAGACGCCCTTCGGAATCCGCACCGCCGAGTGGTGCGCTGACGGCTTTTACCTCAACGGTGAGAAAACCTTCCTGAAAGGGGTATGCCTTCATCATGATGCCGGTGCCCTCGGCGCAGTATGGTGTGAAGACGCCTGGGTCCGTTGCCTCCACCAGTTGAAGGACATGGGCTGCAACGCTATTCGAACATCCCATAATCCTCCGGCTCCTGAACTGCTGGATCTCTGCGACCGCATGGGCTTCCTGGTACTGGACGAGTTTACCGATACGTGGACCCTTCCCAAGAAGCCGCATGGCTATGCCGAACTCTTCGACGAATGGGCAGAAAAGGACCTCGTGGCCCTGATCCATCGCGACCGTAACCATCCTTCAGTCATCGCATGGTCCATCGGCAACGAATGTGGAGAGCAGGGCCATGCTGACAAGTGGGATATTCCACAGCATCTCACTGACATCTGTCATCGGGAGGACCCGACCCGCCCGACGACCGCAGGGAACCATAACCCTTGGTCTGCATTCCAGCCATATGCGGCCACGATAGATGTGTACGGTTTCAATTATAAGCCACACTTGTATGCCGAGTTTCGCGATAAGCACCCCGGTCAGCCTTTCTACGGTGCTGAAACGGCATCCTGCATCTCCACGCGGGGCTATTACTTGTTTCCGGTGGTTGACGAGAAGGATAAAGGATGGATCGAAGGCTCTCCCTTCCAAGTGAGTTCCTATGACCTATACGCCCCTGCTTGGGCCTCAAAGCCCGACTTCGAGTGGCAATTTGAAGACGAGGTGCCGGAGTGTGCCGGTGAGTTCGTATGGATCGGCTTTGATTACCTCGGCGAGCCGACACCATACAGCGCAGACAGTTCCATCCTCACGAATTTCAACGACCCGACCGAACGAAAGCGCGCCGAGGCTGCGCTGAAAGAGCAGGCCGGCACTCCTCCACCCGCTCGGAGCAGTTATTTCGGCATCATCGACTTGGCCGGCTTTCCGAAGGACCGCTATTGGCTCTACCTGGCCCGTTGGCGTCCGGACCTTCCGATGGCCCACATTCTTCCACATTGGACATGGCCTGGCCGTGAAGGGAAGGTCACCCCAGTCCATGTGTACACCTCCGGCGACGAGGCTGAATTATTCATCAATGGTGTTTCTCAAGGCCGGAAGTCCAAGGAGGGCTATCGCATCCGGTGGGACGAGGTCGTCTACGAGCCGGGAGAGGTGGAATGTATCGCCTACAAGGGGCCGTGAATGGGCTCGTGACCGGATGAAGACCGCTGGAACGGCAAAACGCATCATTTTGGAAGAGGAAAGCGGATTCGGTCCGCGCTTGGATTTCACCTCGTATCATGTACCTGACGGAAAACAACGGCGCATCCCGGATCGGAAAGGTCTTATATACATTGACATCCGGATTGCCGACAAAGCAGGCATCACGATTCCATCGGCCGACAACCTATTGACCTTCAGCGTCTCCGGAGCGGCTGAAATCGTAGCGGTTGATGCAGGAGACCCGACCTCCCACGTCCCTTTTTTCAGTCCAGAATGTCCTGCCTTCAATGGACTCTGCTCCGTCATCGTGCGCCGTACCGGTCCTGGACCCGCAACCTTGACGGTCTCCTCTTCTGGACTCCGGTCAGCCAAGATCAAACTCTAGCCTGAATAATTCAGGTTGAACATGGCCGTTTCAACGACCTGCGTTCCGACCCGTTTCCACACACCGATGCGATGGCCGGGCCGACCCGTGTGTGAAACAGGCCTCAAACGCACACGAAACGCGAAGAAAGGGTTGCCGGTGTGCAAAACGGCCCGGGAACGCACACCGACGGCGTTCGGACCCTGACTTTCGGCGCTCCTTGGAAACTGCGTCCTTCCTTCCAGACTACCCGGCTGCCATCGGATCCTTGGCGTAATCGTGTTGCCGAAGGTTGATGTCGCAAATCTTGATGCGGCCTTCCGGGCAGGCATCCAGGAAACGGCGGATGGCCCGTCGGTACTCCGCCAAGTTTCGCCTGGAACGTATTGTTTAGCAAAATAGGTCATCCAGAGTAATGACCTTGTTGAAAATTCCGGAATACTCGTTTCTTTTCAGGCCGAAAGTGGTTACAAGGGTTGGATGCACTGCGTATTTCTTTGGCAGACGCTCTGTGAGCAGGTTTACACGAGTCAGCATTGTTCTGTAAAAGGACTTGGAAACTTCAAATGTGTCGCTGTAGAATTTCATTTCACAGAGGTTTGTCACATTGTCCTTCCTTTTGAGCAGCAAATCTACCTGAGTGCCCATGCTGTCGGCATTTCCATCCAAGTTCCATGACGAATACTCTGCGGATACGCCGGAAATTCCAAGCGCTTCCTTGATCGCCCAGATGTGGCGGAAGCATAAATCCTCAAATGCAAAACCTCTCCAAGAGGTGATTTGCCCTGAAGCCTGGCTATTGGTCCAGAAATACGGGTCTGTGATTTTTTTCCCTGCGAGAAACTTGGCATAGAAAAGACAGAAGGGATCTGTCAGTTTGTAGAAAGCATCTCGTTTGGACTCTCCGAACGGAAAGTATTTTTCCACAAAATTACTTTCTACCAGTGCCTTGAGCATTTTTGTGAAGTTTCCGCTTGAGTCTATCCCCGTCTGCTCTGCGATTTCGCCTCTGGTATATCCCTTTCTTCTTTTTGCCAGGGTGAGAACAATGCGTTTCATTTCTTCGGGATTGGAAAACACAGAAGCAAAAAGTTTGTCAAACTCGTCATCAAGTTTAGGGTTCTCCCCCCAGAACAACGCATCGATGTTTTGCGAGAAACTGTAATCCTTATTGAAATAATTGAAATAATAGGGGATTCCGCCGAGTATCATCTGGCTCTGGACAATGTCATACCTCGACATGATGATGCTGTTTTCCCTAAAATACTCTTCGCATTCCTTCAGATTGAAAGGGTAAAGTTTGATGCTTTTCGTTATTCTTCCGTAGAGACCACCGTGGCTGTGTATCAAGTTATCAAGTATCCAAGAGTTGGCACTCCCACAGACAACGACCATCAGATTGTCACGGTGGCATCCCCATCCGTTCCAAAAACCTTCAAATGCCGTCAGGAATCCGGAGCGGGGAGTGTCCATCCACGGCAATTCATCCAGAAAGACAACCTGCCTTTCTCCTGTGTCTGTCCCTTGCAGATGCTTCTCCAGCATGAAGAAGGCGTCCAGCCAGGAGGAAGGACATTTGGTTTTTGGCATTCCGTGAAGCAGCAGGGAATTATAAAAATGTTTGAGTTGATCTTTTAGCAGGTTTTTCTTTCCGCTTTCGTCAACGGGTGATAATCCGGCGTGCCGGAATGTGATTTTCCCTTTCAGGACTTCGTCAACAAGAAAAGTTTTTCCGACTCGGCGCCTTCCATAGATGGTTACGAGTTGGGCCTGATCTTTCCGATAGGCATCCAGCAGTTCTGAGATTTCTTTTTTTCTTCCGGTAATCTTTGCCATGATAGTCGTTTATTTTTCCACAAAGTTAGTAAATTATATTTACATGGACAAATAAAGCGTGTTTCCGTTTAAAAATGAGAATACTTTTCCTACAGTTCGATTTTTTGATGTCTTTTGGAAAAATAAACGCACTTTTCCTTGGCTTCATTGACCTGCGAGCCTATAACCATGTTTCCACCTCGCACATCAAAAAATCTTCGAGACTCACACCGTCGGTTCCCACAACAAAAGACCGCTTGGGATGAAATGCATTCACAAATGCAGGCAGCCCGGCATTCATTCCCCGACGCCCGCTCTTGACCTCAATCGCCGTCACCTCGCCGTCTCGTACGACAATGAAATCCACCTCCTTGTCTTTTTCATCCTTGTTCCTTGAGGGCTCGCGCCAGTAGTACACCCCGTAGCCCAGATCCTCCGCCATACTCAGCAGGTGCGCCCCCACTGCACTCTCCACCCACCGGCCCCATGCCCTCGTGTCCGTCCGGTCCGTTTCGTACCCGCGGCCCTTGTATGCCGTCAGCAGCGCATTGTTATACACCTGGTACTTCGGTGTCGATCCCCGCTTCCGTGCCTCGTCTCCAGCATACTTTTGCAGCGCTGTCAGCAGCGCACACTGGTTCAGAATCTCCAGATATCCCGCCAGCGTCGTCACATTCCCCGCATCCTGCAGTTGCCCCATCAGTTTCGTCAGCGACAAAATCTCTGCCGAGTAGCCGCACCCCAGTTCGAACAACTGTTTCATAAGTGCCGGTTTATAGATGTTCGACGTCATCACCACATCCTTCTCAATCGCCGGAGCCGCCAACGAATCCCTGATATACTTCCGCCAGCGCCGCTCATCCTTCATCAGATGAGCAGGACCAGGGTAGCCGCCAAAATAGATATACTCGTCCAGCGAAACCCCGAACGCATCCCGCATCTCCCGCAGGCTCCAATGTGGCATCCTGATCAGTTCATACCGCCCGGCCAGCGACTCCGTCAATCCCTTCCTCAGCAGCAGACGGCTGCTCCCCAGCAGTACCACCTTCAAGTTCAGCCGGTTCCGCGTGTCTGTATCCCATTCCTTCTTCACCACCTCACTCCAGTTGTCAATCTTCTGCACCTCGTCGATGACCAGCAGATACTCGCCGATACCCCTTATCATCATCGTCGTGCGCACCGCTTCCCACACCCGGTGAATCCAGTCGCTGTCTTTCGGGTCCACGGCATCTGCCACCTCGACTTTGTGAGGAATTTCCACCTTTGAGAGCACCTGGTTCACCAGCGTCGATTTACCCACCTGCCTGGGCCCGGCTAGTACCTGCATGAACTTTCTGGGCTCCAACATGCGCTCTTTCAGTGTATTGAACTGTTTGCGAAGATATTCCATACTGCTCGATTTAGATGTGTAAATTACTCAAATTTCTGTGTGGATTTACTCAAATCATGTTGCAAAAATACTCAATTTATTCTAAAAGGCAAGCATTGTTATCATTTCTTGCCGCCCTGACACGGACGGGGCGCAAAAGATGAACGCCGCGTGCTGTCCCAGCAAGCGGCGTCCGCAATTCTAACCTAAAACTTAACCTATGAAAAAACTATTCGGTTAAAAGTATTGCGAAATCCGTGCCAAACTATTCGTCGGCGGTTCCCTTTTCGACTCTTTTGTTGAGTTCTTCGTCGGGTTTGATGGTAAGGATGCGGACTTCCCGCAGGGGACGGTCCTGGCGGCCGGTCGGGACGGCGGCAATCTTGTCGATGACGTTGAGACCGGCGACGGTCTCGCCGAAGACCGTATACTCGCCGTCGAGATGGACGCAGGCGTCCGGGTCCTGGACCAGGTAGAACTGCGAGCCGGAGGATTCCTTGTAGGGGTTGGCCTGGTCGCCCCGGCGGGCGGCGGCAAGGGCGCCTTTCTTGTGGCGGTGGAGGGGGGCGCCGTCTTCATCGCGCATCTCCGCGGGGAGGGTGTAGCCTGGTCCGCCCGTGCCCCAGAGGTCCACCTTCGCGGAGTCGCGGGAGTAGGGGTCGCCGCCCTGGATCATGAACCCTTTCATGACCCGGTGGAACCGGAGGCTGTCATAGTAGCCGGCGAGGGCGAGTTTCTCGAAGTTGTGGCGGTGCTTCGGGGTGTCCTTATAGAGTTTGACCTTGATGGTGCCGAGGCTGGTGACGATGTCGAAGACCGGCTCCTCGGGCAGCACCGAGGCGGCCTTCACGGCGGCGACGGTATCGAGGGCGGCCTCCCGGGGCTCCTCGGGCTGCCCGGCGACGGGTTCCTCCGCCTTCTGGCGGGCGGCATTCCGGCAACCGGCGAGGGCGAGGAAGGCCGCGGTGATGTAGAGAATCTTCTTCATGGGTTCCGATATTTGTGCAAAAATAACTAATTTTGCGTTTACTATGGCAAATCCGTTGAAACAATTGGCGGGCGAGACCGCGATCTACGGCCTCAGTTCGATCCTGGCCCGTGTGCTGAACTTCCTGTTCGTGCCGATCTACACCCGCATGCTGACCCAGGTGCAATATGGTGTCGTCACCGAATTCATGGCCTATATCGCCATCCTCCAGGTCGTGCTGGTGCTGGGCCTCGAGACCGGTTGTTTCCGCTTTGCCAACAAGGCCGGCGAGGATCCGGAAAAGGTCTATTCCAACGCCCTCCTGGCCGTGTTCGGGCTCAATGCCGCCTTCCTCTCGTGCATGATCGCCTGGTCGGGGCCCATCTCCACGGCGCTCGGTTATGCCGGCTACAGTTCGCTCATCAGCTATGTCGGGGGCATCCTGTTCTGCGACAGCATCACGGCCATCCTCTTCGCCCGGCTCCGGCAGGAGCACCAGGCCATCCGCTTCGCCGTCATCAAGACCGTGAAGATTCTCACGGAGACGGCTTGCAACCTCCTGCTCTTCTTCTGGTTCCCCGCCTTCTGTGCGGCGCATCCGGACAATGCCCTCGCACGTCTCGTATCCCCGACACCGGATTTCACCTACCCGATTTTCGCCATCCTCGTGAGCTGCATCCTGTGCCTGGCCATCTTCCTGCCGGACATCCTGCGCTTCCGGTTCCGTTTCGACGGCAGTGTGTTGCGGCGGATGCTCCTGTATTCCCTGCCGTTGATGGTTGCCGCGCTGCCGGGTGTCGCCAACGACTTCCTCGACCGGATCCTGTTCCGTTATTTCGACGTCAATTCCGAGGCCTGGCGGGCTTCCCTCGGTATCTATCAGGCGGCCGTCAAGCTGGCCGTCATCATGAACCTCTTTATCCAGATGTTCCGCTATGCGGCGGAGCCCTTCTTCTTCCAGCGCGCAGCCGACAAAGGCTCCAAGGAACTCTATGCCGTCGTCATGGAATACTTCACCGCCTTCTGCGGCCTGGTGTTCCTCGGCGTCATCCTCTACATCGATGTCATCTCCCTCTTCCTCGGCCGCGACTTCCGTGTGGGGGTCGGCGTTGTTCCGGTCATGTTGCTGAGCTATATGCTCCTGGGGATGCTCTTCAATGTCTCCATGTGGTACAAGCTCTCCGGCAAGACCGACATGGCCATCTGGATCACCCTGGCGGGGCTGGTCGTGACCGCCGTGGTCAACATCGTGTTCATGCCGCGGTTCTCCTACTGGGCCTCCGCGTTCGGCCATCTTGCCAGCTACCTTGTGATGCTGGCACTGAGCGCCTGGCTGGGGGCAAAATATTACCCGATCCCCTATGATTGGAAGAGGATCGGGCAGATATTCCTGCTGATGGGCGCCGTCTATGTCGTCGCGCTCTGGATGGGGCGGCGTTTCTTTGCCTCCCCGGGCATCCACTGGCTGCAGCTCGGTCTCAACACCCTCCTTATCCTTGCCTACACCGGCCTCTGCGCCCTCCAGCTGCGCGGACGCTACCGCTCCGTCGCCCGCTGAGCCAGGTATTCCTCCAGTTCTTCCGGCGTGCGGGCGGGTTGTTCGCTGCCGGGCAGGCCGATGACGCCGCGGACATGCTTGGCATAGGTGAAGCCCATGACGTCGAAGATGCGGAAGGCATGGTCGAGAGAGGCGTCGAAGCGGGCGTAGTCCTTGTGGGAAGCATCGCACCACTGGACCTCGGAAAGGGCGCACAGGCGCGGGAGCAGCATGTATTCCAGGTGCTCCGGTGTGACGATATACTCGGTCCAGAGATTGGCCTGGACACCGAGGATATGGCTTTCCGTCCCCGGGTCCATCCCTTCGTAGGGCTCGTAGCCGTAGACCTTTCCGACCGGGACATAGCCGCCGATACCGAACGGTTCCTTGTCCACTTCCTGAGACTGGTAGTAGTCGATGTACAGGTACTTGTTCGGAGTCATCACGACATCGAAACCGCGACGGGCCGCTTCGATGCCACCCTTGACGCCGCGCCAGGACATGACGGTCGCCCCGGGAGCCAGGTTGCCTTCAAGGATTTCGTCCCAGCCGATGATCTTGCGACCCCTGTCGTTGAGGAACTTCTGGATGCGGGCGGTCACATAGCACTGCAGCTCCTGTTCGGCGGAGATGTTGCCGTGGGCCTTGAGACCGAGCTGCTTGATGCGGGCCTGGCAGCGCGGACAGGAGACCCAGCGGACCTTCGGGCACTCATCACCGCCGATATGGATGTATTCGGAAGGGAAGATATCGATGAGTTCCGTGAGGATGTCTTCCAGGAAGGTGAAGGTCTCTTCTTTGCCGACGCAAAGGACGTCCTCGGAGATGCCCCAGCGGGTCCAGACTTCATACGGGCCGCCGGTGCAGCCCAGCTCCGGATAGGCGGCCAGGGCAGCGAGCATGTGGCCCGGCAGGTCGATTTCAGGGATGACGGTGATGCCGCGCCTGCGGGCATATTCGACCACGTCGCGGAGTTCGTCCTGGGTGTAGAAGCCGCCATGGCGGATGCCGTCGTTGGATGTGAAGTCCTTGCCGATGCAGGTCCCGTTGCGCCAGGCGCCGATTTCGGTCAGGCCGGGATATTTCTTGACTTCCCAGCGCCAGCCCTGGTCTTCGGTCAAGTGCCAGTGGAGCCGGTTGATCTTGTAGATGGAGGCGATGTCGATGATGCGCTTGGTCTCCTCGACCGTCCAGAAGTGGCGGCACGGGTCCAGGAGGATGCCGCGGTAGTCGAAACGGGGCGAATCGAGGATGCTGGCATAAGGCAGCACCCAGGCGGCGGAGACCTTCTTTGTCCCATAGATTTCGGCGGGGAGCATCTGCTTGAGGGTCTGGATGGCGTAGAAGAAGCCCGGGAAGGCGGACGCTTCGGCCACGACCCCGTTTCCATCGATGTTCAGGGCATATTCTTCGGCACCGAGGTTGGGGTTGGGAAGGAAGCGGACCTTTTGGCCGCGCTCCTCGCTGCCGACCGTCGACTTCTTGCCGGAGACGGCGCAGAGTTGGTTCCAGAAGTCGCAGATGGCGGTCTGGGCCTCCGGATCGATGGATGCATCGACGAAGAAATCCTGTCCGGCGATCTTGAAGGCGCCTTCGCCCAGGGTCACGTCATCCGGCATCGGGATGACGCTGAATGGCTCCGGTTGCGGAGAGGAACAGGCCATGACAGTCACGGCCAAGAGGGAAAGGATGGGAAAGTGTTTCATATATGCGGTACTTTTGGTTTCACATTGCGAAGATACTGCTTTTTCTATTGCATGTCAAGACGGCACGTGATTCTATGGCCAAGACTGTCGGAGCCGTCAGTAGAGCAGCAGCCCGGCGACGGCCCCGCCGATGATGACAAGGATGGGGTTGACCTTGCCCCGGTACGAGACGGCGAAGGCGGCGCCGAGCAGGCACCAGCTTTTCCAGTCGGGGAAATTCTCCACGACGACCGAGAGGGTCGGCACACCCTGGAACCAGGTGGTCTTGACAATGAGGATGACGGCGGCGGCCCCGATGAGCCCGACTACGGTAGGACGGAGCGCCCCCATGACGCCTTCGAACAGGGTATTGGAGCGGAACTTCGTGTAGAACCGGACAATCAGCAGCATGATGATGAATGACGGCAGGACCAGGGCCAGGGTGGCCGTGGCCGAGCCGCAAATCCCGAGCAGATGGTTCCCCGTGGCCTGGTACAGGACGTTGTAGCCGACATAGGTCGCGGTGTTGATGCCGATAGGCCCCGGGGTCATCTGGGAGATGGCGACGATGTCGGTGAACAGGCTCTCGGTGATCCACGC
The DNA here is from genome assembly GCA_017476575.1 of Bacteroidales bacterium. GTDB lineage: Bacteria > Bacteroidota > Bacteroidia > Bacteroidales > UBA932 > Cryptobacteroides. The sequence goes on along the minus strand of JAFUZO010000067.1, from coordinate 941 downwards.
ATGGGCGACCACCACCTCGTTCTGGATCAAGGAGAGCATGGCGTAGCCGCCGCCGACGGTGAACAGGCCGATGACGAAGAAGGTGCCGGCGAGTTGCAGGAAGAGAAGGAGAAGGGTCATGGCCGGTGCTCCTTATAATAGGTGAGGGCGAAGGCGACGGCCATCACGCAGAGGATGATGTAGATCGGGGACACGTTGAGGAAGGCGACCAGCACGAGCGCCCCGGCGGCCAGGAGCCAGGCCCACCAGGCCTTGCAACTTTTCTTCGCCATCTGGATCATCGGGACGGCGATCAGGGCGATGACCACCGGCCGGATGCCCTTGAAGGCGCGTTCCACCCAGGGATTGTCCTTGAAGGCCGTGAAGAACATCGCGATGCCGAGGATGATCAGGAACGACGGGGTGATGGAGCCGAGCGTCGCGGCGATGCTGCCCTTGACCCCGCGCAGCCGGTAGCCCGCGAAGATGGAGATGTTGACGGCCATGACCCCCGGTGCGGACTGCGACAGGGCCACGATGTCCGGCAGGTCCTCCTCCGGAATCCACCGCCGCCGCGTCATCTCGTCCTGGATGATGGGTATCATGGCATAGCCCCCGCCGATGGTGAAGGCCCCGACCTTGGCGAACACGCCGAAAATCTGCCACAGAGAAATCGCTTTCTGTTCCATAACGCCGACAAAGGTACGAAATCTTCCTGTTATTTCTGCATTCCGGTCGGGGACGGAACCCAAGTCGAGAAATCCGTCAAAAATCTTTCAAAAAATTTTGGCGGTTCGAAAAAAGTTCCTACCTTTGCAGTCCCGTTCGAAACGGGGTAGTTCGTTGAAAATATTGAAAGACTAAAAGTACAAGCAAGTACCGAGATATTGTAACAGATATCAAAGAAAACGAGCGTCAGTTTCTTTCGAGAAACGAAGTGCCAGGGGCAGGACTTGAAGTAT